>JACRHD010000068.1 GCA_016234115.1 Nitrospirota bacterium
ATCGATTAAGAAATGGGTTCCTGAGTCGCTCTCATTCTGCATGCGTGTCCGCATATGTAATCTTCTTGAGTTGTTCTGCAGCCTCGGCACGTATTCTCTTGGTGAAACAGTCTAGGACGTTTCTTATTTTATGGTTCCAGCACCGCTGTTCTTTCCCTTCGGCGTGGAGTTCTCCGAGTGCTGACCATATCCCCAGGTGACCATCAGCAATCGTCAACCTGCCAAGTTTCAGGCCGCGCCCTTACAAGTTTCTGAGAACTCCGCTCCAGGATTCCTTGCTCTCCCTATATCCGCTCTCAGAGGCAATGAAGACCTTCTTGCCGTTAGTAAGCCCTCCGATTATCACTAGAAGCGCCGCCTTGTCCTTCTCAAGGCCGGCCTTCATGTAGGATTCAAAAACATGTTGCTGCAATCCCTTATCCGGAATTTTTGCGTGGTGTAAAAAGTACACCCTCTAAAAGTAATAACTTGAAGAGCGAAAAGTCCTTACAAATAATGACTCATCGTGGAAGAGTGTTGGTAAGATCATATGAATCAGGATATGCTTAATGATGTCCCCCCCTTTAGAAAAGGGGGGGCAGGGGGGATTTGAAGACTCGTGGGGAGACATCAGTTAACCCGCACTCTTACGCGATGAGCCCAAATAATCTCATTGCTTTGAAGATGTTTTTGAATCACGCCTCCCGGAGTACGATATTTGTAAATAATCCGGGTTGGGAAGCGGTTGAAAAGCCGGGCAGGCGCCGGTCGTATCTTACGGTATCAGCACTATCTTTCCGTACGCGCCCGGCGCCATAATCTCATGGTGCGCGCGGGCCGCCTCGCTTAGCGAAAGTTCACGTCCTATTACGGGCGCGAGGGCGCCGTTTTCCAGTCCTGCGCCGAGGGCGGCATGGATACTGTTCATCTCGCATTCGGAGGCGTTGAAAAGGACCATCCCCAATATCGCGGCATCGCGCGACATGGCATTACGGGGATCTATCTCGACGGGGCCCCGGCTGCCGACAATTACAACGCGTCCTCCGCGCGCCAGAATGCCGAGGTCTTTACCGAGATTGACATTGGCAAGTATTTCAATAATTACATCCACTCCTTTTCCGTCCGTAAGAAGGCGGACCTTTTCCAGACAGTCGGGGTCGTTATGATCAAAGACATGATGCGCGCCGTGCTCTGTGACGAGGATGCGGCCCTTCTCCGTCCCGGCTGTGCCGATAACGCGCATCCCTGCCGCGCGGGCCAATTGTACCGAGGCAATGCCGACGCCTCCGCTCGCTCCGTGAACAAGGACAACCTCGCCGGGGACCGCCTTTGCCCTCTGGAAGATGGCCCGGTAAGCTGCGCCGTACGGAACGCCGACCCCCGCGCCCTGAGCAAAAGAGACCCTGTCCGGCAAGTGATGGACCTGGGACTCCGCGCAAAGCGCTTTTTCGGCATAGGAGCCGCTTATCGTGCCTGCAACATATACCCTGTTGCCGGGTCTGAAATTCTTCACGCCCTTTCCGACGGCTTCGACGAATCCGGCCGCGTCCATTCCCGGCGTATAGGGTAAATCGGGTTTAACGGGGTAAAGGCCGGAGCGGATATACGTATCTACGGGGTTGATCCCGATAGCGTGAATGCGTACCACGATATGCCCGGTATCCGGTTGAGGGTCGGGCATCTCTTTCAGTTCCATGACCTCCGGTTTGCCGAATGCGTGAACACGGATTGCTTTCATGTATTCCTCCCTTTATTAAAGTAGTTAGCAGCAAGTAGTTAGTAGTTAGGGGAAAAGAATAAGCTTGTAAAGTCTCCTCACCTTAACTACCTGCTGCTTACTACTGTCTTTTTGTTACATTATATCACTCATCTGTTATAATTCCTGAAGGCAGATTTTCCATGGACACGATCGAGAAACTCAAGGTGTTGTCGTCTGACTCGCAGTACGACCTCGCTTGCGCGTGCGGCTCAGGAAATGACGACAGGCGCAGGCGGGGGGGTGACGGGAAGTGGCTGTACCCGGTCTCGCTTCCGCAGGGGGGCTATTCCATTCTCCTGAAGACCCTCCTGTCCAACGCGTGCTCAAACGACTGCAAATACTGCCCGCTGCGCTCTCAAACGGACCTGAGGCGCTGCACGCTCCTGCCTGATGAAACGGCGCGGATTTTCATGGAATACGTAAAGAGGAAAGAGGTCTTCGGCCTGTTCCTGAGCTCTGCTGTAATAGGCGACCCCGATTACACCATGGACAGGATTAACGCGGTGGCGCGCATTCTCAGGTACAAACATAACTTCAAAGGCTACATACATTTAAAGATCATCCCCGGGGCTTCAAGCGCGGCCGTCGAGGATTCTTTTTCACTTGCGAGCGCGGTGTCTCTCAATATCGAGACCCCGGGAAAGAAGCGCTTTGACGCGCTCTCGGACAAAAAGGACTACATGAAAGATATTATTCGTCCCATCAAACTGATGAGCAGTCTCTCACAAAAGGGGGGAAGGTTTGCAAGGGTGAAATGCACGACCCAGTTCATCGTCGGCGCCTCGGACGAGACGGATTCTGAAATCGTAGAGTACATGTTCGGATTGTACCGGCGTCTGCATTTTAAACGCGTATATTTTTCAGCTTACCAGAAAGGCCTCGGCGCCCCCGATATCCCCGGCGAAAAGCGGGTCATGCCTGTTCCGGAGGCCCTTTTTATGCGCGAGCACCGTTTGTACCAGGTCGATTTTCTTCTCCGCAAATACGGCTTTGACCGTGATGATATTCTTATGGACAAAAGCGGAAATCTGAGGCTGGACCAGGACCCGAAACAGGTCTGGGCTGACAACCACCCCGAATTCTATCCCGTCAGGATCAATACCTCGGACAGGGAGGCCCTGTTGAGGGCGCCGGGGCTGGGCATCGATACTGTGAACAGGGCATTGAAATTCCGCACCGAAAGAAGGATTGCCGGGCCTGAGGATTTGGGGTTGAAGGGGAAGAGGCTTGAGAAGGTGAAGAGGTATGTGGTCTTTGAGTAAGAGCAGTGCTTCAGGGCGCTTATGTATCCTCCAATAATTGGGATTCTTCTTGACCCTTAAAGGCTTTTTTTAAAAAGGTGTCGTATAGAAATTTCTCTACAGCCTTCCCTCTCCCGGCCGACATTATAACAGCGGATGGGATTAAAGCCTGTTTGTTATTAAACCGATAAGCATATCAAGAGACTGATATGGAGAACACAATCTACAGGATCAGGAGATCATTCCAGTTTAAAAACTCATGCCAGGCCAACGCGTTTCTTGAGATAGCCAATATCTACGGCAAAGGCAGGACCTTCGGCACGGTCGTTATTTACGAGGCCTCTCTTGAATTCATGGTTTGGAGGAAACTCGAGACCCTTGCTGTGATGGTTTCCGAATGCGCGGTACGGGACATCGATATTTACAAAATGACCTCGCAGGCCGGCTTCAAGGCCTTCAGGAAAGTCAGTCCATAAGTTCCCTTTCCCTGAACAAAAAAGGCCCTTTCTTTTCGAGGTCGTATTTTACCCTTATGTAGGTAATCACCGTATTGTCTTTCATCCTGTAATCAATGTACAGGATGTCGGAAAGACCGAATTCATGCGCAATATATAGAGGCCTCACCTCGTAGCCTATAATATTCCCCTGCCCGTCGATAATCCCGCTTAAACGGGAACTCATGAAGGCGCGGTGGGACCTGACAAAGCCTTCCGCTTCTTCAAGGGCCTTCCCGGCAGCGACCCCCTTTTGCACCGTGTAATCGAATTCGGGGGCGGCAATCTTGAAGGAATATGCGTCGCCTTCCTTATCGAGGATCGCCACGTTTTCCACGTCATCTCCGTACCGGGACCCGTGAAGGAGGAGCGTGTAACTTCCCGAAACCGATGAAGGCTCGGTCCTTACTGTCTTCAGGTATCCGGCGGCGCATGAATTTACGGATATCAGTATTAAAACTGCAAGTATATATTTACAGACTATCATACGGTCTCCTTTCAGTTGCCCCTTGTCGACCGGGAAGCCATGGTTCGACAAACTCGTCGATCAGGCAAAACAACCTTTCCATCATTTTCTAAAAATCGCTGCGAGGAATTTTTTCAGCTCGGCCCACGATTTCGCGTCTGCGTCCGCGTTATATGCCAACGGCAGGTTGAATTTCTTTCCCATTGCCTCGGCATCGGGGTTCGTAAAGCTGTGTACTGCGCCGGGATAGGTGATGAATTCAAGGTCCGCCCC
>JACRHD010000008.1 GCA_016234115.1 Nitrospirota bacterium
CTATAGGGGGTGCCTTTATATGATTATCAAACCTTCAAATGTCATTTTGAATTGCGGGTTAAAGGCAGTGATTAGGAAAAAACATTGAACCTTTCTGTCAGAGAGGATGATAAATGAATTTTGAAGGTTTGACCCCATGCGCTCTGACAATCAAGGCAGGCTACGGTGAGGGGGAAATCATCAAGCCATCCCGATTTTCTTTGCAAGATGGAGAGCAAAAGGATGATCAGGCTCTAACTGCAGCAGCGCGTTTATCCTCTTTGCAGCCGCCTTCTTTTTGCCTTCGCTATAGAGTTCTGACGCTTCAAAGTACAGGTCGTCAATTTTACTCTTTCTGTATCCTTTAAAGTGTTCCCGGACTGCAAAGGTATCCGCAGAATTCTCTTCCTCCTTAAGGATCATTACGAGTGGTATATTTCCTTCGGTGTCATCGAGAGGTGTAACCATCCATTCACTCTGAAATCTTTTGTAATCCTCCATGGTTCTTTCCATACCCCGATCTTCCTTGCCGGCAAGCGTCCGCTCAAAGTCCCTGAACATGTTCTGAAGAAGAACGAGTTGCATCTGGGGTCTCGGTATGTCAACAGGCCTCAGTCCGTCGAGCGTATCATGATAGGCCTCATTCCATTTTGTTGTCTCGACGTCGAGTTTCTTCTGAAGGTCGGGGAGGGTGGGCGTCTCCTGCATCGTTTCCTGGAATTTCACATATTCACCGGTCCTCTGGCCTAAAAGGGCGGTGGGTTTCTGTTCGTCCGATATGAAAATATTCTCGCCCTCGTCAAGAAGCCTCAGCCCTGTCTGTATCTCATCATGCCATAATGAATCCCGAAGTTTTCCAGATACGATATTTAAAACCTCCTGCTGAAAGCCCATATCTTTCCCTTCATGCAGCAGACGGATAAAGACAGGCGCAGCCCGCCTGTCGGCAAGGGAAATAAGCCAATCAGTAATCTTCCCGTAAAATTCCAGCGCCGCTTCTTCGTCTCCTTTTTGAGGATCATCATTCCAGTAGGTTCTATTGATGAATTCCCGCCTCAGATAATAAAAAACCTTTGGCTCAGGTACGGATACAAGAAATTCATAAAGCATCCATCTGTCGAAAAACTCCGTATCCTTCGCGTCGAGCATGTTGTAAATGTGGATGGACAGAAGCGGGAACATTCCGACAAGGTGGGGCCTTAAGCGGTTGACCTCATCATCATTTATTCCAAAGTCCAGAAGGACATCAAGCAGCAGTTTTGCAGTCCTGTGACAAGGTATCCTGGCTGCCGCTTCCAGCCAGTTCTCTATCCCTTCATCTTCAGCTTCTTTGTCAAATATTGCATATCCGATTTCCCCGATGGCTTTCTCTCCGTAGGATGCTAACTTTATTATATTATCCTCTGAGGGTTCCTTCCTGATCTTTTCTACAAGTTCCTGAAGTTCAGATACCTCTTCACCCTCAAGACGAAGGCGTTCAGAAGCCCTTTCAAAAACATGCCGGTTGTAAAGCTCAAGCACGATACCTATAAGCCCCGGATGGATGCCTTCGTCTGCAAGCGCCATGCGAGCGGTCTTTATCCTTGCCCTGTCCCTGCCGCCTGCTTTCTTATACATGGTCCCAAGCGCGCTGAATATTTCATACCTTGCTTTCCGGGTAACGTGCCGGTTAACACCCCTTGTCAATATTGAGTAATAGCGGCTGTCACTGTAAAGCTTCTCCGGGTCTTCGTCGAAATGCTGATGAACCATGTCCATCATATCTTCGACTACAGGATCATAAAGGTCGACGCCGAAGTCATATCCTTTGCGGAAATACCTGATGAGCTTCCCTGTTTTTTCCAGGGCATCATAAAATTCTTCTTCCATTGTTTCGTCAATCATGATTATTCACCTTAATGGTAGAGCGAGTTCAAGGATAACAGATTTTGCTTTAGGTTTGCAGGTAATTTCTCTTGATTCACGGTAACTAATATTACGAGAAGTTTCAAGGCATCAAATACGTGATTACTCACCCTTCAGTGACGGGTGGCGTATTTTAATTCCCCTCTTTGGAAAAGACCAACAGTAGGCGCCTTAAGCAGGGGTCAGGGGAGATTTTCTGATGAATATTTTTATTACAAAATCCCCCTACACCCTTTTCCAAAGGGGGAATTAACGTTGTCCTGCCTATTAAAGAGAGGGTAACTTCCACCCTTCACTGAAGGGTTAACGCAGCAAAATTCCAGTTATTGTCCAATAGTTACTTTCCCTGTTTTCTGACAGGCATCCCCTCCTGCTGTATGCAGGTCAGCATGACCTGGTAGCTCCCGCCGGTGGATTCGGACAGGCGGCGGCAGCGTTTTTCGATAAGCGGGGGAATGGTCATCCCCGCGAGTTCGTCCTTCGCGCTGCGTTCCTGGCGCATACAGATGCTCATGGATTCAGCGTCTTCGCCGGACACCTTCCGGCAATATTGTTCAATTTCGGAAGCAACGATCACTGCCTTCCGGATTTGGGCGCAGCCGGAGAGGGAAAATATGATGAGTATGAAAAAAAGCTTGCTTCTCATTTTTACAAAATCTTTACTTATCGTCCGGCTTATGGTTGGATAGTGTATCAGTATACTTGATTTATCACCATACGTTTCATTTAAATATAACTAATCCCTAAGATCAATAAAACATGAACAAGATTACATACTACCTGCTGAAGCCTTCATTAAACAAGAGACTGATCGCGATGATGCTCTTTCTGAGCATGAGCCTGATCTCCATGCTCCTCTTTCTTTATTACCATACGGAGAAGGCCCTGTATAACGAATTCGAGCGCCAGACGTATGAGCTTTCAAAGGCCATACAGATCGGGCTTGAAGAGGTCGGGGGGGCGGGCCTTTCCGAGAAGCGTCTTGAAAATTACCTGAAAAAGATCAATACAAAAGGGGTGAAGGAGATCCAGATAATCAGCGCCTCGGACAAGATAATAGCCAGCACAAACTCGAAGGACATCGGCAAATGGATATCAAAGAGCAAAAAGACCCTGATGGTCAAGGCCGATATCGGGCAGCCCGTGACGGGGGAGGGACAGGTCTACAATGTCATGATACCGGTGGTTTCCGGAGAGAAACACCTGGGGTACATCAACCTCACTCTCAATACTGAAGACTTTTCGGTATTTCTGCATACGAGCGCGATGCGCAGGATTGTGGCGGCCCTGCTGATATTCGGCATCGGCATCGTGCTGGCAATATTTCTTGCGACGAGGTATACGAAACCCATCGATGCGGTTGTGGAGGCCGCCAGGCAGGTGGCCGCGGGCAACCTGGACCAGCAGCTCGATACGAAAAGAAAGGACGAGATAGGCGTTCTCGCGCGCAGCTTCAACAATATGATGGGGAAACTAAGGGAGGAAAGGGAGCTCAGGGAAAAACTCAGGAAGGCGGAGCATCTCGCGGGCATCGGGCAGGTGGCCCAGAATATCGCCCACGAGATCAAGAACCCGCTGAATTTCATCAGCCTTTCCATTGACCATATGAAAGAACATTACAAACCCGTCGATCCGGCCGACGCCCGGAAGTTCGGGTCCCTTGTGGAGAATATGAAAGGGGAGATACAGAGGCTGAGCAAATTCGCGGAGAGTTTTTTGGGTTACGGAAAACCGATCGGACTTAACCTTCAGAACGCCGGCATCGGCAAGATAATCGATGACGTCCTTGAGATAGTCTCCGCAAGGGCTCGGGAGTGCAATATATATATTAAAAGAGAATATACGACCCTCCCGGAGCTTTTTATAGACCCGGAGTTTATTAAAACATGCATATACAATCTCGTCATCAATGCCTTTGAGGCCATGCCTCGTGGGGGAGACCTTTCAGTCATTGCGGAGGCTTCCTCATCCAGGCTTTCCCTCTCCATAGATGACACCGGCACCGGCGTCTCCGAAGAGCAGGTATCAAAGATATTTGAACCCTTTTTCACGACAAAGAGCAGGGGGCTGGGGCTGGGGCTTTCGTTTACGAAGAGGATCATAGAAGAGCACGGCGGAAAGATATCGTTTGAACGCAAGGACACGAAAGGCAGCAGGGTGACTATTATTTTGCCCGTTGAAAAGGAGAAGAAGCAATGCCGGTAATCCTTGTTGTAGACGACGAGCCCCTCCAGAGGGACATCCTCAAGACAATCCTCGACTCCGAGGGGTATGAGACACATACCGCCGCGTCAGGCGAAGAGGCCCTGACCGTCCTGAAAAATTTGCATCCCGACGTCATCCTGTCCGATCTCAGGATGGAGGGCATGGGCGGCATCGAGCTGCTTGAGGCCATCCCCAAACAACCCTTTGAGCCTTCCATTATCATTATAACGGCGCACGGAACGATATCATCAGCGGTAGAAGCGGTAAAAAAGGGCGCGTTTGATTATCTTACAAAACCCCTCAATAAAGACACGCTCCTTCTGAATGTACACAGGGCGGTTGAACGCGCCTCTCTCCTGAGGGAAAACATTCAACTGCAGAAAGAGCTTTTCAGGAAGTTCAACATCGAGGGCATTATCGGCAAGTCGGCCAGGATGCAGAAGACCATCGACATTCTGAAAAAGGTCTCGCCGGCAGCGGTCACCGTGCTCATTACAGGCGAAAGCGGAACCGGCAAGGAGCTTGTCGCCCGCGCGATCCACTACAACAGCCCGAGGCGCACTAAACCCTTTACCGCCCTCAATTGCGCGGCCATCCCGGACAACCTTTTCGAGAGCGAGTTGTTCGGACACGAGGCAGGAGCGTTCACGGGCGCGACAACTAAAAAAGAAGGGCTCTTCAGGGTGACGGACGGCGGCACCCTTTTCCTGGATGAAATCGGGGAGCTTTCCCTGGCCATGCAGTCAAAACTGCTGAGGGTGCTGCAGGACAAGGAGATCAGGAGGGTCGGCGGAAAAGAGGCGATAAAGGTCGATGTAAGGATCATCACCGCAACCAACAAGGACCTTGAGAAAGAACTGGCTGAAGGACATTTCAGGGACGATCTTTATTACAGGCTCAAAGTCGTCAAAATCGAACTCCCACCCCTGCGCGAAAGGACAGAGGACATCCCGGAGCTGGCGCAATTCTTCCTTAACAAATATAACAGGGAATTCGGCAGGCGGATAAAGGCCATCGAACCCGAGGCCGTAAAATTGTTGAGCGAATATCACTGGCCCGGCAATATCCGGCAGCTCGAAACCGTCATAGAGCGGGCCATACTGATGAATGACAGAGACTTGATAACAGTGGACGATATAAAAAACGAGCTCTGGACCGGCAGGGCGAAGACATCGTTTGATTTTGAGATCCCCGATTCCGGAATAGATTTTGAAAGTCTTGAAAAGGAGCTCCTCCAGAAGGCGCTGGCCAAGTCGGGCGGCGTGGCCTCAAAGGCGGCAAAGTTTTTAGGCATGAGTTACAAGACCTTCCTGTACAGGCTTGAGAAATTCAACCTCACCGGCCCTTCAAAGTGACCCTGTAATCCATAGGTCAAAGCCGGGCAGGGCATGAAGGTTCCCGGCCCATTGCAATGGGCTCCCGCCAGGACTGAGCAACTGCTCTTTTCTCGTGAACGCGAAAGACCTGCCTGTTCCCTGCCTAACACAACCTCTTTTAAGTATAATATCTCAGACAAAAACAACCATGATTATCATTCACAAAATAGACGACTTCCTTTTCAATCTGTTCCCAGCCACAAGGCCGGACTATGCGAGTCATGACTTACGGGAGGAGCGGAAAGCGGTGAGAAAGCCTACCTAATATGCAAAACATTGAAAAAATAGAAAGCTCCCTCTGGGAGGCGGCAGATAATCTTCGCGCCAATTCAAAGCTGACCTCAAGCGATTACTTTATGCCGGTGCTGGGGGTGATATTCCTTCGCCATGCGGCGAACCGTTTTGATGCTGCAACGCGGCTGATTGAAGAAGACAAGGCAAGCGGCAAGATGCCTAAAAGAAAAGTATTGCCTGAGGATTATGTTCGGCGTCGCGCGCTCTGGCTGCCTCAGAATGCGAGGTACGATTGGATAATGGAACAGGCCGCTACAAGCGGCACCGATTTACCTCAACTTGTTGTCAATGCAATGACCGCGATCGAGGCTGCATTTCCACCGCTTCAAGGGGTCCTGCCAAAAGACTATGGCATCTTCGAGACTAAGGTACTTGAAGACCTGATGCGTCTGTTCAATAGCGAAGAGATAAAACGGGCCACGGGTGATGTCTTCGGCAAAATTTATGAATACTTTCTCGCCAAGTTTTCGATCCAGAAGGCCCATGACAACGGCGAGTTCTTCACGCCTTTTTCGATCGTTCAGACTATTGTTAATGTCATAGAGCCTGAGCATGGCGCCATCTTTGACCCTGCCACCGGCTCAGCAGGAATGTTTGTTCAGAGCAGTCATTTCATAGAGCAGACTGGCGGTGACACAGGCAAGAAAGTCGTCTTCTACGGTCAGGAGAAGAACCGGGACACTATACGTATCGCAAAGATGAATCTCGCAGTTCACGGCCTTGAGGGCAAGATCGCCGAGGCTATCACTTATTATCAGGATGAGCACAATCTGGCTGGTAAGTGCGATTTTGTTATGGCCAATCCGCCTTTCAATGTGGACCTGGTAGACGCCGAGCGCATAAAGGTCGATCCGCGTTTGCCTTTCGGACTGCCGGGAGTGAACAAGCAGAAGAAGGTATCCAATGGGAATTATCTCTGGATATCCTACTTCTGGAGCTACCTGAACAACAAAGGCAGAGCCGGCTTTGTGATGTCTTCTCAGGCCTCCAGCGCCGGGCATGGGGAAAAAGATGTTCGCCGGAAGATCGTTGAAACGGAAACCGTAGACGTGATGATTGCTATCCGGCCAAACTTCTTCTACACTCGCTCCGTGCCCTGCGAGCTGTGGTTCTTTGACAAAGGAAAGCCGGAACCCCTTCGAGACAAGGTATTGATGATCGATGCGCGGAACATCTATCGCAAGGTCACCCGGAAGATCTTCGACTTCTCACCCGAGCAGCTCTCCAATTTGAGCGCCATTGTCTGGCTTTATCACGGCAAACAGGAGCAGTTCCTCGGTCTCATAAGGAAATACTTCGGTTCAATGTGTGACGAGAGCGCATTGATTAAAGAAAAACTGTCCGTATTTGAGGAGACGCTGAAAACTATCCGGAGATCCTTTGATGCATTTGCGAAGGAGATGGAAAAGATAGATGACCTCGATGAGGATAAACGGAAAGGCTTTATAGATGCTGCTATAGAACTGAATGACTTATTGAAGCCCTACGAGGCAGACCGTAAAAGGCTTATTGATGAAATTGAGAAGTTCCGCAGCAGCGCATGCAAAATGCTTCCTGATGACAATAGGAAACAGCACGTAGCGCGCAAGGCATTTGAGCCTGCTGTTGATCACATCAAGGGGCTTATCAAACAGGTGGACCTTCTCTATAAAATTGATTCACGTATGGGGGACATCGCCTCTGAGCTTGCAAG
Organism: Nitrospirota bacterium; assembly: GCA_016234115.1. Taxonomy (GTDB): domain Bacteria; phylum Nitrospirota; class Thermodesulfovibrionia; order UBA6902; family UBA6902; genus SURF-23. Next base: position 7,453 of record JACRHD010000008.1, read on the forward strand.
CGTCGAGGCCGTTGCTGAGATTTATGACCGCCGGACTGTCGGAAGGCTTATCAAGCAGCTTGACGAACAGCGCAAGGATGCGGTTGAGCAGTTGAAGCAGACAACCTATTTCTACAAGCAGATCGTCTGGCTGCAGGAGCGTTTCCCTGATGCCGTATTGCGGGATGTACCGGGACTCGTCAAGCTCGTTGATAAGGAAGACATTAAGTCCGCCGACTGGAGTCTTACACCCGGACGCTATGTCGGCGTTGCGCCGGCTGAAATTGATGAAGATTTCGATTTTGAACAGGCGCTTCGGGATATTCACGTTGAGCTGTCAGACCTTAACAAAGAAGCGGCAGAACTGGCGGCGAAGGTTCAGGAGAATTTTGAGGAGCTGGGGATATGAAGCTATGTGAGCGCCATCCTTATAAGCTATCAGAAGTTGTCTTTTTTCAGGAAGGGCCGGGACTTCGGTCGTACCAGTGGTCCGCGGAGGGGATGAAAGTCATTAACGTCACAAACATTATTACGGATGGCTCTATCGACATATCGAACACGGACAAATACATAACAATGACAGAGTTTGATAGCCGCTATTCACATTTTGCTATAGAGGAAAATGATATAGTTGTTGCAAGCTCAGGTAATACTTATGGGAAGGTTGGTCGCATTCGCAGTGAGCATTTGCCTCTAATGATGAACACCAGCGTGATTCGTTTTCACAGTGCCAATCGTGCAGTGCTTCATGAAGATTATCTCTATGCTTTCCTTCGGTCACCAGATTTCCAGAGTCAGATCGAGGCGTTTGTAACAGGGGGCGCTCAGCCGAACTTTGGGCCAAGTCACCTAAAGCAAATGACGATTACGCTTCCATCGTTTGACGAACAACAAAGAGTCGCAAAGACACTCTCCGCCTACGACGACTTGATCGAAAACAACAACCGCCGGATCACGCTTCTGGAGGAATCGGCGAGGCTGTTGTATCAGGAGTGGTTCGTCCGCCTCCGCTTCCCCGGCTATGAACACACGCGAATTGTTGACGGTGTGCTGGAGGGGTGGGAGAAGAAGGCACTGAGTAAACTGGCTGACGTGAACAGGGCAACCATGTCAAGTAGCTTTGACGGTGACATAGAGTACGTGGACATTTCTTCTGTAGTGACCGGACAGATTACAGAAACAACCACCTACGCTTTTCGCGACGCTCCAAGTCGAGCGCGCCGTATCGTACAACATGGTGACATTATCTGGTCATGCGTTCGCCCGAACCGTCGGTCATATGCTGTCATTTGGAATCCGATACCGAACTTGATATCATCAACAGGATTTGCAGTACTGACCCCCATCAGTGTGCCTACAAGCTTTCTATACTTTGCGACAACTACGGATGCCTTCGTTGGCTACTTGACGAATCATGCTCGGGGGGCAGCCTATCCTGCAGTGGTAGCATCTGATTTTGAACGTGCTGAATTACTTATTCCGCCGAAGGTCATTCTCAATAGCTTCAATGATTTTGTCGAACCGACGTTTTCGCAAATCAACAACGTAAGCATTCAAAACCAAAAACTCAAAGCCGCCCGCGACCTTCTGCTCCCGAAGCTGATGAGCGGGGAGATTGCGGTATGAATTCGAAAAGGCTATTATAGGCTATGCTTTTTGACCGGCAAAAAAAGCTGCTTGCGCTGGTGGATGCGCTCGGGGGGGAAATCAGCAGTATGGATTTTCAGAAGCTGCTACTCCTCTATTGCCATGATGCTGAAGAATCCCCTTCATATGAATTTGTTCCCTATAAATACGGGGCTTTTTCCTTCACGTCCTATGCCGACAAACGGAAACTGATCGAAAAGGGTCTGCTCGCGGATGAAGACCGGGAATGGAAACTCACAACTGAAGGAAAAGCTGCGGCTACCCCACGTGCAAACGGATTAGCGTTTGATAATTTTGCCGAAAAGTATTCCGGCCTGCGTGGTGATGAACTTGTAGCAGAAACGTACAGGCGTTATCCATATTACGCGATTCGAAGTGAAATAATTGATAGAGTGTTTGCCGATGATGTAGCAGCCAGACGCTCGATTGATGCAGTTCGTCCCGATATCAGCAAGGCAGGTCTTTGTTCCATCGGGTATGAAGGCAGGTCTTTGGAGGACTTCCTGAATACCCTTATCAGAGATGGGGTTACTCTTCTTTGCGATGTGCGCCGTAATCCGCTGAGCCGCAAGTACGGATTTTCAAAAGTTACTTTATCAAGAAGTTGTGAGAGGGTGGGTATCAGATATGAACACCTTCCTGAACTGGGCATAGCGTCTGAAGACAGAAAAGAACTACATACTCAGGATGATTACTTTGCATTATTTGCTGTGTACAAACATGATAGTCTACCGAAGCAGATCACTACGCTGAACAAGATAAAAAGATGGATCGAAAATGGCCAAAGAGTGGCGCTTGCGTGCTATGAACAACTGCCGGAGCATTGTCATCGCGGTTGCGTAGCGGAAGCGCTTGAACATCAATTCGGAACACTCTGCGCGCCACGGCATTTGTGAGGGGCTGTGGCGAAGGAACGCATTCTTGTAACTGTCAAGACATATCCGACTCTTTCCCGGAAATATGGTGAGACGGTATGCACCGCCGGCCTGCGCGAGGACGGCTCATGGGTGAGAATATATCCTGTGCCTTTCCGCAGGTTGGGAGAAACAGAGCAGTACAGCAAGTTTGACTGGCTTGAATGTGATTTGCTCAAAAACCCCAGTGATCCACGACCTGAATCTTTCCGCCCTGCAGATATTACTCAATTATATCCGGTAGCTCATTTAGATACACATGCTGACTGGCGGGAGAGGCGGCGGTTAATATTACAGAATTCCAGGGTCTATACACAGCTTCAACCCTTGCTTGACGGCGCTAAGGCAAATACTCTGTCGCTTGCACCCTTCAAGCCGACACGAATTCTGGATTTCATTTGGGAGGCGGAAGACATGGAATGGGATCAGGCAAAGGTAGATGAGATGCGAGATCGTTCAAAGCAGGGAGTTCTCTTCGAGGAAGAGGCGTGGCGGCAGACATTTAAGTTAATCAATAAACTTCCGTACAGTTTTTCTTACCGCTTCGAGGATGCCGATGGCAAAACAAGCGAAATGCAGATTTTAGACTGGGAAATAGGCCAACTTTACTGGAACTGTCTGAAGCAATGCAACAATGAGGAACCTGCCGCATTGGCAAAGATCAAAGAGAAGTACTTCGGAGAGTTTCTGAAAAGAGACTTGCACTTTTTTCTCGGCACAACACAACAGTTCCACGGCTGGGCTACGAATCCGTGGGTCATAATCGGCGTATTTCCAATCCCGTATGAGCGGCAAATAGGGCTTTTTTGAAAATATGATAACCGACATCAACAGTGAAGACCGCTTGGTGCAGGAGACGTTTGCAAATTACCTCCGCGACAGGCTCGGATGGGAAAGCATCTATGCCTACAACAATGAAACATTCGGGCCGAACAGTACACTTGGCCGGGCAAGCGAGCGTGAGACCGTATTAGTTCGCGATCTACATGCAGCGCTTGTAAGACTTAACCGGTCTCTTCCGGCAGAAGCCATTGACAAGGCCGCTCAGACCCTCATTCGCTTTGACTTTTCCCGCTCTATGCTGCAACACAACCTCGACTTCTATCGCTATATCCGTGACGGCGTACCGGTAAGCTATCGTGATGAACAGGGACAGCTCAGGCATGCCCATGCGCGGGTGATTGATTTCCGGAACGAGACCGATATCGACGGCATTCCCAATAACCGCTTTTTGGCTGTGCGCGAGCTGAAGATTCAGGGGCTGCGCGTCCCTCATTACAACAGACGTGCTGATATAGTGTGCTTTATAAATGGATTTCCAGTTGTTTTTCTTGAATTAAAGGCTGTCTACAAGAACATTCGCCTCGGTTTTGACGGTAATCTTACAGACTATATGACAGAGCAGGTGGTCCCTCATGCCTTTTACCATAATGCATTCCTTGTGGTCAGTAACGGAGACCGCGCGAGGTATGGCTCGATCACCAGCAAATGGGACCATTTTGCAGAGTGGAAAAGGAATGATGAGCATGATAAAGGTACTCTTGAGGCGCGCGCATTGCTTCATGGCATGCTTGCCAAAGAGCGGCTGCTCGACATTATCGAAAACTTTATCCTCTTTGATGACAGCAAGCCAGGGGGCACAAGAAAGATCGTTGCCCGAAATCACCAGGTCCTGGGTGTAAACAACGCCGTTGAGTCTGTAGTCCATCAGGAAGACCTGAAAATCCAGTTTCCCCAAACTGAACGTTTTATTCAGTACGAGTATAAAACAGAACTATTGGATGCCGCGGAAGATTCATTAGCGCCTGTCACAAACATTGAGTCAGTGCCTTTGATAAAACGCGCTCATCCTGATCTGGGACGACTCGGCGTTTTCTGGCATACACAGGGCAGCGGAAAATCCTACTCAATGGCCTTTTTTGCAGAAAAGGTCCGCCGCCGGGTGCCGGGGAACTTCACCTTTGTCATCATGACCGACCGGGAGGACCTGGATGATCAGATTTATAAAAGCTTTGTCGGCTGCGGCATAGCTGATGCAAAAACCACGCCCCGCGCCGGGTCGGCCAAAATTCTGGAGACTCTGCTTAAGGAGAACCACAGGTTTATCTTTACGCTTATACAGAAATTCCGGCGCGAGGAACCACCCAAAGAGCCATACAGTCTGCGAGACGATATTATCGTGATCTCAGATGAGGCCCACCGCACCCAGGCGGGTAAGCTTGCGCGCAATATGAGACTTGCTCTGCCGCATGCCTCATTCATAGGCTTTACCGGGACCCCTCTTTTCAAATACGATCAACTGACAAAAAGGATATTCGGCAGCTATGTCTCACGCTACGACTTCAAACGGTCTGAAGAAGACCGCTCGACCGTCAAGCTCATTTACGAGAACAGGGGAGAGAAACTTGGGATTGCCCGGCTTGATCTGAACGACCGCATCGCCACGAAGATTGAAGAGGCGGAGCTTGAAGCTGATCAGATAACCCTCCTTGAAAAACTTCTTGGAAAAGATTACGAAGTTATCACTGCCGACGAACGACTCGATAAGGTTGCTGACGATTTTGTGGAATACTGTTCAGTACACTGGGAATCGGGTAAATCCATGATTGTTTGTATAGACAAAGTAACCTGCGCGCGGATGCATCAGAGGATTGTACCACGATGGCAGGCCAGGATTTCTCAGTTAAGAGCGGAACTGCCGGGCCGCGAGGCCGCCCTTGCAAATGCCGGAGATGATGAAAAAGAAACAAGGCAAAAGGAGTTCGATAAACTCAAGGGCAGGATTGCATGGATGGAGAGCTCTTTGATAGCGATTATTATCAGCGAAGCACAGAATGAAGTAAAGGAGTTCGCAAAGTGGGATTTTGATATCGTGCCTCACCGTGACCTGATCAAGCGGGGTTTCGAAACACCGGATGGCCGGCGCATAGACGTTGAAACCGCATTTAAGGAACCTGAACATCCCTTCCGCATTGCTATTGTCTGCGCCATGTGGATGACGGGTTTTGATGTAGAGTGCCTGTCAACGATGTATATCGATAAACCCATGAAGGCACATACACTCATGCAGGCCATTGCACGCCCTAACCGTGTTTATCCCGGCAAAGACTGTGGTTTAATTGTCGACTATAACGGGATGCTTAAAAGCCTTCGTGAGGCATTGGCTCAATATGCGGTAGGCAATGGTGGTGAGGAAGATGGCAATGAGATAGTCGCACCGATTGAGGAATTGGTGAAAGCGCTTGTGCAGTCAATAGAGGCTGCTGAGAATCATCTCCGAAATCTCGGCTTCGAGCCTGGCAGGCTGATAGGAGCCAGAGGTTTTGATCGGATTCAGGCCTTTCGCGATGCAGTAGAAGCGCTTTACACGTCTGATGAATCAAAACGCCGCTACGAAATTATTGCGCGTCAGGTCTTTGAGCGATTCAAGGCCCTTTTGATGGAACCGTCTGTATTTCAATTTGCCGAAAGGCATGACAATATTGAGGCAATTTACAAGAAACTTGAGGAACGACGGGATACGGCCGATATCACGGAGGTCTTAAAGGAGTTACATCGCATCGTTAATGAGGCGATACGCACAACCGGGGATGGCGGAGACCAGACCGAAGGTATGACTATTGATCTTAGCCGCATAGATTTTGCCAAATTGCGTGATGAGTTTGCAAAGAAGGTCAGAAGGAAGCATTCGGCCTTGAAAGATATACGGGATATTATTGAAAAGAAGCTTCAGCAAATGCTTGCAAACAATCCTCATCGCATGGACTACTACAAGAAATATCAGGAAATCATTGCGGAGTATAATCGCGAGAAAGATCGCACAACCGTCGAGGAGACCTTCGCACGGCTCACAGAACTGGCAAATAGCCTTGACGCCGAGCAGCGCCGGGCAGTTGAGGAAGGGCTTACTGAGAATGAACTTGCCCTTTTCGATCTTCTCTGCAAGGAAAACATCAGCAAAAAAGATCGTGAATCTCTCAAACAGGCCAGTCGCGGACTGCTCGCATCCCTGAGAGAGCTGGTGAAACCGATCGAGAGCTGGACAGAGAAAGCGCAGACCACCGCTTTAGTTGAAACCTTTATTCTTGACCGTCTTTATGAAACCCTGCCCCAGCCTCCGTATACGCCTGAGGACGCCGATGCCGCTGCAAAACTGGTCTATGAGTATATTTGGCAAAGAAGCGCAGTGGGGCAACCCCTTTGGGCTGACAAGGCTGCGTAATATGAATCTCCCCGACCTCCAGCAACGACTCCGCACCTTCGCCCAGGCCCGCAACTGGGACCAGTTTCACAGCCCCAAAAACCTCTCCATGGCCCTTGCGGCAGAGGCGGCTGAACTGCTCGAAATATTTCAATGGCTCACTGAAGAGCAGTCGAGGCATATCACCAATTCGGAGAAAGACCTCGCCCAGGTCAAAAAAGAGATCGCCGACGTTTTTATTTATCTGGTACGTCTTGCCGACAAACTGGACATCGATATCGAAAAAGAAGTCCTCGCCAAAATCGACCTCAATGAAAAGAAGTATCCGGTTGAACTTTCAAGAGATAACGCAGTCAAGTACAACAAGCGATAAAATTTTTCGATCCTTAATAGACTGATTTATGCAATTCTGCTAAATTTGGTTAAACTGGGAGCAGTTTCACAGTTCGAAGAACCCTCAATGACTTTTGCCGCCAATCCTGAAAATCCCCTCATATGGTAAACTATTTCAAAAAAGAGGAGGTGTTATCGATGCGTACTATATCTTTAAAAAGCAATTCGCCTGATATGGCTATCCCCCTTTTAATGAACGCTATAGACAGAGAAAAGCGCATTCTCATAGAAACTCTCAGAAAGACAAGAGAGAAGATCAACAAGCTGGCAGAAAATCTTGGTGTTGATGTTGACAAGCTCATGAAGGGTGAGGTCGAACATACAGAAGCTAACGACATGCAGCTTATCGAACTTGAAGGCGAGATAGAAATTTTAAAACATATTGAAGCTGAACTCACAGAACTTGAATCAGTAGAGATATGCAAATAACGGATTATGTATCTGCAATTCTTGAAGTCATTTCGTCGTGCCCTTTTATTGAGTCGCAAAATCTTTCCTTTGAAGAACGCCCTCCCAACGCTGCTTTTATAACCGGAACAATTGCTTTCACAAATAACTCGAAACTACACTTTAAGGAATTTGTGGTATTTAAACCGGAAGGCATTAATATCGTGAAGTATGGTTACAGCTATTTAGATAAAAAGAGCGCTTTAATTTTTCGTTATGACAATGCCTTGGATCCAAAGACAAAAAAACTATCAACCTATCCTGAACATAAACATGCCTCAAAAGAATTGATGTCTGCAAAAAGACCTGCCTTAAAAGAAGTATTGGACGAGATAGCAAATCAGATTGAAGAACTCTCTGACCTGAAAGCTATTGATGATAGAATAAATGAACCTGCGGAGAGTTACGAGGCTTACAGTCAAAAGAGGACGTCTATAAAAAGATACTTAGATCGTTAGCGAAAGATGAATATGAATCTCCCCGACCTCCAGCAACGACTCCGCACCTTCGCCCAGGCTCGCAACTGGGACCAGTTTCACAGCCCCAAAAACCTCTCCATGGCCCTTGCGGCAGAGGCGGCGGAGCTGCTTGAGATATTTCAATGGCTCACTGAAGAGCAGTCAAAGGATATCACTGATTCAGAGAAAGACCTCGCCCAGGTCAAAGAAGAGATCGCCGACGTTTTTATTTATCTGGTACGTCTTGCCGACAAACTGGACATCGATATCGAAAAAGAAGTCCTCGCCAAAATCGACCTCAATGAAAAGAAGTATCCGGTTGAACTTTCCAGGGATAACGCCACAAAGTACAACAGGAGATGAGTTCCTGAGTTGCAATTTACATATTTGAGCTGTAGACTAAAATACAGTCTATATTAAGCCCCCCTTAAAGGAGGAACGAATGAAATTAAGCACGGCCGTCAAACCTATAAGCCACATTAAATCTCACGCCTCGGAAATAATCAGCGAAATATCCGAAACCGGCAACCCTGTTGTTGTCACCGTAAACGGAGAAGCACGGGTAATAATTCAGGACTTGAAGGAATATGAAAAAGACCGCGAAAGCATGGCTATGCTGAAGCTGATGGCAATGGGACGAAAGGACATGCTTGAAGGCAGGCATAAACCCATGCGTCAGGCTTTTTCAGAATTGAAAAAGAAGATACGCCCTGCCGGGAAACCATGAAGTACGAAGTCCGCATTGACAATATCGCATCATTAGACCTTTATGCAATTTATCGCTATGTTGCGATTAATGATTCCCCTGAAAAGGCAGAACATCTTCTCGACAATATACAGAAGGCAATAACCTCTCTTGAAACAATGCCGGCGCGGGGCAACTTGCCGCCTGAGCTGCAGCGGTGGGGGATATCTGATTTCCGTGAAATATTTTTTAAACCCTACCGCATCTTCTATGAAATGAGAGGTAAAACCGTTTTCATTCATGCGGTCCTTGACGGACGCCGCAATTGCGAAGACCTTTTACAGCAGCGGCTTCTTGGGGCATAATTTAAAAGCCTTTGCTGAAGGGAGGAAGTAAGTGATTCCGGGGAGAAATATCCCGGTGGGCTTTCCAGGGGTAACGCTACCGGGAACAATATAAGATAATCCTTTGCACTATTAATAATAAAACCGTATGCTTTCAATCGGCAATTTGACATTCGCTTCGCCCCTGGTCCTTGCCCCGATGTCGGGGATAAGCGACCTGCCCTTTCGCCTGATCAACCGGTCGTTCGGATGCGGACTCGCATTCACGGAAATGATCTGCGCGCGCTCCCTCTCGCACAAGAGCAAAAACAGCCTGAAAAGGCTCTCGACGACCACGGATGACAAACCCCTGGGCGTCCAGGTCCTTGGAGATGATCCGGATGTCCTCAAAAGGGCGCTGGATATTCTGTCGAAATACCCTTTCGATATCATTGATTTCAACGCCGCCTGTCCAGCCAACAAGGTCGTATCAGGAGGGAGAGGTTCGGGGCTGCTTCGGGAGCCTGTCAGGCTGCAGGGGATCCTTGAGGTGATCGTCAAATATACGGGCTTGCCTGTGACAGTGAAGATACGCTCCGGATGGGATGAGACCTCAGTCAATGCGGCTGAGATTGCCCTTCGCGCCCAGGATGCAGGGGTGAAGGGGCTTTTTATTCACGGAAGGACGAGGATGCAGGGATACAGCGGGAGTGTAGATTACAATCTGATAAGGGAAATAAAAACGGCCCTGAAAATACCCGTGATCGCAGGCGGAGACGCGTTGAGTCCCGTTCTCATCAGGAAAATATTCGATGAGACAGGGTGCGATGGTGTGACCGTTGCAAGGGGCGCGTTAGGCAATCCCTGGATATTCCGTCAGACAGCCGAATATCTGAAGAGCGGGGTAGTCCCCCCCGGTCCTGATGTTAATGAGATAGCACGCATTATGAAAAAGCACCTTGCTTCGAATATTGCATTTTACGGGGAGGAAACAGGCGTGATCCTCTTCCGCAAATTCTTCGGGTGGTATACAAAGGGTATGGCCGTAAAAGATTTGAAAGCCAGGGCGTTCCTTGCATCGACCGGGGACGAGATGGTGCGGTTGATAGAGGGACTGGAGGAAATTACCTGAATTTTTCGTGACACTGCCTGCAGCTTTCCTCTACAGAATTTGAAGCGCTTTCAGCGGCATCGGCGTCTCCGGTTTTGATTGCGTCAGTTAATTTTATTACTTCTTCTCTAAAGGCATTGGATTGTTCAATAAACTGCTGTTTGTCCCTGTTCTTGTGGAGCTTAAAGTTGTTAATGTCTGCAGATTTATTGATGATAGTATCAACCGCAATGCCGGCATCTTTAAAATTTTTCTCATCAAGGGCTTTTTTACAGACTTTCCATTGCTTGCCGATTGTCGACATTGCCAAGTGCTGCTTTTTCATTTCAGGATTTACTGAATGGACTGCATGTTTATGTGAAGATGTTCCGGCTATGACGACACTGCTGCCGAACAAAATCAAAATAATAATCAAGTTAGCCGATTTCATTTTTTTTAAACCTCCGTCCCTTCCAAAGCATATAAATTGCAGGGTATATGATGAGTTCAAGTATCGTCGAGGTGACGACGCCTCCGACCATCGGGGCGGCTATGCGCTTCATGACGTCGGAACCCGCGCCGTGGCTGAACATGATAGGAATAAGTCCGGCGAGGATTACGCTTACCGTCATAATCTTCGGTCTGATTCTTTTTACGGCGCCGTACATTATCGCGTCCTTCAGGTCACCTATAGTATTCAGTTTCCCTTCGGATTTCCATTTCTCATAGGCGAGCTCAAGATAAAGGAGCATTACGACACCGGTCTCTGCGTCTAATCCGGCAAGCGCAATTATGCCGACCCACACGGCAATGCTCATATTGTAGTTGAGAAGATATAAAAACCAGAAGGAGCCGACAAGGGAAAACGGCACGGCAAGCAGGACTATCATTGTCTTTGCGACTGATTTTGTGTTGAGAAATATAAGGACGAAGATAATGAGCGCCGTTAACGGGATGACCATCTTCAGCCTTTCCTGCGTTTTGACAAGGTATTCATACTCGCCGCTCCATTCGAGGCGGTAGCCTTCAGGCACTTTGACCGCCTGTGAAACGTGATGCTTTGCCTCCTCAACGTAACCTCCGACATCGCGTCCTGAAAAGTCAATGTAGACGTATGCCGCCAAGAGGCCTTCTTCGCTCTTTATCGCGGTAGGACCTTTGACGATCTTTATATCGACAAGCTCGCCAAGAGGGACCTGTAACGAGTCAGGAGTTGAGAGTTGAGAGTTGAGAGTTGAAGAAGAGCCCATTCCTCCTGCCCCTTGCCCCATGACCCTTGCCCCTTGCCCCATCACCGGCACAAGGACTCTCTTTAATTTTTCTATAGTATCTCGCAGCTCTCTCGAATACCTGATATTTACCGTATATCTCTCTCTTCCTTCAATAGTGGTGGTCACCGGCATTCCGCCGACAGCCGTCTGCACCACCTCCTGAATGTCGTCGACATTGATCCCGTATCTCGCGGCCTCTGCCCGCCTTATATTGAAATCCAGAAAATATCCTGTGGTCACCCTTTCCGCATAGGCGCTGCGGGTGCCCTTGATGTCCTTTACAACGTTTTCAATCTCCATCCCTATCCGCTCAATCTCTTCAATATTGGGGCCCATGACCTTGATCCCGACCGGCGTCCTTATGCCTGTGGAAAGCATGTCGATGCGCGCCTTGATCGGCATAGTGAAGGAATTGGCAACGCCGGGTATGGACAAGGCATCGTTCAATTCATTCTTCAATCCCTCTATTGTCATACCTTCACGCCATTCGGATTCAGGCTTTAAATTTATCACGGTCTCAAACATCTCAAGGGGCGCCGGGTCTGTCGCGGTCTCGGCCCTGCCCGCCTTGCCGAATACCTGCGAGACCTCGGGGACCTGCTTTATTAATTTGTCCTGAAGCTGTATAAGCTTCGATACCTCCGATATGGATGCGGCAGGCACGGTGACAGGCATGTAAAAAAGCGTCCCTTCATAGAGAGGGGGCATGAATTCGGTGCCGAGCTTTAAATACGGATAAGCGGTCAGCGCCATAATTATTATTGCAATGACAATAACAAGCTTTTTAAAGCGCAGGGCAAGAGCGGCTACAGGTCCGTATAGTTTGTGAAGGATTGTGCTGATGGGATGTCTTTCTTCCGGATATATCAGGAACAAATATTTGATGACCGGCAATTTGCTCAATACAGGTATCCTGTCATGAATAAATATTGTCATGAGGACCGGAGTAATGGTCACCGCGAGGAATGAAGAAAAAAGCATAGCAAAGGTCTTTGTGTATGCCAGCGGCTTGAACAATCTTCCTGCCTGCGCCTGAAGAGTAAACACGGGAAGGAACCCGACTGTGATGACGAGCAGTGAAAAGAACAGTGATGGGCCGACTTCTTTCGCGGCTTCGATTATTACATCGGTGCGGTTTCCGGGTCTGCCGTCATGTTCCCATTCTTCTAATTTCTTATGCGCATTCTCAACCATTATGATTGACGCATCGACCATTGCTCCGATTGCAATAGCGATGCCGCTCAGGCTCATGATATTTGAAGTTACTCCCAGATAATACATGCATATAAACGAGATGATTATCGCTATCGGGAGTGTCAGTATGACAACAAGGGCGCTGGGTAGATGAAACAGGAAGATGATGCATACTGCGCTCACGGCGATTGAAAGCCTTATGATCTCCTCTTTGAGCGTGTCGATAGAACGGTGAATGAGATCAGACCTGTCATAGGTCGTGACGATCTTCATTCCCTTTGGAAGGCTCGGCTCAATATCGTTTTTGATCTTCTCCTTGACCCTCTCGATAACATTGAGGACATTCTCGCCGAAACGCACAACAACGATGCCGCCTGCCACCTCGCCTTTTCCGTCAAGCTCTGCAATTCCTCTTCTTATCTCCGGGCCGATTTGCACATTGGCAATATCTTTCAAAAAGACGGGGGTCCCGATTCCATTGGTCGCTACAGGGACATTTTTCAGGTCATCGAGTGTTTTTATATACCCTCTTCCCCTGATCATGTACTCGATGCCGGAGAATTCCAGCACCCTTCCCTCAACGTCCCGGTTGCTCTTTTTAATCGCCTCCATGACGGTTGTTATCGGGATGTTGTAGGCAAGAAGCCTGTTGGGGTCTACGGTGACCTGATACTGCTTTACAAAGCCGCCGATGCTCGCCACCTGCGATACACCGGGGACGCTTTCGAGCGCAAGCTTTATGTTGTAGTCCTGGACCGACCTGAGATTTGAAAGGTCATACTGCCCTGTCTCGTCAACCACGGCATACGAGAAACCCCAGCCTACGCTTGTGGCGTCGGGGCCTAACACAGGGTTTGCGTCGGCAGGGAGCTTGCTTTTTACCGCCTGAAGGTATTCCAAAACCCTGCTTCTGGCCCAGTAGATATCGGTGCCTTCCTCAAATATCGCATAAATAAAAGAAGTGCCCAAGAAGGAAAAGCCGCGTACGACCTGGACCTTCGGCGCCGCGAGGAGGGTCGATGTTATAGGATAGGTTATCTGGTCTTCAATAAGGTCAGGGCTTCTGCCGGGCCATTCCGTAAAGATAATTACCTGCGTGTCGCTAAGGTCGGGGATGGCGTCAAGCGGAGTTTGCTTTAATGCCCAGTATCCCCAAATGCAAAGAAACCCGACAAGCAGAAAAATTATAAACTTGTTCCTTGCGCTGTATTCGATTATTTTGGCTATCATGCTTTATTGTGCAGGGCGGGTTTAAGCCCCGCCCCTACCGGTTTAATGCTTATGCCCAAGCGGCTTAACTCCCTTCAACTGAGCCTCTGAATCAATGAGGAATGTGCCGGAAAAGGCCACCTTTTCGCCGGCCTTCAGCCCTTGAATGACTTCTGTCATTCCATCAGCCCTCAGTCCGGGCATAACTTCTCTCGGCTCAAAATAGCCTTCGCCTTTGTCCACATAAATTATCTGCCTTGTGCCGGTGTCGATTACCGCCTCATCGGGGATTACCAGTTTTTTGCCCATGTCGATCTTTATTTCTACATTTGTAAACATCTGCGGTTTAAGCTGCTCTGACGGATTGCGGAGAATGAACCTGACCTTTGCGGTCCTTGTCTCACCTGAAAGAGAAGGATAGATATAATCGATAGACGACGGGAAGACTTTTCCTGAGAAATAGCTAAGGCTGATATTTGCCGCCTGTCCGACCTTTATAAAAGGCAGCTCGTACTCATAAATGTCGGCAATGACCCAGACAGTCGACAGATCGGCAAGGTCAAATAATTTTTCTCCGGGCATCACCTTCATACCCTGCACCGCCATCTTCTGAACAACGTATCCGCTCACGGGGCTGTATATTGTCAAGGTCCTTGCCGGGGTTGCTGTTTCTTCCATCTTTTTTATCTGTTCATCCGTAATGTCCCATAATTTCAGTCTCTGCCTCGCGGCCTCAACCATTCTCCCGGCATCCCCGGAAAGCATAGCGCTGAGTGATTTATCGGAAAATCCCCCTGCTTCCCCCTTCTTTAAAGGGGGACTTAATTCCCCTCTATCAAGAGGGGTTAGGGGGGTGTCTTGTTTCGCCCACTTCAGAACATTTAAAAATTCCTGCTGAGTTGCCACAAGTTCGGGGCTGTATATCTCTGCGAGAGGCTCTCCCTTTTTCACATACCTGCCGGTGTAATCAACATGGAGCTTTTCAATCCACCCTTCAAATTTTGTATTGACAGTGGCAAGTCGTCTCTCATCATATTCAATACGCCCCACGGTCCTGATGATTTTTTGCATGGGCTTTGACGCAGCCTCGACCGTTTTAACGCCGATCAACTGCTGCTGCGCAGGTTCAATCTCCACGGTAGGTGCCTCCTCCGCAGACTCCTCCTGCACGGCTTCAGGCTCCGCCTGTTTCTGCGACTTGGGGGTTTCTTTTACAGGGGCCTCATGCTGATGGACCTGAGAGTATGATGGTGTTTTAAGAAATAGAGACACACACATTACGAGTCCGAGAATTATTATTGTCCTGGTTTTCATTTCTCCTTTTCTCCTTGCCCTCTGATCGTTTTCAGCCATTGTAGCGCCCTCATTTATTGGGGGCGGATTTTTCGTCAGGGTTTAACCCTGACGCTACGTTCACTGCCCCTACCGTCGTCAATGCTTCAAGCCGCGCAATCGCCTTTTCCCTCTCGGTAAACTGCTGCCAGTATAACAGCTCGAAATCAAGAAGAGCTTTCAGCCGGTTTATAACGGTCAGCGCTTCGATCTTCCCCACGACATAACCGGACAGCGCTGCCTCGAAGTCCTGATATGTCTTGGGAATCAAGGCATCCTTATACAACGGCATCAGTCTTTCGGAGACCCTGAGCATGGAATAATTATCTTTGATTGCGGATGAAAGCATTAATTTCATCGATTGCAGTTCATGCTCCGCCTCTGAAAGCATGGATTTAGCTTCAAGAACGGCCTGGCGCTGTTTTGTTTTATAAAAGATTGGTACGTTAACAGTTGTTGTCAGTCCCCACATATCTTCAAAGAACCTGTTTTTTGCGAAGTAACTTGCGGTCACCGTGAAATCCGGGTAATATTCCTTCTCCATCATCCTGACCTTTGTCTCTGCTGAGTCGATCATCGCTTTCTGGGCCTTTATATCGGGAGAATTTTCAGTTGCCGTTATGATCAATTCCTCCATATTACGGTCATATGATGACTGAGAGATATCCTGCGGTCTTCCGAGAGGGGAAGCCGCGTCCCTCCCGACGGTTGCATTGAGCATTGCCTCCAGAGATTGAATCTTCTGTCTGAGCATCTCCTCTTTCTCGAGGAGCATGTATTTTTCCGTCTGGGCCATCAATACTTCCTGCTGCGGGGCCATCCCTGTTGAATACCTTGAAAGGGCGGCCTCTTCAATCCTTGAAAACAGCGCGACTCTGTCTTTTACAATATCCAGGTTTTTATATGCAAAAAGCATATCATAATAGAACTCCTTGACTCTTGCAGTGGTCTTGAGCCTCAGAGCTTCGGTCATAGCCTTTACGCTCCCCGCATCCGTTGCGGCCATCCGGGCTTTTAAGGGTAATTTGCCGGGAAAAGGGAACATCTGTGAAACAGAGAACATGAACTGTGAGTCCTGGGCCATTTCCTCATCAAAAGTGAACAGGTCCTTTACCCCGTCATTTTCATATCCGAACATGAACATAGGGTCAGGAAGGCTCTGCGCCTGAGGAATTCTGTATGCGGCGGACTTCTCTTTTGTCTCGGAAACAATGACGGCCTGATTGTTCCTCAGCGCCTCGTCAATAAGCTCCTGAAGCTTTAATTCATCGGCAAAGGAAGGAGCAGCAGAAAGTAAGCAGTAGACAGTAAACAGCAGACAGTAAACGGCGCGTAATACAAAAATCCCCCGTGGTCCCCTTTTTTCAAAAGGGGACCACGGGGGATTCATTCTGACTCCTGACTCCTGACTCATGACTCCTGATTTATTGCGCATCTACGCTGAATTTCATCTTTGACGTCTTATCGGCTTTTGTTATCTTTACCTCAATACTCCATGAGCCCGACATTGACAGGTTCATCTTACCTTTGTACTCGTTGCCATCAAGTGAGGTTTTTGCCTTGTAATTCATTGCAGGCATTCCGGGCATGGCGGGCATTGTATATTCCACAACAACCTTTGCATCGGTCACATAGCCGCCTTTTGCGTCCTTGATCTCTACCACGATATTGTTATCGCCTACAACAGGCGGGTTCCTGTCAATCTTCACCGTCACGTCATAATCACCGGCCTTTTTCTTCACCTCGTAATCCTTTGCATAGGCGCTGCCGGTTATCAACAGGACTACTGATGCTGCAATTGCAATCCATTTAATCATCTTGTTCCTCCTTGCTTGTCGCAGTTTTGTGTTAATTTTATAACATACTTTTTAATACAGTACAAGAAATATGTGAAAAAAATGTGAACCGGGAAGCCGCATCATTCAAGAGTCCACCAACCCGTGCAGGCATTGCCCGGGAATCGTGGACGTAACCGTTAACGTGAATTTTATTGCACAATATGTCTATTTATCATAACTGCCAAAGAGCTTCGGTATGTTAAAGTTGTTGTTTATTCATACCGATACGTATGTAACTCATAATTTGATAGGGAGCGTCGAATGAAAATTGTTACCTCGTTGAAAATCAGTATGGCTGTCCTTTTACTTTTTGCCTTGTCGAGTGCGGGGTCGGTATTTTTTCAGTTAAACCGGATGAAGCACGACAGTGTGATCGTCGATTATGCGGGCCGGCAGCAGGCCCTGTCGCAGAGGATAGCCGCCCTTTCTTCCCTGAAATATCAGGGCATCGATTCACAGGCAGAAATGAACGAAAGCATAAAGACGCTCGATAAAATAATCGGCGGACTTATAAAGGGGGACCCGGAACTCCATCTGCCGAAGGTTACAAATGATGATTTTTCCAGTAAGATGACGGAGATCAACGGCTTATGGATCAAGTATAAGGAGACCGTCGGTAAGGCAATCGAGGGAGAGAACGTGCTTAACGACCTGTATTCGGACAGCCAGAATTTTCTTAAGGCAGCCGATGCGTCCGTCCTCATTGCGACTAAAATTATGGAAAAGAACGTAGGGACTTTAAAAATGATACAGGTCATAATTGTTCTTTTAAATCTGGGCCTGCTGGCAGCCATATTATTTAAAAGCCGGAAAAAGATCGCCGCCCCTTTATCGGAGCTTACCGAGAAGGTTGACATGATAGCTACCGGAAATTTGAAAATAGAAATAAAGGACAACGGAAATGACGAAATCGGTATTCTTGCAAAGGACATGAATAAAATGGTCGGTTCTTTCGGGCAAATGATAGGGGGGATTCTGACTTCCGCAGACATTGTTGTTTCGACAATGGACTCCTTGCAGAAAAATGCGGAAAAGGCGTCCGAAGGCGCCAAGAGCCAGTCAATGCAGGCAGAGCAGATAGCTGCAGCGGCGGAAGAAATGAGCCAGACGATAACAGGCATAGCGAGAAACGCGTCCGTCGCATCAGATACCTCTGCCGAAACCCTTCAGGCGGCTGAGGCCGGGAAGGAAATCGCCCAGGGAGCTGTTGATACCGTAGGCAAAGTTTTTTCTTCGACGCTTGAGCTTGCGGAAATGATAAAAAAACTCAACAGCCGGACCTCCGAGATCGGTGATATAGTAACTGTTATTAACGAGATAGCGGACCAGACAAATCTCCTTGCGTTAAACGCCGCGATAGAAGCCGCCAGGGCCGGCGAGCAGGGAAGGGGGTTTGCGGTAGTGGCCGACGAAGTGAGAAAGCTTGCTGAAAAGACCATAAAAGCGACCTCCGAGATATCTGATAAAATAGGCGCCGTACAATCGGAATCCGAGCAGACCATGCAGTCGATGGGAGAGGCCTCAGCGGAAGTAACAAAAGCGACTGATTACATCAGGGAAGTGGGAAACTCCTTAAACCGCATCGTGGAGGCGGTCCAGGGGGTCAGGGACCAGATAACCCAGATTGCCGCTGCTGTGGAAGAACAGTCCGCGGCGTCGGAAGATGTCGCGCGGAACATTGAAAATACGTCAGGCATCGCAAAAGAGATGGAAAAGATGTCCGATGAGGTGATGTCCGAGGTAAATGCGTTGACCGCCGTAGCCGGGGAGCTGCGGAAATCAACGAGCGGGTTTAAGATATAAACGGGGTTCAATCTCGCTCATAAACAACGTCATTCCCTCAGTCAGTAAGCGGGAATCCAGCATTTTTAAGGCGCAACTGCTTCCGGATTCCCGCTCGTTTATTACTCCCTTCTTCGTAAGCTTTGCCCGGCGAGGACGCAATAATATAAACTGCTCTTTTGCAGGAGAATTATTTATATGCTCTGGATTCCCGCTCAACAGACCGCGGGAATGACGCCTTCCGTGAACTCCTTTCAGAATCTTCAGTCTTACCGGGAATCTGCCGAATAGATACTGGATAAACTCAGGTATTATTGCGCTTCCTTGCGCAGGTAATACATGGAAAAGAAATATAAGACCGGGATAATATGGCGCCGAAGATAGGACAGTTGCTTGTCACGCATAAGATTATTTCTGAAGAACAGCTTCTTAAGGCAATTGAACTGCAGAAAAAAGAAGGCGGCCGCATCGGCGCCAACCTCATCAAGCTTGGTTTCATAACCGACGAAAACCTGGTGCAGTTTCTCAGCAGGCAATACGGCGTGCCCGCCGTCAATCCGGCAACCGAACAAATCGACCCCTCCGTCATCAGGTTTATTCCATATGAGGTGGCCTATAAATACCAGATATTCGCCCTCTCAAAAAACGGCGCCTCCCTGACGCTCGCCATGGCCGACCCGTCCAATGTCTTCGCCATCGACGATATAAAATTCATGACCGGCTATAACGTGAAACCCGTTGTGGCTTCGGAGACTTCCATAAAAGAGACGATAGCCAGGTACTATCAGCAGCAGGCGCCGTCGGACGCGCTGCAGGACGTAATGGAAAGTATGGGGGATTTCGGAGACCAGGGGCTGGACCTGGTCCATGAGACGGAAGATGATGTCGATATCTCCGCGTTAAAGACGGCCCTGGAAGAGGCCCCTGTCGTAAAACTTGTAAACCTGATACTCGGGGAGGCGATAGGAAGGGGGGCCAGCGATATTCACCTCGAACCGTATGAAAAGAGCCTGAGGGTGCGCTACAGGATAGACGGCATGCTCTATGACGTCATGCAGCCGCCCTATAAATTAAAGGCGGCGCTTTCATCCAGGATCAAGATTATGTCGGAGCTCGATATCGCGGAGAGAAGGCTCCCCCAGGACGGCAGGATCAAATTAAAAGTGAAAGACCGCGCAGTAGACCTTCGTGTTTCGACCCTGCCCACTCTCTTCGGGGAAAAAATCGTCATGAGGATACTCGACAAAAGCAGCCTGACGCTCGAGCTGACAAAGCTGGGCTTTGAAGAGAATGCCCTGAAGGACTTCAGCGAGTCGATCCGTTCTCCTTACGGCATGGTGCTGGTGACGGGGCCTACGGGAAGCGGCAAGACGACGACCCTGTATTCCGCCCTCAGCACGGTGAACAATGTGGACGTAAACATCATGACCGCGGAGGACCCCGTCGAATACAACCTCATGGGCGTCAACCAGGTCCATGTGAGGGAAGAAATCGGACTGACTTTTGCGGCGGCCCTCCGGTCCTTCCTGAGACAGGACCCCGACATTATCATGGTCGGCGAAATCAGGGACTTCGAGACGGCCGAGATCGCCGTAAAGGCGGCGCTGACGGGGCATCTGGTGCTGAGCACCCTTCATACGAATGACGCGCCCAGCACTATATCAAGGATGCTGAACATGGGGGTAGAGCCGTTCCTGGTGTCCGCTTCAGTCCTTTTGATACTTGCGCAGAGGCTCTGCAGGAAGGTCTGCGAAAAGTGCAAGACAGAAGAGCACGTGCCTGAGGCCTCCCTTCTGGAGGTGGGATTCTCGAAAGACGAGGTAAATACCTTTACATGCTTTAAAGGCAAAGGCTGTCCGGCGTGCAACGGGACCGGATACAAGGGAAGGATCGCAATGTATGAAGTAATGCCGGTAAAGGAAGAGATAAAGGAGATGATCCTCAAAGGCGGTTCGGCCACGGACATAAAGAAACAGGCCGTAAAGCTCGGGATGAAGACCCTGAGGATGAGCGGTTTGTCGAAGATAAAAGAAGGAATAACCTCCATAGAGGAAGTATTACGGGTGACCTTCGGAGATTGAGGAAACTATCGCGGCGGTTAAGGATTATTCCTGATTCTGCCGAATACAGTGAATAGGAAACTGACTCGGACACTTCATAAATGCAGTGTATTCGATCACATATTTTTCAGGAGTCATGATTTAAATTAGATATGTTGACACTATATGATTTATTAAAAATTATGATTGACAAAGGCGCTTCCGATCTGCATATCAGCACCGGCACCCCCCCCCGCATAAGAGTGGACGGGCGACTCGCCCCGCTCGAAGGGGAACCCCTCGGGTCCGCAGACACGAAGGCGCTGTGCTACAGCATACTTACGGACACCCAGAAGCATAAATTTGAAGAGAACAACGAGCTGGACCTTTCCTTCGGAATGAAGGGGCTGAGCCGCTTCAGGGCCAACATATTCATGCAGAGAGGGGCGGTGGCCGGGGCATTCAGGATGATCCCTTACAACGTAAGGACGTTCGGGGAGCTGGGGCTTCCCGCCATCATCAGCGAGCTTACCAGAAAACCGAGAGGGCTCATACTGGTGACGGGCCCTACCGGCTGCGGGAAGTCCTCGACACTCGCGGCGATGATAGACAAGATCAACAAGGAACGGCAGGAGCATATCATAACCATAGAGGACCCGATTGAATATCTCCACTCCCACAGGAGTTGCCTGATAAACCAGAGAGAAGTGAATTCGGACACGGCTTCATTCAAGGACGCGCTCCGGTACGTCCTGAGGCAAGACCCTGATATCGTGCTTATCGGAGAAATGAGAGACCTGGAAACCATAGAAGCCGCGCTGACCGTATCAGAGACAGGGCACCTGACCTTCGCGTCGCTCCATACGAATAACGCCATACAGACGATAAACCGCGTCATAGACGTATTCCCCGCGCACCAGCAGGAACAGATCAGGGTGCAGTTGTCTTTTGTCCTTGAAGGGATCATTTCCCAGCAGCTTATCCCTAAAAAGGGAGGCGGAAGGGCGCTGGCAGTGGAGATCTTTATCCCTACCCCGGCGATCAGAAACCTGATCAGGGAAGACAAGACGCACCAGATATATTCAATGATGCAGACGGGGCAGGCAAAATTCGGGATGCAGACGATGAACCAGTCCCTCTTTGAGCTTTATAAAAAGGGCCTGATAACACATGATGACGCGCTCGCGAAAGCCACCATTCCCGATGAATTGTTAAACATGATGCAAAGGTCTTCTTTGGGGAAAGGATGATATATGGCGACAGTATTTAAATGGACCGGCAAGTCCCAGCAGGGGGCGACCCTGCAGGGCGAACTGACGGCGGGTTCGAAAAACGAAGTCCAGACGTACCTTCGCAGGCAGCGCATCTCTCCCATAAGTATCTCGCCGAAGGCAAAACCGCTCTTCGGGTCCATGCGCGGGAAGGTGAAAGATAAGGACATCGTCGTGTTTACGAGGCAGTTTGCAACAATGATCGGGGCGGGACTGCCCCTTGTCCAGGCGCTGGATATCCTGTCCAAACAGACTGAAAATCCGGCCTTTGCAAAGACCATCGGCGACATAAAAGCCGATGTCGAAGGAGGCGCTACGTTTGCCGACGCCCTGAAGAAATTTCCGAGGATCTTTTCGGACCTTTATGCCAACATGGTGGCCGCGGGAGAGGCCGGCGGCATACTCGACACCATCCTTGTGCGCCTTGCCGCGTACATAGAAAAAGCCCAGAGGCTTATAAGGAAAGTGAAAGGCGCCATGGTTTACCCTTCCGTGGTCATAACAGTCGCCGTCATGGTCATTGTCATTATCATGGTCTTCGTCGTCCCCACTTTCGCCAAAATGTTCACCCAGCTCGGAGGGACCCTGCCGATGCCTACGCAGATCATAATCAGCCTGAGTAATTTCCTTGGCGGACCCGGAGGAGTGATAATTCTTGCCGGCATCATAGCTTTCATAGTATTCATTGTGCAGTTCAGAAGGACTGAAGCGGGGAAATTAATTACCGACAGGATACTGTTAAGGCTGCCCATAGTCGGCGTGCTTTTCAGGAAAGTCGCGGTCGCAAAATTCACCCGGACGCTCGGGACCCTGGTAAGCAGCGGGGTCCCCATCCTTGACGGCCTGAATATAACAGCCAGGACAGCAGGCAATAAGGTAATCGAACGGGCGGTACAGGACGTGCGGCAGGGGGTCTCAGAGGGCAAAACCATAGCCGAACCCTTGTCCCAGTCAAAGGTCTTTCCCCCTATGGTCACGCAGATGATCGCGGTCGGCGAATCTACCGGGGCGCTGGACAACATGCTCGGGAAGATCGCGGATTTCTATGATGAAGAAGTCGACCAGGCGGTCGCAAACCTCACTTCGATGATAGAGCCTGTGCTCATGATCTTCCTCGGCGGCACTATCGGCTTCATAGTCGTTGCCATGTATCTGCCCATATTCAAGCTGATTACGCTCGTCAAGTAAAGAAAGAGTTATGAGTCAAGAGTTATGAGTTAAGTGGAATATCCATCCCCTTGACCCTGTGTCACTGCCTTTCCTTGCGCGGATATGAAAAAAAACTTTTTTCAGTTACTATTTAAACGGCCATGAACCAGGATATCGCCAAGCGGGTAAGCGCTCTCATTTTTATAAGGGCGCTTGTCGTGACCCTTCTGCTGGGCTCTTTTTTCATCTTCAGGATCGGGTATGGCAGGCCGTCTTATCCGGCGGTTTTCTCCTCCTTCATCATTCTGCTTTATATTTTGACAATTTGTTATGCGCTTGTTCTGCGCCTGATCAGGGGGCCCTCGGCGTTCACGCTTTTTGCGTATGTCCAGGTAGTAACGGACGTGATCGCGGAGAGTTTTCTCATCTATATTACAGGCGGGATCGGGAGTATGTTTTCATTTATGTTCCCGCTGAGCATCATCTCGGCAGGCATTGTGCTGGACCGGCGGGCCTGCTATATAATCGCCACGCTGAGCAGCCTCTCTTACGGGATTCTCCTGGACCTCCAGTATTACGGGGTAATAATTCCGGGCGCCGGTTTCTTGTCGGCAAACGATTACTTCTATAATATCTTCGCCCATTTTGTCGCCTTCTATCTTGTCGCCTTTCTCAGCGGGTATCTCTCCAATAAACTTCATAAGGCGGCGCAAAGCCTGCAGGAAAGGGACACGGTCCTTAGCGATTTAAAGGCCTTCAGCAGGTATATCATAGAGAGCATGCCGAGCGGCGTCTTTACGACCGATTTAAACAGGAGAATCGTCACCTTCAACAGCTCCGCCCAGGAGATAACTCAACTGCCCCTCAGCCGGGTCACAGGGAAGCTTCATGACGAGGTCTTCCCGTTTCTCAGGGATTCAAAAGAACCCCTCGACCGGATAGAAGGGGAGATGCAGCGAAACGGGGAAACATTCTCCATCGGGATGAGGCTTTCGACACTGAAGGACGGCGCCGGGAAACCCATAGGACTGATCGGGGTATTCCAGGATTTGACGGAGTTAAAGGCGATGGAGGCCGAGGTGAAGAGAAAGGAGAAATGGGCCTTTATCGGAGAGCTTTCCGCGTCCATCGCGCATGAGCTGAGAAACCCCCTTGCTTCGCTGAAGGCATCGGTGGAGATGCTCAGCGAAAAGAAGGTCTCGGGTGAGCACGCCGACCGTCTCATGAAGATAGCGCTTTCCGAGATGGACCGGCTCAACGGCATTATTACGGATTTCCTTCTCTATGCCCGCCCCAAGAAGCTCGAAATGGAACCGTTTGACCTCCACGGCTCTCTCCGCGACGTAGTTACGCTCCTTCAGGGCGCTGAAACACAGGATAAAAATGTTACAATAACAGCAAAACTGGAGGGAAGCCTCTTAATTACCGGAGACGCCAGACAGATGCAGCAGGTATTCTGGAACCTCGGAATTAACGCGGTCGATGCGATTTCCGGAGATGGGAACGTCGATATTTATACTGTCAGAAAGAACAACAGGGTTGAAATTGTCTTCAGGGACACAGGCTCGGGAATAAACGCGACCGATATGGATAAAATCTTTTATCCCTTTTTTACTACAAAGGAAAAAGGAACGGGCCTCGGACTTTCCATTGCCCATAAAATTACCGAAGAGCACGGCGGCAATATAATGGTCGAATCAAAGGGCAGCGGGACCGGCGCGACGTTCAGGGTCATATTACCGACATGAAAAAAACCAAGGGCAGGATATTAGTCGTAGACGATGAAAGGAGCATGAGGGAGATACTGGATATCTTCTTCAGAAACGAGGGCTACAGTGTGGCTGTCGCCGACAACGGCGCGGCCGCCCTGGAAATCATGAAGAATGACTTCTTCGACCTCGTCGTCACCGACATGAAGATGCCGAAAGTCAGCGGGCTGGAGCTGCTGAAGAACGTCAGGGAAATATCCCCGGACACACTTGTGGTGATAATTACCGCCTTCGGCACGACCGAGTCCGCCGTAGAGGCCATGAAGCTTGGGGCCTTCGATTACATTGCCAAGCCGTTTCAGATGGACGACATCAGGCTGGTAGTAAAAAACGCCCTCGAGAAGCAGAAGCTCCAGCAGGACGTATCCATCCTGAAGAAGCAGTTGAAAACCCCGTCGCTTGATAATATTATCGGGCAAAGTCCCGCCATGAGAGAGCTCTTTTCGATTATAACCAAGACAGCCGAAAGCAATGCCAACGTGCTTGTCACCGGCGAGAGCGGGACAGGTAAAGAGCTCGTGGCAAAGGCCATCCATAGTCTCAGTCCGAGAAAAGACCATCACTTTGTGGCCATTAATTGCGCGGCCATCCCGGAAGGGCTCCTTGAGAGCGAGCTTTTCGGGCACATGAAAGGCTCCTTTACCGGCGCGGCCTCGAACAAGCAGGGGTTGTTTGAGTTGGCCAATGACGGGACCCTCTTTCTTGACGAAATAGCGGAAATGCCCATGAACCTGCAGGCCAAACTGCTGCGGGTTATAGAAGACGGCACCTTCCGCAGGGTCGGCGGGATATCGGACATCAAGGTAGACACAAGGGTCATTTCCGCCACAAACAAGGAAATCAGGGACAGCATCGAGAAAGGCCTGTTCAGGGAGGACCTCTATTTCAGGCTCAATGTGCTGAGCGTCAAGATCCCGCCGCTGCGGGAACGCAGGGACGATATAGCCCTACTGGTAGGGCACTTCCTGAAAAAATTCGCGGGAGAAAGGAAGAAATTCTCCAGGGAAGCATTGGAGACTCTCAGGAATTATCACTGGAAAGGCAATGTAAGGGAACTGGAAAATATTATTGAAAGGGTGGTCCTGCTCAGCGACAGGGAAATAATCGATGTGGAGCACCTGCCCGAAGAAATAAGGTCCGTTCCCGCCAGGGTCAAAGTAGCTGCCGTACCTCCGGGGGGGATATATTTCGAGAAGATTATCGAAGACATGGAAAAGGCCTATCTGATGAAGGCCCTCGAACAGACAAACGGCGTGAAGACCGAGGCCGCAAAACTCCTCAACCTTACCTTCAGGTCCTTCAGGCACAAGCTTAAAAAGTACGGGATAGAGAAGAAGATAATTACGGACTGATTTATCTTGCGTCCCCGCCCTTGCCCTTTCCCCTCCCTTTACGCTATATTATCTCATGCTTAAAACAATGAGCACAAACAAGATGTTCACCCTGGTCATCCTTTCCGCCGTGACGGTGATGATAATAATTACGTTTATCTTCTGGGGCATAGGGCCGAGGGACAACCCTACTACTGCCGTCCTGGCGGAGGTCGCAAAAGAAAAGGTCACGGTCGAAGAGTTCTGGCGCACCTATGACAATGAATATAAGCGCATTAGAGAGACCGTGGGCAGTGATGAAGAA
Source organism: Nitrospirota bacterium (assembly GCA_016234115.1). GTDB lineage: Bacteria > Nitrospirota > Thermodesulfovibrionia > UBA6902 > UBA6902 > SURF-23. The sequence goes on from JACRHD010000008.1 coordinate 34,079, forward strand.
ATGAAAAAGCTCAACCTCAAGGAGCGTGTCCTCAACTCGCTTGTTGACAGGAAAGTCCTCCTTGTCGCGGCGCAGGAAGCCGGAATAACAGTGACCGATAAAGAGCTGCAGAAGGAAATAATCGGCACGCCGTATTTCCAGAGAAACGGGGTGTTCGATAGAGAAGTCTATGAAAGGGCCCTCAAGCTGAACCATCTGACGACCCAAGCGTATGAGGGCATGCTGAAGAACGACCTTGTGGTCCTCAAGATGACCCGTCTTATCGGGGAGACCGCCGAACTTTCTCCCGATGAGATGAAGATCCTCGATTCAATGTCCGGGGCAAATCAGGAACAGATGCTTGAGGTCTTTCGTTCAAGCAAGAGCAACATGTCGGTCAAGGCTTATATTGAAGGCTTTAAAAAGCAGCTCGACATAAAAATCAACAGCGACCTTATTTCCTGAGCGTCCGTCCCGCGGCGTAACATCCCACAAACACCCCGATAAAATCAGCGACCGCGTCGCTTGCAGCGGCAACTCTGCCGGGCACAAAGGACTGATGTATTTCGTCGGAAACCCCGTATATCCCTCCTATGACCAGTGAGACCGCAAAGAGGTATTTCTTTAAGCCGCTTCGTTCAAAGGAAAGGAAAAGCAGCAGGCCGAGGGGGATGTACATTATCAGATGGATGATCTTGTCCGAATTTGAAGGCAGCTTCGGCAGGATGAACGTAATGGAAGAAAGGAAGAATATCGTCCCCATATACGCGACGGTGACGAGCCAAAAGGCAACGGCCGTCCTGATGTTTATTTTATTCGTCATACCCTAATTCTGAGAGCAAGCCCGAACTGTCATTGGCCCCAAATACTTTTAGAGCTGTCGTTCCGGCAGTCTTTAAGCCGGAATCCGGCTTCTTATTGAAACATTCCGGATTCCCGCTCAACAGACTGCGGGAATGACGGCATTTCATGCTCCATTTCTTACTGTGAGATATGGATAAGCCCGGTATCGCAGAAACCGATTTAATCTTCATTGAAACACATTCATCCATATCAGTGCCCTGTGCAGCACTCCTCCGACCAGGACCGCAAACGGGAATACGAACGCGGCAATAGCCATGGCCGTCTTCATACCCCTCTCCTTTATCATCATGAAAAGGTTGGCGATGCAGGGGATGAACAGCGTAATTGTTACAAGGCTGACCACTACCTGTTCCGTGTTTAGAAGGCCCTTTTCCTGCAATGCAAAAAGTCCGGCAGCCCCGTAATCGCGTCTCAGAAAACCCATTATAAACGATGACGCCGTCTCAGGCGGCAGACCGAGGATGCCGACCACGATGGGAGACATGGCGTCCTGCAACAGAGGGATGAGCTTTAATTTGTCCGCGGTAAACAATATCAGCGTGCCGAGGATAAAGAGGGGGACGGCCTCTTTGAGGTACCATTCTATACGGCTTAATGTTTTAATCAGGACATTTGAGAATTGAGGGGTCCTTATGGGCGGCAGCTCAAGCATGAAGTCGGTCCTCTGACCGGGGATGAGCTTTGAGGCGGCAAACCCTACAAGCAATATTACTATTGCCAGCATGAATATCCAGATCAGGAGGGCCCCCACAGGCTGCTTGCCGAACATCCCTAATATGACCCCGATCTGGGCCGAGCACGGCACGCCGAGGGCCAGAAGGAGCGTGACGATCACCCTTTCCTTCTTTGTATCGAGAATCCTTGTCGTCAGCGTGGCCATTGTGTCGCAGCCCAATCCGAGGACCATGGGAAGCACCGCCTTGCCGTTGAGGCCCATGGTCTGGAAAAGCTTGTTCAGCATTGCGGCGAGGCGCGGCAGGTATCCCGAGTCCTCCATTATTGAGAAGGCGATGAAAAAGGTCGCCGTAATCGGCAGTATGATTGCTATAGCATACGTGAGGGCCATAGTAATAATGCCGTAAGGCCCGATAATAAGCTCCTGCAGAAATTGCACTGGGATGAAGGACATCACTATCTTCTCCGCCCAGGGATTGAGATATTCCCCGAATATGACTTCCTCGAAAAAATCCACCAGCACCCCGGCCCCGAATACCCCGACAAATTCATACAGGACATAGATGACGAACATGAGAAACGGGAGTCCCCACACGGGATGCATTGTGATGTCGCCCAAAAACCTTGAGACCCCTCTTTCGCCCAGTCCTGTTTTCGTCTGTACCTTATCGACAATGCCGTCGACCACTTTGAGCCTCTGCTGGCTGATTACATAGCTCAAAGGCGTCGGGTACTTCGCCGCCGCCTGGTCCCTCATGGACTCGATCAGGTTTATTGTCTCCGGCGACAGGTTTTTCAACAGCCACTCCTTTAACGTCTTGTCCCCTGAAAGCACCATTACCGCAGTGGAGCGCCGGGATATGCAGGATTCAGGCAGAAGCTGCCCGATCTTTGAAATATACTCCTCGATATCGGAATCATAGGAAAAGGAGAATTTCGATACGGTATGCAGAGGCACGGCCTTTTTAAGAGAAGAAATCCCCTTCTTCTGGACGGCGATCGTTGATACTACTTCTGTTCCGAAAATGTCCCGGAGCGCGCCTTCATCGATTTCTATCCCCCTGTCCGACGCCTCATCCTTCATGTTCAGGTCGATAACAAGGGGCACACCCATCTCGGTAAGCTGCAGCGTCAGAAAGAGCGACCTTTTGATGTTCTTTGTGTCGATGACATGTATGACCGCCTCCGGGCTTTCCTCAAGGAGAATGTCCCTCGTGACTTTTTCATCCTCACTCATGGGCGTGAGGCTGTTTACCCCGGGGGTGTCGACGACGAGAAACTTCTCCCTGTGTATGGCGGTTTCACCTCTCGTCACTTCAACCGTCGTTCCGGGGTAGTTTGAAACCGTCACATATTTACCGGTCAGCAGGCCGAATATCGCGCTCTTTCCCACATTGGGATTGCCGACGAGAAATATCTTCCGGGCGTCGATTTTTATAGTTGTCTTCTTGTCAGGATGATCATGCATTTGTCTATATCTCTTAGCTTACCCGGGAGTTATAAGTAAGGCCTCAAGCTGTCATTCCCGCAGTCAGTAAGCGGGAATCCAGAAAGTTGAAGAACTGGATGCCCGATTAAGAATTTCGGGCATGACAACGAATTTATGTTTCTTTACTTATGAACCCTGGTAACTCGTCTTTTTTGCGGCCTCTGTGATTTTCATTCCGGTCAAGATGCTTTGGACGGCAGGGAAAATTAATCCGCTTCATGACAGTTATTTTACATAAGGTCATAGCGTTCCCGCAAGGATTTGAACCTGAAGACGAGGGTCGAGCAGATTGTAAACAGCGCCACTGCTCCGAGGACCACGACAAGGCGTATCCACGGCCCTCCCGTATCATGACGCATCTTCGCAAGAACAAAAAGGGTCCTGGTCCACTCAACCCCTCCGAGCACAAGCCCTGTCTGGACCGCCCTGGCGGCCCAGCGCCGGCGGACGAACAACAGCAGCAATATCGCCGCCGAAGCAAAGACCAGCGCCGTATGGCCCGCCCTGAAGAAGTGCGCTGCAAGGAGCAGCATGCCCAGGACCGCCGGCAGCAATTTTATTATGTTCATTTTATGACCTCCAGTACATTATTTCTTACAGCCTTCAGGTGCGCGAGAAATTCATCCCTGTTTTTATGTCCCATAAAAATTCCGGCAGCGCCCGTGAGCTCCGAGTCCGGGGTCACGACCTGTTCTTCATTCAGGCGCATAAAGGTCCGGAGCGTTCCGAGGTAGCCGTAAGCATTCAGAAGGTCCTTTCCGTCCCGCTCCTTCAGAAGGCCCTTCCCGACAAGGCGTCGTATCGCGGAAACCGTGTCCTGCGTCAGGATTTCAGGGAATTCCCCGCCGTTATTGAGCTGCAGCCACTGGATGAAAAACTCTATCTCCTCCATCCCCCCCGGGCCGAGTTTTACATCCGTCCCTTTTGATTCGTGAGACAGTTCTCTTATTATCCTCTCCCTCATCGACCTCACATCGTCTCTTGTCAGCTCCCGGCCTCGCCTTGCGACGACTTCCTTTGCCATGCTCATAAAAGACCTCGCAAGAGCGGCGTCTCCCGCGACCGGCCTCGCCTTCAGGAGCGCCTGCATTTCCCATGGATGCGCGTTCCCGAGATAATAATTCCTGAAACCCGCAAGGTCGTTTAAAAGCGCCCCCCTGGAGCCGTCGGGTCTGAGCCTCGTGTCCACGCTGTAAATGACGCCCCGGTCGGTGTAGGCGGTCAGCGCCTTTAGAATTTTCTCCGCTGTCTTCAGATCGTCCGGCATTTCAGAGAGGAAGATGATGTCGATGTCCGAGCCGAAGGTGATCTCCCGGCCGCCCAACTTCCCCATCCCGATAACGCAGAGACCGGATGATCGCCGATCATGCAGGGGGAAACGGCCGTTCGCCCCTGCGGCCGGCAATAACGTACCGATTACCGCGTCCGCAAGATGGGACAGGCTCCTGTGCAGATAATCAGTCTGAATGACGCGCATCAGGAAGAAGCTGCCGAGGCGGAGCTCTTCTACATTCTTGTATTCGGCGATCCCCGTCTCAAAATGTTCACCGGAGAAACACCTTTCCAGCTCTTCCCTTGTCCTTCTTAACGTCTTCCTGATGGTGCTGCCTTCAAGGAGAAGGCCGAGGTACCGGGGGCTGCTCAGGAAGACCCTCGTGAGGTATGTGCTCAGGGAGAATATCTTCAGGACCCCTTCCTGTAATTCCTTCCGCTCGAGAAAACCGGTGAGATGCGTCTCCCTGACGCCGATCGTCGAGAAAAAACTGTCGAGTCCTTTGAGCGTCCTGTCGGGGTCCTCCTCATTCAGCGCCTTTTCAATGAGAAGGGGAATGACCTTTCTCATCAGGGCTCGCTCCCTCTGGGTCTTGAAAAGCTCGAACTGGTCTCTTATCCCCTTGAGGTCCATGAGGCCCGACAGGGGGGTTTTCAGTCCCCTGAAGGAAAGGTACTCCGCAAGCTCATCGTCGCTCAGGTCCCCCTCAAGGAGCGTAAGCGCCTCCGCGTGCACGTCTTCTTCCGTTCCGAGGAGAGAGTTGTACATATTCCTTATCTTCATTCTGCGGACCCTCAGGTCGGAAATAAAACCGCTCGCTGAACAGAAACCCGCCTGAACGGCGAGAGCGTTCATGTCGCCCTCGGATGAAGGCAGGGAATGGGTCTGGAGGTCGTCTTTCATCTGCAGGAGGTGCTCGACCTTCCTGAAGTAAAGGTAATTGTTCCACAGTGTGATGAGGTCCTCTTCCGGGGCCACGCCGATCCACCTCAGCGATTGAACGGCGTTGAGGAGCCGGTGCGTCCTGAGGCCCCCATGCTCTTTCCCGTAAATGAGCTGGAAGGTCTGGATAAAAAATTCCGCCTCCCGTATCCCCCCGTAACCGCGCTTTATGTCGTCCTTTGAAAAGGCGGAATCTATTTTTTTCTTCATCGCCTTTATTTCTTCGAGGTCCGAATAATCCATTGCCCTGTTCCAGACAAAAGACCGGGCAATCTCCATGAAAGACCTGCCGAGCCGCGCGCTGCCGGCAACGGGTCTGGCCCGAACCAGCGCCATACGCTCCCACGTGCGTCCCCACGCCTCATAATAGGTCCGGTAAGACTGAAGGGGAAGCGCGACCTCCCCTTTTTCTCCCTGCGGCCTCAGCCTGAGGTCTACCCTGTAGGCTATGCCGTCCTCCGTATTTTTCGACAGGAGCATGTTGAAAATCTCCATGACCTTGAAATAGAACTCGCCGCCGCTGATCCTGTTTATCCTTACGCCGGAGGGGCCCAGGAGTCCGGAGGTCTGTCCTTCTTCGTCAGGATAAACCGCCATAAGATCGACGTCCGAGCTGTAATTGAGCTCCTCGCCTCCCAGCTTGCCCAGGGCCATGAGGGCAAATTCCCCTCCCGACGCCGGCTCCCCGAATTTACGGGAATTGATCTTTAACGACAGCCGGAGGGCAAAATCAATGACGGCCTCCGCGAGATACGTCAGCTCGTCCATTGCGGTAAGAGTGTCCGTCACTCCCGTGATGTCTCTCAGCGTGATCCCGAGGAGGTGTCGTTTCCTGAATGACCTTATCCTTCGCATCGCATCTTTTATATCTGTTTCATCCCCCGGCGCAAGCTCCTCGGCGGCCCTTGCTGAAAGGAGCTTCCTTGTGAAAGGCCCTTTCATTTCTCTTAACGCGCGCAGCAGCTCATCGGGATTGGAGATGCAGTAATTGGCAAGGAAGCGGCTCAGGGAAAAGAGCTTCGCGACCTCTTTCATATAAGGCAGGAAACGGTCCGTTTCGGACGCGGTCTCAAGAAACCTGCGCAGATTCGTCTCCGCCCTGCCGGGATCGGGGGCGGTCTGCGCAGCGTCGGCAACTATTTTCCATATTTCCTTGTCGGACGACATAAATCGAAAAATCTCTGTAGCTAAAATTATTATTTGTATTTAGAATATACTAAATTTTGCCGGGGGTAAAGCCATGAAAATGATAGCCGCAGTTATAAAACCATTCAAGCTCGACGACGTCAAGAAGGCGCTTACGGAAGCGGGAATATTCGGCATGACCGTAATGGAAGTGAAAGGGTTCGGCAGGCAGAAGGGCCATGTGGAGCTCTACAGGGGAACAACTTACGAGGTGAATTTCCTTCCGAAGATAAAGATAGAAGTGGTCGTACCTGATGAGAAGGCCGAAGATATAGTGCGGCTATTGTCGGACACCGCAAGGACCGGAGAGATAGGGGACGGGAAGATATTTATTTACAGCCTCGATGATGTGCTCAGGATCAGGACAGGGGAAAGGGGCGAAAAAGCGATATGACCGCAGGGGCGGCAGTTAAGAGGCGGTCCTTCAGAGGGATTTTGAATGAGTTGAAAAATGATGACATCTCCTGAAAAAAGTTATACAATAAACCACGTTATAATATCAGGGGGAACGTATGGACATCGAGGCGATAAGCGGACCTAAGCCGGCAGGAGCGGTCAAGCCCGCAGTCGGCGGGGACGACCCTGAACCGGTTGAGGGGACCGCGCAGCTCGTTCTTTTCAGCCTGGACATCAGGGACAGGATTACGATATCTCCCGAAGCCCGGCGGAGATACGAGGATGGGCGCAAGAAAAAGAAAGCAAGAAAAGAAGAGTAACTCGGTTTCGTAAAGCGTAATCCGTAATGCGTGACGAGTTGAGCGTTTTCCATCCGTTACCCATCACACATTACGCATAACGCTTTACGATATTATTCCCCTTCCAGAAAAGCCCCGTCCAGATACTGCATCATGTCGTCATAATCTTTTCGCGTCTTCTCGTACATGGTGGCGTTCTCTATCGCGATGCCGCACTGTTCGGCTAAAGAGGCGGAAAAGTCTATTTCCTGCTGTAAAAATTCCCTCGGTTTGCCTGTCAGAAGCCTCAATATGCCCAGGACCTTTCCTCTGGCGATTACAGGCAGCGTGAGTATGCTCTTGATGCCTTCCTCCGCGGCCTCTTTCTGGTATTTGATCTTGGGGTCGGTCGTGACATCATAAATGGCAACGGGCTTTTCATTGAGGGCCTCAATCACGTTTTCCTCGGTATCGACGGGCCCCCTGTTCAAATATTTTTCGCTCAGGCCGTACGCGGCCACAAGCCTGAGCTTCTTGCCGGTGTGGTCGAGCAGGCGGATGGTGGCGGCCTTCAACCCCATTACCTCCGGGATTTTTTTCACTATCAAATCCAGCACCTCTTTGACGTGCAGCGTGGAGCTGACGGCCTTGGTGATTTCCTGGAACACCTTGAGGTATTCCTTTTCCTTCGAGATCTCGGTCTCAAAATGTTTCGCGTTCACTATCGCTATCGCGGTCTGTTCCGCTATGGCAGACATGAACCTGAAGTCCTCGTCATTATACCGGACCGGCCGGCCCGAATATAACCTGAGCACCCCGATAATTTCATTCTTGAAACGCATCGGGATGGAAAGGATATTGCGGATACCCTCTGCCACCGCCTCCCTGTGGTACAGCGCGTCCTTGTTTTCCATGACGTCGTATTCCGAAACCGCCTTTCCGGCCAGGGCGTCTTCGATGCTCTTATCATATGACACCGGCCCCTTGTTGGCATATTTCTCACTCAGCCCGTAGTGCGCAGCAAGCTCCAGTTGCTCCTTATCCCTGTTCATAAGCCTGACCGAACTGCCTTTCAGGCCCATGACCTGAGGGATTTTTTTCACTATCATGTCAAGGACGTCCTTGAGCTGAAGGGATGAGCTCACCGTCTTTGTAATCTCCTCAAAGACCCGGAGATATTCCTTCTCCCTCGTCACTGCCTTTTCAAAGCGCCGGGCGTTCACTATCGCCGTGGCGGCCTGTTCCGCTATAGCGGTTATGAACTTCATGTCGTCATCTGTGTACATGACCGGCTCCGCTGTATACATCCTGAGCACGCCTATGACCTCTTTCTCAAAACGCAGGGGGATGGAAAGGATGCTCCTTATGCCTTCTTCCACGGCTTCATTATAATACTTCGAATCTTCGTGCTCAGTTATGTCGTATACCGACACGGGCTTGCCGGCCAGGGCATCGTCGATGCTCGCGTCGTATGCCACCGGCCCCTTGTCGGCGTACTTTTTACTCAGCCCGTAATACGCGGCGATCTCAAGTTGTTTGGTCTCCCTGTTGAGCAGCCTCAGGAGGCTCGCCTTCACGTTCATGACCTTCACTACATTTGTCACTATAAGCTGAAGTACCTCGTCAAGGGAGATACTGGCGCTGATGGATTTGCATATCTGCTGATAACTTTCGAGATATACCTTCTTTTCGAATATCTTGTCCGCGCACGAAGGGCACATCCCGTGGGTGAAAGTGCCGAACCCCTCATTGGTAAGATACGTCTCTATCTGCTCCCAGTAGTTTCCATTGCTCCGTATTTTCTTGCACCAGCCGCATATGGGGATCAGCCTCTCCTTCATCTCGGACCTCAACCTGGACTCTACCATTTCAATGCATTGGGTCATGTCCTTTATGGCGGCTATTACCCCCTTTATCCGGCCCCTGTAAACAAGAGGCGAGGCGATCTCCTCCACGGGTATCTTCCTGTTGTCTCTCGTCCTGAGGAAGAAATGCCTGCTGACGCTTTTCTTTTCCTGGAAACAAAGCGCTACAGGATATTCAAAGGGCTGCAAAGGGATGCCTCCCCTGTCTTCATATGTTATACTGCCGTTGAAAGGACTGCCGACCATTTCAGCGGCGGAAAGTCCGGTCAACAATTCCGCGGACCTGCTCCAGAACTGTATCTTCTGGTCGGCCCCCACAAGGTATACGCCGTACGTCATGCTGTCGAGGACCTGCCGGTATGTGTTGTCTAAAAAGTCGAACATGACGGTATCACTCTGAAACGTCTCCACATCTGTTTAATTTGCTATTCTATGCTTTTTCAGCTACGTTATTCTCTATATATTTTTTCAGATTATCCGCAAATGACTCGGCCTCTTCTTCACTTATAAGATCGTGGCCGCACGGCATTCTATTGAGTATATTCTGGGCCTTGGTATAAACTGATTTCACCCTTTCATCGCGAGGACTTCCAAGAAGAACCGTCAATTTAAATACTTCTTCTCCTTCAACGAGACTTTCTATTCTGCCTAACCATTTGTGGGCCTTGTCAAGTATCTCATTAGCATCCATAAGATCGAATGAGATCGGTTCATTAACATGCCACTTCTCATTTTTCCAGCTATACTTAAATTCATAATCATAATTTCTTCCTATGATCTGATGTGGTTTTAAATAGTTGATGACCCTCTTTTCTTCCAAAGGTTTTTTATAAACCTTCCATACATCCTCATCGGTCCTGCTGGGTCTTTCAGACTTTTTATAATATTTTTCGACATACCGATAATATAATTGTTCCAGAGTCTTTCCAGGGTCCTCAGTCAATCCGTAACCTTCGGGAGAAAATTGCAACGAAGTGTCATCAATAGGCAATATCCTTGCAGCAACTTCCTTCACATTGCCAGGCGCTGCGTCAAACTGGAGCTTATTTACTAACCCTTCACCTTCTTCTTCCAATCGTGCCTGAATATATCTGACAACCTTGCGGAAATGCTCTCCATCCACATCGGGAAACATCTTTGATATCCGACTGTAGTGAGGAGTGCATGTCGCGTTCAAATATTTAGCCTTTGGCGCGTACAAGACGATACCCACATTAATAAACTCTCCTGTCATGACATCATGAACATATCTCAATACTGTAAAGGTATATGGTATTTTCATTGCAACACCCTCCTTACCTCATCAATAAAATCATTGATGTGATGTATGACTTCATTTATGTGATCTTTAAGTTTGGGAATCCGGCCATTATTCCATTCACCGGGGATATTTAAAATCATGTCATTCACCCCTTTATTTGAGAGTGCTTCCAATGCGCCGGCGAATCTATCGAGATTTGTTTCCTTTCCCTTTAGCTGCTGATAGAACAAATGGTTTCTTAAAAAAAGTTCTTCTGATACTTGCCAGGGCTTGGACAATACGATGGCATACAAAAAAGAAAACGCCATTTCATGATCAATAATATATAATTCATCACCCTTCCATAAAATATTTGGTTTGTTCTGATGTCTGTCCGGGTTCTGTATAAGGGCATCAAACGCAAATATTTCACACGCTGTTTGTCTGAGTGATAAGGGAATGGCCTCTCCAACAGGCCATGTTTTATACCCACCGGTGACAAATTTACTGCCAAAATTCAATCCTGCGCTTTTTCTTATAGTTGCAGCAAGCTCTTGATCGCGTATAATTTCTGCGATAGCCGGGTCTATTTCAATTATAGCAGGTTCAGGCGTTGGAATATCAAGGAAGACGGCTAATTGAGACGCCATAAGCTCCGCTGTCAGGCCGACCCGGGGATTTTCCAGGCCGGCTTTCAGTTTCACAACATATTCGTCGTTTAAGTCGCCGCTTCCATCATCGCAAATAAAAAGACAGGGGCGAGTTCGGCCGCTCTCAAGGCGTCTCTGATATGAAGCTGCGGTTAAAGTCGGGATAGTCATAAATTCATACCGGTCTTCGCTACCTCATTAAACTCTTCACCGTCTGCTCTTCCTTCCCCTGCTCAACCAGATAGAATTCCGCGTCTTCGTTAACCTTCGGGAATGGGAGTTTGGTCTGGTAGGTGTAAATCTTATGCTCTTTCTTCTGCTTTGTCATCAATTCAAGAACCGATTTTTTATATTGAGTGTCCGGATTTCCAGAGAGATGTTCGCCCTTGCTTTCAATTATGTAGAGAAGTTCAAATTCATCCCTGCCTTTTTTCTTTGCAGCTACAAAGTCCGGTCTTATCTTGTATTCCTTCCAGCCCTGAATTGCATACCAGCCCTTGCTCGTTTTATTTCTGAACCACCATAATATTTTCTCCTGATTGTCCAGAGTCTGTCCCACTTTCTGTTCCAGTTTGTTCATTGTTTCAACTTCTACGTCCTCAAACAGGTAGCTACTGTAAGTATTGGGTAGTCTTGAAACTGTTATGACATCGTCTTCAGGGACTTTATAACCAAGTTTTTCATCGTCTGTAACAGTAAGCATTAGCTTTTTGCTACTTAAATAATCGAGGAAGATTTGCTCTTCCTGCCTTTTCCTGTCATCGCCCAGATAGTTAACAAGCATGGAGACTATAAAGCTGAAATGCCTTTGCAGTTTTTCTTTTCCAATTTCACCTTCAACTGCCTGCAGATAGCAGTCAGTGAGTTTCCTTGAAAGGAAAGGATTTTCAACCACTTCAGAAAAACGCCTTGTGATATAGCCCGGATTAATAACTGATTCCGCATCTGTGACAGAGGTTTCCGTTTTATGAGCAACCCTGCTTTTATCGTCCAATGTTACGGCAATTGCTTTTCTTTCCCTGTTTTCATCACTCAGTGAATTTATAAGCATCTCCAGAAATCCTTCCGACAACTCAAGGTTTAGAAAATTGAGTCGTGATTTTATGTCGAGCGCATAATTGAACCGTCTTCTTTCTTTGCCGTCGTTAACCATCAGCCACACAGGAAGATAAAATGTATTGCCATATTTATCAGCAAACTCTTTTTTGATTCTGACTTTCTTGGGCTTATTGCCCTTATCATCGCTCAGCCGTACCTTGCCGACAAGGTCTTCAAGGCCTTCGTTCTTGAAGCCAGCCGAAACCCTGTCAAGCATCTCGCCGGTATTGCCTCTTACACAAAATATATAGCTCTCGTCCAGCTCTCTTACTCCTGTTTTTTGGGCATTCGGCTGTCTCAATATCCTACCGACTAATTGTGTAACACCTGTATTGGAGCCGACATTCGGAATGATCCCAAGAATATAGGCAAATGAGCAGTCCCACCCATCTCTCAGCGCTTCTTTTGTAATGATGTAACGGACAGAGCAATCTCCCGCAAAAAGGTCCATGTCTTCAATATCATTCTGCGCGCTTGTCTTGATAGCTATCTCATCAGGATTTATGCCGAGTTCAATCAGATGCTCTTTCGCGTCAAGACTGTGGACCCTCTTGCCTTTCCTCTGATCATGCCCAGTAGCTTCCACCTGTATCAATGCAATCGGACGGATATATATGCCGTTATCCTGCTTTAAGTTCTTTGCCTTTTTCTCAAGCATTTCCCGGTGGGATTTTATCTCTCTTATCATTGCCTTCCAGTCACTGCCCGACGGCGGGAAGATGTGCATATCGAGTTTAATCATATCTTCGTCTTTTAATTCCAGACCTGTAACACTGACAATAATATTCATGCCTTCTTTCGGCGTTGCTGAAAGTCCAAGCACCATTTCAGGATTGAGGTTATCTATAGTATTTTTTGCCTGATCTGAAAACACCTTGTGTATCTCGTCAATGATGAAGAAGGGCTTTGACATGCGGATTGCATTCCCCATGCTTGTGCGGATTTGGGGGAATGCGGAGCTTGCATCTGAAATGACATCCAGGTTCGGCACCTGCTCCATGATCTGTTTATGGAGGTCATAGCGTGAATCCGGAGGGAAGAAGCTTTCATATCCACCGCTGTCCTGAAATACCTTCAATGCCTCTTTTGCGTTCTTGCGGATGTACTTTGGACCCAGTTCAGGGAATGTTTTAAATTCTCAGGCAGCGCCTTCCTTGCGGTCTCAATGGCGTCACTGGTTTCCCGCGCTGCCTGGAAGAACCTTTTTAATTCACCGACGACTTTTATCTGATAGTTTTTGAGGAACATTTTATGTAAGCAGATTGAAATTCACAAATTCCTTTATCCGCAAAAAGTCCTTTGTGTTATTCGTAACAACAAAGGCCCCGATTTGTCTTGCGGAAAGGGCAATAAGGATATCGTTCTGTATCTTTGATAAAAATTTATCTTCGTAGCCATGTTTTCCGCCAAGCTTTGCGATAACCTTACCGGCAGTTTGCCAGTCTGATGAGGAAGGAATGATTATCCTGTTAACGTCATGAAAAGTTTTATACAGCTTATCGAGGAGCTTAATTGTGTGGCCGTCAAATGCCCCGGCATAGAGCTCAGCGGCAACTACAGCGCTCAAGTGGAGCAGGGGTTTCCCGATATCAATATCCAAAACCGGATGTGCAATCCCCCGGTTGATGAAAGGGATAAGGATAGAGGTGTCCAGAATGGCTTTAATTCTTGCATCTGCCATAGAGGTCCCTGATTTTTCCCTTGCCCTTGACTGACGTGAGGACGTTTTTAATTTCCGTGTCAGCTATGACTATATCCATAGCCTTGTCTATGGCCTCAGTATCTGTTTTTGCTTTTGTTATTTTTTTGACTGTCCTGATTTTTTCGGGATCAAGCATGAACTGTTTTCTTATCTTTAAAGCATGCGGCATCTTCCATCACCTCCATATGCAGTTTATTTTACAATCATACACGGTGAATCTATTCTACCAGAAATCTATCCCTTTCTCTGAAACAAATTATACGGAATACTCACAAACTCAATCTGGTTGGCCTCCATGTACTCTTCATCCAAAAAACATGCTGGGGCATAAACAATGCGCTTTTTGTCGGGCTGGTCTGCAATGATCTTCTCCGCCATCTCAAGATTGAGCGCCATCCGGGTCAGCGCCTCAAAGTCCTGTTTGTAAATCAGATAGATTGCATGCTTGCCGAATGTGCTGACAAAGAAGGTGCTTTCATTGATTGTGGTTTTGTTAGCAGTGTCATTCCCGTGCAAACGGGAATCCAGTTTTTTCTTCTTCTGGATTCCTGCTCCCCGATTACGACCTTCGGGGACAGGCTTCGCAGGAATGACATCTTCTTTCAGATTCTCACCCGTGCAGAGGTAGTACACATACTTTGCAAAAGACTTGTAATCGGGCAGCTTGCCTTTCAGCAAAGTCTCCGCATCCAGCGGCTGTCCCACCCGCAGATACTGAAACCCGCTGTCATAGTCATACTTCTCAATCGCCCGCTTGATGCGCTCACGTGTAATGTCTTTGCAGATATTTTTGTTAGGCTCTTTCTCGTTTGCTTCGTTCATCTGTACCAGTATGAACTTGCGACTGCCGCCGTCTTCCTTGTTTAAGTCCATCACTGCGTGGCCTGTCGTGCCGGAGCCGGAGAAGGAGTCTAAGGCAATTGAATTACTTTCAGTCACTTGACGAATTAGATTCTTTATCAAAGATAAAGGTTTCGGATAATCAAATACTTTATGCCCAAATATTTCTTGTATTAGTTTTGTGCTTTCAGAATTAAGCCCTGATTCTATTTCAAATATGTCATTTTTCTTTTTGTCTGACACCTCTTTAATCCAGGTAGAAATTGGGTTTACAGATGATTTTAAATTCCTTTTATATCTCTTAAACATCGGCCTTTCATCAATGTTGTCAGGGAAAACAACATGCCCAGCCTGAATTTCAATATCCATTCTTTCAGGGATAAATGCCCAAATCCTCTGCGGGCTAGGTTTAAATTTTCTCCCTGTCTTAGGGTCAACCAAATCATAATATTGATTAGGGCGCTGTTCTCTCGTCATACCGACGGTTAAATCTCCTAATGTCCAGTCTCCTTTAGGGTCATTGTCTCGATTCGTATAAGCGGAATAGTCCTTGGGATTACCAATAAAACCTTGAAAAGACATTTTCCCATAGCAGACAACGTATTCATGATCTTGTGAAACAAGATTCTGTGCAAGTGCAGACGAAGCCCTCCTTTTCCATGTAAATATAGCTATAAAATTCTGTTCTCCAAAAACTTCATCCATCACCATCCTCAAATGATGAACCTCATTGTCATCTATGTTTACGAAAATCACTCCGTCGTCAGCCAGCAATTCCCTCAACAATTTCAATCTCGGCGTCATCATGCAGAGCCATTTGTCATGACGGGTGAGGTCGTCTTTGCCTACTTCTTTACCAAGCCAGTCTTTTATCAAAGGACTGTTTGCATTGTCGTTGTAAACCCATCCTTCATTGCCGGTATTGTACGGCGGGTCAATGCAGACGACTTTAACCTTGCCTGCAAACATCGGCAGGAGGGCTTTCAATGCCAGCAAGTTATCGCCTTCAATTATGAGATTGCCGTTTGACTTGTCCGGTTGAAAGTGCAGTTTTGAAACTTCCTCCAGCGTATGATAAGGAACAGACAGATGATGATTCCAGATTATGTTCTTTCCTTTAAATTGCAGTGTAGGCACAGATAGTTAAACCCCCTGAATGCATAATTATATTTCAACTGATATTAAAAAGGAAGGATTTATTACTGCCGGGGAGTTAAATCCCCCTCTTTGGCAAAGAGGGGTCAGGGGAGATTTATTGAATAATTATTTGTTTTCAAAATCCCCCTTTATCCCCCTTTTTCAAAGGGGGAATAATCGTTTGCCATTGCAGAGGATGAAACAACTCTACTCGTGCGCGAACACGACGTTCTTTGTCGAAAACTTGCCGTGAAACATCGCGTGGTCGGCGATGCTGAGCAGCTCTTCCCTGCCTTTGGCGCTGCCTGGGAAAGGGGCGACGCCGAAGCTCGCCGTTATGCGGACACGCATGCCTTCCTCTTTCAGAAATACATTTTTTTCCATCATCCTTCTCAGCCGCTCGGCCACGAAAACGCCCCCCTCTTTGGGGGTCTGGGGCAGGATTATTACAAACTCGTCGCCCCCGTAACGGAAGATCATGTCCACCTTTCTCAGGTTTTGTCTTAGTACCTCGGCCGTCCCAATAAGCACCTTGGTCCCCGCGAGGTGGCCGTATTTTTCGTTTATTTTTTTCAGGTTGTCGATGTCCATGAATACAAGCGAGAAGAAGGTCCCGTAACGCCTGGCCCGCTCTATTTCAGTGTCAAGGCACTGGTTCATAAAACGGAAATTGTAGAGCTCGGTGAGGTCGTCGGTGATGGATATCTCTTCTATCTTTTTCTGTTTGAGCTGCAGATCCTCCCTGAGCGCCCTGTTTTCATTTTCGAGGGCTTTAATGTCCAGAAGTCTTTTTATCCAGCGAATGAGTTCTCTGCGTGATACGGGTTCGCGCAAAGGGACCGTGTGTACCTCATTGACCCAAAGGCCCTTGCCGTTCACACCTGATGGAGAAACCAATATTATCCTCGGTATGCCGGCGGCGTATTTCCGGAACCTGTCCGAATTGACAAGGGCAGGATAAACTGTATCATCAGTCAGGAGCAGATCAATGGGGGTGTTTTTCAGGCAGAGATTAGCGTCCGGGAGACCCCGCGCCTCGAACACTTCGTACTTCTTTAACAGGGATGTCTTTACATTGTGGAGAGAAGATTTGCCTTTATCTATGATGAGGATTTTATACATTTACCCCGCAGCATTTCTTGTACTTCTTTCCGCTGCCGCATATGCACGGGTCATTCCTGCCGACCTTCTGGTCCTTGACGACAGTCTGCGGTTTGGCGTCTTCCCCTCCCCTGCCGAAGTGCATCCTCGCCGGGCGCGGCGCGAATTTTTTTACGACCGTTTCCTCGGGAGCTTCACGCGCTATCTGTATCTTCAGCAGCCGGGAGATGACTTCAGAGGCGACCCTGCCGCTGAGATCGGCAAATATGTCAAAGGCCTCTTTTTTGTATTCCACGAGAGGGTCGCGCTGGCCATAGCCCCTGAGGCCAACCCCTTCTTTAAGGTGGTCCATGCTCAGGAGATGGTCCTTCCATTGGGTGTCGAGGACCTGAAGCAGCATCATCTTTTCGAGATATCTCATGGTCCCGGGGGTGATCTCCTGCTCCTTTTTCCCGTATGTCTGTTTTATCGTCTCCAAAATATCATGACGGAGCTCCTCGAATTTTTTCACTTCGATTTCAGGGTGTATCGAGAATTGTCCGTAAAGGGCGTCTCCGAGGGCCTTTATGTCCCATTCCTCGGGATGCTTGTTTTCAGGGCAGTAAACGGCAAGCATATCATCGAGGACGTTTTCAGTCATTTCGAAAATCTTCTCTCTGTGATCGTCGGAGGAAAGTATCTCCCTCCTGAAAGAATATATCTCCGTCCGCTGCTTGTTCATGACGTCGTCGTATTCAAGGAGGTGTTTCCTGATATCGAAGTTGTGGGCCTCCACCCTCTTCTGCGAGGTCTCTATCGCCTTCGATATCCACTTGTGCTCTATGGGCTGGGAATCGTCCATGCCCAATTTGTCCATTATCCCCGAGATCTTGTCGGAGCCGAAAATCCTCATCAGGTCGTCTTCTAACGACAGGTAAAACCTCGAAGAGCCCGGGTCCCCCTGACGGCCTGAACGTCCCCTGAGCTGGTTGTCTATCCTGCGCGCCTCGTGCCGTTCAGTGCCGAGTATGTGGAGCCCGCCGGCTTCTATGACTTTCTCCCGGTCCTGAATGCACATCTCCCGGGCCTTTACAACTGTGTTTTTAAATTCTTCTTCCGTATAATCCTTCCGGTCCCGGAGCATGTCCTTGGCAATGCCCTCGGGGTTGCCTCCTAACACGATGTCCGTGCCGCGCCCCGCCATATTGGTGGCGAGGGTCACTGTGCCGCTCCTTCCGGCCTGGGCCACGATCTCAGCCTCTTTTTCGTGGTACTTCGCGTTGAGCACCGAATGCGGGATTTTTCTCTTTTTCAGCAGGGAGCTGAGGACCTCGGATTTTTCTATGGATATCGTCCCGACAAGGACAGGCTGCCCCTTTTTATGACAGTCCTCGATTTCATTGATGACGGCGTCGAATTTGCCCTTGACGGTCTTGTAGACGATGTCAGCGTGGTCTTTCCTTACCATCGCCTTGTTCGTGGGAATTACAAGCACGTCGAGGTTATATATCTTCGCGAATTCCTCCGCCTCTGTTTCGGCTGTGCCGGTCATTCCGGCGAGCTTGTTGTACATCCTGAAATAATTCTGAAAGGTAATCGTTGCGAGGGTCTGGTTTTCGCTTGCGATCTTTACCCCTTCTTTCGCTTCCACCGCCTGGTGCAGGCCGTCGGACCAGCGCCTGCCCGGCATAAGCCTGCCCGTAAATTCATCGACAATGATGACCTCGTTGTCCTTGACGATATAATCGACGTCCGCTTTGAAGAGGACATGGGCCTTCAGCGCCTGGTTGACATGATGGACCAGCTCGATATTGGCAGGGTCATAGAGGTTGCCCGCGCCTAAGAGCCTCTCGACCTTTACGTTTCCTTCCTCGGTAAGCGTGACGCTCCTTGCCTTTTCATCGACCGTGTAATCGCTTTCCTTGCTGAGCTTGGGGATGATTTTATCGATAACGTAATATTTGTCCGTCGATTCTTCCGAGGGGCCGGATATGATGAGGGGCGTCCTCGCCTCATCGATCAGGATGCTGTCCACTTCATCTACAATCGCGAAATTAAGCTCGCGCTGCACATAATCATCGAGATGGTATCTCATGTTGTCCCTGAGATAATCAAACCCGAATTCATTATTGGTCCCGTATGTAATGTCCGAGAGGTAAGCCTCTTTCCTGCTGATCGGCCTCAGGCTCTGCAGCCTGCTGTCTTCCGAATGATACGAGGGGTCATACTGAAACGAGCTTTCATGCTGGATAATGCCGACCGAAAGACCCAGGAAATGATATATGGGCCCCATCCACTGCGCGTCCCTTTTTGCGAGATAGTCGTTTACGGTAACAACATGGGCGCCGTGCCCGTCAAGCGCGTTCAGATACACGGCCAGGGTCGCAACGAGGGTCTTGCCCTCGCCCGTCTTCATTTCAGCTATCTTCCCTTCGTGGAGGGTGAGTCCCCCGATAAGCTGCGCGTCAAAATGGCGCATGTTCATCACCCTGCGCGACGTCTCCCTGACAACGGAAAAGGCCTCCGGCATGATCTTGTCCAGGTCCTCGCCGTCTTCAAGCCTCTTTCGAAACTCTCCGGTCTTCGCCTTCAACTGATCATCCGTCAGAGGGGTCATGGAAGATTCGAGCGCATTGGTCCGTTCGACGCCGGACAACAGCCGCTTGAGCTCCCGCTCATTTTTCGTGCCGATAATTTTCGTCAGAATTTTAAACATGGGTCTATTATAACAAAAAATATTTCTGTAGGGGCAGGACCCCCGTGTCTGCCCTCCCTTTGTCCCCGAAGAGCTATAGTTATTGCCGATTTCATATGTTATTATGTTAAAAGTTGTTTTTTCCCTTATACTGATTGTCTGATTTTTTGCATCGCTGTTCCTTTTATGTGAGGTAAGATGGAGCCAAATGATGTGACGTCTAAAGACAACGCCTCTCAGCCGTCCTTCCCTATAGTCGCCATAGGCGCCTCTGCAGGCGGGCTCAATGCTCTCCAGTGCTTCATGGCCGAGCTGCCAAAGGACTTCGGCTTTGCAATTGTCTTTATGCAGCACCTTTCACCGACCCACAAGAGCCTTCTGCCCGATCTGCTCCGCTCGGCACGGCCCGAGCTTGAGATCATTGAAATATCCGATGGCATGGAAGTCCTTCCCGGCAGGATATATCTCTGCCCGCCGGGCAAAGAGACGAAAATCCTTAAAGGGTCCTTCCGCGTGTTCGATCTGCCTGAAGACCATGTGCATTTGCCTATCGATGAATTCTTTATCTCTCTCGCTGAAGAGACCGGTGAACGTGTCATAGCTGTAATACTCTCCGGCGCAGGAACGGACGGGGCGCGCGGGGTGCAGGCGGTCAGGACCGGGGGAGGGACGGTCTTTGTCCAGGAACCGTCCACGGCCGAATTTGCCTCGATGCCGATTGCCGCCGTCAACACCGGGCAGGCCGACGGCGTGCTGCCGGCCGGGGAGATCGCGGGGGAGATATTGAGGCTGCACGGCACAGTCGAGGTTGTCCCGGAAGAAGTCTTCACGCCTGAAGACTTCGATATCTTTTACCGGTTGGTCCGGGAGAAGACAGGGCTCCGCTTCGACCACTATAAAAAAAGCGTTGTAGGCAGGAGGATCAGGAGGCGGATGTACCTCAGGGGCATTCCCGCCATTCATGATTATGCAAAGCTGATTTCAGAAAAAGATTCCGAGGCCGTCTCTCTCGCCTCGGACCTGATGATCGGGGTCACGTCATTCTTCCGTGACCGGCTGGCATGGAAGGCGCTTAAATCATCAGTCATCCGGAACCTGGCCGCGCAGGATGAGGATTCTCCGGTCCGGGTATGGACCCCTGCTTGCGCGACCGGGGAGGAGGCGTATTCTATCGCCATGGCTCTTCATTACGAGTTCAGCCTGGCCGGCAGGAGGCGGGACATCCAGGTCTTTGCCACCGACGTCAACGACCGGGCACTCGAAAGGGCGCGCGAAGGGACGTATCCGGGAAGTATAGCCGCCGACGTGCCGTCGGATTTCATGAAAAAGTATTTCGTGTGCTCCGAAGACGGGAATTCCGTCATCATCACCAAGGAGGTCCGGGAAAAAGTTGTATTTGCAAAACAGGACCTTTTAGCCGATCCTCCTTTTTCGCGCTTAGACCTTGTCATATGCAGGAACCTCCTTATCTACCTCGAACAGAAGGCCCAGGAAAAATGTATCGCGCTTTTTCATTATGCCCTCAAGGACGGCGGATACCTGTTTATGGGCAACGCCGAATCCGTCGGCAGGAATAAAGCGCTCTTCAGGTCAATCAGCCACAAGAAGTGCCGGTTATATCAAAAGCTCGAGACCAGGCTGTCTTTGAGGCTGCCTCTGACCTTGCCTTTTGCCAGGGAAAGGACCGCATCGCCTCCTTTGCTGCAGGCCCCCTCACCGGAGCTTACGCAGTCCGTAGCCGGGCTCGTCCAGGAGAATCTGTTAGAGGTATACGCGCCCGCTGCGGTCGCCATCAACGAGCGCTATGATATCATCTACCATAACGGCCCCACAAACCTGTACCTGCGCCATCCCCGGGGCGCTCCCACGCAGAACCTGCTGGAGCTCATCCCGGAGACCCTGCGCAACAGGGTCCGTGGGGCGATATACAGGGCGACCCATGAGGGCAGAGACATCCCGGTCCGGGCCAATATCACCGACGATGGAGGACGGAAAAGACAGGTCACTCTCCGCATCTCGAAATTGGAGGAGAGCGTTTTTCTTGTCGTGTTGAGTGAGAAGGGCGGAATAACTGAACAGGCCGGTGAAGTTTCTCCGGAGGCCGTAGTCGACGAAACCGCGATCCGCCAGCTTGAGACCGAGCTTTCCGTAACACGCGCGGAGCTCCAGAGCAATATAGAACAGCTCAAGAGCCTCAATGAAGAGCTCCAGTCTTCCAATGAGGAGCTCCAGGCCGCTAATGAAGAGTTAGAGACCTCGAGGGAAGAGCTCCAGTCGTTAAACGAAGAGCTCATCACGGTGAATTCACAACTGCAGGGCAAGGTCGAGGAGCAGGAGGAGACCAATAACGACCTGAACAACTTCCTCACGAGCACTAACATCCCGACCGTCTTTCTTGACACCCGCTTCAGGGTGAAGCGCTTCACCCCGGCCATGTCAAAGCTGCTTAAGCTTATCCCGTCCGACGTGGGCAGGCCGATTGCGGACATGTCGCAGGAGGCTGTCGGCCCCGATCTGATCGCCGACGCGCAGGCAGTTTTAGACCAGCTCGTGCCGGTGAAAAAAGAGATGATGATCAATCAAACGTGGTATGTGCGCTCTACTCTTCCATACAGGACCTCGGACAACCGCATAGAGGGTGTGGTCATTACATACAACGACGTCACCGAGCTTAAACTGGTCGAGGAGCGGATACGACACTTGGCCTCTTTTCCGGAAAGAAATCCGAATCCCGTTATTGAAGTCGATTCTTCCGGAAAAATCACCTTCTGTAATCCTGCCACAGAGAAGATACTGGAGAAACTCGGTATGGACAAGGGAGATATCAATGTTTTCCTCTCTGAAGATTTCGACGCAATCTTAAAAAATCTGGAGAACAAAGAGGAAGCGACCCTTTATCGCGAGCTGACCATAAAGGACAGGGTGTTCAGCTCGACAGTTAATGTCGCTCCGTTGTTAAATGTCGTGCGCATTTATGCCTTTGATATCACCGAGCGAAAACGCGCTGAAGAGGCAATCGTCCGGGCCAAGGAAGAATGGGAGCGGACCTTCTCAAACGTGCCGGACATGATAGCGATTTTAGACAATAATCACAGGGTCATACGGGTAAATGATTCAATGGCGAAGCGTCTGGGACGCAAACCCGAAGACTGTGTCGGGATGAAGTGTTATGAAGCAGTCCACGGGTCAACGGCCCCGCCTGATTTCTGCCCTCATTCCCGCACCCTTAAGGACGGCTGTGAGCATACTGAGGAGGTGCATGAGGAGCGTCTTGGAATGGACTTGCTGGTCACCACCACCCCGCTGTTTGATGAACAGGGAAAGATGGTCGCTTCGGTCCATGTCGCTCATGACATCACCGGGCGGAAAAAGGCGGAGAACAAACTGCGCGAAAGCGCGGAGCGTCTGAACAGGGCGCAGGAGATCGCTCATCTGGGCAGTTGGGAGCTCGATCTTGTCAATAATACTCTGGCCTGGTCGGATGAGATTTACCGGATATTCGGCCTGCAGCCGCAGGAGTTCGACGCGACATACGAAGCATTCCTGGCGAGGGTCCATCCGGACGACCGGGCTGCCGTTGATGCAGCATATTCAGGCTCAATACGCGAGGGAAAGGACTCATACGAGACCGAGCACCGGATCGTACGTAAAGACAACGGCGAGGTCCGCGTCGTCCATGAAAAATGCGAGCACATCCGCGACGCATCCGGGAATATCATCCGGTCGTTAGGCATGGTGCACGATATTACGGAAGTGAAGCAGGCTGGGGAAGCCGTGAAAAGGCTTGCCACTGTGCTTCAGATCTCCAACGACGCCATCACGATACAGGACTTCGATGGCAACTTCACTGCCTGGAACGACGGGGCCGGGAGGATGTTCGGCTGGACAGAGGCAGAAGCCCTTAAGATGAAAGTCCGGGACACCATACCGGCTGAGAAACTAACGGAGACGCTGGAGTATCTTGAGAAGCTGCGTCTTGGAGAGACTATGCCGTCGTTCGAGACTCAGCGCGTTACAAAGGACGGACGCATCCTCGATATCTGGCTGACAGCGACCGTGCTGAAGGATGAAGCGGGTGCGCCGGTGGCCATTGCCACGACCGAGCGAGATATCACCGAGCGTAAGCGGGCGGATGAGGCGCTCAGGCAGCGGAATGAGGAATTGACGCGCTTCAATAGCGCTGCGGTAGGGCGTGAGCTCCGCATGATAGAATTGAAAAAAGAGGTGAACGAACTGTGCGGAAGGGTAGGCGATTCGCCGCGCTATCCGCTCGATTTCGAGAAGGAAGAATAACCCCTCCCGACCTCCCCTCAACTTAAGGGGAGGAGCTAATTCCCTCCTCTTAAGATAAGAGGGGGCGAGGGGGAGTTATGAAGGAATGCCTGAAGATGACAACAGGGAATAATGCATCTATTAATATAAATCGTATACTGACACGGACACCGCTTGTCGTCGCGGCGCTGGCGATATGCCTCTGTTTCTTCGCGTGTACACAGACTGATCAACAGCCTGCCGGGCCGGCTGAAAAGGTCACTATCGCCTATGCGACCGCGCCTTACACGGTGCTTATTGACATTGCCCAGGCCCAGGGTTATTTCCGGCAGGAAGGCCTGGAGGTGGTCCCTCAATTGCATTCATATGGGAAACTTACCCTTGATGCCCTTCTGGCGGGTAAGGCGGACTTTGCGACTATCGGCGAAACACCTTTCATGTTTGCCGTTATGAAGGGAGAAAAGATATCGGTAATCGTGACCATTCAGAACTCCAATAAGAACAATGCCGTTATTGCAAGAAAGGACAGCGGCATTCGCGCCCCGCGTGACTTGAAAGGCAGGAGGATAGCGGTGACTTCCGGCACTATCGGTGAATTTTATATGGACACTTTTTTGGCCGCAAATGGGATTTCAAGGAAGGACGTAAAGATAGTCTTCCTGAGTCCTGCGAGAATGCTTGAGGCCCTGACAAGCGGGGAAATAGATGCCGCCTCCACATGGAACCCCGATCTGATACTTATGCAGAGAAAATTAGGCGATAAGGGGACCACATTCTACAACGAAGATATTTATACTCAGAACTTCCAGATCGTCGCATCGCAGGATTATATACGCAAGAACCCGGAGAGGGTCAGGAAGGTGCTTCGCGCCCTTGTCAGGGCAGAGGAATTTGTCGGGAAAAGTCCTGCTGAGGCACAAAAGATCGTTGCGGCTTCCCGGCAGATGGAAAGAAGCCTGCTTGGCGATATGTGGCAAGTAAGCACCTTCAACGTAAAACTTGACCAGTCGCTTGTGCTCGCACTCGAAGACGAATCACGCTGGGCAATTAAAGCCGGGCTGACCAGGGAGACGAAGATGCCCAATTATCTCGATTTCATATACCTCGACGGTCTGACGTCGGTCAAGCCGGAAGCGGTAAGGATACTGAGATGAAGAAAATAGGGGCAAGGGACAGGGGTCATGGGGCAAGGGTTTAACGAATTAGAGGTGAACGAATATAACGAATTAGAGAGTCAAAGACAGGAAGTGGGAAGGTTATTGCGAGGTTTAATTAATTCGCTAAAGTGATTTTATCCTTGCCCCCTGCCCCTTGACCCTTTTTAAAGGTAAGCTATGCAGGTTAAACAAAGACTGAAAATAAACATTGCTGTTTCCGTGACAGCGGCCCTTATCATTCTCCTGATGCTTTCCCTTGGGCTGTACCGCGTCAACCGCGCCCTGGAGGCATCGGATATCGCCGACGAGATAGGCAGGGGCGCATTTGAAAGAAGCACCTTCAGAGAAGATTATTTGCGGACGAACAGTGAACGGGCCAGAGATCAGTGGTTCGTCAAATACGAACATATAGGCAAATTGCTGACGGGGGCCTCTGAAAAGTTTCAGGGTGCCGAAGACAGGAAGATCATCGAAGAGCTGATCAAAGATCATCAGGCGACCAAAAAGCTCTTCACTGCAATCGTGGAGGAACGGAATAAGAGCGGATTGACCGCAGATTCTGCCGCACTCTCGGAGGCGCTTGAAGACAGGCTCCGCACCCAGTTACACATGAGATTATATGATAAGCTCCTGAACATACGCAATTTGCACGAGTCGGCCAGAGAAAACCTTTCCTCCTCCCTTATGTTTGCGGGCGTGGGCATCTTTGCCGCATTTGTAATCATCCTCGCGGCGACATCAATCAATTCATGGACAATGGGACGCATGATCGCAGACCGCATCCTGCGGCTCCGCGACGGCGCCTCGGTCATCGGAGGGGGAAACCTCGATTACAGGATCGACATTAAAGGCGATGACGAGTTTGCCGAGCTCTCGGATTCGTTTAATGCAATGACCGTAAAATTGAGCGGGACCAACAGCTATCTCAAAAACGAGATCGAGGAGCGCAAGCGGGCGGAGGAGGCGGTACGCGCGAGCGAAGCCAATGTCCGCAATTTCCTCAATACCGCCGCCATCGGACTTGTCCGCGTCAGCCGCGACCTTCATTACCTGTCCGTCAACGCGGCTTACGGCACACTTGTCGGCAGGCCCGTGGACCAGATCGTTGGACGCACTATCGGCGAGGTGCTGGGCGAACCGGCGCTGGAGAATATTCGCCCCTACATCGAGCGCGCGTTGCGCGGCGAGCGCATCGAATGCGAGATGGAGTTGCGCATTGAGGCCACAAGGGCGCGATGGATTCACGTGATTTACTCGCCCGATCACGACGACGCCGGCGCCGTGATCGGCTTTGTCGGCTCGATTGCCGACGTCACCGAGCGCAAACAGGCCGAGGAAGCGCGCCGCGAAAGCGACCGGCGCGTCCGGGAAATTCTCGCGAGCATCACTTCGGGCTATCAGGTCATCGACCGGCACGGGCGATACACCGAGTTCAACGACCCCGCCCAAAAAATGATCGCGGCCGGCGGACGCGATCCCGACGCGCTTCTCGGCCAACATGTGCTCGAAGCGTTCCCTGACACGCGCGACTTAGCCGGCACCCACGCCCTGCTCCGGACGCTCACCGAGCGCGTGCCGACCGAAGCGGAGAATTTTTACGAGGCGTGGCATCGCTGGTTTGCCGTTCGCAACTACCCGACGCCCGACGGCGGCGTGGCGATGTTCTTCGACGACATCACCGAGCGCAAGCTGGCGGAGGACGAAATCAAGCGGCGCAATGCCGTTCAGAACGGTATCAACAGGATATTCAAAGAGGCGCTCACGTGTGATACGGAAGAGCAATTGGGCCGCGCATGTCTGGCGGTTGCGGAAGAGATAACCCAAAGCAGGTTCGGTTTTATTGATGAACTCAACCCTGCCACCGGCAGGCTGGACGTCCTCGCAATAAGCGACCCCGGATGGGACCTCTGCCGCGTGGAAGACAAAATGGGCGGCCACGGAAAAGCGCCCATCTCGGTAAATATCCACGGCATTTACGGCAGGGTCTTTTTAGACGGGAAACCTCTGTTAACAAACGACCCGGCCTCGCATGAGGACAGCATCGGCATCCCGGAGGGGCATCCGCCTCTCACGGCATTTCTCGGCGTGCCCCTAATCCATGACGGGAAGACCATCGGCATAGTAGGCCTCGGTAACAGGGAAGGCGGTTATCGTCAGGAGGATCTGGAGGTGCTCGAAGCCCTCACCCCGGTCATTATTGAAGTATTGCTGAGGGCGCGGGCCGAGGAGGCGCTGCGTAAGGCGTATGACGATCTGGAGATACGTGTCCGGGAGCGCACCAAAGAGCTCCGGGAGATCAACGAGACCCTGGAGCTGCGCGTGGCGGAGCGCACCGCCGAGATCCAGTCAGCCAATATCTCCCTGCGCAACACGAGCAAGGCCGCCCTCAATATGATGGAAGACGCCTTCGACGCACGCCGTCAGGCCGAAGAAGCTAACGCGAAGCTGCAGATCGAGGTCGCCGGGCGCATGGAGGCCGAGGAACAGATAAGGACTCTTAACGAACAATTGCAGCGCAAGATCGATGAGCTTATTACCTCAAACAAAGAGCTTGAGTCCTTCTCCTACTCTGTCTCTCACGACCTGCGCGCCCCCCTGCGGCACCTTACGGGGTTTGCGGAGCTGCTGAAGAAGAGGGTCGGTTCAGAGCTTGACGAAAAGAGCAGGGAATACGTCGAATTCATATCGGGCGCAGCGGTGCAGATGGGAAAGCTGATCGACGATCTCCTTTCATTTTCGCGCGCGGGCCGAGTCGAAATGAAACTGCAGCAGATGCATCTTGATATCATGGTAAGAGGGGTCATCCGCAGTCTCGGCAGCGAGGCTGAAGGAAGGGACGTGGAGTGGAATACACAGGTCCTTCCGGAAGTCCTGGGCGACCCTTCACTCCTTAAGCTTGTATGGACCAACCTTATTTCCAACGCCCTGAAGTTTACACGCACGAAAAAACATGCGATAATTGAGATCGGGAGTAGGGATGAAGGAAGCGAATATGTATTTTTTGTTAAAGACAACGGCGTCGGGTTCGACATGAGATTTAAAGACAAGCTCTTTTCCATATTCCAGCGCCTGCATTCGCCCACTGAGTTTGAAGGCACGGGCGTGGGCCTGGCAAACGTGCAGCGTATCGTCAGCCGCCACGGCGGCAGGGTATGGGCGGAGAGCGAAGTGGGAGACGGGGCGACGTTTTATTTTACGTTGCCTAAATAACAGCTTTATTCCCCCTTAGTAAAGGGGGGGGAAGGGGGTTGTTTTAATAAATTGTTATACCTTAGAAAAAGCAGGAGAGGGTTGATTTATTAGAACAACCCCCCTACCCCCCTTTACTAAGGGGGAATAGAGTTCGCCCCCTTTTGAAAGGGGGAATTTAACAATGAAAATACAATACGACCCAAAACTGAAACATAGATCAAGAGAACTCAGGAAGCAGGGTGTTTTTTCAGAAGTTCTGCTTTGGACATATCTGAAAGGCAGACAAATGCTTGGCCATCAGTTTATGAGACAAAAGCCGGTAGGAAATTATATTGTTGATTTCTATTGCAGCAAACTGCAATTGGTTATAGAAATAGATGGAGAAAGTCATAATGGCAGATTTGATTACGATGTGGACCGGCAGCAATTCCTTGAGTCTTTGGGATTGACCGTTCTAAGATTTAACGATGTGGATGTGAAGAGGGATTTAGAAAGTGTTGTTATGGCAATCGAGAGGTGGATTGATGGAAGGGTAAACAACCCTATTCCCCCTTAGTAAAGGGGGGGAAGGGGGGTTGTTTAAATAATTACCTGAGTTGCTTTATCTAAACAACCCCCTTGATCCCCCTTTACTAAGGGGGAATAGAGTTTGGACTTCCCCCGGTTTAACGGACACCTCGAAAGGTTAGTTGCCCCCTTTACTAAGGGGGAATTAAAGGATCTGCATGGAGCTGAAACGGATATTGCTGGTTGAGGACAACCCGCATGATGTTGAGCTGGCGCTTGTGAACCTGACCGAGTACAACATCGCCAATGAAATAGAGGTCGTAAATGACGGGGTCGAGGCCCTCGATTACCTTTACCGGCGCGGCAGGTTCGCTGAACGCCAGGAGGGCAACCCGGCAGTGGTGCTTCTGGACCTCAAGATGCCGAAGGTAGGAGGCATCGAGTTGCTCAGGGCCATAAAGGAGGACGATAACCTGAAGTTCATACCCGTCGTGTTTCTCACCTCCTCGCGCGAGGAGTGCGACCTTGTAGAATGCTATAAGCTCGGGGCCAATGCTTACGTCGTAAAGCCGGTCGATTTTCATGAGCTTGCACACGCCATCAAGAGTCTCGGTATGTTCTGGGCGATCATCAATGAGCCTCCGCCGGGGAGTATCATTAAGCCTAAGGGTTAGAAGGAGTCTATCAGCAAAGACTCTCAACGTGTCATTCCCGCAGTCCGTAAGCGGGAATCCAGAAGCAGTTCATATTAAAGAAACTGGATTCCCGATAAAAACCTCGGGAATGACAAACCGTGAGACCTCGCCTGAGAATTAATCAGAAAAGAGTCAACGCGGTTTCTGTTTTTTGAGTTTAAACTTGAGGCACTGTATTCCGGAGGATGCGTAGACGAGGGACGAGGGCATTTGTCTTGTCTTGAAGCCCATCGCCCTGCAGCCGCGCGGTAATTTTTCATCCCACGTAATGAAGTAATGAGCACAGTTAAAACAGTTGATCCTGTCTTCTTTCATGCTAAGAACAAGTGAGAAGTAAGAAGTGGGAAGGGAGAAGTAAAAAAAAATCGCCTGACGGCGCTGTTACGATGCCTTCACTTCTCACTTCTTACTTCCCACTTCTCACTTTTATTCGAACAACGCCTCAATAAACTCCGCCGCGTCGAAGTCCTGCAGGTCTTCAACTGCCTCGCCTACCCCGATCAGCTTCACCGGAATGTTGAGCTCCTTGTTTATGGCCAAAATAATGCCTCCCTTTGCAGTGCCGTCGAGTTTCGTCAGGGCTATCCCCGTGACCCCTACCGCCTCATTGAATATTTTGGCCTGGTTGATGGCGTTCTGCCCTGACGTGGCGTCAACGACGAGGAGGACTTCATGGGGCGCAGATGGAGACTCCCTGCTGATAACGCGCTTGACCTTTTTCAGCTCTTCCATAAGGTTGCTCTTCGTATGGAGTCTTCCCGCCGTGTCGATTATGACCACGTCGATATTCTTGGCCTTGGCCGAGGCCACCGCATCATAAGCGACTGCCGCGGGGTCCGAGCCGCTTCTGTGTTTAACGATCTGTGCCCCGGCCCTCTGCGCCCATATCTCAAGCTGTTCAATGGCCGCGGCCCTGAAGGTGTCCCCGGCAGCGAGCGTCACGGAAAACCCCTGGTCCGTAAAGCGTCTCGCGAGCTTTCCGATCGTGGTCGTCTTTCCCACCCCGTTGACCCCGATCGTGAGCACGACATACGGCTTTTCACCGGCGCACATTATTTTTGGTCCGGTCCTGAGGCCCTTTCGCATCTCCTCTTTAAGCGCGGCCTTGAGGTCCCTTGAACTGAATGCCTTTCCGTTTTTTATTTTTTCTCTCAGGGAGTCGGTTATGTCCGAGGCCGCCTGCGGCCCTACATCAGCCATTATCAGGTTCTCTTCAAGCTCCTCAAGATGAGCCTCGTCAACGACCCCTCCGCGAAAAAGGGCCTCCGTATTTTCAACAAGCAACTTTCTCGTCTTTGCCAGCCCCTGCCTCAGTTTGTCGAAAAATCCCACGATGTATCTCCTTTACGAATAACATTAACCACAGAGACACGGAGAAGAATAAAAGTGGGAAGTGAGAAATAAGAAGTAGGAAGTTTGTCAGTTTTCTTATCTCTTTGCGAACCAACTTCTTACTTCCAACTTCTCACTTCTCACTTGATTCCGTGCCTCCGTGGTTTTCTTTTCTAAAAATTTTAACAGTTTTCAACGGAAAATTGCTTCCCTGCCTGTGGCCCCTCAGTCATGTGGAGCCGGGGCCCTTCGATAAACTCAGGACAGGGCTCATTGACAGCAGGGTGGGGATGTGTTATGCTCCTTTCAGGATTTTGGAAGTTTTTGTCGTTTATGAGGCCACAAAGATTTTTGACTTTGTGGCCTTTTTTAATTGATTAGACCTTCTGAGATTTTAATTTAAGATAAGGAGGTAAAAAAGAAATGAACCAGGGAACTGTAAAATGGTTTAACGACGCAAAAGGTTTCGGCTTTATAGCGTGTGAAAACGGAGGCGAAGCATTTGTTCATCATTCGTCCATCCAGGGCGACGGATTTAAATCCCTTGCTGAAGGTGACGCCGTAAGCTTTGATACTGAGAGCGGCCCGAAAGGCCCCAGAGCTATCAATGTAGTCAAAATGTAAAAAGACAGAGAAGGCCCCTTCCCGGTGGAGGGGCCTTTTCACTCAGGAGGAACATGTTCAGTAAAAACAGGCAGGCAAAGATAGAAAGAAATCAGGAAAGGGTCGACTCGGGCTTTATGTCCAAACACTTTCCGGACGTTACAAGCGTCGTTATCAGCATAATGTACAAACAGAGGGGGGCAAAATCGTTACTCCGGATCCTGAATTTTTCCTCGGACAGTTATGCTTTTTTCAAGGTGTCCTGCCTGAGTAACGACTGTGTCAACGGCGGGTTTGATCTGACCCGAATTATAACCTCTATGATCAGAAACCACAGCGAGGCGTCAAAAGGAGAACTTGGTTGTGACGACAATGGTCCTCGTCCCGGTCACTCCAATATCGTCTACGAAGTCGCCATACAGTATACATAAGAAAAGAGACCGGGGGCAAAATATCCGATGGCGCGGGCAGCGCGGCCCTGCAATATCGCCCCGCGTTCAGGGCCCGCCGCAACAACTCTTCGTCATTATGCCGCTTTCATTGCCTTACACAAATTATCACTTCTGAATTCCCGGCAGGCAGCCGATTTTATGATAGCTGTCGAATAGAAGCGCTGCACTGAATTCCCTTGCTATTAAATCACGGGGGGCCTACAATAATACATATGAAAGAAACAAAAATATATTGCGAGGACTTGGAGAAAAGGATTTATGAAGACGGGTGTTATGATGCCAAAGGTTCAACGATCTGCAAAGCCTGTTTAAAGAAGCCGGTCCGTAAAAAAGTCATCTGCATTGGTAAAGCTAAAAAATAAGTTAAAAAAGCCGGGGCATCCGCATCTCTCCCGGTCTTTCCCGCTTCGCTTCCGGTCTGATCATTTGCGCCATCGCTGCAAATAAATAAAAAGGAAGACGGGATTTACCCCGCCTTCCCCGAGTGATATCTGAACTACCTCGTGCGGCATTAGAAGCCGAACGGTTTTGCAAAGAGAACGATCAAGACGACAACAAGGGCGTAAATACAGAGGGACTCAATCATCGCGAGACCGATAATAAGGGTCGTAGTGATCTTTCCCGATGCGCCCGGGTTTCTCGCTACACCTTCCGCAGCCTTGCTGAGACCGATTCCCTGACCGATGCCGGTCCCGAATGCGGCAAGTCCGATTGCCAGACCGGAGCCGAGGACCGCCCATCCGAAATATCCCATCTTCGCGTCAGACGCCGCTCCTTCAGCAGCAGCCTCTTCCGCCATCGCAATGGGGGCCATAAGACAGATCAGGGTGAGAGACAATAGAATTGCTGTCAGTATCCTTTTCATGCTTCCTCCTTTCATCTGAACTTTTATTGCAAAAACTTATTTAGTGTGCTTCTTCAACTGCACCGGCAAGATACAACGTCGTAAGCAATACAAAAACAAAGGCCTGTATCACGGAAACGAGCACACCCAGCGCCAATATCGCCGACGGCACTATCGCCGGGGCCAGCAGTCCCAGTATAAGGATTATCTTGTGCTTCGCTATCATATTGCCGAATAACCGGACTGATAATGTCAGAGGCCTTGCAAGGTGACCGATAAGCTCGATGACGAACATGAGAATCATCAGCGGCAATGCCGGAAGCGACCGGATGGGGCCTACAAAGTGTTTTATATAAGCGAGCTTGTGTTCCCTGATCCCGTAGTAATGTGTGGTAAGGAATACAGGCAGCGCAAGCGCTACGGTTGTGTTTAAATTGCTTGTGGGGGCCTCGCAGCCGGGGATAAGTCCCAGGAAATTGCATACGAGGATATAAATGCCGAGGGTCGCAATCAAAGGTACGAAGGTCATGCCCATGTGCCCGATGGAAGTTTCAGCGAGGTTTATAAAAAATTCCAGGATAACTTCCATAAAGTTCTGGATCCCCGACGGGACCATCTTCAATGACGACCTCACCATGAGCGCGACAACGATGATGATCAAGGTGGCGACCCAGGAGAAAGCCACATAGGGTGGGATACCCATGGCTATGACAATATTTAATGGAAAGATTATAGGGGCTTCGTGCATTGGGTTCCTTTTATTTTTTAAAATTGAAAAAGCAGTGACAATAATAATCGAGCATATGTTCTCATGTCAAGCACCAAATTTATGAATTTAAATTTTTTATAGTAGCGCCCTCATTTATTGGGGGCGGCCTTTTTCGTCGGGGATAAACCCCGACGCTACGAAACACATAAAAAAAAGAGGACCCGGCTTTGGACCGGGTCCTCTTTTTATAATTTAATCCGGCGGCGACTTACTTTCCCAGGGCCTCACGACCCAAGTATCATCAGCCCTGGAGGGCTTAACTTCCGTGTTCGGAATGGGAACGGGTGTACCCCCTCCGGTATTGCCACCGGAAAATTCTATGGCGAGAAAAATAATAACACCATTGGATGATAAAATGCAATACCCTTAAAATACTTTTTGCAATTTAACATTTTATTGGTACAATTATATATTACTAAGGCATTCATAAGCAAAGACACATAAATTAGCGTCATGCCCGAATTCTTAACCGGGCATCCAGTTATTTTAATGCCCTCCGGGTTCCCGCTTACTGACTGCGGGAATGACAAGTTATGGAGCCCTGCTTATGAACTCATCGTTAAATTACGTTTCATGGACCTGTAATATTCGGGGAATTAATGGGAACACGCACATACAGTTTACTTCTGTTATTCACCCTGCTTTGCGCGGGATTAATTCTTCCGTGCCCCCCGCAAGCCTTCCCGGCGGCCATCGATCCTTCTTTCAGGTTCTCAACCATAGAGACGGAGCATTTTTCCATCCACTTTCATCAGGGCGAAGACGAGCTTGCAAACAGGGCGGCTTCCGTCTCGGAAAACGTCCACGGAAGATTATCGGAAACTTTCCTGTGGTCTCCCGCTGAAAAGACGCAGATCGTGCTCATTGACAGCACGGATTTCGCCAACGGCTTTGCCAATGTCCTGCCCTATAACGTCATTTATATTTATGCCGCGCCCCCGCTTCCCGATTCGCCTCTTTCGGAATATGACGACTGGCTTGAGTACATCATTTTGCATGAATATACCCATATTCTTACGATGGACCCCTCAAGTGGTCATTCCGCCGTAACAAGGAGCGTCTTCGGCAAGCCCCTGCCGGGGGCCGACCCGCTGTCTTCTCTGCTGTTTTTGGCGGCCGCGCCCCCTAATGTCTTCATGCCGGACTGGTGGCTTGAAGGCGTCGCCACCTGGGCGGAAAGTGAATACACCGGGGCGGGAAGGGGAAAGAGCGCATATGTAGAGATGATATTCAGGATGGCGGTCCAGGAGGACGCCATCCCCGGAGTAGACCGGATAAACGGGGACGTGCCTTTCTGGCCGGCCAGGAGTATTCCATATATCTACGGCATGCTGGTTGAAAAGCATATCGCGCAAAAATACGGAGAGGACAGGATAGGCGAGCTCAATAAAGCGCACTCAGGCCGCTTCCCTTTTTTTATAAGCGGGCCGCCGGGAAGACTCCTTGGAAAGGATTATGCCCGCCTCTACAGGGACGCCGTAAGGGAACTTAAAGACGACCAGGACAAAAAAATCCGGCAGCTCAAGGCCCGACCGCTGACTGAATACACGAGACTTGAAATTGAAGGGGAAAGGACCACAAACCCGCGCCTTTCCCCTGACGGCAGGTATCTCGCCGTCAACAGAAAAGACCCGCACCGCCATGAAGAGATCGCCGTAATCGACCGTGTGACGCTGAAAGAAGTTTACACCGTCAGGAAATTGCCCTCTGATTCCGGCCTTTCCTGGTCGCACGACAGCCGGAAAATATATTTCACGCAGGCAGACCTTGTAAACACCTACAATCTCTACCAGGATATTTATTCATACGACCTTTCAGAAAGGTCCGTTAAGAGAATTACAAAAGGTCTGAGGGCGAAGGACATAGACGTATCTCCCGACGGCAGGCGGATTGTGTTTGTAAAGGTAGAGACCGGGCGGCAGAATATCGCTGTCATGGATACGGAAGGCGGCAGTGAACGGACGCTTTCCGGTTTCCGGGATGCGGTCCTGTCGTCCCCGGGATGGTCGCCTGACGGACGGCTCGTGGTTTTTTCAATGCGAGACAATTCAGGACTGACATCGGTGGGGCTGCTCGACGCCGGGACAAACAGCGTTGAGACCCTGCTCATGGACGGCCACAATAACGTTTCACCCACATGGTCGCCTGATGGAGATTTCATCATATTCGCATCGGACAGGACCGGCGTATTCAACCTCTTCGCGTATTCCCTTTCCCGCAAAAAACTCTACCAGATAACGCATGTGTTAGGAGGGACTTTTCATCCGGAGGTGTCGCCGGACGGGAAAAAAATATTGTTCACCGGTTACAGTTCAAAAGGCTTCTACGCGGCGGAAATGCCCTTTGATGCCTCGGGGTGGTCTGAAACTTCAGGCCCCCGGATTGATATTACGTGGGACAGCGGGAAAAAGGACGGCGCCGGGGCGCCTGCTGCAGCAGCAGGGGCCTCCGGAAAAAAGCCCTATTGCCCGGCGTCAACGCTCGCGCCCCGCTTCTGGATGCCCGCGCTGTCCTTTGATGATGACGGGGCGGTAATAGGCGCGTTTACCGCTGCGCAGGACGCGCTCGGGTATCACACCTATGCCCTTCAGGGAGGATACGGAACGGGAAGCGACAGGACCTATTTTAATCTGAATTATGTTTATGACCGATGGTATCCGACTTTTTCGCTCAGGTGGTATTCCCTGCCTGTTTTCTATCCGGAATTTTTTGAAGACGGCGACAATTTTTATGAGCGGCGCAGCGGGTTCACCGCCCAGGTATCGCTCCCCGTTTACAAGACACTTGAATCAAGGTTGAGCCTTGTCGCGGGCTACAACCCGGAATCGTTGAAACACCTGACCGGCATAGAAGGAAGGACGGTCGAAGACCATCCGGTGTTTGAAGGTAAAAGGGGCAATGTCTTTGCCGGGCTGGAGTTTGCAAACGCGCTGAAATACCCCTATTCAATAAGCAGGGAAGAGGGAAGGAGCATTTCCTTTCTTTATAAAAACTACTCTGAGGCGGCCGGGAGCGATTTAAGCCGGCAGGAGTACCTCCTGGACTACAATGAGTATATCGGGACAGGGACGCATCAGGTTGTTTATTTGAACGCCAGGGCCGCGGCCTCCGGCGGGGACGTTATAGCGCAGCAGGCCTTCAGGCTCGGGGGAACGCCGGGAAACGAATATTCTCTCAGGGGCTTTCCTTCCGGATTCCGGACCGGCGAGCACATTGCGAGGGCGTCTGTCGAGTACAGGTTCCCCGTTAAATATATCTTCAGCGGATGGAGCACAAAACCGTTCTTTTTCGACCGGCTCCATGTCGCTGCCTTTGCCGACGCCGGAAACGTCTGGGGCCGGGGGAAAGGGTCTGACGGGGAAGACATATCCGCGGGCGTCGGCGCCGAGGCGAGACTGGATATGGTGCTGGGTTACAAGTTGAAGCTCACCCCGGCCTTAGGCCTTGCGCGCGGCCTGACGGAGGACGGCGATACACAGGTCTATTTAACGGTTTACACCGGGTTGTGAGACGGATTTCCGATACTCCACTGAACAAAAACCTGAAAGAGGGCATTACTCCCCCACAAGTTTTTTTATCGTCTTTTTCAGTTCGCCCAGGTCCGACGACTTTACGATATACGCCTCGGACGCCCATACCGCGAAATCGTCCCTGTAATCATATGCCGTCGACATTATGATCGGAATATTTGAGCGCTGTTCCTTCATCTTCCGCAAAAGGCTTATCCCGTCGATGTCCGGCATCAGAATGTCGAGCGTGACGATATCGAAGGTCTCTTTTTCGAAGATCTCCATCGCCTCTTTTCCTGTGGCCGCAATGGTGACGTCATATCCCTCGTCCTCCAGTTCTTCTTTATAAAGGCGCTGTATATTCAAATCATCGTCAACAACAAGAATCTTCATATTACTTCTCCTTTCCCTATAATTATCAGTTTATTCAAAAATATTTTCCTGTCCAAAGTTCAAAATAGTTGTGTTTATTCCTTATTGATCTCCACCGGCAGATATATCCTGAAAACCGCCCCGCTGCCCCAGACGCTTTCCACCTTTACTTTACCGTTATGCTCCTGAATGATCTTGTGGGTCACCGCAAGGCCGAGCCCCGTGCCCTGGGGCTTGGTCGTAAAGAAAGGGTTAAAGATATTTTTCAGGTCTTCCGGCCTGATGCCGCAGCCGTTGTCGGACAATTCAATGACCGCTTCATTGTCTTCAAGTCTCGTCCTTATGGTTATTGTACCGTTGTCGGTGGCCTGGGAAGCATTGGTAATAATGTTCAGCAGGGCCTCCTTTATCCTGTCGGGGTCTATGGCCGCCATCAACGGCGCGTCGGACAGCTCTTTTATCATCGTGTTCTGTTTCTCAAAAATCAGGGGCGCTATAAAATCGGTGATGTTGTTCACCAGATCGTTGATGTTCATCCTTACCTTATTGACGCGCGAGCTCTTGACAAAGCCCAATATCTCCTTGAGGATATTTTCAAGCCTGCTGACCTCGTTGACGATAATCCTCGCGTATTCCGACGAGTCGTCCGACAGTTTCTTCTCGAGTCTCCGCGCAAAGCCCCCTATGGAGATGAGGGGATTTCTTATCTCGTGCGCCACCCGCGCCGCCAGCTCGCCTAAGGCCGCCATCCTCTCGGAGTGGGTGACCCGCTCTCTCAGGGTGCGCAGCTCCGTTATGTCCCGGGATATATGGACCGTCCCCACGATGTTGCCGGAGGGGTCTATGATGGGTGAATTGGAGACGACGAACGTGGCCCCCAGGTAAGGGTCTTCTATCTCGCCTACGAAGGACTTTTTGAAGCTCACCGACTTGGAATGGGGACATGCGTCCCAGGGCTCTTTTTTCCCGTGAAATATTTCATAGCACTTTTTCCCGACAATCTCCTCTTCGGGTTTCCCGATCCTCCGGACGACTGCCTGGTTGACGCGCTTGATCGTATATTCATTATCGGTAAAATAGACCATATCGGACATGGATTCAAAGATGTTTTTGAGCTCGGCCCTGGCAAGAGACACATTCTCGAAGAGCCTCGCGTTCTCAATGGCCGATGCGATGTGGCTCGAAAAGCCCATCAGGAACTGCAGGTCTTCATCCTTGATGGGTTTGCCGGTGAAAAGGTTGTCTACCCATATAAGCCCTATTACCCGGTCTCTCGACACGAGCGGCACTATGCCGAAGGCCTCGGCCCCGATCATCTGGATCATATAGGGCGTCACCAGGGGCTCCGCCTTGGCATTCTGGATATTGAAAGGCCGCTTCTCCCTGATACAGCGGCTGAGTATGCAGTCCGAATCAAGGTCTATCCTCAGGTTCTGGCTCAGCCTGTCAAGATATGAATCAAGAAGAACAGGCCCCCTTTCAATATCTTCAATTATCGCCCCGAGGCTCTTGCCCTCCATGGAAAGCCATATGTTCTTTGCCTCATCGGGGCTGCCGGGCCCCACGCCCATAATACCGTTGAGCGCGCTGCCGGAACTATCGACAAGAAAGAGAATGGCCCTGTTAAAGCCGAGGCCGTCTCCCATGGTCACTACGGTGAGCACCATCTTGAGGAGCTTGTCCAGCTCAAGGGTGCTCCTTACGACCGAGTTGATAAAGAAGAGCCTCGCCAGCTCCTGGTTCTTTCTTATCAGCTCCTTTTCCACCATCTTCTTTTCCGAAATGTCCCTGGAAATCCCGCTTATCCCGGTCACGCTCCCCGCTGAATCGAGTATCGGCGAAAGGGTGAGACTCACCTCGATAAGCCTTCCGTTTTTGGTCTGCCTTATCGTTTCGAGGTTTCTGAGCGTCTCTTTCTGTTTCAGCTTCCCTATGAAGGCCTTTTCTTCTTCCGTCAGGAAGGGCGGGACCATGGGCAGGAACTTCCCTATGACCTCATCTTCCCTGAAGCCGTAGATTATCTCGGCCCCCTTGTTCCAGGACGTAATGATGCCGTCCAAATCCGAGGTGATTATCGCGTCCGCGGAATTTTCGATGAGGCTCTTCAGGTAATCCTTGGTCTGCGTGACTTCTTTTTCCTTTTCGATTTCAGTCCTGTACAGCCTGGCATTTTCTATAGCGATCGAACAGGCGGAGGCAAAGGTCATCAGCGTATTGACGTCGTCTTTCGTAAAGACCGTCACTCCCCATTCGTCCCTTTTGTCGTAAAGCCCCAGCGTGCCGATAATATTTTCGCCGATAGTAAGCGGCACGCACAGCACGGAGGTGGCGTGGATCTCCGGGACTCGCAGGTTTTCCGGCATCCGCGAGACGTCGTCTATGACCAGAGGGTCGCCTGTAAGCGCGACATGTCCCGCAATGCCCTCTCCCAGGCGGAGCCCCGTTTTCTGCTCGAGCGAATCCGGCAGGCCGAACGAGGACCTGATCCGGAGGGTCTCTCCTTCGACGAGTCTCAGGACGCATCCCGTCACGTTAAATACCTTCGACACCTCTTCGCAGATATAGGGAAGGAGCTCGTCGATATTCAAAATGGACGTGATCGCCTTGCCGACTTCATGAATGACTTTCAGTCCGTCAAGCTGTGACTTTACGCTCCTGTACAGCTCGGCATTGCGTATGGCGGCGCTGATATTGTGGGAAACAATGGTGAGCATGCTGATTTCATTCTCACCGTAGACATAAGGCCCCCTCGTCCGGACCATGAGGATCCCCGCGATGGAATTGCCCATCGGGACAGGCAGGGCCAGCAGCGAAAGCATTTCGTCCGCTTCAGGGTTGATAATGGCATTGGCGGAGGGGTCGTTTCTTACATCTTCAACGACAAGGGGGCTGAGGTCTTTGAACAGATCGGAAATAAAGTCGTTATCATCACGGATGCAGTAAGTGGCTTCGGCCCCCCCTGAAGCGCCTTTGGCGGCCTCGATGCAGATCAGCTTTTTCCCCGGCTTAAGGAGGCAGATCGAACAACGGTCCTTGTCAAGGATATCCGCGACGACGCGCGAGACGGTTTCGAGTATTTCCCTCAGCTCCAGGGTCGAACTGACAGTCTGGGCGACCCTGCTCAGGACTTCCGTTTCCAGGGACTTTTCCATTTGCTGTTTATTCGCTGTCTCAGACATATTATCAAGGTCAAAAATCAAAGATCAAAAATCAAAATCGCGGTCATTTTTATTTAATGATCTCCTTAATTTTGAATTTTAAATTTTACATTTTGAATTGTCTTCATATCTCCGCTTCCCTCATAAATCTTGCCGCTTCTTCCGGGGGCGTGGGATTGATATAGAAACCGGAGCCCCATTCAAACCCGGCAATCTTTGTGAGCTTGGGCAGTATCTCGATATGCCAGTGATAATATTCATTCGTCTCATTCTTGAAAGGGGACGTATGGATCATCATATTGTACGGCGGCATATCGAGGACCCTGTCGATCTGTCTCAGCGTCCTCTGAAGTATATGCGCCATCTGCTGGACCCTGCCGTCGGGCGAAAAGCTGGATTCGTGCCGCTTCGGCAGGATCATCGTCTCAAAAGGCGCCCGGGGCGCAAAAGGGGCCAACGCGATATAATCATCATTTTCCGAGATCACCCTCGCCTTGTTCGTCCTCTCCTGGTGTATGATGTCGCAGAAGATACATCTCTCCTTGTAGTCATGGTACTGTTTGGCCTGCTGTATTTCCTCCTCGACCAGATGCGGGACGATAGGGAGGGCTATAAGCTGTGAATGCGTGTGCTCAAGGGTGGCGCCCGCCTCGTCTCCTTCATTCTTGAAGACAAGGACATACTTGAAGCGAACGTCTCTCTTCAGGTCCGTAATCCTGTGGTGGAACGCCCATAGAGTGTCCTCAACCGATTTCAAAGGCATCGATGAGAGGGTAAGATTGTGGTCGGCGCACTCTACGATTACTTCATGAGCCCCTACGCCGTTCATCCTGTCGAATATGCCGTCGCCGGTCCTGTTGAGACTTCCTTCAACGTTGAGGGCGGGGAACTTATTGGAGACCACCCTGAGCGTCCAGCCGGGTGTATTGGGTCTGCTGCCGTCCGGCCTGAAGGCCAGTATTTCAGGCGGGGTGGTGCGTTCGTTCCCTTCGCAGAATGCGCAGAAACCGCCTTTCTTGGCTGAGACCCTCATGGCGAAATCAGACGGCCTTTTTCCTCTTTCAACAGATATGATGACCCATCGTCCGGATACGGGATCCTTCCTTAACTCAGGCATTCAGTCCTCCATCTCTTAAGATATCAATAAATACTCCGTCGGAAATTATATAATATATATCAATTGTCACTGATAACAAACTTAGCTACTAATGAGTTCATAAGCAGGGCTACATAGCTCGTCATTCCCGCAGTCAGTAAGCGGGAATCCAGAAAGAATTAAAAAAACTGGACGCCCGATTAAGCCTGCCCTCGAAGGTCTTAGTCGGGGGAACTTCGGGCATGACGCTGAGTTATGTATCTTTACTTATGAACTCCTTAGTATTAGCTGTTAGTTGTCAGACAAAAACTAACAATTAACAACTAAAAACTGTTTTAGAATTTAAGCGTTGGCTTTATTATATCACTAAATAACCTATAATTTTCCATGAAACCGTCTTTTCACGCAAGGCTGATCAACGGCCCCTTTGAAGACCCTGGCCTTTATGTAAGGGTGATAAGGGAGGGGCGCGCGCTTATGTTCGACCTCGGGGACACTGCCGGCCTTTCCGCAGGGGACCTCCTTAAAATTTCCGATATCTTTATTTCGCACGCGCATGTCGACCACTTCATCGGCTTCGACAACGTACTGAGGACCGGCCTGAAGAGAGAGGCCCCCCTGAGGCTCTACGGGCCCGAGGGGTTTATCGACCGCGTAGAGGGGAAATTGAGGGGCTATACGTGGAACCTCATCGCGGATTATCCGCTCGTGCTCCAGGTCTCGGAGGTCTCCGGCAGCTCTGTAAAGAGGGCTTCCTTCAGGGCGGGAAACATATTTAAACGGGAGGACGGGGAGACGTGTCCTTTCAGGGGGACACTCCTGAAGAATTCCTTTTTCAGCGTTTCAGCTACAGTCCTCGACCATCAGATACCCTGCCTCGCTTTCAGCCTTGACGAGGACTACCATATCAACATCGATAAGGACAAACTGAACAGGCTGGCCCTTCCGGTAGGACCGTGGCTGAACGAATTAAAGACGGCCATACGGGAGAATACGCCCGAGCGGATTTTTTCAGTCGATGGAAAGACGTTTACATTAGATGAGCTGAGGCACGTCGCAGCCATAACGAGGGGGCAGAAAATCTCATATGTCGTCGACGCGCTGGGCAGCGAGGAAAATATAGTCAAAATAATCAGTCTCGTCAAAGGCTCCGATGTCCTGTACATAGAAGCATACTTCCTTGACGAGGACAGGGACAGGGCAAAAGACAGGTTCCATCTTACCGCCGCGCAGGCCGGCCGCATCGCGAGAGAGGCCGGGGCGGGGAGGCTGGAGCCGCTTCATTTTTCACCGCGATATTCCGATAATCCTGAAAGTCTCTTAAAAGAGCTGGAGAAGGAATTCGGAAAAGCTGCGAACAGGGAATAGAGACTGTTTAAGAACTCGACATAAAGACGTCATTCCCGCGGTCTTTTAAGCGGGAATCCATGGTTCGACAAGCTCGCCATGACAAGCTGTGTCACCCTGAGGCCTGAGCTTGCCGAAGGGTCGAAGGGTGGATTCCCGATTGCTACCCCCGACTACGACATTCGAGGGCAGGCCTCGGGAATGACGATGTATTTTCGGGTCAATGACGAACAACAGATAATAACTTTTATATGGCTGACGAAAACAACACATTCACCCAGGACGAGCTGCTGTCGATGGTCCGGCAGTGGGTGCCCGAAGAGAGGGTACCGCGCCGGATACGCGTTAAAGATACGTCCGATTTCTTCCGGGTCGACTATGACGACGTGGTGGTCCTTGAAGGCATTCCCTACCTGGTAAGAAACAATGAACGGGAGGGAAGGTTCGGCATCCCGGACGCCCAGAAATTCTGGGTCAAACGCGCGATAGACCTCATCACCGGGAAGGTCAAGATACTTAAATGGTCATTCCGGGAGCAGTTCCGGAGCAGGATCGGCGATATGGTGTTTGAATGTGTCCGGAGCCCTCAAAAGGAGGCGAGGATCCTCGAAATCGTACGGGGCAGGCCCGACTTCATGCAGGGTGAGTCTGTCAAGGACTCGGCCGACAACGATCTCAGGATCGTGGATTATATCCGCGGCAAGACCATCGAAGAGGTAACTCTCTCCTCGGGCAAAGGCCATGAAGATTTTTTTTTCAACCACTACCCGTCCCTGCTTTCCGATTTTATGGCCTCGATCCGGGCGATACGCTTCCTCCACGAAAACGCTGAAAAACACGGCGACATCAGGCGGGACCACCTTATCAGGGACAAGACGACGGGGACATACCGCTGGATAGACTTTGATTATAACTACCGTCACGGGGCCAGCAGGTTCGGGTATGATCTTTTCGGGCTGGGCAATACGCTGATTTTCATCACGGGACGCGGCGACGTCACAACACACTCTCTCTTCATTGACAAACCGGGTATATTTGATAAACTCGCAGAAGAAGACCTGAACATCGTGTTCAACAACCGGGTGGCAAATCTCAAAAAGGTGTATCCGTATGTGCCGGATTTTCTGAACCGTATCCTGATGCATTTTTCCATCGGGGCGCAGGTATATTATGAAGATACCCGGGAGTTGCTTGAAGACCTGGGAGAGGCGCTTGAGAGGCTTAGAGGAAAATGAGACACCCTGAGTCTGTCATGCCCGAAGTTTTTTATCGGGCATCCAGTGCCTCTTATCTGGATTCCCGCTTAAGAACCGCGGGAATGACGGCAGAAGGCTATCGGATGGAAATCTAATTATGAATAACGGACCAAACAATAAA
Organism: Nitrospirota bacterium; assembly: GCA_016234115.1. Lineage (GTDB taxonomy): Bacteria > Nitrospirota > Thermodesulfovibrionia > UBA6902 > UBA6902 > SURF-23. The sequence continues at coordinate 78,149 of JACRHD010000008.1, forward strand.
CCTCACGACAAGCATCTCCTTATCGCCGTTGACAAGTCGGAAGAGGCCAAGAGGGCTGTTCTGTACGTTGCGGATTTTATCGGGGGCTTTCCCGGATTCAGGGTCACCCTTATGAGCATCGTGCAGGCGCCTGAAGCGGATTTCTTTGAAAATGAGAAGGAGCGCGCCGAATGGCTGGAAAGAGAAAGACAGGACATCAGGCATAACCTTGAAACCTACCGCGAGATACTGGTCCAGTCCGGGTTCCCGGAAGAAAAGGTCGACATCAGGATGTGCAGGAACGACAGGAAGTCCCTCTCCGATGCGATCCTGTCCTTTCAATGCGACATGAGCTGTTGCACCGTCGTGGTAGGAAGGCAGCACAAGTCAAAGGCGGAGGAATTCCTCTTCGGCAGCGTATCGAGCCAGCTCATCCACGGGGCAAAAAACTGCGCGGTCTGGGTGGTGGAGTGACAAAAAAATTGAACCGCAAAGGCGCGAAGAGCGCAAAGAACCATAGCGTTAAATCAAATAATTACTTCGCGTCCTTGGCGCCTTCGCGGTTTAATTTTTCCGGTTTGTAATACCCTCCGTAAGCGCAGGGCCTGCACAATACTTTTTCACCCCGGACGACGTCCCTCATGTCCTGGACATACTCGCCGCATTTTTCACAACGTACCCTCCTCAGCGGGCGTCCGGGCATGTCCTCGGGTTTTATCTCTACCCTGACGTCCATCACGTCGAAAAGCTCTTCATCGGACATGATCTTGTACGCCTCAAGCTGCGCCCTGTACTTGTCCCCGATGTCGGGAAAGCATTTTTTCGCCTTGCCCCTTGAATCTTCTTTTGCGATTACCCTGACAGCCTTTCCTGTCTTAAGGTTCACAAAGGTCGCCGCCATCTTGCCGTAGTCCATGAATTTCATCGACCTGCGTCCGAGACTGCATCCCGTGACGGACTGCACCGCGTCAGCAGCGCACCTGTCCATCTCCACAAAGACAATAATATTCTTCCTGTCCCTGCCCTTCGGGTCTTCTATTCCTGTTTTCTTAAGACCGAGCACGGACATCTTTACCCCTAACACCTGACCGGGACAGAGATGGCCGTGGATTCTTGCGGATTCTTCGAGAAGGGATTCAAAATTCATTATTCGTCATAAAGTAACAGATATAAAATGCGCCTGTCAATCCGCCGGATTCTCCCCGGATTCACCATCAAAAGACAAACCACAGAGACCACAGAGGGAAAAAATAAATATTAATCCACAGATTACACTTATTAACACAGATGTATTTAGAAATATTCTTTCAATCTGTGTAATCTGCGGATTAATTAATCTGTTCTCTGTGACCTCTGTGGTTAGGTGGTGGATTCCGGATTCTCTATATCGATTGTGGACAGGGGTCATGATAATTTATAATGAACGTCGGAGACATTCCCGGAGCCATGAGTAAAATTAATCAGAAGGCATTCTTGATTCTTGCTTTAATTCTTTTATGTCTTCCCGGCAGTTCTTTCCCCCGGCAGGACAAATCGGTGAAGATCGGCGTCTCTTCCATGATCACGCCGGTTGACACGGTAAAATATTACCAGGATGTCATCGATTATATCGGGGAGCAGATCGGTCAGCCGGTCCATATGGTCCACCGGCGGTCCTATGAAGAAATGGACTCGCTGCTTGAGAGCGGAGAAGTTAAAGTGGCCTTTATCTGTTCCGCTCCCTATATAAGAGACCGCGAGAAATTCGGGGTCGAGCTCCTCGTCGCGCCGAAAGTCAACGGAAGCCCCACATATAATTCATATATAATCGTTCATAAGGACAGCGCCGTCAAATCCTTTTCGGAGCTTAAAGGAAAAGTATTTGCTTTCACAGATCCCTTATCGAACACAGGCAAGCTTTATCCCACCTATCTCCTGAAAACCATGGACCAGTCGCCGGAGAAATTTTTCATGAGGTTCCTCTACAGCTTCAGCCATAACAAGTCGGTCGAGATGGTGGCCAAACGGATTGTGGACGGCTCCGCAGTGGAGAGCATTGTATATGAGCACATGCTGAAGACCGGGTCTCCGTATGCAAAGGAGGTAAAGATAATAAAGCGCTCTCCCGCTTACGGCATCCCTCCCGTTGTCGTTACCAATGACATTAATGCCGCACTCAAGGAAAAACTTCGTGTTGCCTTCCTCGGAATGGACAGGACCGTCAAGGGCCGGGCGATCCTCGACGCCATGATGATAGACGGTTTCGTCGAGGCGCCCGATAAGAACTATGATTCGATACGGGAAATGGAAAGGGTCATTGTCGGCAATTTCGGGCCTTCAGAGAAGACACGGGACAGGAAAGTCGTGCATTTCGGCGTCATACCGAAGGACAACCCGAGGATTATGTATGAGAAATATCAGCCCCTCCTCGATTACCTTTCCGAGAAGACGCATTACCCCTATGAACTCGTACTTAAGAAAACCTATGAAGAGACGATAACCGCCCTGGGCAGCGGAGAAACGGATGTCGCCCTGCTCGGGCCCCTTGCCTACCTGGAAGCCCACGCCAGATATGGCGCAACAAGCATTTTAAAATCCAAAGGAGCGGACGGCACGACTAACTATAAGAGCGTTATCATCAGAAAAAAGGGTTCGCCTGTCAGGGGCCTTTCCGATCTCAAAGGCAAAAGTGTCGCCTTTGCCTCCACAAAATCCACTTCGGGGAACCTCATGCCCCGCTATCTCCTGGCAAATTCGGGAATACACCTCAACGATCTCAGCGGGTATGCCAATTTCGATTATCATGATTCAGTGGTCAAGTCGGTCCTGAAAGGACAATACGCCGCCGGCGCCGTTCGGGATTCGGTCGCAAGGAAATATGCAAAGCTCGGTATAGATGTCCTTGCCGGGTCCGGCCCCATTCCCACCGGACCGCTCGTGGCCGGCCCCGGCACACCCTTTTCAGTTACCGAAGACATAAGAAAAGCGCTTCTTTCTTTAGACCCCGACACCGTTGACGGCCAGAAGGTGCTCAGGCGTCTTGACGAGGATTTCAGAAACGGCTTCACCGGGGCCGACGACGGGGACTATGCCGATATCCGGACGAAAATCAATGCCGTCCCCCAAACCTGCGGTAAAAGCTGTCATCCGAAGATAAAGCTATGAGGAAGCTGGTGCCCTCATTCGCCCGGCTGGGCCTGCAGTACAAATTCATCTTTATCACCACCTTCGCGATCATAGCAGTCATGAGCATAGTGGGGTTCCTTGCAGTGGAAAGAGAAACAAAAATCCTCTACGCTGAAGTTGAAAAACAGGGCCGTCTGTTAGGAGAGACCCTTGCTATTCCCATCATAAATGACCTCATATATGAAAGGCTCGGCCTTGTGGAAGAAGGAGGACTTCTTGATAACTATATCCTCGAGATCTTCAACAGGCAGGACGCCGACCTGCTTTATATTGCGATCCTGAATGAAGAAGGCATGGTGGTTTCCCATAACAATATAACCGAATATGGAAAAGTCTATGCCGACCCCCTGACAAAACAGGCGCTGGAAACCGACATTACACTCGTACAGCGTTTTTCAAAAGATGGGCATAACGCCATTGATTTCGGCGTCCCTCTATCTATCGGTAAAAAGAGATGGGGGACCCTCAAATTCGGAATTTCCCTTGAAAAAGTCGAGCATGAAATATTAGCGACTGTTGAAAGGATCATCGTCCTGACGATAGCGCTCCTTATAGCAGGTTTTGCGATCATACTTCTGTTAAGCAGACGGTTCATCAGCCCCATCATTCAATTAGCCAATGCCATGGACAGGGCAAGGGGTGATGATCTTGATCTGAAAGTCGATGTAACGGGGCATGATGAGCTTGCGGTCCTCGGAGAGAGGTTCAACAGCATGCTCGACAGGATACGACAGGCGAATGAGGAATTGCGGAAGGCGCAGGAGAGACTCATCCAGTCGGAAAAACTCGCTTCAGTCGGAATACTCGCCGCAGGCGTCGCGCACGAAATAAATAATCCCCTCGGCGGCATCTTTAACTGTCTCCAGATACTCAGACAGAACAGCGGCAATCCGGAGCTCAGGGTGAAATATCTGGATCTCATGAATGAGGGACTGGACAGAATCGAAAATACCGTCAGCAAGCTGTTGTGGATGTCGCGCAAAGGCGAGCACTCCCCTGTCGCTGTGAACATCAGAAACACAGTGGACAGTGTATATTTCTTCCTTGAATATAAAATGAAAAAAGCCGGGGTCTCGTTCAGCAACGAGGTCCCGGATGCCCTGCGCATTACCTGCGACCTGCACGATTTTCAGCAATTGCTGCTCAATCTCTTCATAAATGCCGTTCACGCCATGCAGGACGGCGGGCTCCTGGAGATCAGGGGACACAGAAAAGAATCATCGGTCCTGATAGAGGTCATTGATAACGGCTGCGGGATCGGGCCGGGGCATATCGGCAAAATATTCGACCCCTTTTTCACTACCAGACCGGCCGGCGAAGGGACCGGTCTCGGACTCTGGTTGACATATGAAATAGTCAGGAACTACAATGGTGAAATTACGGTAAGCAGCGAGGAGGGCAAAGGCAGCAGATTCATGTTGCGTTTCCCGGTAAACCCGGACAATGCAGACATTGCTCAGAAATATATTTAACTCGATAAATTTTTATTAAATTATGCATATGTCTTTGAACAATAGTATGCACTGGTATATTATTTAAAATCACGTTGAGGTATCGAAAAATATATATCTTCCCAACATCTGCATTATCCAATAGCTTTTTTGGTAATGAGTCCGTATGAAAGAAAACATACTCCTGATAGAAGACGACAGGCTCATGCGCATCAGTCTTGAAGACGCACTGAAAGGCACAGGATACGACGTCATGTCATTTGAGAGCGGAACGGACGCTCTGAGAGCGCTGAAGCTCTATTCCTTCAATGCCGCGGTGACGGACTTCAGGCTGCCCGACATCGACGGATTTGAAGTTGTCCGGGGAATAACGGAGCGAAGCGACATGCCGGTAGTAGTAATGACCGCGTACGGGACCATAAAAGACGCTGTTGAAGCCATGAAGCTCGGGGCCTTTGATTATATAACCAAGCCTTTTTCCCTCGATGAATTTCTCCTGCTTATCAACAGGGCATTGAAAGCGAGGAGGCTGAAGGAAGAAAACATAAGGCTTAAAAATGACCCGGCCGGGTATTGCCTCGCCCCCAATATAATCGGTAAAAGCGCGGCGATGGAAAAAGTGTTTTCCCTGATTGAGAAGGTCTCGGCCTCGGATTCAATGGTCCTTATCCACGGGGAAAGCGGTACGGGCAAAGAGTTGATCGCCACTACCATCCATTATCAGAGCGACAGAAAAGTCAGGCCCCTGATCAAGGTCAACTGCGCCTCGCTTCCGGAGGGGCTTATCGAGAGCGAGCTCTTCGGATTTGAAAAAGGGGCCTTTACGGGCGCGGTAAGGAGAAAGCCCGGCAGGTTCGAGCTTGCAAACAGGGGGACGATCTTCCTCGATGAGATCGCGGACCTGCCTTTATCGACCCAGTCCAAGATACTCAGGGTATTGCAGGAGAAGACCTTTGAAAGGCTCGGAGGGACAGACACGATGTCCATTGATGTGAGGGTCCTTGCCGCGACAAATAAAAAGCTTGAAGCAGAGGTCGGAAAAGGCGCTTTCAGAGAAGACCTGTACTACAGGCTCAATGTAATACCCGTCTTCCTGCCTCCTCTCAGGGAGAGAAAAGATGATGTCCCTCTTCTCATTGATTTCTTCCTTGAAAAGCGCAGAGACAGAAATTCAAAGAACATCAAATTCTCAAGAGACGCTATGAACGAGCTTCTTGCATATGATTATCCCGGGAATGTACGGGAGCTCGAAAATATTGTAGAGAGATGCACAACGCTGTCTTCAACCGATACGATTCATAAAGAAGACCTCCCTCCCTTCGTGCTCAGGAAGCCCGGGGAGAACAGACAGCCTACCCTTTCGGATGTTTCAACCGGGGCGGCTAAGGCGCATATAATAAATGTCCTGAAGGCCACTAACGGCAATAAGACAAAGGCCGCCGAGCTGCTCTGCATAAGCAGAAAGACATTGTGGGAAAAGATGAACACTTATGGGATAGACACGTAAAAAATGTTACCTTATCGTAACACATGTCAATTCAACACGAATCCATAATCATTCAGTAAAATCAGACTGTTTTGCCTTACACCTCTTTCCACCGTTTCTTTTTCGTTACACCACCTGAAAAATTATCTCTTTAAATTCAGATAATTATGGCTGGCAAGAAAATTGTATATATTATTTGGAATTTTTAATGTTTTTGTCTCATCACCCTTCCCCTTGCCACCTCCGGGTGACAGACCCTCTCCCTGGAGAGGGTCAGGGTAGAGACGCAGTGGTGCAGTTTTAGATAAGGAAGAAAACAGTGAAAAAAACAAGATTCCATAGTGTCACTTGGAGTTACTTCGTTAATTCAAAACGACAGGAGGTAAAAGGATGAGAATCAGGAGAAGAGACTTTCTCAAGGCAGGCGCTGCCCTCGGGGCGGTTGCTGCAACAGGCATGCCGACACTGAATGCGTTTGCCGCCGGCAGCGACCAGAAGGCCGGGGGCATGGGTACGGAGCCGGGAAAATGGATAGCATCCACATGTCAGGGATGCACCACATGGTGTCCAGTTGAAATTTTTGTCCAGAATGGCAGGGCGGTAAAGGTCAAGGGGAACCAGTATTCAAAGCAGAACGACGGTTATGTATGTCCGAGGGGGCATATGTCCCTCCAGCAGCTTTACGACCCTGATAGGGTCAAGGTGCCGATGAAGAGGACGAATCCTGTAAAGGGCAGAGGCGTGGATCCCAAGTTCGTTCCCATTACCTGGGACGAGGCGCTGAACACTGTTGCCGACAAGATGATGGAACTGAGGAAAAACAACGAGTCTGAAAAGTACATGCTTTTACGCGGCAGGTATTCGTATATGAGAGATGTCATCTATGATGTAATGACAAAGGTATACGGCTCACCGAACAACATATCCCACAGTTCACTCTGCGCAGAAGCGGAAAACTTCGGCGCATATTACACCGAAGGTATGTGGGGATACAGGGACTATGATGTATCCAATTCAAAATATGTCGTGATCTGGGGCTGCGACCCCACAAACTCGAACAGACTGGTCCCAGCGATGATCAAGCGGTTCGGCGATGTGTTAGATACAGCCACTGTTGCGGTTGTTGATCCGAGGATGCAGACTACAGCCACAAAGGCCCAGGAATGGCTTCCGATAATTCCGGGACAGGATGGCGCACTTGCAACAGCTCTGGCCCACGTAATCCTCACGGAAGGACTCTGGAGCAGGGAATTCGTCGGCGACTTCAAGGACGGTAAAAATCTTTTCAAAGCAGGACAGACAGTTGATGAAGCGGCATTTGATGAGAAAGAGACACACGGCATTGTGAAGTGGTGGAATATCGAACTCAAGGACAGGACGCCTGACTGGGCCGCGAAGATCACCGGCATCTCTAAAGAACAGATCATAAGAGTCGCAAAAGGCATGGGGAAGGCTGCGCCTCATGTGGTGGTATGGATGGGGCCTGGCGCAGCAATGCATGTAAGAGGCGGCTACAGCGCCATGGCGGTAAATGCGCTGAACGGGCTTCTCGGCTCCATTGACAATGTGGGCGGCACCCTCGCCGGAGCAAAACAGGCCGCAAACAGCATACCTAAGCTCGACAAATATCTGGATGAAGTGGCCCAGAAGCACGGCAAGATGAAGAAGATAGACCAGAGGGGGACCAAGGCATTACCTTCGCTTAACGAAGGGAAGTCGGGCGGCGGTTCTATCGCAAATAACGTTGCTACCGCTATGCTGGCTAAAGACCCTTATGATATCAAGATGGCCATCGGATACATGAACAACTTTACCTTCTCATGCACTGGGGCCCAGAGATGGGAAAAGGCGATGGAGCAGTTGCCCTTTTACGTCCATATCACCACGAACGTATCGGAGATGACCCAATACGCGGACATCGTCCTTCCCGCAAGGATCACCATGTTTGAGAAATGGGCGTATGTGAAGCAGAAACAGAACAGGTATGCACATGTATCCCTCATTCAGCCTGTTGTGGAGCCTATGTGGGATGTAAGGCATGACGAGACTGAGATCCCCTTCCTGATCGCTGAAAAGCTGAAAGAGAGAGGTTTCTCCAATCTGCACGAGTGCCTGGTTAACGAGTACAAAGATCCCGAGACCGGCCTTCCTGCGAGGACAGGTGAGGAATTCGCCCTTTATTCCGTCAAATACTACACACACCCTGCATGGAGCGAAAAAGGCGCAACTATGGGTGACAGGATAAACGGCTGGGAAGATTACAGACAGCGCGGCGTATGGAACTCGAACCCCTACAAATATAAAAGCAGGTGGGGCGGCAAGTTCGGCAAGGACGAGGAAACAGACGGCAAGACGACCACCAAAGGCACGGTAAGTCATAAGTTCGAGTTCTACAGCGAGACCCTTAAGAAGGCGCTTACGGGCCATGCGGAGAAGCACAAGACCGACGTGGACGACATTCTTAAGGCCTGTAACTATACGGCAAAAGGAGAGCTTGCCTTCGTGCCTCACTACGAGCCCCCGTTCCGGTATGGAGATGAGAAGGAGTATCCATTCACCTTCATTGATTATAAGTCAAGGCTGAACAGGGAGGGCAGAAGCCAGAACTCTCCATGGTATTACGAATTTCATAAGGTTGATTTCGGCGATGAGAGCCACGAAGACATGCTCCAGATAAACCCTTCGGACGCATCAAAACTCGGTGTCAAAACCGGAGATATGGTTAAAATAACTACAGTTACCGGCAGCTATATGCTGAAGGTGAAACTATGGGAAGGCGTTCGTCCGGGGACTGTTGCCAAATGCTACGGCCAGGGACACTGGGCATACGGCAAAGTAGCGTCAAAGGAGTTCGGCAAAACCCCGAGGGGTGTCAATAACAACGAGATAATGCCCTTTGACACAGAACGTCTGAGCGGCGCCAATGTAAGAAACGGCGGGTTCACCGGCGTTAAAATCGAGAAGGCTTAAGGAAAGGAGGATATGACAAATGCCTAAGTACGGAATGGTTATAGATTTACAGAAATGTGTGGGCTGCGGCGCATGCGCCCTTGCCTGCAAGACCGAGAACAACACTCAGGACAGGGCTGACGGACAGACTTTCAACTGGGCGGATTTCCTGATGAAGGCAGAGGGAAAGTTCCCTGATGCCAAGTTTACCGTAAGGCCCGTTCTCTGCAATCACTGTACGAACGCGCCGTGCGTAGAGGCGTGTCCTGTGACCCCAAAGGCCATGTTCAAGACGGCCGACGGAATTACCATGCACAGCGACGCGAGGTGTATCGGCTGCCAGAATTGCCAGAGGGCCTGCCCTTACAGCACCACTGATGTGGAAAAGGACCAGGCCGCTTACAGCGTTCTCAGCTTCAACGCCCACGGAGGGACCGTTCATCCGTTCTACCATGACAAGACAGAGGTTGTCCCCGGCTGCACATCCTCCGGAGCAGAGATCGCTCAGAAGGCCGGCGATACGCCCCCGCACCGCACTCTCTACAAACACCCCGAATATGAGAGTGTAAGGAGAAGCGGCATATCGGAGAAGTGCATCTTCTGCGAGCACAGGGTGAAGAACGGCGAAAAGCCTAACTGCGTTGTGGCATGTCCTGCAAGCGCACGGGTCTTCGGCGACCAAAATGACCCGAACAGTGAGATAAGCCAGTTGCTCAAAAAACACAAGGCAGTTCAGCTTAAGAACAATAAAGGCGATCTTTTAAAAGCAGGTGAGAAGGGCACACAGCCCAATGTTTACTATATCAGGAGCTTCTCTGTCAGGAAGTAACTGTAACACTTAATATCGAGTGATGGAGTGATGGAGCAGCGGTTAAAAAGCCGTTTGCTCCTTCGCTCCGATTTTTTCTCGATACTCAATTCTCCAACACTCGAATATAGAGGTGAATGTGAATATTTCGCAGCAACTTATAGCAATTGAACGGGCAAGGAGTGAATGCTACAAGCTCCTTGCCGCCTGCTTTTACCAGCCTCAAAAAGAAACCTTTATGGAAGAAAGACTGTTCGAAAATCTTTCTGCGCTCCTGAGGCGGGCCTGTCCGGAGGCATCGGTATTCTCTGAAAGAATGGGGCAGGCAATTTTAAAATGCAGCAATGAAGACCTTCTTGTTGAATATGCGAAACTCTTTCTGGGGCCTTACGAGCTCAAGGCGGCGCCTTACGGCTCTGTATATCTGGATGACGGCAGAAAGGTCATGGGAGACTCCACAATGGAGGTCTTTAAGATATATAAAGAAGAAGGGCTTTCCATTGACGAAAATTTCAAAGAGCTGCCCGACCATATCGCCGTTGAACTTGAATTCATGTATTATCTGATATTCAGAGAGATAGAGGCCCTTGAAAACTTTGATAGTGAAAAGGCCGCTCATTTTATCGATGTTCAGTCCCGGTTTAAGGGCGGGGTTCTCTTACAATGGGTCAGGCCTTTTTGCGATAAAATAACCGGGGGAACAGATAATGAGTTCTACAAGGCCCTTGCCGGTTGTCTGTCAACGTTTACCTTGAAGTCTGCTGTTCCGGAGGACCTTAGGGCGCTTGTATTATAGTCTCCCCTCCCCCGTCAAGGGGGAAGGAATAATTGAAACCCTGCAGCAGGCTTCGGGAATTTAACGTAATATGCTCAAAGATAAAGTAATAGACAGGCTTGCGGAGGCGGCGGAGCCGATATGCGCCGACAGATCGAGATGCCTGAGAATGCGTTTCAACAGAAGTGAATGTTCTCAGTGTACCGGCGTCTGCCGTTCAAACGCCATAAGAGTTCAGGACGATGTATCGATAGATTTCAGGCTGTGCTCAAAGTGTATGCTCTGCGTATCCGCATGCCCTTCAGACTGCTTCGACATAAAGGGGTTCGACTTTCTCTCCGTGCTTGCAAAGGTAAAAAAGATCAGGGACTCGGGCGTGGTCCCTGTCCTGGGGTGCAATATGAAGCCTTCTGTTCAGGCGCACGTAACGACCCCTTGTCTCGGATTTCTGTCGCTGGAGCATCTGCTGGCGCTTTCTGTAATTCCTGAAGCAACGGTCCATATCAACATGACTGAATGCGGGGACTGCAAGAACGACTTTATCGCTGATAAAGTCAGGGAGACGGCGGGAAGCCTTAAGGTCGTCATCATCAAAGAAAAAAAAGACCTCGGCTACCTCGACATCCCGTACGGCCGCAGGGAATTTTTCAGCGCTGTTAAAAACCTGGCATTTCTTCAGGCCGCTGAGATTTTCGAAAGTAACGATCCGGACATGACATCAAAGGCATATTCGGCAAAAAAGGTCCCACTTAAGAGAGACTTGCTGAACAGGGTCTTTGTTTTTTTAAACGGGAAGGGCAACGACTTATTGAAAGGTTGCTATTATACAATCAAGTTAAGCCGGGGCTGTAATAACTGCTTTGCATGCGTGGGGATGTGTCCGGGAGGCGCCCTGCAGATCGGCAGGGCGGATGATAATTCAGACTCATATTTGTCATTTAACTCTTCATTGTGCAACGGCTGCGGCCTCTGCAGGGATTTTTGCTTTAAAGACGCCGTGCATATAGAGAAGGGGTTTGCAGGCCCGAATCCCTTTGAATTTGTTCCTCTGTCGCCTTGCCCCTTGTCCCCTGACCCTTGACCCCTTCTTATCAGTGGACAGCGTTAGGCAAATATGTTATAACGATAGCGTGGAGATTCGGTCGAAGATATGGATTGAGGTGAATGGGCAACCCGTATTCGGCAATGGAAGACAGGACCTGCTCCATGCCATTGACGAACACGGCTCGATAAACAGGGCGGCGAAGGAGGTGCAACTATCGTACAGAAAGGCATTGAGTTATATACAGGCAATGGAGGAAAGACTGGGGACTGCTCTTGTGGAAAGAAAAACCGGCGGCAAAGACGGCGGCGGGGCGAGGCTGACGGACAGGGCCAGGGACTTTCTGAAAAAGTATGACGAGCTTGAAGAAGGGGTAAATGAATTTGTGGACAGGAAGTTCAGGAAGACGTTCAAAAAATAAGTGGGAAGTGAGAAATGAGAAGTAAGAAGTTAACAGCTAAAAAGAAGAAAAGGGGTTTTACTTCCTACTTCCCACTTCTTACTTCTTACTTTCCTTTTTGGAGAAGCTATGTGCGACATTGACAGTTCCGATACAAAAAATATGACAGGGACCATGACGGTCCCTGTGACGGATGCGGCAGGGATGGTATTGGCCCATGATATTACGGAGATCCGCAAAGATGAATTTAAGGGGCGGGCCTTTAAGAAAGGGCATATCGTCAGACAGGAAGATATCCCTCACCTTCAGAAGCTCGGCAAGGAACGTCTTTTTGTATTGAGCATAAGCGATGACGAAGTGCACGAGAACGACGCGGCCTATGCCCTCGCTGAGGCAATGATGGGAGAAGGTGTAAAAATGGAAGGAGAGCCGAAGGAAGGTAAAATAGACATACTTGCCGACAGGGACGGTCTCCTCAAGGTTAATAAGGACGCCCTCATGCAAATAAACATGCTGGGGGAAGTAATGTGCGCAACCCTCCACAGCAATACATTGGTTAAAAAAGGGCGCCTCGTTGCAGGCACAAGGGCCATACCTCTGGTGGTGAAGAAGGCGGTCGTGGAAGAGGCGGTAAAGATACTGAAAGGGGCCAGGGGCAGGGGGCAAGGGGCAGGGGAAGAAGCTGTTATTGAAGTTAAAGGGCTGAGGAAGCCGAAAGCGGGGATTGTAATTACGGGCAATGAGGTTTATTACGGAAAGATAAAGGATGCCTTTGCCCCTGTGATTACAAAAAAGATAGAGGCTTTGGATGGAGAGATCGTAGGAATATACTATGCACCTGACGATGAAAAGTTTATAGAGGCGCGATTAAAAGAGCTGATCGACGCGGGCGCCGATTTATTAATTACAACGGGCGGCATGTCGGTTGATCCGGACGATGTTACAAGATTCGCAATAAGGAACCTCGGCGTTTCGGAAATAAATTATGGCTCGGCGGTGCTTCCGGGAGCAATGTTTCTTGTAGCCTACCTTGAAGACAGTAACAAGTCACAAGTAACGAGTAACGAGATAAAACATGAAGAAGAAAACTCGTCACTTATCCCTGTCCTCGGTATTCCCGCATGCGGGATGTACAACAATATCACGATACTAGATCTCGTGCTGCCGAGATTGTTGACAGGCGAGAAAGTCGGCAGGAAAGAGCTGGCCGAATTAGGGCACGGCGGGTTGTGCCTGAAGTGTGGAGAATGCCGGTACCCGGTTTGCCCGTTCGGGAAATGACTATTCATCCACAGATTACGCAGATTGCACAGATAAAAAATAATTTGCCGACAGAGTCACGGCGACACAGAGAAAGACAGGCTTGTGAAAGATCGTCATTCCCGAGGTAGTAATCGGGAATCCAATTCCCTGTAATACATGGATTCCCGCCTTCGCGGGAATGACGTTTATCAGGTCATATTCTTTGTGAAAATCTGTGGATAAGAAATGAGCATGTCTGAGTTAAAAGACACCTACAACCGCACCATCGATTATCTCCGGATATCTATAACGGACAGGTGCAATCTCAAGTGTGTATATTGCAGGCCGAAGAAGACGCTGAAGAATTTCAGGGAATCGGAAGTCCTGACCTCTGAGGAGATTGAAAGGATCGCGCGCGTTGCCCATAAGCACGGCGTGAGAAAGGTCAGGTTTACCGGGGGCGAGCCTCTCATGAGAACAGATATCACCCGGCTGATCTCGTCGGTCAAGAAAATAGGCATACCTGATTTGAGTCTGACCACCAACGGCGTCATGCTGTCGGGCCTTGCGCGGGACCTGAAAAAAGCAGGTCTGGACCGGGTAAACATAAGCCTCGATTCACTGAAGTCGGAGAGATATAAGGCGATAACGAACGGAGGGGACATCGGTGATGTCCTGAATGCCGTAGATGCTGCGGAGAAGGCCGGGTTTTCACCGGTGAAAATAAATGTGGTCCCCATTCGCGGCTTTAACGATGACGAGATATTAGCTTTCGCGTCGCTTACCCTTGATAAAGACTATCACATAAGGTTCATAGAGTTTATGCCTGTAGGCTGCAATGAAATATGGGAGAGGGAAAAATGCATAGGGGCGGCCGAGATTACGGATAAGATTTCAGCGCTCGGTGAACTGAGCTGTCTTGAATTCAGGGGCAGGGGTCCCTCAAGGAATTACAGGATAAAAGGCGCAAAGGGTATTATAGGAGTCATCAGCCCCGTGACCGATCATTTCTGCAATTTCTGCAACAGGCTCAGGCTTACAGCCGATGGAAAACTCAGGCCGTGCCTCTTCTCCGACCTTGAGATCGATATCAGGACGCCGATGAGAAACGGGGCCCCTGATGACGAGATCGACAGGTTGTTCTGCAATGCGGTCAGGTCAAAGCCTGAGAGGCATTTGCTGGATAAGGCCGCGTCCCCGGGCAAATTTCTCCGGGCGATGTCAAAGATAGGCGGATAATGCATCGAAAAGAAAAGTGGAGCTGAACGGGATCGAACCGTCGACCTCTTGAATGCCATTCAAGCGCTCTCCCAACTGAGCTACAGCCCCTGTTTGCACTTCTAAAAGTGTAGTATAGAGTTTAATGAAGAACACTATTTTTTTCAACTGGCATAGGCCGCTCCCGCAGGGCATTGGCCCTTGCGACTTGCCCCCTGACCCTTGACCCTTCTTTTGGGGCTATGCCTTCACCCTTGTCAGCCTCATAGCATTGGATATTACAAGAAGGCTCAATCCCATGTCCCCTATTCCCACGGCGACCCACAGGTTGATCAGGCCGAGCGACGCCAGGACGGTGAAACTGCCTTTGATCAGGACGGAGACCACGACATTTTGCCGGACAACGCTCATCGTCTTCCTGCTGAGCCTGATGAGGTACTCTATCCGGGACAGATCATCCTGCATCAGGGCTATGTCGGCGGTTTCTATGGCAGCATCGGAGCCGATGGTCCCCATCGCGATCCCGACGCCGGCAGCGGCAAGGGCAGGGGCGTCATTCACCCCGTCGCCGACCATGGCTACGGAGCCGAAACGTTGTGAGAGTTTTTCAACGACCTTCACCTTGTCCTCAGGCAGCAGTCCCGCGTGATGCTCGTCGATGCCAATTTTTTGGGCCAGGGCAGAGGCGACCCTCTTATTGTCGCCTGTAAGCATCTCCGTCCTTATATTCAATTCCTTCAGGTGAGAAATAATTAATTTCGCGTCGTCCCTAACCTTGTCACCAAGCGCTATGACGCCTACCGCCTCAGTCTCGCTGGAAATAAAGATCGCCGTCTTGCCCTCAGTTTCAAAGCGCGATAATTCCTCGTGATAAGAGACATCAGCAGGGAGCTCGGCGGTCAGGTCTCCGAAAAGGTTTCTCGAACCGGAATAATAGGTCTTGCCCCCGATCCTGCCCTCAAGCCCCTTTCCCCTTCTGTACTTGAACCCGGTCGTCTCTCTTAGCGTTATATTGTCCGAATGGGCCTTCCTGAGCACGGCCTTTGCAATAGGATGCGCGGAGCGGGACTCAAGGGACGCGGCAATGGAGAGCACTTCCTCCCGGGAATGACCGCTGAAGCCGATGATGTCCAGCACCTCCAGCCTGCCCCTGGTCAGGGTGCCGGTTTTATCGAAGGCGCAGGCCTTGATCCTGTTCATCTCTTCAAGGAACCCGGCGCCTTTTATCAATACGCCGTGTCTTGCCGCGCTCGTTATCGCGGAGACCATGGCGACCGGCGTGGATATGGCCATCGCGCAGGGGCATGAGACTACCAACAGCACAAGCGCCCGGTAAAACCAGACCTGCCAGTCATATCCCAGGATAAAAGTCGGTATCAAAAAAGCCGCGAAGGCCAGGCCGATTACCGAAGGCGTGTAGTAATGGGAAAACCTGTCGATGTACTTCTCGGTCTTTGATTTCTTTTTCTCAGCGTCTTCGACCAGCTTGATGATCTTTGCAAGCAGGGTGTCCTCCGCTTTTTTCCCGACCTCCACCTCGAGATAGCCGTCCTCATTCATGGTGCCGGCAAATACTGCGTCACCTTCCACCTTTTCTATGGGCAGAGATTCTCCGGTGATGGTGGAT
Organism: Nitrospirota bacterium; assembly: GCA_016234115.1. Classification (GTDB taxonomy): domain Bacteria; phylum Nitrospirota; class Thermodesulfovibrionia; order UBA6902; family UBA6902; genus SURF-23. The sequence continues at coordinate 94,291 of JACRHD010000008.1, forward strand.
TCGTCGATGGCAGAATGCCCCGACGTTACCTTCCCGTCCAGCGCAATCCTCTCGCCGGGCCGCACAATAAGTGTGTCCGCTATTTGAATTTCATGGACGTGCAATTTGATCTCTTTGCCTGCCCTTCTGACCCTTGCGGTCTCGGGGGCGAGACTCAGCAGCCGGCTTATCGATCTCCTGGCGTTGTCCGAGGCGTAATCTTCCAGAAACTCCGCAACGAAAAACAGAAATATTACCGACGCGCCCTCCTCTCCATGACCGATGAAGAAGGCCCCGACAGAGGCGATGCTCATAAGGCAGTTCATATCGAGGCGACGTTTGAGAATGGACCGGCCGGCCTTTTTAAAGATGCCCCTGCCGGCTACCGCGACTACGGCAACGAACATCAACTGCGATGCCAGGTGGTACGGCGTCAGGAATTCAGTTGCAAGGCCCGCTGTCAGGAGTATGGTTGCGGACACTGCGGTGAGCAGATTCTCGCGCTTCCAGAAAGAGGGCTTTTCCTCGAAGAAATCGACTGCGCAGCATGAGCAGGTCTTGTCGTCCGCGGCGCAACTGTCGACGCCGACTTTTAATAATTTGATCTTACTCTCTGACATGTTTTAGTCCCTCATTAAATAATGTCTCGATATGCCCGTCGTCAAGCGAGTAATACACCATCTTGGACTCTTTTCTGAATTTGACCAGCCGCATGTTCCTGAGGACCCTCAACTGGTGCGAGATGGCCGAGACACTGACGCCGATTACAGCCGAGATATCACAGACGCAGAGCTCTGCCTGTGAGAGGGCATGGATTATCCTCGTGCGCGTAGGATCAGCCAGCACGCTGAAGGTCTCCGACAACCTGCCTGCCTCCTCCCCTGTGAGCATCCCCTTCCTGACGGCGGCGACTCTCCTCTTGTCCACCGTTCTTACCTCGCAGATGTCATTATGTTTATTCCTGATCACGTTGCGTCCCTTTCTCACTTGAATACTTGTTCAAGTGTAACATGTATAAAGACGCATGTCAAAGTTCACAGGAAGGGAAACTGAAACTGTATTCAGCCGCGGATTTTCGACGTACCGTAGCGTCGGGGTTTATCCCCGACGAAAAGGCCGCCCCCGGTAAATGAGGTCGCTACCGGTGCGATTAAAGGATGTTAAATAAGGGACCGATTTCGGGAAGGATTCCCGAAATACACGTGCTTGTCTCCCATGCACCGGAAAACGGCCTGAACGGCTTGAACCGCTTGAATCGGTTTAATCGGCTTGAGCGGTCTGTACAATTCAGCTCGCGGCATTGTTGAAAAGAATGTCCAGATTGGTAAAATAGCGTGTGCAAAAGTTCACAAAAAATTCATTCACCGGCAGGTATAATAAGAATAATTTGGCGACAACTATTTTATGAAAATACGTGTACTTCTGATTAACCTCTTGCTGCTGACCCTCTTCTCTCCGTTGCCCGCGAACGGAAAAGAGCGTGTCCTGAACATCCTGTACACGGGAAGCCTGCAGGGCGAGCTTGAGCCGTGCGGCTGTTCCCCGAAGATCGACATCGGAGGGGTTGCAAGGCTTTCAGGATATCTGAAGGAAAATAGAAAAGGACTTTCGCCTTATCTCCTGATCGACGCCGGCAATTTCAGCGGCGATGACACGCCGCAGGGCAGACTCAAGACCGAGACCCTGCTGAGGGCTTACGGCATCATCGGTTATGACGCGGTGGCTTTCAGGGAAAGGGAAGCGGCCCTGCCGGAAGATTTTCTGTCCCAGGTCTCGAAACAAAACAAGATACGTGTAATAATCGACTCTCCTCATTATACAAAGTCTCTGTTGACAAGCAGGGACAAAGTGAACATTAATATCGGCACAAACACGGACGGGCACGAGAAAGGCAGGCTCAATATACTTCTCTCCGATGCCCCGCTGTCGGACGTCGAAAAAGGCATCAAAGAGTGGGATGTGATAATATTATCTTCAGGAGAAGAGCTTGAGGGACCTCTTAAGTCAAACGGGACTATTATTGTCTCGGGTTCCCTGAAAGGCAAAAAGCTGGGGATACTGACCCTGCAGCTTGATAAGTCCGGAAATATCAGGAATTACAGGCACAGGTGGTTGCCGCTGGGCAGCGATATAAAGGAAGACCCTGTCGTCCGCGGCATCTTAAATGATTACGACTCACGGGTAGCAAGGCTTTTTCAGGAAGATACGGCGCTCGCCGCTGAAACCGACTACCTTGGCGCGCAGAAATGCGCCGAATGCCACCAGCCCTACGCGGAAAGCTGGAAGAAGACGAGACACGCCGCTGCATTTGCTCATCTGGAACAGACGGGGAAGTCACTCGATCCCGAGTGCGTAGGGTGTCATTCGACAGGTTTCGGGGAGACAGGCGGCTTTCACAATATTAAATCGACGCCGGGACTCGCGGACGTTCAGTGTGAAGAATGCCACGGCGCGGGAAGAGGACATTTGGCCGATCCCGAGAAACCGCTGCGGCCAGTGAAGGAGTCGGTGTGTTTAAAATGTCATACAAAAGACAGGAGCCCGGATTTCAACTATCCGGTCTATCTGGAAAAAATTAAACATTAGCCGAGCAGGAGGAAGAAAATGACGGCAGCAAGATTTTTTATGGTCATGTTTTTTTTGGTCGCAACGCCGTTTTATATTAACGCCGCGGCGGCGGAAGAACCGGATATCAGGGGAGAATACATCACGGTGCCGCCTTTTAAGTTTATTTTTGACGGGCAGCAGGTTGAGGTCATGGAATTTTTCAGCTTTTATTGCGGGCACTGTTATCAGTTTGAGAAATCAATAGCCGTAATCAAGGGAAACTTCCCTAAAAAGATCAAATGGAGATATATGCCGGTATACTGGGGAAAGGGCTCGTCAAAGCCCGGAGAGGCCTACATGATCGCGGAAGAAATGGGAAAGGGCGAGCAGATGAAGAAGGCCCTTTTCGAGGCCGCCTTTCTTGAAAAAAGAGACATCGGCGATTTAACGGTCCTGGAGAGTCTCGGAGACAGGCTGGGGCTCGGTTTTGATTTCAGCCGCAAGCTCAGGGGGGGCGAAAAGGCCAGGGAGGCAAACGCGCTCCTGATAATGCTGGAAACGTATAAAATCGAAGAGACCCCATCGATCATCATCGCGGGCAATATAAAGGTTACCCCGCATATGACGAATGACAGTATGGAGCTTTTCAGGGAAAATATAATTACGATCATCAAAAGCATTCTAAACAGGTAAGGGCGAGACAGTGCTGTTGAAAGAACTGAACGGGATGTAAAATATGTCATTCCCGCAGTCCTTAAGCGGGAATCCATGGTTTGAAAAAGTTGGATTAGATAAACTTCACGCTTTGACAGGCCCAACCGGTAGTCTGTCAGAGTGTGGATGCCCGACCAAAAAACTTCGGGCATGACAAGGTTCTTGCAACATTATATAAGAGCTAATTTAAAATCATATGAAAATCCTCGCAATTGAAACCTCAACCGTCGCCGGCAGCGTCGCCATATTCGACGACAGCTCCGGGCTGATAGGAGAAGTCAGGGTGGACGTCAGGATCGCCCACGCAGAGAGGCTGATGCCGTCCATTGAATGGCTCATGAAGGCGTCCGCCGTATCCATCCACGACATCGACGCCTTTGCGGTGTCGATAGGTCCGGGTTCTTTTACAGGACTCAGGATCGGCCTCAGCACCGTGAAGGGGTTTTCATACGCTGCCGGGAAGCCTGTGGTCCCCGTGCGGACCCTTGACGCCTTTGCAAGGACGCTGCCTTTCTGTTCATACCAGATATGTCCTATGTTTGATGCAAGAAAGAATGAGGTATACGCGGCGCTGTACAAGTGGGAAGACAACACCTGCAAAAAGGTCCTGCCTGAGACGGCGCTCGGCCCTGCGGAGTTGATGAAGGAGATCCATGAGCGCACTGTGTTTATGGGAGACGGCGCCCGGCTATACGGGGAGATCATCTCCGGCGCGCTGCATGACAACGCGGTGTTTGCTCCTGGCTCGAGAATGTCTCCTTCGGCCTCTGCCGTGGCGGAAATAGCGGTTGAACATATAGGGCAGGGACTGATCGCCGACCCCGTTGGTCTTACACCTTTTTATTTGCGCAAATCCGAGGCGGAGATCCGTTGGAAGAGATAATAATCAGAAAAATGAGGCCTGACGACCTTGAGCAGGTCCATGACCTGGAAGTCGTGTGTCACCCGACTCCCTGGTCGGTCACTTCGTTCAGATTTGAGCTTGAAAACAGGGACGCAATCCTGAAGGTGGCTGTATCGGAAGGCCGTGTCATCGGTTATGTATGCGTGAGGACAATTCTCGACGTCACTCATCTCCTGAATATCGCGGTCCTGCCGGGGGCCCGGCGAGAAGGGGTCGGAGGCATGCTTCTGAGGAACGTCCTCGATGAACTGAAGCGGCTGAAACCGGGCATATGCCTCACCCTTGAAGTAAGAGAGGCTAACGCCGCTGCAAGAAGATTGTATGAGAAATTCGGTTTCAGGGCGACCGGAAGGCGAAAGCGTTATTATCAGGAGCCTGAAGACGATGCCATATTAATGGAGCGTAGGGGCGACCCGCCGGGTCGCCCCTACGGTTAATAACAGCTCATCAGAAACCTTTCATACATCAGCGCGATCTCATCCCACAGGAACCCGGAGGCGTACTTCCGTCCCTTATCGCCAAGTTGTTCCCTTAAACTTTTGTCCTCTAAAAGCACGGAAAGCTTGTCGGCCAGGTCCTGCGGGGAACCGCTCCTGAATGTGAGACCTATCCCGTTGTCCGCGATGTACCTTAACTCCGGTATATCGCTTGCGATGACGGCCTTGCCGCAGGCCAGGGCCTCAAGGATGCTTACAGGATGCGCCTCATGCCTGGACGGCAGAACAAATACCTTTGCCTTTGACATCAGCTTGACCTTTTCTTCACCGACGACAAACCCCGCGTAGCTGACCCTTTCTCTCAAACCTTCGGGCAACTTCCTGATAAGCCCGGCCACGCTGTTGAATTCATATCCGGCAAGGACCAGCTTCAACCCTTTGAATCTGCCGGCCACCGGCACAAAGGCATCCATCAGGATATCAAGGCCCTTTGTATAACTGTCGATCCTGCTTAAAAAGAGGACATAATCTCCCTCTTCCGGTCCGACCTTGAGAAGTCCCCGGTCTATGCCGTTTGGTATTACCGCGCTCCGCCGGGACCTTTCCTTCAGCCTGTCCATTCCTACGTCCGTTACGAATATGAAATTATCGTATAAATGAGGATACACAGTCTCCACTATGTACATCGGCAGGCTGTAGAGGGGATTATATTTTTTAAAAGCATGGGGTCCTGTGATGCCCTGCACCTGGAGTATCGAAGGCGTCTTCGATCTAAACCTGCTGAGAAACGGCGTCATCGGGATGAAATTCTCTACGATGACGTCGAAGTCGTTCCCGTATCTCTTTACATATTCGGAGGCCTTCAGTGTATAGGCAAGGACACTCAATGTAAGATTCTTGCTCTCCGTTCCGACAAACACATGTCTCAGCCCCTGTATCTCGCCGTCCTTTGCCCCGGGGTATCTCATGCAGACAAGTGTAATGTCGTGCCTTTCCTTCAACCTGCCGTAAATCTCATACGCCCTTACAGTGCCCCCTCCGGAGCCGAAGGGATTGCCGAGACTTTCATAGATGAGCTGGAGTATCTTCATGAAGTTCTAATCATAATCCTCAGATTACACAGATCAACGCAGATTCCTTTTTATTGTTTTTTCTTAATATGTGGAATCTGCGAAATCTGTGGATTAAATTAATTCTTTCTCTGCGCCCTCTGTGGTTAACTGTTATTCCTTTCTTATTACTTTTTCCAGAAAGGCCTCAAACCGCAAAGCTGTTTTGTCCCATGTGATGTCCTTTACCAAAGCCCGCCCCCTCTGTCCCATCTCGCGGAGGTCTTTTCCTGAGGCAAGGTCTTTCATGGCGCGGGCAAGGGCTGCGGCATTCCCCGTGGTGAAAGAGACGCCGGCCCTGTTTTCCGTTACATAACTCAGTTCAGGGATATCGCTTATGACAATCGCCTTCCCGCAGGCCAGCTCCTCGAGGACGGCTATGGGCTGGACCTCATGTCTTGAAGGCAGGACAACGAACAGCGCCCTTCTTATAATTTCAATCTTTTTATCGCCCGACACCCAACCCGGCAGTTCTATGCCCCCGCGCAGATCATCGGGCAGCTTCACAAGCATGTCTTTAAACTCTTCCATTTCCCTTCCGTCTCCGGCGATGACAAGCCTGATGCCGGGAAAGGACCCGTGAAAATCCTTATACGCCTCGACAAGGGTATCGAGCCCTTTTGCGTAGATATCGATCCTGCCGAAATAAAGGATGTAATTATCTTCTTCGGGCACGGCGTTCAACAGGGCGGGAGAGATGCCGTTTGGAATAATCTCGATGCGCCCTCCCGGTCCCCTCTTCGGCAAAAACCTGTTGACGGTCTCCTTGCTTATAAAAATAAAATTGTCATAAAACAGGGGCCGCAGCTTCTCCAGGAAATACAGCGTAGAGGCATAGGCGGGATTGTATTTTCTGAAATAGAGCCCCCCCGTATGTCCCTGTACCTGCAGGACTACGGGTCTCTTTGTGAAGCAATGCAGGAAGGTGGGAACGGCAGGGGAGAATTCTTCGATTATGACGTCGAACTCATCGCCGTATTTCGCGACAAAGACGGCGGCATTACAGGCATAAGACAACAGCGCCTTCGTAAAGTTTTTGCTCTCCGCTCCGGCGAATATGTGCCTCAGTCCCTCTATCTCTCCGTCCTTCGCGCCAGGATATTTCCTGCACAAAAGCGTTATCTCATGGCGGTCCTTCAGACGACCGTAAATCTCATAGGCCCTCGTTCCGACCCCGCCGACGCCGAAATAATCACCCTTGCTTTCATAGAGGAGATGGAGGATTTTCATATCTTTCAACAGATATTGTTTATCAGAATCTCTCTTATTCTCCCGGAGGCCTTGCCGTCTCCGTACGGGTTTACCGCCTTTGCCATCCGCTCATACGCTTCTCTGTCGTCAAGCAGGTTTGAAACCTCTTCAACAATCCTGTCCGTATCGGCGCCGACAAGCTTTGCCGTGCCCGCTGCAATTCCCTCTTTCCTCTCTGTGACGTCCCTCATCACCAGGACGGGTTTCCCCAGGGAAGGGGCCTCTTCCTGTATCCCTCCCGAATCCGTAAGGACCAAATAACTCCTGCTCATTAAAAACACGAAAGAGGCATAATCCAGGGGCGCTGTAAGGTGAATATTGGATATTCCTTTGAGCATGTTTAAAACAGGCCTTCGTACATTCGGGTTGAGATGAACAGGGTAAACAATCTCTACTCCTTTATTCCGGGCTATTACTTTAAGCGCGTTGCATATATTCTCGAAGGGCCTTCCGAAGCTCTCGCGTCTGTGACCGGTCACAAGGATTATTTTTTTGTTGAAATCGACCCCCTTCAAGGGTCCAAAGCGACCGGCGTCCCAGGTTGAAATCCGTTTCAGGCAAAGGGAAAGTGCGTCTATACCCGTATTGCCGACTACGAATATTTTACTCTCCGGCACGCCCTCCTTCATCAGGTTCTCCCCGGCCAGAGCGGTGGGGGCAAAGTGCATATCCGACAGGTGGGTTGTCAGGACCCTGTTTATCTCTTCGGGAAAAGGGGCATGCTTATCAAAGCTCCTCAGTCCCGCCTCGATATGGGCGACTTTGATTTTTTCATAAAAGGCCGCAAGCGCCCCGGCAAAGGTCGATGTCGTGTCCCCCTGAATGAACAGCCATGAAGGTCTGCAGTCGAGTATGATTCTTTTTATGCCGTTAAGCGCTTCAGCCGTAATATCAAAAAGGTCCTGCCCGGGTTTCATGATATTCAGGTCATAATCGGGCCTGATTTCGAAAAAGTCCAGGACATGGTCCAGCATCTCCCTGTGTTGGGCGGATACGCATATCCTGACGTCAAAATGCCCCGGATATTTCCGCAGCTCCCTTATCAGGGGGGCCATCTTTACGGCCTCCGGTCTTGTCCCGAAAAAGAAAAGAATTCTCATGGGGTCTCCCCTTTAATTTTAGATATCATCATTGTCTTTCGCAAAAGGGATAGAAAATATTCATGTTGCAAGAAGCTCTTCATAAGCGCCTATGAGTTTGTCACAAACCTTGTCCCAGTTATTATCATTTTTATATCTGTCAAAGCCGAAGCTGTTTTTGACTTCAAATACTTCCCTGACGCCCCTCTGCAGATCGTGAGCGTCCTCCGGCCTAACCACAATACCAAGATCATATGCCCTCACAGTTTCTCCGATTCCTCCCACATCGGAAACAATGCACGGCCTTTCATAACCGACAGCGAGATTCAGCACGCCGCTCTGGGCATGAAAGGTCTTCTTATAGGGAAGGACAACTGCGTCCGCTATCTTAAACACCTCCCGGCATTCCTCTTCCGATATATATCGATTGACCCAACGGACTGAACCATTGACGCCGTTTTTCACAATCAGGTCCTCATAATGCCCGACGGGTCTTTCCGACGCCCCCGCCGTCTGCCCTGCTATCAAAAGGAAGAAATCTTTCTCGATTCCCGGCATGACATTCAAAAGTACGTCCAGTCCCTTGTTGTCCCTGATAGAGCCGAAAAACAGGAGCACCTTTTTGTCAGAAGGTATGAAGTATTTTTCTTTAAGGGCGGTTATGGCGAGAGGGCTCTGCGGGACTGAAAAGAAACCATGTGGAACAACACGTACCTTGACGTGATCTATAGCAAATGCATCCAGGAGTTCATCCCTGAGAGAATCGCTATGGACCAGTAATAAATCAGATTTATCGTACATGCACTTTAAAATCTTCCTGTCCGCCATCCCGCCCAAAAAAGGCCTGTGCGGGATGACTTCGTGGACTGTCAGGATAACCCTGATCCCTCTCTTTCCGAGCCTCCTGACAGTAATAAAGTCCGCGAGGTAAAACGGGAACAGCAGGTGGGCGACTTTAATATTCCCTTCAGGTCTGATGGCCAGGGCGTTATGGAAATACTTCAAGAGATGATAAAGATACTTCAATACCCTCACCCTCAGGAAAGCGGGACTTGTAGAGGGGTCTTTCAGGGTTTGCCTGCACCACGAGCTGTTTTTAATACCGGTCCGCCCCCCCTCGGGCAGACAAAACATCACCGGGTATTGTTTTTTCCCCAGCGCGTCCGCCAGATGCTGTAAATAAAGCACAGAGCCTCCGACGCCGTACGGTGAGATAATGAGAGTTTCCGCCTTCATCCGTTTACGATAATTTCATTCCTTTCAACTTCAGTCTCGCATTATAATAATTCCGTAATCCGAACTTGTATAATTTGACGGCTGCAGCGCGCAGCAGGCCGGGTCTCAGGAAACCGTAAATAATTTCCTCTCTTGAAGGCCCATTTCCCGAAACAAGCCGTTCAAAGCCGTGTCGTCTTTGCACAACAGATATTTCTTCTTTCATCTGATCCATATGTTTCTGTGTTTTTGCGTCTTTATGAAACGTGGCTTCCGCCCATATCTTTCCGACACCATAAAATTCGTAATCAGTGACAACTTTTAAATAAAAATCCAGGTCGAAGCAAAAATGCAGCTCCTCATCCAGCGGCCCGTATTTTTCCCAGGCCTTTCTTGAAAAATAACATGCCGGTTGAAATAAATGCCCTTCAAAGCCCCATGAAGCCAGCTTGTTCCGGACAAGTCCCCTGGGCACATTGGTCTCCAGCAGGTTGCCTGCCGCGTCAACGATATTGCAGCATCCCGCCCATACTCCCGCATCCGGGGCGGCGCGCACCGCCGCAGCCACCGAAGCCAGCGCATTCGGCGTCAGCCGGTCGTCACTGTTAAGCCAGTTCAAAATATCGCCTGAACACCTGTCAAACCCTTTATTGATGGCATTCGACTGTCCTTTATCCTTCTCGCTCACCCAGTATAATAGATGCTTTTCATATTTATTTATGACGTCAACGCTTCCATCGGTTGAGCCTCCATCGATGATAACGTATTCCAGGAAAGGATAGTTTTGATCAAGGACGGACAGAATTGTTTCTTCCAAAAATGCAACCTGGTTATAGGATAAAGTGACTATGGATATCCTGGGCAATTTCAACATGTATACCTTTCAGGCCGGCAGAGAAACGGTCAAGGCGCAGATTTTTTGCGCTCATGGCCTGAGACAATAAATTTACGGAAAAAATGGTAAAGGCGGCTGAATCTCTGTTCATGGTGTAAATAAAAATTATGGAGCCGCAGCTTGCGCAGGAGAGAAACAAGGGCCGCTTTCACTATCTCCTCAGAATAGGAACCGGATGATTCACGAAACAGGTCCGGATTCATTTCCAGTATCTTTCGCAACTCTTTTCTTTCCCAGTTGAAAAGACAACTTGTTTTATAGGTTTCGAGCAGCTTGTCGCCGTATATTCTTATTTCGGCGAGTGAAGGGACAGATTGCATATAGATATCCTTTTTAAGTTCGACAAGGGCCTCATCGTACCCCATCCGGCTGAAGGGATATGTCCCCATAACTCCGAGCATGGAGTTAATTTCATCCGCTGAAAGCGCCTGCTTCCACCGATCAACCGATTTTTGATGAACTCCGCCGTGTTCAAGAATTTTCTTGTCCCCGAAAATCGATTTTCTCATTGACGAGATCAATTCTTTATTCTTGCCGTAATTCAACATTTCCTCCTCAAAAGGAATATTGCAGAACCGGCATAACTTCTCCGTCTCATCCTGTGTGTTATATACAATATCTTCGTATTTAATTTCATAGTGATACGCCGACTTGTGATCAAAATACTCAATGAGATTATGCAGTCCGATCGTAAAATCAAAAGAGGACGGCTCCAGTATTTTTCCGGACAGGACATCGGTCCCTATGCCCCACGTTTTCTTATATGACGCTAAGACGTCCAGGGGGTTTCTTTTGAGCCAGATCTTGGCAGCCTTCGGGAACAAGGCGTCGATCAACGGCAGGATATGATAGTACCTGGGGGTTTTATCCGCAAATATGTTCTTGCCTGCGGTCTTGAGGGCATAGTTATACGCTGTAACGGCAAACGCTCTCGCGCTTTCTGTAAATGCCTCATCAGTCAAAAATGATTTGGTGGCGATTGCAGCAAAGTAACCATCATAAACACTTCGGAAGGAATAACTGCCGCGCATCTCAGAGAGCTTCAAAAGAAGCCATGGCTCCGGCGGGCAATGAACGGACCTGCTGTTATCCAGGATCGCGCTTAATAATGTCGAGCCGGAGCGGGGCAGAGACAGAATAAAAATCAGGTTTTCCCCTTCATTCGTAATCATCTGTAAACCCCCTCTCCTCATATTCCGCAGAGAATTCCCTCAGTTGATCAACCCCACATCCTGCCCTGCAATAAAATTGATCCTGTCGGATAATTTCCTTTCCAATACAATTCTGCGATCAACCGGGAGGTCGCTTATCATCATCCGGAAATTGCCGAACAGCTTTCTATAATTATCAATATGATTCTGTTTTGAAATATTATGAACTCCCCCGGGATGTATTCTGTATTCTACCTGGGGTTCCGGACAATATACTGCCTTGTAATTTTTGGCCAGCCTCAGGCAAAGATCAAAGTCCTCGTACAGTGTCATATCGTGTCTGAAAAAACTTATCTTTTTTAACGCCTCAAGATAGACCATCTGGTTTCTGGGGGCGCTGCCGAGCATCGTGACCAGGACGTCAAGAATATAGCCTGCAGGAGGACTGTTATAGCGAGCGCCTTTCCTGTTGCCACCGGCATCAATGATATCGACCTGCGAATAGGCCCACCCGGCCCCCGGATCTTTAAGGAGGGCGGTCAACTCGGTCTCCAGCTTTTCAGGCTTGTAACGATCATCTCCGTCAACCCAGGTGACGAGTTCCCCTCGCGCTCTTTCAAGCCCCGAACTGCGATTTCCTGAAATTCCCAGATTCAGTTCATGGAATATTCCCTTAACCAGGCCGGGATACTGTTTTTCATATTCTTTGATCAATTCCTGCGATCCATCTTTCGAGGCGTCATCGCAGACTAAAATCTCGCAGGGGAGAAATGTTTGATTAACGACACTCTCAATAGCTTCACGCAGGTATTCTCTCTGGTTATATGAAGTAATTACTACGCTGATCAGCTTTCCCTGTTTACTCCCGTTACGGATAGACGGCTTAGCTTCATTTCGCTTTAAAGCGGGGGGCTGTTTCTTTTCCCGGCATAGTCTTGCCAGTCTTCGAATGAAATTTTTGTAAACCAGCAAAAAGGCCTTCAGTTTATATTCGCGGGGAGCGGCAAGGAGGACCATGTTCCCCCAGTATAAGGTGCTGTATGCCGTCTTCCTGGAAACGAAATGGTTATAAAACAACTCTCTCAAAGTTTTTGAATTGTCCACATGCATTCCCGTGCTTGACCGATCGACATATACATGGCTGCATTTCGAAATTATCAGCTTGCAGCCTCTTCGTTTCGCCCTGTATGTATACTCCAGATCAGACAAGTACTGAGGCAGGAGCACGGGATGGAGAGGGCCCAGAGATTTGTAGGTGAGAAAATACATGTAAAGCCCGCGGGTAGTTATGGCGTCAGGCTCCTCCCCTGCCTGCAGCTTCTTAAATTGCAGAGTAGGCCAATGAATAGAGAAGCCCCTTTCAATAAAGTCCGAATTGATATCGTGTCCCGGCGATATTATCAGCGACCCTGCAGCAAGATCGGGATCATTAACGACTCTTTCAAAATAGTCCGGATCAAAGACGCTGTCATCATTGTTAATCCAGACTAAATCATCATCCCTTGCCTTTACCTTTGACAAGTGCCCGTAGGCTTTTGTAAGGGCCCCCGCCCACCACAAATTACCGCTGCCGCGCAGAACGGTCAAATTTTCTATCTGCTCTCCGACATATTCCGCCGTACCGTCTGTTGACCCGTCGTCGACCAGGATTAAATGATAGTCTTTGTACGTCTGGCCCTTAAGGCGGTCGATGAATTTTCTGGTAATGTTGATTCTATTGTGGACCGGCAGGACAATGTATATTTTCGGATTATTTTTCATTGGAAGAGAAGAATACTTTTATTATTCCGGGAATCTTGTCCAGTTTCTTTCTCAATTTCCTGTTTTCCTCTTTCAGGGAGCTCAATTCATCGAGATAATTCTCTCCCCACTTATGCAGAATTCTCCTATCCTGCTGCCAATCATAGCCAATTACCAGGCGCTGCCTGTCTATGTCCTGAAAATTGTTCCCGTATTTGCTTTTGTAGCGGTCCAAAACAGCGGAAGCCTCTGCATAATATTTGTCCAGGTCGGCGGATTTCTGGTTCCCGTGTCTTCTGAATCCGCCGAGCGGCACGTTTATTCCAACAAGTTCGGAATGTTCATAAAAGCGCGCCCACAGCTCGAAATCCATTGCGTATCTGTAGTCTTCCGCTATATGCCCCCCCGATTCATCCCAGAGACTTCTTTTCCAAAAAGTTACTTCCTGCATTATCCAGCCTATATGCCGGTCGCAGCATCCAAGGGTCCTTCCGGAATAGAATGCGTGACGGGTAAACCCGTGCTTGGGGTCGTTTACAATGGGTTCACCCGATCCGTTCCATACAACAGGTCTGAGGGAAGTGAGCCACCTTATCGAAGGGAAATCAGAAAAAGACGAAACGACTGTCCTGAACGTCCATGGACAATAAAGGTCGTCTGAGTTCAGATATGCCATTATTTCGCCCGTGGTCTTTTCAAACCCCTTATTAAGGGCATGTGACTGGCCGCGGTCTTTTTCACTGACCCAGTAGTGCAAATATTTTTCATACTTGCGAATTATGTCGACGCTTCCGTCGTCGGAGCCGCCGTCAATTATTACGAATTCAAGATTGGGGTATCCCTGGCTGATTACCGAGAGAATTCCCTGCTCCAGAAATGCCGCCTGATTTAAAGACGGCATAACAATTGAAAGCTTCGGGTATATATTCTCTTCCATTATCTGATTATCAGTACTGTCCCGGCCCGCTTGATTTACGTCCTGATTATTTCTTGATAAAGAAATCCATTATTGCCCGGACAGGCGCGGTCATCTTCCAGCTTTTTGAATTAAGGATGTTCCTGATGCGCCTTGCCCTGTTCTCCATCTCCAGCTCAAACCTCTTTCTCTCTGTCTCCCATTCTTTTCTGGCGGAGCCCAACGCCTCGGATAATGACTTGATCTCTTCAACCTGCAGCCTGTGAGTCTCGTCTTTCTGCCTGATTTCTCTCTCCAGTCGCCGCCTCTCTGCGTCTCTCTCTTCCAGAAGGGCTGCAATTTCCCCTTCCCGCGCAGCACGTTCCGAAGATCGGGTGACAGGCCCTCTCTGAATTCCGCTTTCTTTTTCTTCCGCGATCTTCTGCAACCTGCTGATTTCAGTTCGCATGGCAAAAGACATGGTCTCTATTTGTTCTTTCTTCTGCTTCAGTAAATCGTTCATGCTGCCCAATGCCCGGCAAAAAACCTCGCGCAATAATCTGGAGTTGCATCCCGGAGCGCTGCTTTCCTTTAAATATCCCAGGCCTTTCAGCCAGTCGCCATGGAGCGCCGAGAAGACTTCCATATCATCGCCCGCCAGCCCCTTTTCGCTTATTTCCCTGTCGCCGCTTCTAAAGAAGAAAGGATTAACATTATGAAACGATTTAAAATCATTCAGCCATCCCCCAACAATATCGAGCCCCAGGAAATCCGCGATCCTCCTGCTCTCATCTTCCGGCCTGGTCAAGAGATCTTCGTATTTTATCAAAAGAGTGTCGGGGCGGCGCAAAGGGTCCCATGCATCCAGATGACCGCCCCATGAGCCGAACAGAACGTTTCCGGCCGCTAAATCAATAAAGGGACAGTCTTTGCCGGTGAAGTCTTTCAGGTAATGCCGGTAAGAGACGATCGCCGCGCAGCCGTTTCGCACAACGTAAATACACTTTGAATCATCCCCCGGCCCGTCATGTGTTTTCACAAAGAACAAGTTGCCGGACTCCTTCATAGTCCGGTATGCGATTTCCCATTCGCCTTCATACTTTCTATGCCCGACCAGCTCCGTCATCTTCCGGTCAGCGCCGATATCGGCCAGGTCATTGTATTTGGAATATGTTTCATGGCCGAATACGGACTTCAATATCATTCTCGTCAGTGTATTGCCCGACCTCGGATATGACGCAATCCAAACAATCAATGAATTAGAATCCTTTCAACTCTCATATGATGTTTTTTCCCGCTGCTCCGCCCTTTCGGTTACATTTTTGCCGCTGAACCCCTCTCCGTTTTTTTCAAAACGGGCGAGTATATTTTTATCGAGCCGTTACCTTAATAACTGCTATTTGCATCCGGTTCCCGGACGCATGCTTTATATCAACAGTATAAATTCTTTCCTGCCGAGCAGATCAAGAACACTTTGCACCGAGCGTTCAACATTCATTTTCTCAGTGCCGATAACGACTCCGCTGCGATGCTTGTTTAACCTGTTTCTCTCCTGGGTTGTAACAAGCCTTTCATGCCATACAATATGCGGGTCCTTCATAGCAAATATAACTCCTTGCTCCAACGCGGCGCCCAGAGTGCTCTTTTTATCAAAGGTTGCGAATTTTTATATTCGATTGCCTTCCCTGTGCTATCTCCTGTCGCCGTTTAAACTCTTCACGTAGAAATCCACGACCTCCGCGCTGTTGCCTTCAAAGGCGATCTTTCCATGCTCCAGGCAGACAGCCCTGTCACAGAGCCTCTTGATATCATTCATGCTGTGCGAGACAAAAAGTATCGTCACTCCCCTCTCTTTAAAGCTCTTTATCCTGGCGTCGCATTTATTCCTGAAATGCTCGTCCCCTACGGACAGGATTTCATCTATGATCAATATGTCGGGGTCCACCTCCGTCGCTATGGAAAAGCCGAGCCTCGCCACCATACCTGATGAATAACTCTTCAGGGGGCTGTAAATGAATTCGCCCAACTCCGAGAATTCGAGTATCCTGCCGAACCTGCCGTCTATCTCTTTTCGTGAAAGGCCGAGGATGGCGGAATTGAGATAGATGTTCTCCTTGCCGATGAGCTCCGCGTTGAAGCCCGCCCCGAGCTCGATCAAAGGCGCGATCTTGCCGTTTACCGCGAGCTCGCCCTGCACCGGTATCAGGATGCCCGCTACGACCTTCAGCAGGGTGCTCTTGCCCGCGCCGTTGGGGCCGATCAGGCCGAGGGTCTCGCCTTTACGGACTTCAAGATTTATGTCCCTCAGCGCCCAGAAGTCTTCATAGTTCACCCTCTTGCCCTTCAGTCTCCGGACTATAAATTCCTGAAGGGTGCCCGGTCTTTCCCTTGCAAGGCGGTACTTGAGAGAAACACCGTCAATTTTTATCATCAGGTCATTCATGGCAATGTCCGATCAAAGGTAATATACAATCCTGTCCCTGTTTCTGTTGTAGAAGATCCATCCGGCAATCAATGTCAGGATTGAAAATAAAAAGCCGTAAAGAAGTTTTTCCGGCATAAAGGGGACCTCCGGAGACAAGGCCGCCCTGAATGTGCTCAAGTAATAATAATTGGGGTTTAAATGGAATATGAAACTGAACTTCCCGGGTATAATGGATTCGGGATAAAAGACCGGCGTCATATACATCCATGCCAGCAGGGACACCTCGTATATATATTTTGTGTCGTGGAAAAAGACGGTCAGGGTCGAGACTATAAGAGAGACGCCGAAGGAAAAAAGGGCGATCATTATCAGCACGACAGGAAGAAGAAGGAGATAGGGGCTGAAGTTTAAGCCCGTGATGGAAAGGATTATGAACAGGGGTATGAGGGAAAAGGCGAAATTGACCATTGCGGACAAGATCACTGAAAGGGGGAAAATCGCCTTGGGCAGATAGACCTTTTTGATAAGGTTGCTGTTGTTTATAAAGCTGCCGAGGGCCGTGGATGTGCTTTGAGAGAAAAAATTCCATACGATAATGCCTGAAAGGATGTAGACGACGGAAACCTTGAAGAGGGTGGAAAAAACGATATAGAGGACGAGCATGATGAGAAGGGGATTGAGCATGACCCAGATGAACCCGAGGACCGACCTCTTGTACCTGACCTTTATGTCCGTCGATACAAGGTTTCTCAGGAGCTCTTTATACCTCAGGATCTCTGAGACTTCTTTTAAGGAGTTATACATTTCCTCTTTATTGGCGGCAGGCCGCCCCTCCAAATCGCGAAACCATGTTTATTTTAGCGGATTACCCTGTCAAAAAGCCAAATCATCCGATAGTTATATTGTTGCAAAGAATACCGGAGAGCGCCCGATACATGACATCATATTCAAACATTGGGCTCATCGCGTCAGAGTGCAGGTTAAAACAGCTTGTAAGCAACGTCATTCCCGAAGTTTTTAATCGGGAATCCACCGCCTTAAGAAGCAAATGCTTCCGCCTGTCCGCTCTTTTAATTGCCCATCTTCTTGAATAAGCTTTTATTATCATCTACTCTTTTAAAAGAAATTTATCTATATTCAGTGGATTCCCGCTCAACAGACTGCGGGAATGACGCGTTTTTTTCTGAAATCACCCACACTCTTACGCGATGACCCAAACATTGTAAAGAACTTCCCGGTTTAAATATAATAATCACGAGTCACAGGTTGACTATTTCTTCATTCAAGAGAAAAGCCTGCGGTTATGAAAGAATCAAAGGGAACTGATATCATGGGAGGAATTGCCGGGAAACCATTTGTTCCTCTTCTCCTCATAGCGATCATAGGTTCTCTGGCCTATTCAAACACATTCAGCGCGCCCTTTGCCTTTGATGACTTCGGCAACCTGGCAGACCCTCCCCTGATAAAAAGTCTCAACAACTTCTTTTTTCCCGAGGGTGGATACAAGGGTTACCTTCCGAGGGCGGTCGCATTCTTCACCTTTGCCCTGAATTATCACTTCGGGGGATTTGACGTTGCCGGCTATCATGCAGTCAATCTTGTTATCCACATAACCAATGCCCTTCTGGTCTACTTCCTTGTCGTTCTCACTTTCAGGACTCCGTATATAGTGGGGCAAGGGTCAGAGGGCAAGGGTCAGGGGGCAGGAGTCATCGATACCATCCCTCTTTCCCCCCTTAAATTAAGGGGGGATGAAGGGGGGTTATCTTCTCCTCGGTTTATCGCCCTTTTCTCCGCCCTTATTTTTGTGGCCCATCCCGTACAGACGCAGGCTGTGACATATATAGTCCAGAGGCTGACCTCGCTTGCCGCGATGTTTTACCTCTTCTCCATGGTGATGTATGTAAAGGCGAGGCTTTTAACGGCAGAGTCAAGAGTCAAGAGTCAAGAGTCAGACAACCCCCCTTTCTCCCCCCTTAAGTTAAGGGGGGAAGGGGGAGTTACCAAACTCTTAACTCTTAACTCTGTACTCTTTTACTCCCTGTCCCTCCTCTGCGCCGTTCTTGCGATGCTGACAAAGGAAATGTCCTTCACTCTGCCGATAATGATAATCCTTTATGAGTTTACTTTTTTCAGGTCCTCGCTGAAAAAAAAGCTCCTTTTCCTTCTGCCTCTCTTGCTTACCCTGACAATCATCCCTCTTGGCATAATGGGCACGGAAAAGCCCCTCGGAGAGGTCCTGTCGGACCTGAGCGACAGGCTCAGGGTCCAGACGCGGATGTCGAGATGGGATTACCTCTTTACGCAATTCAGGGTGATAACCACATATATAAGGCTCCTGCTACTTCCCGTAAACCAGAACCTCGACTATGATTATCCGGTTTATCATTCGTTCTTCACCCCGCCCGTATTTCTTTCTTTCCTCCTGCTGCTGTCGATTTTCGGGGTCGCGGTGTATGTGATGCGCAAAGCCGGAGCGGTCAGCAGTCAGCAATCAGCAATCAGCAATAACCCCCCTTTATCCCCCCTTAATTTAAGGGGGGAATATCGTCTCATCTCCTTCGGCATCTTCTGGTTCTTCATAGCGCTTTCCGTCGAATCGAGCTTTATACCCATTGTCGATGTGATATTTGAACACAGGGTCTACCTGCCGTCTGTGGGGGCCTTTATCGCCGTGACAGCCGCCCTCTTTCTCATCGCGAATAAAATCAGTGACCGCCGGCAGGTTGCAGGCAGGGCGCTCATCTCCGCGCTTGCAGCAGTTGTAATCGCCTTCTCAGGAGCTACCTATGCGAGAAATATTGTATGGCAAAGCGAGGAGGGTCTGTGGGAAGATATTGTAAGAAAGTCTCCGAATAATGCCAGGGCCTGGAACAACCTGGGCTATGTATATCTCGGCAAAGGTCTTGTCGAGGACGCCGCGGGATATTTTAAGTTTGCCCTGAGGCTGAACAATAATTATGCGGACGCCCATACCAATTTAGGCGTCGCTTACTACGGCAAAGGACTTACAGATAATGCGATACGACAATTTCAGATGGCCCTGAAGCTGTCAAATGTACCGGCGCTCGTTGCGAAGGCGCGTCATAATCTGGGGATAGCGTATTCGAGAAAGGGGATGCTCGATGACGCGCTGAGAGAGCTTGGGTCCGCCCTCAGGACAACTCCGGACGACCCGGAGATATACAGCGATCTCGGGGTGACGTACATGAACAAGGGGCAGTTTGATAAAGCAATAGAGGCCTTCCGGACCGCTCTGAAGCTGAAGCCCGACTATGACCTTGCGCGTCTCAATCTCGGCATAGCCCTGAAGCTTAAAGGCCGGACAGAGGGTTGACGGTCAGGTTTGTGGAAAAAAATATATAATAAACTATGAAACGGTGTCTTGTAATAATACCGGCCCTTAATGAAGAGGGATTTGTCGCCCCGGTGATAACGGGTATCAGAAATGTCGATGGAAACCTCGACATACTTGTCGTCAACGACGGCTCCAGGGACAGGACAGCGGAGTTGGCCGAAGGGTCCGGCGCGATGGTCGTCAACCACACTTACAACCTGGGATACGGCGCGGCGCTGCAGACGGGTTTCAGGTTTGCGGCAGACAGGGGCTACGACCACGTTATAACAATGGATGCGGACCAGCAGCATGACCCGGCGTCGATCCCTGAACTGTTCAGGGGCCTCAACGCGACGGCTGCTGATGTCGTCATAGGGTCCAGATTTTCAGACGGCACTTACAGGATGGGGGTTGCAAGGCGCATCGGCGCATGGATTTTTGCCGCTGTTGCAAGGGCCTACACCGGATACAGGTTTACGGACCCTACCTCGGGTTTTCAACTGCTCAACCGTTCGGCCTTTACATGCCTCGCCGTTGAGGAGAGCTATCCCCTCGATTATCCCGATGTCAACATCATTATGCTCCTTCACAAGAAACGGTTCAAGGTGGTGGAGTCGCCCGTGCATATGAGTTTAAATATGAAGAGCGACACGATGCACAGCGGGATAAAACCGTTTGTGTATGTAATAAGGATGCTCCTTGCAATTACCATGATTTTGTTACGAAAGGAGGATTGACATGCCTATTTCAGCGCGACTGATTATACTGTTTGCGGGCCTCGGCTTTTTCCTCGTGGTGCTCGAGCTCGTCAGGAAAAAGAGGTTCAGGGAAGAACTCTCTATAATATGGCTCTTCTTCTCCCTGAGTATCGCGGCGAGTTCGGTCATTGATCTCGTCATCGACCCTTTGGCCGGGATGCTTCATATCTCTTACCCTCCGGCCTTTGCGTTCATGCTCATCAGCATCGTAATGATAATATCACTGCTCTACTTTTCACTGGTAACATCAGACCTCAAAAGCAGGGTGAAGGAGCTTACCCAGAAGGTGGCCCTTCTTGAATTTGAATTTAAGTCGAAGAAGCAGGATTAACCATAGAATTTCCGACCTGTGGCAGGCATGGCTAAAAAAACATTATCCGGTTGTTGTTCAACAATAGCTCAAAGGTTGCACAAAAAGTGGATTAACAATAGTTGAGCTGCTTTTGAACTATTGTTGAACTACTTAAGACATGCGGGTTCGATCATGCCTTGCAGATCAGAACTGAACACCGGCAATGATTAAGAATGCGTCTTGAGACGCTGCCCATCATCCCCCGGATTCCCCTCATCCCGCTGCTGCCGACGGCAATGATGTCTGCGTTCAATTCCGCCGCCACGTTCAGTATTTCTCCGGAAGGATCTCCGGCCCGGGTAATTTCCTCTATCTTTGAAAACCTGTCCTCCAGATAGCCGCGCACCTTCTTCGTGATTCTTCCTGATTCCGTTAATTCTTCCGCGCGCGCGCCTGCGGCCAATTTTTTAATTTTATCATCCAGCTCCAGGGCAAACCTCTCCGGGATTTCCGAAAGCACGGGGAATATGACGTTAAGGACGACAACTTCCGTATCTTCAGGGAAGGGGATTTTTGACAGGGTCTTCCCCACCGCGTCAGAGTGGCCGGAGCCGTCCGTGGCAAAGAGAATTTTCAATTTCCCGGCCTTTTCCTGCTGTGGGGGATTGATAATGAGGACGGGTCCGGCAGCCTGTATAGCCACTCCCCTGGTCACGCTGCCGACCAGATAAGAGCCGAGGCCCCTCACTCCGCCGGCGCCCATAACAATGAGGTCGGCGGCCCTTGCGCTTGCCTCTTTGACGATGGCCTTGTCGGGAAAGTCTTCGACAAACATGCTGCTTACCTTTGCCTTCACTCCCTTTAGAATATCTTCGGTCGCGCCTAAAATCCTGGGGACGACTTCCCTCCTGATATCTTCGAAATCAGGGTAATAAGTCTCCAGTTCACTGACAACCGGCATCCAGTTTACAGCGTACAGGACAGCGATCTCGTCCTGCGGGCCCAGCCTGAAGCGCGTCAGGAATTGAGCGGCCGACAGGGAATGTTCCGAACCGTCTGTGGCAAGCAGTATCTTCATAACCACCCCAGGGAACTATAAAAGGGTTCAAGGGTATAGGGTTCAAGGGTTCGAGGGACTCTGCGCCAGTCTTTTCACTTGACACCTCGGACCCTTTTTAATATTATATCACGTTTTTTTAATATGCCAAAATTATAAAATCCAGCCTGTCCCTGTCCCATCCATAGCATTTTATATCGTGGACCTTCCTGTCGATGACCGACACCACGACATGCGCCGCGTCGGGGAATTCGGGTTCGCCGAAGACAGTCTGGGCGGCAGCGTCCTCAGCGGAAAAATAAGCCTCGTGTTCGGGATGGGAATGATAAAACGCGACAACTTCATTCCCCTGCGTCTTCGCGCGGACGATGATGTCCTCAAATTCCTTCCTGTCTATTACGTATGCAGTGCGGGCGTCCCTCGGAAATCTCTCCGGGTCCTCCGCGTGAAGACTGTTCTGGATATTATTGCACCTGTGGACGGTCTGCCCGTGTTCGCCGCCGGTTATAATGCCGCAGCATTCCTCCGGGTAGGTCTCAAGGGCGTGCTTACATATTTCTTCTATGATGTCTTTATCAAGTTTCATTTCCACAATCTTGAATTTTGAGTTTTGAATTTTGTGTTGTTTTTATATCTCATGGCTCAGATAACGGTCGCCGCCGTCGGGGAAGACGGCCACTATTGTCCCCTCCTCCATTGTTTTTGCAACGCGCAGCGCGGCAACAAGCGCGGCCCCCGACGAGTGTCCCACAGGCAGGCCCTCGACAGTGATGATCTTCTTTACCATGTCATAGGCTTCTTCGGTGTTCACGCAGACGGTCTCGTCGGGAAAATCAGGATCATATATCGCGGGGACTATCGAGCTTTTTATGTGCTTGAGCCCTTCTATACCGTGCATGGCGTCATCCGGCTCAACGGCTATCACCCTGACGGCGGGATTGAACTCCTTCAGGGCCTTTCCCGTTCCCATGATAGTCCCGGTCGTGCCGAGGCCCGCTATAAAATGCGTGACCCCCCCCTTTGTCTGAGTGAGGATCTCGGGACCGGTCGTCAGATAATGCGCCCTCCAGTTTGAAGGGTTGCCGTACTGGTCGGGCATGTAGTATTTTTCAGGCCCTTCCTCGTAAATATGCCTCGCAAGCCTGATGGCCCCGTCAGAGCCTTCAAACGGGCTTGAATACACGATTTCAGCCCCGAAGCCCGCAATTATCTTCTTGCGTTCGATGCTCGCGTTTTTGGGAAGGACTATCCTGGTCTTATAGCCTTTGACGGCCGCTATCATTGCGTACGCGATCCCCGTATTGCCCGAGGTCGAATCTATGATGACTTTGTCTTTCGTCAATTCTCCGGACTCTTCCGCGTCCCTGATCATCTGAAAAGCCGCCCGGTCTTTGACGGACCCGCCGGGATTGTAGCATTCAAGCTTTGCGTAGATCTTTACGTTTTTACTAATCCCGCCGGTGACTTTGCTCAGGCGGAACAGGGGGGTCTTACCGATCGTATCAAGGATGCTGCCGTCGACTATAGCGATAATTTTTTTCATAGTAAATTATATCCGTAGATTACACAGATGAAAAATCAAACAGCCTCGTGCTCAAATACCTCTCTCCCGTGTCCGGGAATACAGTAACGATTTTTTTCCCTTTCCCGAGCCTTTCGGCGATGCGCAGCGCCGCAAAGAAATTGGCCCCCGAGGAAATGCCGCATAATATCCCTTCTTCACGCATCAGTCTCCTCGTCATTTCATACGCGTCATCATCCGGGACCCGGATGATCTCATCAATAACGTTTCTGTTCAGGACCTCAGGTATGAACCCCGCGCCGATCCCCTGTATTTCATGACGTCCCGCCTTCCCCCCGGAGAGAACAGGGCTTGCGGCCGGCTCGACGGCGATTATCTCCACATGGCCACCTGGTCCCTTTTTCAACGCCTCACCGACCCCCGTGATTGTACCCCCCGTGCCCACGCCCGCTACAAACGCGCTCAGGTCCGGCATCTGCCTTAAAATCTCGGCAGCCGTGGTCCTCCTGTGGGCCTCCGGGTTTGCGTGGTTCCTGAACTGCTGCGGTTGAAAAAAGCCTTTATCGCGCGCCAGCTCCTCCGCCTTCTCGACCGCGCCGGTCATGTCCCTGCCGCCCGCAGTGAGGATAAGCTCGGCGCCGAAGGCCTTAAGCATTATCCTCCTCTCAATGCTCATTGTTTCGGGCATAGTGAGGACCAGCCTGTATCCCTTTGCGGCACAGACAAACGCAAGTCCTATCCCCGTGTTGCCGGAGGTGGGCTCGACAAGCGTGTCCCCGGGTCTGATTTTTTTCTCCTGCTCCGCTGATTCCACCATCGCCCGGCATATCCTGTCCTTTACCGACTTGCAGGGATTAAAGAATTCCAGCTTCGCGTAAATATCGGCGTGGTCTTCCGGAACGAGTTTATTGATCCTCACCATCGGCGTATTGCCGGTCAGGTCCAGGGCGGAATCTACGGGTTCAGAGTAAAAAAAGGGCTCTTCCATTATTTTGTGTCTTATATGATACAAAAAAAGCCCTGCAAAAAAAACGGCCACCCGGCTTATTCATAAACTCCGGGAGGTATGATTCAAAAACATGTTGCCGCAATCCCTTATCCGGAATTTTCGCGTGGTGTAAAAAGTACACTCCGAAAAGCAATAACTTAAAGAGCGAAAAGTCCTTACAAATAATCTCATTGCTTTCAAGATGTTTTTGAATCATGCCTCCCGGAGTGCGATATTTGTGAATAATCGGGTTAAAACGGTTGGGACCGTCCGAACAGTCCTTTTAACGGGGGGATATGTGCCTGGGGCCGTATCTGCCGGACGGTACTTAACCCTGTCCCGCGACGGTCTTACAGTTCTTATAAACGGTTACTGCCGCCCTGATTTTTTTTTAATTGTCTCGCCCTTAATTCATCAATCATTTCCACATTTATCTGCTGGGTCTTATTCATCAACCCCGGTATCTTCTTTTGAGATATTATTATTTCTTCCTGCATAAGCATGGGCATCCTGTCAAGAAACTCCTGGCCCGCCGGCGCATTATAGGACGCGGCCATTGCCTTTAATTCGTCTTCGGTATACCTGTTTGTATAGGTCTCGATAAAATCATCTTTTACTTTTTCCCAGTCTATTTCCGCTTCCAGAACAATGAGAAGTATATTCTTGTATCTTTTCAATACCGGCCTTTCAGAATCCGGCATCTCCATCTTGATAAACTGCCGGTCCAGCACCTGCTCCATCTGGCCGTATAACTGCCCGACAACTTCCTTTGTATGCATTAATTCTATCAATTTCTCGGCAGCCGCCCGATGCGACGCCTCGTCCGGATAAGCAAACGAGCAAAGAACAAATAGAAGATTGACAAGAACGCCCAAAAATAATCTCACTCGCCCTCCCTTCAGAAATTATCGTCTGTAGTAATGCAAATAGTCTCACACTCAGGTTTACATGTCAACCTGCAAACGTTTAATAATTACCTGACGAGACAACGTTTAATCTTACAGAATGATCTAAAATGAATGCAAGGGAAAAATTATGTTATTAGTGTCCCTCATATGGGTAGTATTATCCATTGAAATCCGGTTTGAACGGTTTGAACAGTTCTTTTAAATAATGCTGCCTCCGGCCAAGGGGGAAAGACCGGCGACAGCTTTATTTTTCGAACTGTCTTGCCTACTCAGTCACGATCAGGTCTTTTATCTTCGCGAAAATTTCATCTCCTATTCCCTTGACGTTTTTGACCTCATCGATGCTCTTGAATTTGCCGTTCTGCTCCCTGTAGCTTATTATCGCCTCGGCCTTCTTCTTGCCGAGACCCGGAAGCGCCGTAAGCTCCCTGACCGCAGCCTGATTTATATTCACCGGAGGTTTTTCACCCTCGGCAAATGCAGTTGCGGTGAAAAGGAATACCGCGATCAACATAAGAGTTACCATACGAACAAAGTTACTTTCCATGCCATGTCCCTCCTCTGATTGGTTGTAGTTGTCCCCCTTATTTGTCCCTTTACCTGCAGTCATTTGTGAAGCGTCATAATCGCTATCCGTCATGCCCGAGGTCGTAATCGGGCATCCATCCTTCGACAGGCTCAGGATGACAAGATTGTCATGGTGAGCTTGTCGAACCATAGTTCTTCGTTATTTATGACTGAAAACCCAGCCGTCCCCGCTGAAGTGAGATTATTCTATACAAAAGCCCCCGGGCTTGTCCAGAGTTTTTCTTCATGGATGTTTTTCTTCATGGAAATTCACCTTGAAAATAAAGAGATGGCTTGCTTATGATATTGGACAGAACCCGGGCTCGACTCTATGTTTCAGTTGAATCAGAATAAAAAGGTAGAGGTGTCGCAAATTGCGACCACCTCTAAAAGCTGAAGTATTCTCCAATCATGGCCATAATTATTGAAGTCCGCCTTTTAATGTTGTATGATAATTACAACAGAAGGAGGGTAAGCATATGACGTTTGGAGAATTCTTCAATATAAAAAGAAGGGACCTCGGATTGACTTTGAGGGAATTTTGCAGACAAAACGGATTCGATGTAGGAAACATGAGTAAAATGGAACGGGATTTATTGTCGCCGCCGCAGGACAGAGAAAAACTTGAAACGTACGCAAAGGCATTGAAGATAAAAAAGGGTACTGACGACTGGATCAATTTTTTTGATCTTGCCAGTGTGTTCAGCGGCAGAATACCTGAAGACATTATGAGGGACGAAAAGATTGTGTCTGCGTTACCGCTTCTTTTCAGGACCATTAAAGACAAGGCTGTAACTGAAAAAGATTTAGATGACATCATTAAAACATTGAGAGACGAATAGATTGGAAAGTCTTAAAGCGCCTATTCTGAATTACGAGCAGATATATCAGGAAGCTGAAAAGTTTCTAAAAGATAATCATCCTCAGAGAACTTTGCCGGTTCCCATCCATGAAATAATAGACATTAAGCTCGGCATACATGTAGTTCCCAAATTTATGATGGAGAAAAATATAGGTCTCGTAGGCTTCCTGTCAAACGACTTTTCCACTATATATATCGATGAGAATGTTCATGACTATCAAGAGGCCCGTTTCCGCTTTACCCTTGCCCATGAAATTGGACATTTAATGCTTCATAAAAACATGTATAAGAATTTAGCCTTCAGAACGCCGGAGGAATGGAAGTCCATACAGTTGAGGCTGAAGGATGATGTCAGGAAATGGTTTGAATGGCAAGCCAACTGTTTTGCCGGTCTTGTGCTTGTTCCAAGGGATGAACTCGGCAATCATGTCAACAATTGCATAAAAGCTATTGACGAAGAAGGAATCGGCTTAAACGACAACTGGGATTTTGCATGGGAAAGCATAGCCGATTACCTTGCGAGAGAGATATTCAGCGTGTCCCCGGAAACGATACTGAGCAGACTGCACTATGACAGGATTAGGGAACGGTATAAATAGAGACTCTTATACTCTACCCACAGCCTTTTTTTCGTCATAAAGCGATTTATTTAATGCTACAATATTAACCGCGTATGGATAAGCCCTCTGCAAATATCAAACACGAGATCGGGAAGCTTGTCAAAGATCTCAACTATCACTGCTACCGCTACTATGTTCTCGATGCGCCGGAGATTTCCGATGCGGAATACGATAAACAGTACCGGCGACTGAAAGAGCTTGAGGAGAAATACAATTACGTCCTTCCTGATTCCCCTACCCAGCGCGTCGGCGCACCTGCGCTGGACAGGTTTGAGAAGGTAAAACACACGGAGCCGATGCTCTCCCTCGATAACGCCTTTTCCCATGAAGAGGTCCGGGAGTTTGACGAGAGGGTGAAGAAACTGCTCAAATCGGACCAGGACGTGGATTACACTGTCGAGCCGAAGTATGACGGGCTGGCCATGGAGCTGACTTATAAAAACGGAATACTGTTCAAGGCATCAACGAGGGGCGACGGATATGAAGGTGAAGATGTTACGGTCAATATAAAGACGATAAAGGCCGTGCCGCTGAAGATAGAGGCCGGCGATATCCCTGAAGAGATAGATATTCGCGGCGAGGTCTACATGGACATCAGGGAATTTGAGGCCCTGAACATGGAAAGGGAGAAAGCGGGCGAGCCCGTATTTGCCAACCCGAGAAACGCCGCCGCCGGCTCTATACGGCAGCTTGATTCTTCGATTACAGCCGGACGCAAGCTTCATCTGGCCTGTTACGGTATCGGCGCAGCAAAGGGAATAGCTTTCAAAAGCCAATGGGAATTTATCACATGGCTCAGGAATGCGCGCTTCCCGGTCCCGGCGATTATTAAACTCGTAAAGGGGATAGACAAGGCAATTGACGTTATCAAAGAGATTGAAGAGAAGAGGAACGGATTCCCTTTTGAGGCCGACGGCGCGGTAATAAAGGTCAATGACTTTGAATTGCAGAAGGCCCTCGGCGTCAAGACAAGAGAGCCGCGATGGGCGACGGCGTATAAATTCCCGGCGCATCGCGGCATTACAAAGATAAGAAATATTATAGCCAGCGTGGGAAGAACAGGCACTATCACGCCTGTGGCCTCTCTGGAAACCGTGAGAATAGGCGGAGTCAATGTATCGAATTCCACGCTCCACAACTGGGACGAGATCGAAAGGAAAGATATACGCGTGGGAGACACGGTCGTGGTGGAGCGGGCCGGGGACGTCATTCCGCATGTCGTTGAAGTGATCAAAGACAAGCGCACGGGGACGGAGAAGCATTTCAGTCCCCCTGAAAAATGCCCTGTGTGCGGTTCAGCGGTTGAAAGGGATGAAGGCGGGGTCGCTTACCGATGCATAGGATTGAATTGCGCCGCGCAGGTGCAGCAGCGTATCGGGCATTATGTCTCAAGGGCCGCGATGGATATTGAAGGGCTGGGGGAAAAGAATGTGGAACTCCTCTATTCAAAAGGTCTCATACGGCATTTCGTGGACATTTACAGGCTGAAAAAAGAAGACCTCCTGAAGCTTCCCCGCTTTGCTGAAAAATCCGCTCAGAACCTCATTGACGCCATCGAGAAGAGCAAACATACGACCCTTGCCCGGTTCCTTTATTCGTTAGGGATCATCCATGTGGGCGAGTACGCGGCAAAACTCCTCGCAAGGAATTTCCCGGACCTCGACGGCCTCTACAACATCACGCCTGAAAGGATCATGGAGATAAAACAGATGGGGGAGAAGACAGCGGATTCAATTTCGCTCTTTTTCAACGATGAAGAAAACCTTCGTACCCTCGAAGTGCTGAAATCCTTTGGAGTGAAAATAACAAACCCTGATTTCAAAAAGCCTGAGGAGAAACTGCCGCTTGAAGGGCTTACCTTTGTTATAACAGGGACCTTGCCGAAGGCCCGGAATGAAGTTGAGGAGCTTATTGAACGAATGGGCGGCCATGCCTCGGGGTCCGTCTCTAAGAGCACGAGTTATCTTGTGCTGGGGGAAGGGCCCGGTTCAAAGCTGAAGAAGGCGCAGTCACTTGGGGTGAAGATAATTTCTTATGAAGAGCTGGCGGAGATGCTTGGAGGGAAGAATTAAATTACAAAATCCCCCTTCATCCCCCTTTATCAAGGGGGGAATCTATGTTCTCACAGCCCTGCTTCTGCTGCTGACCTTCCTCCTGCAGTACACCTTCCGCTATGCCGACGACAACAGGCTGACGAGCTGGCAGTGGACATTTGCCCATATCGATCTGATGCGGTTCCTGCCGCTTTTGATTATCGGGCTGATTTCGGCCTTTCTCCTATCCGTATTCCCGTTTTATAAGTCGAGGCCGGCCCTCTTCCTGTTCATTTCTTCATTTGCGGCAGGCGCTGTCGCCTGGAGCGCGCCGGAAGTCATCGTTGATTCCGCGCGGTATTTCACACAGGCAAAGCACCTTGAGCTTTACGGAATGCGGTATTTCTTCCGGGAATGGGGCAAAGATATCTTCGCATGGACCGATCTCCCGCTGGTGTCTTTTTTTTATGGCGTTATCTTCAGATTTTTCGGCGAGT
This sequence comes from Nitrospirota bacterium, assembly GCA_016234115.1. Lineage (GTDB taxonomy): Bacteria > Nitrospirota > Thermodesulfovibrionia > UBA6902 > UBA6902 > SURF-23. Next base: position 124,073 of record JACRHD010000008.1, read on the forward strand.
CGAGGACATACATACAGATTTTCACGTCGTCGATGTTTTCGATGACGCTTGTGCTGACTTACCTGACAGGAAAGACCTTGTGGGATGAGGAAACCGGGTTTGCCGCCGGGGCCCTGCTTTTGGGGGTCCCATATCTCTTCTCGCAGACGCCTCTGATGCTTACGGACATACCCACCATGTTTTTTCTGGCCCTTTCGATTTATACATTTTGCAAGGCAATGGAAAAAGGCGGCGCATGGATCGGCGGCGCGTCCCTGGCCCTGTTCTGCGCCATGTTCTCCAAATATTCGGCATGGATGATGCTGTCGGTGTTGCCGGTGATATTTGTGGTGTATTTTCTTCTGCCTTCCCCCTTCACGGGAGAGGGTAAGGGTGGGGGCGGCCTCAGCTTTTTCACCCTCAGCTTTTTCACCCTCCCCCTCATCCCCTCCCGTCAGGGAAGGGGAAAATATCTTTATCGCGCCGTCTCAGTAGCCCTGATCGCGGGGGCCTTTGTCGCTGTTGCAGCCATATATAAATCTGACATCATTTCACAGCAGATGAAATTCCTGCAGGAATATCAGTCACCCGGCCTGAGACGCTGGGGTGAGAGTTTTGTCTCGACCTTTCTTTTTCAAACACACCCTTTCATTACATTAGCCGCCCTGTTCTCCGTCTATGAAGCGGTGAGAAGAAGAGACGTAAAGTTTGCCGTTGCCTGCTGGCTGGTCCTCCTCATTGTCCTGTTTCAGATAAAGAGGTCCCGCTACATAATGGTCGTTTTCCCGATGCTGACCCTGATGGCCTCTTACGGGCTTCAGAGAATCAGGGACGCCGGTCTCAGGCGGTCCATTGTCTTCGGGGCCATCGCCTCTTCACTTGCGGTTGCGATGTTTTCATATCTGCCTTTTTTACAGAGAAACAGCATGGTGAATATAAGGACCGCAGGAGAATACCTGAATTCAGCGGCAGAGGGAACGATCTGTGTTTACACCGTTAACTCGGACGATACAGTCGTCAATCTTGCGGTCTCGGTCCCCCTCCTCGATCTGTACACGGACAGGGAGATTTATTACCGCGACGATAAATCATATTCCCCGCCCCCTGAAGAAATCAAAACTTCGCCGTTGAGGTTCACCTGGGAGCTCCGGACCCCCCCGTACTATCTTCCCACTTTGAAAAGGGGTGCACTCGTCATCATCTCAAACGGCCGTTTAAACTCATTGCCTGATCACATTGCCCGGGAAGCAAAGGACTATGGTAGGGTCAGGGTCTTTGACGCTTCAGAGGGGGTATTCGGGTTCAATCCGTTTGTAATGGTCCGGCTGCCTGAAAAGTAATTTGCCGGGAGTGATTACGGCCAGGCATTCCGCTGAAACTCTTAGCGGTCAACAAATCATATGCATCTTCATAAATCTTTCTTATATAAGCATTTTTCGCTCTTGACTTCCCCCCCTTCAAGGTGTAATAAAAAATTACAATATCCTCGTCCTCGTCTGCTCGTGACTACCTTCATCGGCAAAGGGGACAACGGGAGAAATATCGGAATGACAGGGCAGAGGATACGTATCAGGCAATCAGCGGGCGGCCTTATTGTCGCCATTCAATAGATAATATCATCAACACAAAATCAGAAGGAGGAGGTATGCGAATATTCGGAATTATTCTGGTCTTGCTCTTATTAGCGACGCCGGCACTGACCTTTGCGGAAAAGGCGAAGACTGTCGATGAGCTTGCCGCAATGTATGACGTCGGCCCGTGCAAGGATTGCCATGCAAAGATTTTTGATGAATGGTCCAAATCCATTCACTCCAGGTCCCTTGTCGGCACCGGCTCCACAATGGGGGCCATGAAAGGCATGATCGATCCCGCTCTCTTGAAGACTTTCACACAGTCGGGGGCAAAGGACATCAAAGACATAAAGGTGGAGCACTTTGCCTTCTGTTTTAAATGTCATTTACCCCAGATAAAAGACGCGACTGACGATGTAGCGAAGCAGTTGGCAAAGGCCATTATGGACGGCGACAGGGCGACCCTCGAAAAGGTGAATATCAACTGTCTCGTCTGCCACAACCTTAAGGCGATTGTCCACAAATGGCAGGACGGAGAACCTGAAAAGGGAGTGATTTACGGCTCCAAAGACGGTTCACACGCCGACAAGGTATACACGGCGATGAAGAAGAGCGTCATCCTGGAGGACCCTGTAATGTGCGGACAATGTCACGGGCTCGGACCCAATTTTGAATTCCCCCAGCCCTCACAGTGTGCGACCATTTACGGAAGTTATCTCCATGCATATATCCCTACGGGCGGCGATGAGACCTGTCAGGATTGCCATATGAAGCGTTCCGGCAAGGGACACACCATGCCGGCCTACCGCGATCCCGATATGGTAAAAATGGCGGTGAATGTTGATGTTGACGCCAAGGGATATAAGGTGCTGCCAAGGCCCGGAGACCTCATACCGATGGCCGCTGTCACAGTGAAAATAGCCAATAAGGCGGGACACAGGATCCCTGACGGCTGACCCTCCACAAACAGGCTGGTCCTGGATGTGACCGCTAAGACGCCGGATGGCAAAGAGATTTTCAGAGATTCAAAGATTTACATGCCGCAGGCAACAAACAGCCGTGGTGACGCCGAGGTCTACGGCGCGCAGGTCAAGATGGGCCTGGTCGCCGATACATCGCTGCAGCCCGGACAGAAAAGGGTAGAGAAGTACGATATCAAATTCCCCTATGAAGATGTAGAGAAAGAGCCCGGCAAAAAGACACGGGAAATCAAGTCCAGGGAAATGGAATTGACGGTGGAATTAAGGTATCAGCTCGACCCGGACCCAGGGGAAGCAGGCAAGCGCAGTTTTGTCTTCTTTAAGGAAATTAGAAAGGTCACCGTGCAGTAAACATCAGTGACGAGTAACGAGTGACAGAGATTTTAAAAACAGTCTCTCGTTACCTGTTACTCGTTACCCGTCGCTTATTAAAAAGACACCCCGGCCTTCACTCCGATTATATCGCCTTTTGACTCGGGCTGAAGGTAGCGCTGACCGTCGTTTGCAAGCTCCGAGTCCGATCTGGAGAACCTCAGCCCCTCGTAAAACAGCGATGTCTTGAGCAGTCTCCATTTAAACCCTAACTCAGCAAAATACGCCTCTTCCTTGCCCGGCTCGATCGTAATATCAAACAGGTCCACCCTGTTTTCATTATAGATGGGGACCTTTACCCCGCCTTCAGCAAATATATTCACCCCGTTCGACATACGAATAACGCCCAGCATTCCTAACCTGGCATAAATATTGGTCCATTTTTCTACATACCCTCTTGCCGCATCAGTGCTTTTGAGGTCCCTCTCCCAGTACTTGAGGGCGGGTCCGATGAAGGGTTCGAGTGAGGCCTTTTCCGCAACCATAAATTTATACCCTGCCGTTGCTTCAATCCTGTAGCCCCAGTAATTCGCGTCCGTTTGAACGGGAACGGACGGACTATTCCGCGTCTCTATCGTCTGCCCGTCGTAATCGATTACGCCCCCGAACAACTCGCCTCCCGCCTTCAGGGTCACTGATTTCAGATGCCACTTTGCCGAGCCCCCAGCGCCGTAGAGAGGACCGGACTCCTTTAACAACTGCGCCCCGGCACTATTGAGTTCCTTCCACTGAAAGCTCTGGGCCGTCAAGTAGATATCGCCTTCGACTAAAACCGCGTCGGCAGCGCCGGGTAAAACCATACTCGCCGCCGCCATTAACAGGAATGCGTAAACAACTGAAATGCGCTTCATAACGTTCTCCTTATTTATTCTTTCTGATCCCGACGTGAAAAAATTATAACATCCTGAAATTAAAAAGCAAAAATTTTTTCTTGCTACCCCGTCGTCATTCCCGTGCCTAAAGCACCTACTGTTGGCAGTCTTTAAGCGCGAATCCATGGTTAGAACTTGCTCATAACCTGAGTTCGCGAAGAGTTGATGCCCGATAAAAAACTTCGGGCATGACATTTAGCCGCCTGCTTTCAACAACATCATCCCAGCTCGGTCGCGCTCGTCATCTGGTCGAAGAATTGCGTGACTTTATTTTTCCTCTCCGACTCCATATGCGCCATCGCAGTCCGGGGGTGCTGGTTCAATATGCCCGTGACCATATATGGAATATAGTATCCCCAGTCGATTTTCTCCGTCCATGGAAGTATCTCGGTCTCTATGGCCTCGATGAGCGGACGCACCTTGAACTTGGGGTTTTTCAGGAAAGAAATAAGGAGCTCCAGGGGGCAATTGCCCGCTCCGCGCCCTATGCCGTACAAACTGGCGTCAAGATAATTGATGCCGGAGATGATTGCCGATATGGTATTGGCAAAGGCCAATTGCTGGTTGTTGTGGCAATGTATTCCTATGGTCTTGCCGGGCAGGCGCTCCATGTATTTCCTCGCAAGCATATCAATGTCTTCGGAGTAGAACGCGCCGAAGCTGTCCACTACATAAATTATAGGCACGCGGCTCTTGGAGAGGTCGTCGAGCGCTTCATCCAGCTCCCGTAATCCGACAGTCGATACCGCCATAAGATTGATGGTCGTCTCATACCCTTTGTCGATGCAGTGGTGGGCGAGGTCTATGGCGGCGTCGGTCTGGTGGGCGTAACAGGCGACCCGTATCATGTCCAGGGAGCTCTCGGATTTGTGAGGGATGTCGGCATAGTCGATCCGGCCTATGTCGGCCATTGCGGAGAGCTTGATCCTTTTTTCGCCCTTGCCGATAATCCGCCGGATGTCCTCTTCAGCGCAGAACTTCCACGGTCCCACTTCAGCCCTGGAGAAGGCTGATTCGGAGCTCAGATAACCTATCTCCATATAATCGACCCCCGCCTCAGTGCAGGCCGTATAGACCTTGCAGACAAAGGCATCGGAAAACTGCCACTTATTCATCAAACCTCCGTCGCGCACGGAGCAGTCTATCACTTTAATTTCCGGTCTGTACATTTCTCTTTTCTCCTTAATATATTTTTTGAAAATATATTATACCTGACTTAATCGTTTTTAAAAAACTGCGGGTCGTGAGTTTTTTGACCGCTGAGGCATGGAGAAGAAATGTTTAATCCGAAATCCGAAACAAATTGCCCGGCCGGGAGTTTTATGAATAATTTCCATCCCACAGACCATCAAGAAACTCCCGGAAAGGAAGGATATGGGCGACACCCTGTTTTCTGACGCGGGGCTCAAGGCACACACACAGGTAGTTTTTCAGTTTCTTCTCCTCGGCCAGCGCAAACAGGGACTTCAGGTCCGCGGGGGAGATGTTTTCTTTGGCCTTTACTTCAACTGCGGTATGATCGCCGATGATGAAATCAACTTCAAACCCGGAGGACGACCGCCAGTAACTCACCGGTTCCCCTGATTTGTAGTCGCTGTAGCTGACAAGCTCGTGCAGGATGCACGTCTCAAAGGCCTCTCCGAATTCCGGCGTGCCCTGCCGGAACTCCCGGCCCTGAAGGGTCGCGGCCACCCCGACGTCGAAAAAATAATATTTCGACGATGCCAGCGGCTTCCTCTTCAGAGACTTGCGCCAGGCGGGAAGCTCCCGGATTATCAGGGTGTCTTTCAGTATCTCGAAGTATTCATACACGGTAGTGCGGGCCACCTGCGCGTCGTTTGCAACGTTGGTGAAGTTGACGATTGTACCGTTACACAGGGCGGCCACCCTGAGAAAGCGGCTGAAGGCCGGGATATTTCTGGTAACCCCCTCTGCCACTATCTCCTGCTGAAGATACGAGCCTGCGTAGGCCTGAAGGTCCGCCGCGGGATCGTCCGAAAAATAGACCGGGGGAAGCAGTCCCCGGCCAATGGCCTTGACAATATCGAAATGTTTGCCGAGTTCGCGATACGTCAGTGGATGCAGGTACTTTGTGCGCGCCCTCCCTCCAAGAAGATTGACGCCGCCGCGCCTGAGTTTCCGGGCGCTTGAACCTGTAAGCAGAAAACGGACGCCCCGCGACTCAATAAGGCGGTGCACTTCGTTCAGAAGCAGAGGGATGCGCTGTATCTCGTCGATGACGACGACCCTGTCGCGCGAGGTTATCTCCTGCGCAAGACGGCCGGGGTTCTGGCTGAGCGAGAGGTACACCGAAGTATCAAGAAGGTCATATACGCGCGCTGTCCTGAGAGACCGGCCGATCAGGAAAGACTTCCCCGTCTGGCGGGGTCCAAGAAGAAAATGTGATTTCTTTTCGAGGAGCGCCGGGAGGTCGAGGATGCGCTCAATGTAAATCGCTTCTTCCTTCTGTGTCGCCTTCATCGTCATTTATCATGTCAAATGACGACAGAGATGTCAAGGATCCCGGCGCTGCTTTTCAACTCCCCCCGGCCCCCTCTTATCCTAAGAGGGGGAAAACTGGTCTCCTCCCCTTAAGTTAAGGGGAGGCCGGGAGGGGTTATCCTTTCCCTCGGGCAATGGGCAATAAAATTTGTTACATTCTGCGCAATCTCGTCAAGATTACGCTCCATTAATGCCTTTCGGCCAAAGAGCGAAGTGCTGGCAGCCACAGCCCTAACTCCAGCGGTAAAATACTCCGCGATATTTTCCAGGCTCACGCCGCCCACCGCAACCAGAGGGATATGATCAAAAGGCCCAAGGAGCTCACTGATATACCGGGGGCCGAAGGCGCCGCAAGGAAAGACCTTTACCATGTCCGCGCCGGCAGACCAGGCAGTGTAGACTTCTGTCGGGGTCAAAGCCCCGGCTATGATGGCAACGGAGTTTGATTTAGCGTATTCAATTACCTTCGTGTCGGTATTCGGAGTGACCAGAAACATGGCCCCTGCGTCCACTGCCTTCTTTGCTTCGTCGAGATTGCGAATCGTCCCCATTCCAAGCAGTTTTCCGTAAGGGACAGACGATATGTTTGCAGAGACCATCGGCAGGGCGCCTTCAGTGTTCATGGTGATCTCAATGGCCTGCAGGCCCGAGGCAAACGAGACGTCCATTACGCCCCGGAAAAAAGCGGCGTCCACGCCGCGCAGGATTCCTATAACCGGGACGTCAAGATTCATCTCATCTTCTCCATATCGGAATATGAGAAAATGTTACAGCAGCATTAACAGAAAACGCAAGTTGACCCGTCGTTATTTTTTCACTTCCAGATTGCTTGTGACTGATTTGACCCCGGCCACTCCCTCCGCGATCTTTATGAGCGTTTCTTCAGCTTCTTTAGTCGTCACTATGCCGCCTAAAACAACGTTCCCCCGTGTTGAATCAACGTCAATACTGAAAAATTTCAGATCGGGGTCTTTCACGATCTTGGCGTTGATCTGGGCCACGATGGCGGAATCATCGACAATTTCCCCTGCTGTTTTGCCGGTCATCGTACGGCAGCCGACGAGATGCCCTGAGACAAACAGCAACATGAAAACTATTACCAATACCTGTTTCATCATCTCCTCCTTCTGATTAACGGGTAACTCTGTCTGCCCCCTGCAAAGCGCACTTTGCCGGGGGACGGACTATACGTCAGATTTATCACAAAGGAGCCGGCGAGTCAACAAAAAGGCTGTCCCGATAAACCGGGACAGCCCCTATCATTTTCATTAAGGGGCGAGGTTCTCCCTCGCCCCGATCCCTCCTTACAGTAAAGAGAGACTATTTTCGACATGAGGGGCGTGCATGCAACGCCCCTACGTATTGTTATATCAAAGGAACGATCAGCAGGGCCACGATGTTGATGACCTTGATCATCGGGTTGATCGCAGGGCCTGCGGTGTCCTTGTAAGGATCGCCGACTGTGTCGCCTGTGACTGAGGCTTTGTGTCCGTCGCTTCCTTTTTTATGCATGACGCCTTTGTCGTCCCTGACGCCGTCTTCAAAGGACTTCTTTGCGTTGTCCCATGCGCCGCCGCCGCTCGTCATGGCTACGGCAAGGAATAGACCTGTCAGGATGCTCCCTATCAGGACCCCGCCCAACGCCTTGGGCCCGAGGACAAAGCCAACCAGGACAGGAGCTACTACAGGAATAAGCGCCGGTATCATCATCTCCTTGATGGCTGACTTGGTCACGATATCAACGCACTTGCCGTACTCAGGCTTGCCCGTGCCTTCCATGATCCCCTTGATCTCGCGGAACTGCCTGCGGACCTCTTCAACAACGCCACCCGCTGCCCTGCCGACCGCAAGCATAAGCCTGCCGGCGAAGTAGTAGGGGATAAGGGCGCCGATAAAGAGTCCGGCGATGATTAAAGGATCAGAAAGATCAAAGGCAACGCCGCCCATCTTCTTGACGAGTTCCCTTGAATACTCGGCAAAAAGAACGAGCGCTGCAAGACCGGCTGAACCGATCGCATAACCTTTTGTTACAGCCTTGGTAGTATTGCCGACCGCATCGAGCGGGTCAGTTATGTCTCTGACGGATGACGGAAGCTCAGCCATTTCAGCGATACCTCCGGCGTTGTCGGTGATCGGGCCGTATGAGTCGATAGCAACGACTATTCCAGTCATGGAAAGCATCGAAACAGCCGAAAGCGCGATTGCGAAAAGGCCGCCGCCGACATTGTCCGTGAAACCGCCGCCTAATGAATAAGCGCCGAGGATGGCCCCTACGATAACAAACGCGGGAAGAGCGGTAGCTTCCATGCTCATTGCGAGACCGGCGATGACGTTAGTGCCGTGGCCGGTAAGACTGGCCTTGGCAATAGTCTGCACCGGCCTGTATTCCTTGGCAGTATAGTACTCAGTGATCCAGACAATGAGGCCTGTCAGGACAAGCCCGATTATGGCGCAGCCGAACACGCTCATCGGGGTGAAGCCGCCGGTGTCGCCGCCAAGCTGCCCCATGAACCACTGCGTTACCAGGTAGAATGCGCCTGCAGCGAGAATGCCTGAAACTGCGAGGCCTTTGTAGAGCGCGCCCATGATGTACTGTTTCGCGCCGAGTTTAACGAAGTAGGTGCCGATGATTGAAGCGATGATGGACACGCCGCCCAGAAGAAGCGGGAATTCTACCCACAGACTCTCGGGGCCGAAAACCGACTTTGCCAGCAGCATCGCGGCAACCAGCGTGACTGTGTATGTTTCATAAAGGTCTGCTGCCATTCCCGCGCAGTCACCCACGTTGTCGCCGACGTTGTCCGCGATAACGGCAGGGTTTCTCGGATCGTCTTCAGGGATACCGGCCTCAACCTTTCCGACGAGGTCGGCGCCTACGTCGGCAGCCTTTGTATAAATACCGCCTGCGATACGGGCAAACACGCTCATAAGCGAACAGCCGAAGCCGAGACCTATGAGGGCATGGAATGCCCCTTCCCCGGCCATACTTTTTGCGATTGCATAGTAACCGGCCAAGCCGATAATACCGAGGCCTACAACCATAAGGCCTGTGACGGAACCGCCCTTAAATGAAAGTGTGAGAGCGTTCTGAAGGCCCTTTGAGGCGGCCTGTGTTGTGCGGACGTTGGCGCGCACTGTTACCCACATGCCGACAAAGCCCGCGAATGCCGAACCCGCTGTACCGATTATAAACCCGATAGCCGTCCAGATGCCGAGGCTCGGGACCGCGGCAAGAATAATGACCAGCAGCACTGCAACTATCGCTACTGTTTTGTACTCACGTGCAAGAAACGCGTATGCCCCTTCCTTAACTGCGTTTGAAATATCCTGCATACGCTGACTTCCGGCATCCTGCTTTGATACCCATGCTGCGGTCATGAGGGCGTACAAAACGCCTACTGCGCCGCAGATGAGTGCAAATACGATTGTACTGCTCATATGCATACCTCCCTTTAATAAATTTGCCGTTTTAGTATTTCAGTTGAGTGAGAACTCTGAAAACCGCAGAGTCGCCTCTTATTCAACCTTACGAAATACCCATAAATCAAACGTCTTCAATCTATTCTTAATCTGGCTCGGACAGGTCCTGCCAGTCCTATTTTGATCCTCTTTCCCTCGCCTTCGTCCTTATCTCTTCTCTCTTCCCGAATATTTTATAAAGCATATGGCAGCTGACCTGTAAAACAGGTGCGCGAGCTTTGAATAGGGAAGGTATACGAAAAGAGAGAGCACAAAAACAAGATGAATAAAATATACTGAATAGGCGACGGGGGCGAGCCCCGCGATCCTGGTCAGCCACGAAAGGATCCCCGACACAGCGATTACGCCGATAATGGTTATAAGCAGCCAGTCGAAATAGCTGCCGGAGCCGACCTTCTCCGCGTTTTTAAACCTGTTGGACATCATGAGAAAGGCCCCTAACAGTAAACCGGCCGCCCCGACTGCCCCGAAAATCTTGACCGGGAAACCCGTGCCCGTCAGGCTGAACGGGGATTCTATATGGAGGATGTCGATGTAGAGTACCCCTATGCCCGTTGCAATGCCTAAAGCTATAAAGCTGTATAACACGAGGAAATGCGCCGTGAACCTGTCCGCGCTTACACCGCAGCTCTTGAATTTGATGTGACTCAGTATCTCCGTCGCGGTCGCTGAAATGCTACCGCCCAGGTTCCCTGATGTGACCCTTGCCGCTTTCTTCATGTCGGCCCAGAATTTCATGACCCCCATGATGCCGACGGCAAAGCCGAATGTCAGCGCGGGGACAAAGACCAACTGTATCGTAAGAGTAGAGGCGAAGAAAGAAAATTTTATCTCTTCTTCAGCCGGGAAAAACGCGCCGTCCGCGGAAAGGATGACGCCCAACAGAACAGCCGGGACCAGGAAGATAAGCCATGAAAGGGCCTTGTTGTTTACAAGGTTGACAAGAAACGCCGGGGCAGAGTACTGCTTTATGGACTGTTTCCTGATCGCCCCTAACACCTCTCCGGGTTTTGCTCCCCTCGGGCAGTAAACGGTGCAGTCATTGCACTGATGGCAAAGCCACACATCGGGATTGCCCATGAATTTTTCCTTCAAACCCCACTGGGCCCATACCATTTCTTTTCTCGGAAAGGGGTTCTGGTCCGGGGTCACATTGCAGACCACCGTGCACGTAGCGCACTGGTAGCATTTCTTGAGGGATTCCCCTCCGCCGTCAATGACCCCTTTTACAAAATCCAGGTCCGGTTTTATTACTGTTCCATCTGCCATCTATACCTCCGATCGTGACAAGTAACAAGTGACAAGTGACGTGAAACTACTTTCTGTTTTCATCCTTCTTTTTCCCGTTACTTGTTACTCGTTACTTGTTACTTATTTTAAAGTTCTTTAAACGGATTCGGTCCTATTTCTTCCACCCTCGCGACGAAGTCTTCAATCAGTTTAGGGAGATTGTCATATTCATTAATCGCCACCTGCATGAGCTGGCATCTCTCCGATTCGAGCTGCAGTTTGTCGAGGGTCTCCTTCACCTTGCTGAAGCGATAGTTTGCAAGCTCGCTGCCTTTTACAAAGTGGCACTGATAGTTTTCACCGTACTTGCAGCCCAGGAGTATGAGACCGTCGATGCCCTTTGAAAAGGCGTCGGTGACCCAGACCAGGTTGGTCGAACCGAGACACCTGACCGGGATAATCCTTATCTTCGGGTTCAGCTTCATGCGCTTTATCGCCGCGCTGTCCAGTGCGGGGTACGCGTCGTTTTCACACGCCAGAACGATGATCCTGAATTCGTCCTCTTCCACCTCTATGGACTTTATCATCGTGCCGACGATATCGACACTGAAGTCCTTGAAGGACACGATCCTTTCAGGACAGGCGCCCATGCACGTCCCGCATCTTCTGCAGCGGTTGATCCTGTAAAAGGGAGTGCCCTTTGCGTCTTCATCGATTGCGCCGAACGGACACTCTTCCGTGCATCTCTTGCATGAGGTGCATTTTATCATCATGGGATCGGGGAAGGTCATGTCCCACGCCCTGGGATGCACCGCAATGCCTTTTGCAACATGCTCGACGCACTGGATTGCCTTCAATGCCGCTCCCGCCGCATCCTCCGCCGCGTCGGACATGCCCATGGGCTGCCTTACGCATCCCGCGGAGTAAATGCCCGTCCTTCTCGTCTCATACTGGAAACAAATGAAATTGGAGTCGGCAAAGCCGTACGCGCCTTCAAGCGAAGGTATTTCAGGACCCTGCCTGTATTCGAGATTTAAAATCATCTCGGGCCTGGGGTTCGCCTCGATATACGCCTTCTTCGCGTCGTCGCCCTTCTTTTGCGCTTCCGTGAGTCCGTCAAGCCATTCCTGCGGGGCGCGTGTTGAGGGGACTATACCGGTTGCGAGCACGACAAGGTCCGCCTCGACCCTGATCTTCTCGCCAAGGAGCGTGTTTTCCGCTTCAACATACAGGTTGCCGTTTATCGCGTCGCTGATTCCGGTCACTTCTGCCTTTGTCAGAAGCACGCCCGGGTCGTTCTGCATATTCTTGTAGAAAAGCTCCGACTGTCCAGGCGTCCTGATGTCTTTATAGAAGATCATGGCGACGGAATCGCCGTTTTTCTCTCTCACATATTTTGCCTGCTTAAGCGACGTTGCGCAGCAGAAAGAAGAGCAGTAAGGGAGGTGGTTCGGGTCTCTCGATCCCGCGCACTGTATGAACGCCACCTTCTTTGCCTCTTTGCCGTCGGAGGGGCGGGTTATCTTGCCCTTCTTTGCCATCTCCTCCATCTGGACACTGGTGATGACGTTGGGCCTGCCGTATCCAAGGTGTTCAAGCTTTGTGGCGTCGTAAGGCTTCCAGCCGGTCGCCATCACTACAGCGCCGACCTTTATTGTCTCGCTCGTCCCGTTATTCGACAGGGTCACATCGAGGAGTCCGGGCTGTCCATCGGTCTTATCTATCTTTGTCGATTTGTATATCTTTATATTTTGATTTGCCTCAACCTCTTTTATTACAGAGGCGATCCTCGGCTCGTCCAATTTGTCAAACGGATACTGCCTCGGCGTCTCTTTGTAAAGCTTTGCGGCCATGCCGCCAAGCTCGGCCTCTTTCTCGACAAGCACGACCTCGTAGCCCGCGTTTGCGGCCTCGATAGCGGCAGTCATCCCGGCCATGCCGCCGCCGATGACAAGTATTTTCTTGCTCAGGTCCGGCAGGATGTTCGGCTCAGGCAGGCTGCCCCTCTGCACCCTGATCGCGCCCATCTTTATATAATCGTCCGCAAGGCTCTGCGCGTCCGAGCTCATGGGCTCCTGGGTCCACGCGACGAACTCCCTCAGATTTACTCTCTCTACGATTGAGCCGGGGAAGTCGAACTCTTCATACTTTACTCGCGGCGAGCATGCCCCGATGATTATGGAATTTACGCCTTCCTTCACATCATTCTTTATGAGCTCCAGCCCTTCGGGACTGCACAGGACCTGGTGTTCCCTGACGTTTTCAATGGGTATCTTTGCCGCAATAGAGCCTGCCCTCTTCACTTTTTCTATGTTAACGGCCTCGCCGATGCCGCATCCCTTACAGATATATACGCCGAATTTCTTTTCCATTTCCATATTGTTATGACCTCCTCGCGCTCTGAATGCTCTTGATTGCGACCCCTGTTGCATCCTGTACCGACCGTGCAACGTCAACCGGACTCTTCAGGGTCCCGACGGCGAACATGCCCTTCTTCAGCGCACCCGCCATCACGAAACCCTCATCCGTATATGAAATATCGCCCGGTATCTTTGAGGCCTTTGTCGACGGCACCATCCCGGCTGCGAGCACCACCATGTCGTATTTTTCCTTTATCTTCTTTCCGGACATCACATCCTCAACTACCAGTGTGACGTCTCCTGTCCTGGTGTCTTCTTCGATCTTTGCGACTTTTCCCTTTGTGAGCGTTACATTGGGGTCTTCCTTGACCTTCCAGAAAAACTGCTCGTACCTGCCCGGGGTCCTTATGTCGATGTAGAATATCCGGACCTTTGAATCAGGATACTGTTCCCTCAGGTATGTCGCCTGCTTCAGGGAGGCCATGCAGCAGATATATGAACAGTAAGGCAGGTGGTTTTCATCCCTGCTCCCCGCGCACTGGACAAAGGCGATGTTTTTTACTTCCTTGCCGTCGGACGGCCTGAGTATCTTTCCTCCGGTCGGCCCGTTCGGCGCCGCAAGCCTTTCCATCTGCATGTTGGTCACTACATTCCTGATCTTTCCACCGCCCAATATATCGAGTTTTGAAACGTCGTACAGGTCCCAGCCCGTAGCAAGGACGACCGCCCCCACTTTCAGGTTGACAGTCTCCGGTTTCATATCGAGATCGATTGCGTCATACTTGCATGCCTCGGCGCACTTTGAACAGGCCTTGCCCTTACAGGCCTTTCCGTCAATCACGTATTTAAACGGGAACGCCTGATTGTGCGTGATGTAGGCGGCCTTTGTTTTATCAAGCCCGAAATTGAATTCATTCGGTATCTCTACCGGACAGGCCTCGTTGCAGGCGTTGCAGCCGACGCATTTGTCATTGATAAAACGAGGCGCCAACTTTATCGTGACGTCGTAGTTGCCTTCCTGGCCGGATATCTTCTCGACCTCGGCCTGCGTGTAGAAGGTAATGTCCGCGCTGTTCTTTATCCTCTTGAAGTTTATCTCAAGCCCGCAGTTGGGCGGACACAGTTTCGGAAAGTATTTATTGAGCTGGGTCACCCTACCGCCGAAGAACGGGGTCTTTTCAACGATGACTACGTTAAAGCCCGCCTCCGCTGTTTCTACTGCGGCGGTGAGCCCGCTGAAACCCCCTCCGATTACTAAAACAGTTTTTTGTTGCTCTGACATCTCAGTCCTCCATGTTTACAGAGTTATTTAAATTATCAGGTACAGGGTTAAGCGGGATATACTTTACTACAAAACGGCAGCTCTTAACAATACCTTTTCGCGGGGAAAAGCATTAAATATCCTAATGGCCTGATAACTTGAATAACTCCCTCCGGGCGCCGAAACGCCCGGAGGAAATTTTTATCCTGATCCGGACAGATTAGCTTACAATCTGTTTGTAGTCCCTTGTGGACATTGCGAACTCGCCGGTCTCCATGTTGTATTTGGAGCAGGTGAAGACTTTCCATTTATTGTCGTCAATAAAGTCGAAGTCGCCCCTGTAGTAGTAACCGGGGTATCTGCTCTCTTCCCTGTAGAGGATGTGGCGGGCATGCGCCTCAAGAGAGAGTATCCTGTGATAGTTCTCCCAGCATCTCATCAGCTCATGGAGATTGCTGGCTGCCATCTTCGCTGAGTCTTCCTTCAACAGCTTGAGCTGGTTCAGGCCTTCATCTAACATGGTCTTTGAAGTCATGTACCATGTGGAGATACCGCCGAAGTATTCGTCGGCGATCTTCTGAAGCCTGGTCTGAAGGAGTGTCGGCTTGATGTAGAACGGGTTGATCTCAGGATCCGTTGAATATGTCTTGTTCTTCTCATAAATCTCATACGGCAGGTAGAGCTCTCCGGCAATCTCATCCGCGGTCTTTCTGGTAGCGGGTTTGTAATTGGGATTGTCGAGTATGTACGCTATTGCTGCCTTTGCGGCTATTCTGCCTTCGGCATGGGAGCCTGAGGAGAATTTGTGGCCTGAAGCGCCGCAGATGTCGCCTGCCATAAAGAGGCCGGGTACTGTGGACATTCTGTTGTAACCCAGGTTCCACTCAGCAGGTGTTCCCGGTATATCGCCGGGGCCGCTGCACCAGAAGCCTGCGCAGCCTGCGTGAGATCCGAGGATGTACGGCTCTGTCGGCATGATCTCAGACGGCGATTTGTCGGGCTCGATGTTCTTAGACGCCCAGAGGCCGGCCTGTCCGATACACATATCAAGAAAGTCTTCCCAGGCCTCGGCTTCGAGGTGTTTCACTTTCTTCTTGCCTTCCTTCTCGCCAAGCTTCTCAACGAATGACTTGTTGATGGCGTCCATGGCCTCGTGGGTCCTCATGATGATGGGGCCTTTGCCCGCTTTCATGTCTTTCATCATCAGGTGGTTTCTGATGGCTGTTCCCATCTTGTCTACATACGTGCCGTATTTTGCCTTTGCTTCGGCAAGGTACTCGGGATTTGCGCAATAGTCTTCACCAAGGCTGTTGGTCGCCTTTGCCTTGAAGAAGAGGAACCATGCGCCGACAGGTCCGTAGCCGTCTTTGAATCTCGCGGGCACGAACCTGTTTTCCATCAGGGTCAGCTCTGCGCCGGCCTGCATTCCGAGGGCATAACCGGAACCGGAGTTCCATACAGGATACCATGCTCTTCCCTGTCCTTCTTTTGTTGATCTCGGCCTGAAGCAGTTAACAGCTCCGCCGGCAGCCAATACCATGGCCTTGGCTTTAAAGATATACATCTTGTTTTCTCTGACGCTGAAGCCTGCCGCTGCTGCGACCCTGTTAGGATCGTTCGCATCTCTCATGAGCCTCACAATGAAAACTCTCTCGAAATGGTTCTGCGCGCCGCCGGTTGCGTTTCTGTTGAATTCAAGGGACTTCTTTGCGGCCTCTGCAACGATCGCCTTGTAGGACTCACCGTTGATCATGATCTGCCATTTACCGGACCTGACGGGAGTGCCGCCGTCCGCTAATGACTTCTTTCCTTCATCCCTTGCCTGGAAGCCGTCAAGAGAGAAGCCGTCGTCGCCTTTTTTCCAGATCGGGAGTCCCCATTCTTCGAAAAGGTGAACGCTGTCATCGACGTGTCTTCCAAGGTCATAAATAAGGTCTTCCCTCACTATGCCCATCAGGTCGCCTCTGACGTACCTGACATAGTCTTCACACTTATTCTCACCGATGTATGTATTGATAGCGGACAGTCCCATCGCGACCGCGCCGCTTCTGTCTGTGGCAGCCTTGTCGACCATCGTGACTTTCATGCCTTTGGGAGTGGCCCATCTTGCTGCTTCGTAAGCTGCGCCGCAGCATGCCATACCACCGCCGATAAGGAGAAGGTCTGTTTCAACTTCGACGATCTCAGGCTTTGCGCAATACGAAAAAGTACAAGTTTCTTTTTCCATTGTTATCCCTCCTTTTTTTATTCTTTCCTGGCTTCGTAATTGAAAAAGCCGATTGATTTTAATTTTGAGAAATCAGGTTCCGGTTTGCCTTTATATGGATCGATAGCTCCTTCAGAGGTGGTCCTGATCGGGAACTTGAACCTCTTCAGTATCCCGTTTCTGAACTTGACAGTCCACATAATGGAGTCCGTACCCCTCATCGGGATAACATTGGCTCCGAGCGGGTTAAAGTCCTGATAACCCCTTACTTCAATCGCCTGCTGCGGGCAGATCTTTACGCAATTGTAGCACTCCCAGCACTGATCAGGCTCCTGGTTGTAGGCCTTCATGAGGTCCCTGTTAAGGGCCATGAGGTCGTTCGGACAAATGTACTGACATGCAGTCTTGTCCTGTGCTTTACAACCGTCACATTTTTCCGTGATTACAAAACTTGGCATCTTGATACCTCCTTTTTTATTGTTTTTGTAGGGGCGGGGTTTTAACCCGCCCGCTTTATGGCTGGGTTAAAA
>JACRHD010000007.1 GCA_016234115.1 Nitrospirota bacterium
ATTTATTTATCCGCAGATTACACAGATTTCACAGATTGAAACAATATTTCTAAATACATCTGTGTTAATCAGTATAATCTGTGGATTAATATTTATTTTTTTCCTCTGTGGTCTCTGTGGTTTGTCTCTTGATGGTGAATCAGGGGACAACGGCGCAATTAGCTTGCTTTATGAATGCAAAACAATTTCTTATTAGACAAGAGACATGCCCTTTGTGGTATATACAAAAGAGTTATTATTGAAACAGCCGCCGGGCTGCGGCATTCAGGGAGGACTTAAAATGGCTTTCGTTTATATACGGTACAGGATTGAGAATTACAAAAAATGGAAAACCGCTTTCAATGACGCCTTTGAGATGAGGAAGAAGGGAGGTGAGAAGAGCTACCGTGTTTTTCGAAGCTCCGACGATCCGAAAGAAATGGTCCTTCTGCAGGAGTGGAGCAGTATCGCCGGCGCCCGCAGGTTCATAAATTCAAAAGCAGTACAACAGTGCATGGCCCGGGCCGGTGTAGTCGGAAAACGCGAAATCTTTTTTTTAAAAGAAGTCCCGCAGGCCGACCAATCCGTACATTAAAATTCATCACAGACTGCTTGAACACGCGCCCTTATGCAAAACGGCCGTGTTATGCCGACATTGTTTGCGGTAAATAGAAGGATCAGGGAACAGGGTTCAACTCCCCGATAGTATTTATTTTAAGGCTTATCGATGCTGATGTTTCCCGGCCGAAGAAATCACAATGTCTTTAATCGTCTTTTCTCCAAGGGCAGCGATGTATGCGTCATCCAGTCTTTTTATAATATTGTCCACTTCAGTTACCTGGAACATTCTATGCTCTATTGAGACCGCTTCATGATGGGCAATTCTCACAGCATTGAAAATGTCTCTCAGGGGAATATTTTCAATATCTCTTGCGGGGAGGTATCCCGGCGGATCAGTTCCGGTTTCGATAAGCAATTCATTGCGCACTAATAAAGTGATTACATCATGAACGGCGTCAACAGGGAGATTGAGGCGGGCCACAAGAGAATTGAGGGTCCACGAATGCCTGCCGTAATAATAGTCGTAACTGATCAGGTACATGATTAAAACCGCGGTCCTTTCCCTGAGCCGGTTGCTGAAATGAAATACCTCTTTCTTAATCGATAGAAACTGGGGATACTGGTGGTAGAAAGATATCTGCGCACCGACGAGGAGTATGAGCCAGCTTACGTACAGCCATATCATAAACATGACAAGGACGGCAAAGCCGGAATATATGGCCGCGTATTGAGTAGACGATACGACGAAATAAGTAAAACCCCAGCCGGCCGTCTGCCATAGAATTCCCGCCAGCACGCCTCCGAACAGGGCCGACCTGAAATTCACTCTTGTATTAGGCAGAAAAATGTAAAGAAACGTGAATACTCCGCTGATGATAATATACGGAGTTACTCTGGCCGCCAAATAAAAAAAAGGTCCGAAGACCTCTATCCTCATGAGTTTCTGAACAAAGGCATGACTCATAAAAGACGCGGTAAGACCGGCGGCGGAAAATATCAGGACAGGCACTATCAGCAGCACGCTGGTATAATCGCTGAAGCGTCTCCTGAAACTTCTTGCCCGTTTCACCATCCAGATATAGTTGAAGGCCGACTCGACTTTCTGAATGACAGACAGGAAGGTATATATAAGCATCACAAAGCCGAGCGAGCCGAGCACGCCGACTTGCATATTTTCTATAAAGCCGGCGATCTTTGCCGTTATTTCTTCACCCTTTTCACCAAGCGGGGCAAGGAATTCAAGAAGGTATGGGACCATTATCTGGTTGTGCACTCCAAAGGCCTTTAACACGGAAAAACTTATTGCCAGGACCGGCACAATTGCGAGAATAACGGTATAGACAAGACCCATTGCCCTGAGCGTCAACTGTCCCTCCGTAAACTCCTTCAGGGCGACGCTGCACAGTCTCAGCGATTTGACAAGGAACGACTTGAATTTCCCGAGGGCGCCGGTATCCATCTCCCATAGTCCCCTGGAAAAAAAGTCCGTTAATTTTTTTTTGACGTTTATCATTTGCCTCTATTCAATTTATGTTTTACCCTTACAATGACTTTTGTCTGAGTCGCTCCTGCGGCTTCCATCCGTACCTCCTGCTTAACTTGGGAATTGCCGATATGAAAATTCTATCATATTTAATTCAGGAGAAATGGTTTTGAAAAACTGCAATCGGAGCATTATAATATCAAAACAAAAGGCGATGCAAAGAAACGATGATAAACAGGTTACGCGTGAATTCTGGCTGCGCCAGGGACGTCAGCTTCTGGCCATAGCAGCAGCGCTTTTTCTCGTCTTGTTGATGGCTGTGGCCCATAAGCGCCATGATCTGTTCGGGGAATATTCAAAAAATACCCTGATCGCGGTCCAGCTTGTGGTAATAACTGCGTTTATTGCCTTTACCGCCTTTAACTGGAGATGCCCCGCATGTAAGAAATATCTCGGCAGGGATATTTATAAACGCGGGTGTAAACATTGCGGGACCAGGTTGAGATAAGTTACCGGGTCATTCCGGATAAATGAAATATCAGGGGGCGACGCCGCCGACAGGCGTCGACTTCAATATTGCTTCCAGGAATTCCCACCGCTCATAGGCTTCGGCGATTTCTTTTTCGAGTTCTCCGATTTTAGACTTGATCTCCGGTAACCTGCTTCCGTTTTGCTTATAGAATTCAGGATTCGCGAGGGATTCATACAGCCCGTCACGCCCGGCTTCCAGCGATTCAATGAGAGCAGGCAGGGCCTCGATCTCTTTCTTCTCTTTGAAGGTCAGGGTACGCGGGCGCTCCTGCTTCTGACGGGGTTTTGCGGGCTTTGCGGGTCGTTCCGGTTTTTCCGGAGCCGAGGGTTTACGCTGTCTCAGCCAGTCGTCATACCCACCGACGTATTCTTCGACCCTGCCGCCGCCTTCAAACACTATCGTGCTCGTTACGATGTTATTGAGGAACGCCCGGTCGTGGCTTACGAGAAGGACCGTGCCCCGGTACTCCATCAGCATCTCCTCAAGGAGCTCAAGCGTGTCCGTGTCGAGATCGTTTGTGGGCTCGTCCATGACCAGTACGTTTGATGGTCTTGTGAAGAGCTTCGCAAGCAGGGCGCGGTTTCGCTCACCGCCTGAGAGGACCTTTACCGGGGAGCGGGCGCGCTCAGGGGGGAAAAGAAAATCTTCGAGATAACCTATTATGTGTCTCGTCTTTCCGTTGACGGTCACATGACTGCCTCCGTCCGCGACGTTTTCCATAACTGATTTGTCGTCATTCAATTGCTCGCGGTGCTGATCGAAATAGGCGACCTCGATTTTAGTCCCTCTTCGCACGGAGCTGCTGTGAGGCTTCATATCTCCCAACAGAATCCTCAGCAGTGTGGTCTTGCCGGAACCATTGGGGCCGATGATGCCGATCTTGTCGCCGCGCATGATGACCGTGGAGAAATTATTTATCACGGGAACGCCTTCGTATATATGTCCGAGGTCTTTGGCCTCAAGGACGAGTCTGCCTGACCGTTCGGCCTCGTTCAGTCTCATCGCTGCGCTGCCGGCCTGTTCGCGTCTTGCGCGGCGCTCAGTCCTCATCTCCTTCAGTGCCCTTACACGCCCTTCGTTGCGCGTGCGCCTGGCCCTGATACCCTGCCTTATCCACGCCTCTTCCTGCGAGAGCTTCCTGTCGAACAGGGCGTTGCGGGTCGCTTCCGCATCGAGTTCGGCCTGTCTTCTCGTCAGGTAGGTTGTGTAATCGCCGGGCCAGTCCGTGACTCGGCCCCGGTCCAGCTCGATGATTCGTGTTGCCAGGGACTGAAGGAACTCGCGGTCGTGCGTTATAAAAAGCAGGGAACCGCGATACCCGGTGAGAAATTCCTCAAGCCACGCGATAGAACCTATATCGAGATGGTTGGTCGGTTCATCGAGCAGCAGCAGGTCCGGCTCATTAACGAGCGCGCGGGCCAGCAGCGCCCTCCTTTTATTTCCGCCGGAGAGTTCGGCTACCGGGGCTTCAGGGTCCAGCCTGAGACGGGAAAGCACGGTCTCAACCCTCTGCTGTATCTGCCAGCCGCCTGAGGATTCGATCAGGCGCTGAAGCCGTTCGAGCTCCGCGATCAGGGTTGTGTCCCCACCGTGCGAAAGCCTGACGCTTACGGAGTGGTAATCTGAAAGCAGGCCGACCATATCGCCGAGCCCTCCGGAGACAACGTCGAATACCGTCCCCGTGAGGTCCTGCGGGACTTCCTGCGACAGAGACGCTATCCTCACACCCTGCGCGTATATGACATCGCCCGAGTCCGGGGTGATCTCGCCGGTGATGATCTTCATAAGCGTGGACTTGCCGGCCCCGTTCCTTCCGACAAGACAGACCCGCTCGCCGCTGCCGATCCGGAGCGTCACCCCATCGATCACCTCCGGGCCTCCGAAGGCGAGCCTTATGTCCTGTAAACAGACTAATGACATATATCACCTATATCCAGTAGCAAGTAGTTAGTAGTAAGCAGCTAAGGGAAAAACATACCCTGAAGTTTACCCCCTTAACTACTGACTACTTGCTACTAACTACTGAAAAAATCAAAGAGAGCCCGGTACAATCCGGACCCTCTTTTAATTTGAAATTTCAAATTTGAAATTTGAGATTTTAAGTTACAGCAGTCCCGCTCTTTCCATGATCGTCGGCACCTTGTCTTCCATTCCGATCGCCATTATATGGACGCCGTCGCAGATTTTTTCATCCTTCAACTGCCTGATGTGCCGGGCCGCGATGTTTAACCCTGTATCGAGGGCCTTTTCCTTTCCCGCAGCCTTGATTTCATCAATGAGGTTCTGAGGCACCTTGATCCCCGGGACGAAGTTGTTCATGAAGTTTGCCATTCCGGCGCTCTTGAGGACAACGATGCCTGCCATGATTTTAACAGGGAACTGCCTTGCGTGCGCCATGAAGGTCTTGAATTTTTCTATGTCGTAGATCGCCTGCGTCTGAAAGAACTTCGCGCCTGCCTTCACCTTTTTTTCGAATTTCATGAGCTGAGGCTCTATGGGTATGGACTCCGGTGTCACAACAGCCCCCTGGAAATAATCGGTCGGACCTTTCAGCTCATTGCCGGACATGTCCTTCCCATTATTGAGACCGTCGACAATCTTCAGAAGCTGGACGGACTCCACGTCATATACGGGTTTCGCCTGCTTGTGGTCCCCGGCTGAGACGTGATCGCCTGTCATGCAGAGGACGTTCTTTATCCCTAACACGTACGCGCCCAACAAGTCCGCCTGAAGCCCGATCCTGTTTCTGTCGCGGCAGGTCATCTGGAGTATCGGTTCGAGCCCGTTTTCCAGCGCCAGCTTGCATACGGCGATGGACGATATCCTCATTACGGCCGACTGGTTGTCGGTAATGTTCGCCGCGTCGATCTTGCCCCGCAGGATTTCCATGTGGTGCAGCATCTCCTTTATGTCCGTCCCCTTCGGAGGGCCTATTTCCGCGGTAACTACGAATTTGCCTGAGTTAAGCGTATCCCTGAAGCTCACTTTTTCTTTTCCTCCTTTGTCCTGGCGATTAGCGCGCGGGGTTTCTGGCTCTTGGACCAGTCTTTTGCCTCCCTTGTCTTTTTCATGTCATCGAGCCTGTTGATCTTATTCAGCCTCTCATAAATCCGCACCCAGCAGCACTGGATGTCCGGGCTGACCTCGCATTTTCCCTCATTCGTCCCGCCGCACGGCCCGTTAAGGAGCCCTTTGGGACATGCAGTCACCGGGCATATGCCTCCCGTCTCATCGAGAATGCACTCGCCGCACAGTGAACACCTTTCGTCGAATATCTGAAAGCGGGTCATGTTCGCGAGAAACATAGTATCGTTGGATTGATATACGGGTTTTTCGGGGAAGATCTCGACAGCGGCCTGCGTGCCCGCGCCGCAGGACATCACTATGACAACGTCCGTTTTATCGAGCTGTTCTTTAAACGGCTTCAGCTCGACCTTTGTGCCCAGGACCTGACAACCTGTCTTGGCCCTGAAGGTCCCTGTCACGGTCTTGCCTTCCTTCTCAAGCGCCTCTTTCAGTTCAGCCAATTCAGGCTCACCGCCCGTGCCGCACAGGGACGCGCACTCGGAACAGCCGACAAGAAAGAAACTCTTGTAGTCCTTTATATTCTCCATCAGGTCTTTGAATTCTCTTTTTTTCGTTGCAATCATTTTGTTCTCCTTCGCTTCTAATCTTCCCCCTTAGTTAAGGGGGACTGAGGGGGTTATTTAAATAACTCCCCTAACCCCTGCTTTAGGCACCTACTGTTGGTCTTTTCCAAAGAGGGGGACTTAGCTATTTTACTCCAGCATGTATCTTAGCTGATTTAACCGTGTTCTTCATAAGCATGGTAATGGTCATGGGGCCGACGCCGCCGGGCACAGGGGTAATAGCTCCCGCTATTTCCTTGGCTGCGTCAAAGTCTACGTCTCCCTTCAGGATAGGGACCATCTTGCCTGTCTTTTCACTCAGCTTTTCACCGACCCTGTTGACGCCTACATCAATTACGCAGGCCCCGGGCTTGATCCATTCAGGCTTTACAAGGCCGGGCACGCCGGCGGCGACAATGAGGATGTCCGCGCGCTTGCAGTGCGCTTCCATGTTTTTGGTCCCGGTATGCACAACGGTAACTGTTGAATTAGCGCCCTTGCCTTTCTGAAGCATGATGTTCGCGATCGGCTTTCCGACAATATTGGAACGGCCCACAACAACAACTTCCGCTCCCGAGGTCTCGAAACCGGCCCGCACGATCAGCTCCTGAATACCGGCCGGGGTGCAGGGCAGAAATTTCGCTTCCTCTCCGCCTATCATTAAACGTCCTACATTGACCGGGTGGAAGCCGTCCACGTCCTTGTCGGGGTCTATGGCGTTGAGGACCTTCTTTTCATTTATATGCTTCGGCAGGGGAAGCTGAACAAGTATGCCGTGCACCTTCGGATCTTTGTTGTACTTGTCGATGAGACCGAGAAGCTCGGCTTCGGTTATTTCAGCAGACTGGTCGTCCTGTATTGAATTGAATCCAAGCTCGTGGGCTGTTTTCTGCTTGCCTGTAACATAACTGACAGACGCCGGGTTCTTACCCACAAGTATGGTAACGAGTCCCGGCACTACCCCGTGTTTTTCTTTTAACTCAGCAATTTCCTTTTTGAGCTCTTCCCGTATCTGCGCGGCAATTTCCGTGCCGCTGATGATCTTTGCAGCCATTTTCTTCCTCCTTGTTTAATGTAGTCGGGATTGTAAGTCCGGGGCTAACGTATCAATGCCTTGCCGTTCCTATTATAACCGATTTCCAATCCCAAGTTCCTGACCTGACAACATGAACCCTTATACTAACAACTTTATAAATAAAGACACTAATTATTTGTCATGCCCGAAGTCCCCCCGACTAAGACCTTCGAGGGCAGGCTTAATCGGGCATCCAGTTCTTTTAATTGTCTGGATTCCCGCTTACAGACTGCGGGAATGACAACTTTATAATATATTTATGAACTTTTTTATTAACTAATCTCTCTTTTTTATCAATTCCAAAAGCTCCATCCTCGTCGATTCCTTTGAGCGGAAGATCCCCCTTACGGCAGAGGTGACTGTTCTCGCGTTGGGTTTCTTGACCCCTCTCATGGAAAGGCAGAGATGTTCCGCGTCTATAATTACCATTGCCCCTTTGGGCTTTAATTTATCCATAATCAGATCAGCAAGCTGAGTAGTCAGACGCTCCTGTACCTGCGGCCTTTTGGCAAACATCTCAACTGCCTTGGCAAGCTCGCTCAGACCCACAATTTTTCCGCCCGACGGAATATAAGCGACATGGGCCTTTCCGATAAAGGGCAGGAGATGGTGCTCGCAAACGGAGTGGAAAGGTATGTCCTTGAGAAGGACCATCTCATCATGACTTTCACCCTCGATAGGCTTCAGCAGTTCTTCGGTCGGGGTCTCGAGCCCCGCGAAGATTTCCTCGTAAAGCTTTGCTATGCGCTCAGGGGTATTTTTCAGTCCCGCCCTCTCGGGATCTTCGCCGATGCCTTCGAGGATGAGACGCACACCCTTTTCGATTTTTTTCCTGTTCATAATGATAGTTACTCCGTTAATTAAAAGCGCAAATCAAAAATAAAACATCAAAAATCAAAATGACAGATTAAAATGTAAAAATCATACGCAAGCTTTTATCTTTAAGTTTTAAGTTGTCATTTTGCATTCTAATTTTTAATCTTTGATATTTGTCTGCAGTTTATCGTCCTCTTGTCCGTAATGATCTTATCCATTCTCACATCATGCGGCTCCGCCGGTATCTCCCGGGCGATCTGCTCTTCAAAGGCTAACGCAATCAGAACCGGCCTTTCTTTACCCTTGCCCCTTGCCCCTTGCCCCTTGCCCACTGAAAACAGCCTGTCATAATAGCCGCCGCCGTATCCGAGACGGTTTCCGTCTTCATCAAAGCCCGCGCCAGGAACAATTACGACGTCAATCTCATTCAAGCCCCTTTCGCCCGACTTCCTGACCGCCGGTTCAGGGATACCCATGTAACCGGGTTCGATTTCAGAAATATTATTTATTGCGAAGAGCCTTAACATCCTCTTTTTGCTTTCGACCCTCGGCAAGACTATTTCCTTCTTTAATTTCAATGCATGCTCTATGCACGCCGCCGTATCCACCTCGCTCCTGAATGAAGCGTAAAATAATATACTCTGCGCCTTTTTGAAGTCAGCCGACGCATAGAGTCTTTTCCTTATGGCCGCTTCTTTGCCCTTCTTCTGTTCCGGCGTGATACGGTCTCTTTTTTTTAAAAGTCTTTCTCTGAGAGTCTTCTTCAAATCGATTTTTCTAAATTATTTTTTATCGCCGCCGCTTCATCAAGGGTCTTCTGTGAGGCCCTGTAAGACGGCAGCCCGTGAATGTCGAGCTCCATGATGTTTTCGTTAAAGCTGATCACGCCTAAAAATTCCATATCGCCGAGATTGTTCCTGATAAAAAGCACGTCCTCCTCTTTCCTGACCTTGTTGGCCACGACGAATACTTTTTTTACGCCTAAGTCTTTTGCGAGGGTCTTCACTGCGACCGCGGTCTGGAGGCTCCTCTGTCCCGGTTCCACAACGACAATGAACGCGTTGACCCCTTCGGCAGTTCCTCTTGTGAAGTGCTCTATGCCGGCCTCCATATCGACGATAACGACCTCGTCTCTCTCCACGATGAGATGCTTCAGAAGCCGTCGCAGCAAGGCGTGTTCCGGGCAGTAACATCCCGAGGCCGCGAATTTCGACTTGCCCATCACGAGCAGGGTGATATTATTAATCTTATGGCCGAAGCCTTCGGGGATGTCATCTACCTTCGGGTTGATCTTGAAAATGCCGCCGCTGGAGCCGGGTTTTGCCCCTGTCCTTTCTTCAACGAGCTCCGCCATCTCCGCTATGGGTCTGATCTTTGCGACTTCATCTTTTGTAACGCCTAAGGCTGACGCAAAATTCGCGTCAGGGTCCGCATCTACAGCGATGACCTTTTTGCCCTCGGAGGCGTATATATGACTCAGGAGGGAAGATAATGTCGTCTTTCCCACGCCGCCTTTACCTGTAACTGCTATTTTCATGGGTTTCCTTTGCCTGTAAAAGAGTTAACATACTACCATTTAAGGGAAATCTTTGTCAAAAGACTTGTTAATTGTTGTATGATATTAAAATGCAATTCAGACAAGAGGCTATAGGCTATGGGCAACAGGAATAACAAAAGGGCTGTTTTCCCCAGTGCCTATAGCCATAGCCTCTTGCCAATCATGATTGATTTACGAAAATTATACCATATAGAAAGGAAGGCGCTATGAAGAGAATTCTTGTGACGGGAGGCGCGGGCTTTTTAGGGTCCCACTTGTGCGAAAGGCTGCTCAGAGGGGGGCATGAAGTTATCTGCGTTGATAATTTTTATACGGGACGCCGGTCCAACATCATCAACCTTCTGAAAAAATCTTCTTTTGAAATGATGAGGCATGATGTGTGTTTCCCTTTATATGTTGAAGTTGACGAGATCTACAATCTCGCCTGCCCTGCGTCGCCGGTCCATTATCAGTTTGATCCGGTGCAGACGACCAAGACGTCGGTCCACGGCGCCATCAACATGCTCGGACTTGCAAAGAGGGTGAAGGCAAAGATCTTTCAGGCCTCGACCTCCGAGGTCTACGGCGACCCCAGGGTCCATCCCCAGCCAGAAACTTATTGGGGGCATGTAAACCCCATCGGTTATCGCTCCTGCTATGATGAGGGGAAGCGGTGCGCCGAGACGCTTTTTTTCGATTACCTGCGCCAGCATAAACTGAGAATAAAAGTCGCGAGGATATTTAATACATATGGACCGAAGATGCACCCCAATGACGGGCGTGTCGTGAGTAATTTCATCATGCAGGCATTGGAGGGGAAGCCTATTACGGTATACGGCGACGGGAACCAGTCGAGGAGTTTCTGTTATGTAGACGATTTGATCGACGGCTTTGTCAGATTTATGAATTCCGGGGACGAGCTTACAGGTCCGGTAAATCTCGGCAACCCGGTGGAATTTACAATACTCGAGCTTGCCGAAAAGGTCATTAAATTGACCCGGTCGAAATCCAGGATTATCTATAACCCGCTTCCTTATGACGACCCTGTACAGCGTCAGCCGGACATAACGACGGCCAAAAAGGAATTGAAATGGAGACCGAAGGTGCAGCTTGAAGACGGGCTGAAAGAGACGATCAGGTATTTCAAGAAGATAGTAGCTGCTAAATAGAGAGGTAGGGGCAAGCGGCCGTTCGCCCCTACCGATGTTTTTTCGGAGCTTGGGAATAAAGGATACTTTTCAACCAACGGTTCCTGTCAGCCTGGATATGGATTAACCAACACCGGTGACTTTGAGCATTTGGGGTCGCGCGGCTACTGGTCGGGTACGGGGTTTTCAGCGGGTCCGGACAACGCCTGGTACTTCGATCCCAGCACTTGCATCCAGGACACCAGCAAAAAGAACGGTGACTACAACGCCATTGCTGTTCGTCCCGGCGATGTTTCCATCGCCGTCGCGCCTGAGCCGATGTCGATGGTGTTGTTTAGCGTAGGCGGTGTTGTTATGGCAGCGCGCAGGAAGCTGTTGAGACGGCGTGGGTAATTTGAATTTTATAAATTATCGTGATTGATTGCAGGGGCGCGTTTCAAACCCGCCCCTAACTGTTCATGGTATAATGTCAGGCATATTTTCTCAGGGGACATGCGTCAATGAAATACAATCCGGACATTCACCACCGGAGATCAATTCGGTTACAGGAATATGACTATGCAAATCAAGGCGCTTATTATGTAACGATATGCGTGAAAGATCGGGAATGTCTGTTTGGTTCAATACATAACAGGAAAATGGTTTTAAATGATGCAGGGCAGATGGTCTACAAATGGTGGAATGAATCGGCACATAAATTCAACCGGATTGAATTGGATGAATTTGTTATCATGCCGAACCATATGCACGGGATCATTACAATCGTAGGGGCGGACCTATGTGTCCGCCCAACTGGTAATACCCGTGTCTGCCCTGGCCAGGTGTACACTGTCGACCATGATTACAATCCAAAGCTGGGCGCACACGCAGGTGCGCCCCTACCCAGCGTTATCCAATGGTTTAAAACGATGACCACGAATGAATGCATTCGTGCAGTCGGCATGCGTACCTCCGCGTTTTCCGTAGGTGCTTCAGGCACGGGAATGACAACTGAGCCCTCCGGCTATTGCATTCGCCCACCTTTTGTGTTATTTATAAAATGAAGCGGGTAAAAAATCGGGGGACACCGATGCTTGTAAACAGATTTTTGCCTGTTTTGAAAGTGTAGTTGGTAGTTTTTTGAGCAAATTAGCATTAACCATCGACGGAAAAAGCATTCAGACCGCTGAGGGACAAACGGTCCTGAGCGCGGCAAGAGAAAACGGAATCCACATCCCCACCCTCTGTTATCATCCCCGCACCAAACAGGCCGGTAAATGCAGGCTTTGTGTGGTCGAAGTCGAAGGCCTGCCGGGTCTGCGCGTCTCCTGTTCGCTTGAAGCAAAGACGGGTATGGTGGTCCGCACAAATACCGAACAGGTCATCGAAACAAGAAAGATGATCATAGAGCTTTACCTGTCTAACGGGAAACACAACTGCCTGGCCTGCGAGGCCAACGGCGCCTGCGAGCTTCAGGACGCCGCATACCGCCTCGGCATCGACAAACCGGCTTTCCCGGAGATACCCAAAGACAAGCCTTACGATGATTCATGCCCTATGATAATCAGGGACATGAATAAGTGCATCCAGTGTTACCGCTGCATAGAAGCCTGCAACAGCATAGCGGTAAACGACGTGCTGGATATGGGCTTCCGGGGCAGCAGCATGACCGTTGTATGCGATACGGACAAGCCTATGGGCAAGTCATCCTGCGTTGTATGCGGAGAGTGCGTGCAGCTTTGCCCGACCGGGGCGCTGACAGAGAAGAAGGCGGTGGGCAAGGGCAGGGCGTGGGAGATGAAAACGATAAAGACCACGTGCGGCTACTGCGGGGTAGGCTGCCAGTTGGACCTGCACGTCAAAGACAACCGGATCATAAAAGTGACCGGGGCGGAAAATACTGCCCCCAATTACGGCAGCTTATGCGTAAAAGGGAGGTTCGGTTATGATTATGTTCATTCACCTGAGCGCCTGAAATCGCCTCTTATAAAAAAAGACGGAAAGTTTGAAGAAGTAAGCTGGGACGAGGCCCTTGATTTCGTGGCAGGCAGGCTGACGGAAATCAAAGACAAATATGGCCCCGGGGCCATTGTCGGGATAGGCTGCGCCCGTTCAACGAATGAAAGCAACTACGTCATGATGAAATTTATGCGCGCTGTGATCGGGACCAACAATGTGGACCACTGCGCCCGGACCTGACACGCCCCTACCGTGGCCGGTCTGGCCGCAACCCTTGGGGCAGGGGCGATGTCCAATTCCATCGGGGAGATCGAAAACTGCCCTGTGCTTTTTGTAATCGGCTCCAATACAACGGAGACGCACCCGGTGATAGCCTCGTGCATGAAGAGGGCCGTAAGAAAAGGGGGGCAGCTCATTGTCGCCGACCCCAGGAAAATCGCCCTCACACGCTGGGCTGCCAGACACTTCCAGCCCAAAGTGGGGTCTGATATCGCACTGCTTAACTCGGTCATGTACGAGATAATCAGAAACGGGTGGCATAATAAAGACTTCATCGAAAACTATACCGAAGGATTTGAAGAACTGAGAAAGGCGGTCGAAGATTATCCCCCTGAGCTGGCCTCGAAGATATGCGGACTTGCCCCTGAGGAAATAACGGAGCTCGCGAGGATATTAGGCACAGCAGAAAGGGTCGCTCTCTTTTATACCCTCGGAATTACAGAGCACGTAACCGGCACGGACAACGTCAAGACCTGCGCCAATCTCCAGATACTGTTAGGCAATATCGGCAAGGAGTCCGCGGGCGTCAATCCGCTGAGGGGGCAGAACAATGTCCAGGGCGCGTGCGATATGGGCGTGCTGCCTGATGTGTTTACGGGTTATCAGAAATCAGCGAATCCCGAGGTAAGAAAAAAGTTTGCAAAGGCATGGAACATGGATTCTCTGACGGATACTGAGGGAACAAAAATACCGGCAATGTTTGACGGGATGGTCCACGGCGATGTCAGGGCGCTTTATCTTGCCGGAGAAAATGTGGTCATGTCGGAGCCGAACCAGGAGCATACGATCAATTCGCTTAAACACCTCGATCTCCTGATTGTCCAGGATATCTTCCCAAATGAGACGACTGAATACGCTCATGTGGTCCTTCCGGCGACATGTTTCGCTGAAGCGGACGGGACATTCACGAATACCGAAAGGCGGGTGCAGAGAGTAAGAAAGGCGGTGGAGCCGCCGGGGCAGGCAAGAGAGGACTGGTGGATCGTAAACGGGATTGCAAAGAGGATGGGACGTGATATGGGGTATACGTCGTCGGAACAAATCTGGGAGGAAATACGTCAACTGACGCCCAGCATGGGAGGGATCACTTACGGGAGAATTGAACGTCAGGGACTGCAATGGCCATGTCCTGATTCATCGCATGCAGGGACCTGTTTTCTCTATTGCGATAACGTGTTCCCCTGCGGCAAGGCGCAGTTCAGGCCCGCGCAGTGGCGTCCTGCTGTTGAAACGCCTGACGCCGAATACCCGTTTGTGCTGACCACAGGCCGGAGGCTGTGGCATTATCACACCGGCACACAGACAAGGAGATCTGCCGGATTTGAGGACATATTCCCTGAAGAGCTGATAGAAGTCAGCCCGCAGGACGCGGAAAGACTGAAAATTGACAACGGCGAATTTATCATGGCGGTCTCGCGCAGGGGCCGGGTCAGGGTAAAGGCATGGGTCACCGACAGGGTCCCGCAGGGACTGTGTTTCATGTCCTTTCACTTCCACGAGGCTTGCTCAAACGTGCTGGCGAATAATGTGTTCGACCCCGTGACCGCGACCGCCGAGTATAAGGCGTGCGCGATAAGACTGGAAAAAGATAAAATTAAAACACAGAGACACGGAGGCACAGAGAAGAAATGGTAAAACCGAAATCCGAATATCGAAATCCGAAACAAATTCAAAATTCGAATGCTCAAATGATCAAAACATTGCTGTTGGGAACATTTGAATTTAGGTCATTCGATTTTGTTTTGAATTTCGTATTTCGTGCTTCGAATTCAAGTCTTTCTCTGTGTCTCAGTGCCTGTGGTTAATTAACGGTTATGGACGACAAGGTAAAAAAATTAATAATCAAACTCACTCACAGGTTCCCTAAAAAGGAATCCGCCGTCTTGCCCGCGCTTGCGATGATACAGAAAAGGAGCGGGAGGATTATTGAGGACGATATGGAAGAGATAGCGAGGATAATGAATCTGCCTGAGGCGCGGGTCTTCAGCGCGGCGAGTTTCTATTCCATGCTCAGTCTGAAGAGAATAGGAAAATATCATATCCAGGTCTGTAACAATATCGTTTGCTCGCTGCTCGGAAGCGAATCGCTGTGGGACCATATCTCTGAAAGACTCGGCATAACAGAGGGCGAGATAACGGATGACGGACTGTTCAGCATCTCGTCCGTCGAGTGTCTCGGTTCATGCGGATACGGACCCGCGATGCAGATCAACATGGACCATTACGAAAACATGACCGTTGAAAAAACCGACTACATAATCGATTCCATAAGGAGAGGGGAATGGTGGCTATAGCCGAAAGAATATTGCTGACAAAAAGTAATGTCAGGGAGCTGCACTCCATCAGCGTGTATCTTGAACACGGAGGATATCAGGCGCTGAAAAAGGCGCTTTCCATGCCCCCTGCGGATATCATCTCGATGGTAGAGCAGTCCGAACTCAGGGGGAGGGGCGGGGCGGGTTTTCCCGCGGGCAGGAAATGGAGATTTCTCCCCGCCGGCCGGCAATTGAAGAGGTATCTCATCTGCAACGCCGACGAGGGAGAGCCGGGCACCTTCAAAGACCGGCAGATTATGGAATTCGATCCCCACCTGTTGATTGAAGGCATGACCATAGCGGGATATGCAACCGGCTCGTGTCAGGGTTTTATCTATATCAGGGGCGAGTACGACTGGATAGCGAAGGTCCTCGTCAGGGCGATCAAGGAGGCCGAGGACATCGGCTTCAGCGGGAACAATATCCTGGACACCGGCTTTTCATTCTGCGTAGACGTCTTCAGGGGCGCCGGTTCGTACATATGCGGGGAAGAGACGGCCCTTATAGAATCCATTGAAGGAAAAGCGGGAAGGCCGAGACTTAAGCCGCCGTTTCCGGCGTCCTGCGGGCTGTACGGCGAGCCGACTGTTATTCATAATGTCTCGACCCTTGCGTTCGTCCCGTTTATTATCGAAAGAGGACCGGAGGCCTTCAAGTCCTTCGGGAAGCCCGGCAGTTACGGGACCAAGATGTTCGGCCTGTGCGGTCATGTCAATAAGCCCGGCGTTTATGAACATCCTTTAGGCGTTTCCCTAAAAAAGCTCATATATGAAGACGCCGGCGGAATAAAAGGGGGCAAGCGTTTAAAGGCGGTAATTCCAGGGGGGCTTTCCGCTCCTGTCCTGAAGGCGAATGAGATAGATATCTCTATGGACTTCGATTCCCTCACCGCTGCCGGTTCGTTATTAGGCACAGGGGGGATCATCGTGCTGGATGAAGGCGTGTCGATACCTTTCGTCGCGCAGAAGACCGCAAAGTTCTTCGCGCACGAATCGTGCGGCAAATGCACCCCCTGCAGGGAAGGCACAAATGTCATCAGGTTTCTGATGGACAGGTTAATGCAGGGGAAGGGTTCTTTAAACGACATCGAGCAGGTCCTTAGGCTGTGCCGCTACATGAAAGGCGCCACACTCTGCGCCCTCGGAGAAGCGGCGGCCCTTGCCATAGGGACGATGGTAAGAAAGTTCAGGGACGAGTTTGAGGAGCTGGTGAAGTAGTGTTTGTCGGTGTGTTCCTTCAAATCAGCTTCTTCAGTTTGACCTTCACACCTTCAAGCATCTCGAATTCTTCATCGAATCCATATCGCAGAGCGTCTTTTCTGCCGACCTGATGGATAGTCACGGCTTCAGTTTGCGGATCGACGATAATTATCATCCCGACGCCGATTGAAAGGTAGTCATTCACTTTTTCGGCTATCTCTGAAGCTGTATTGCTTTCTGAGATTATTTCAACTATGAGGTCAGGGGCTGTTTCCAGCATTCCCTTTGGTCTGAACGGGACTCGCGACTTGCTTATATATACAACATCAGCGGCGCGAAGCCGAAATGGCCGTTTAGTTATCAATATGCCTACTTCACCAACAGCTACAAAACCTTTCTCTCCGTAATGTTTTCTTAAAAGCTCACAAAATACCCCCTCAATACTGCCGTGCTCGAATCCTGTCGGCGTCATGTCCCTGCGCTCCCCGTCGATGATTTCAAATGTCCCCTCCGGCAACGAGTCGATGTCCTCGTAAGTAAATATCTTCTTTGCCGTTAATGCAGCCATGTGTCTCCCTTTACTTGAAAGATATGGTTATTTTAACTGCTTTGGATATGATGTGCAAGCGAGCGGAATACCGGAATCCACCACCTAACCACAGAGGTCACAGAGAAGAGATTTATTTATCCTCAGATTACACAGATTTCACAGATTGAAAAAATATTTCTAAATACATCTGTGTTAATCAGTGTAATCTGTGGATTGATATTTATTTTTTTCCTCTGTGGTCTCTTTGGTTTGTCTCTTGATGGTGAATCAGGGAATATGAGCGGGTAACAACAAAGGCAGGGCCGTTTGTGACCCTGCCTTCAAGGTATCAGATATGAAACTGTTAATCCTTCTTTATCTTCCTTCTTGCCGCAAACACACCCACCAGGCCGCTGCCGAGAAGCAGCACGGTGGACGGCTCCGGCACGGGATTGACGATGTCTTTTTCGGCAATTCCAAACCCGCTGTGCCAGGGATTACCGGTATACGTCCACGCCGGCCCTGTGTCGTTCCAGCCGCCGGTAGCATCATATCCCCAGTTAATCTGGACCCAGTTTGCAGCATTGCCGTTATTAGGTTCTCCGCCCGCCCAATGTAAATATGTTACAGGTTCGCCGCTTACCCATTCCCATCGGCCCTCCTGAGCGATATCGTTCAGACCTATAAAGTGTTCATAACCGAAAGTGTCGAATACCCACGCATCCTCTGCGGCGTCATTAATCGTTACGAGATGCCCGCCCCATGCCATTGCATTTGCCTCGGCTTGTGTCCAGGTAGCGCCGGAAACCAATTCGTATTCGTGGCCGTTGTATGGTATGGCGAATGCTGAAACGGCAGTTGCGAAAATGGCGACCTGGATCAAAAATAGTGTAATAATCTTTCTCATTCTTTGCCTCCGTGCTTTATATTTAAAATAACTTGAATATTTGACTGAATATAGCAAATTAAATGCCAGGATGAAACCGTTTGATTATATTGAAATTGTAAAAAGTGGAATAGCAATTGAGATGTAAAATAATTTTATTAGTGTAAAGTTGACCGACTCAGATATGTAACCTATTCCGACATTATTAAATCCGGATGACGGCAAGTTCGGGCCTCTGCCGTAACTGATGGACCAGAAGAAAATGTTGGGGATGCACAGAAAGGGAATGTTCGCTACCACGGATAATAATAAGGATAAAACGGATAATCGTCGTAGAACGGGGAATAGCGGTAGCGGTAGTACGGCGGCCTATAATAGGGAGGATAATAGGGGGAATAGCGATAATAGTCCTGCGCCTTATATTCCTCCCAGAGATAGATTTCTTTTATGTCGAACAACGGATAGACATAATCCATTTCCCCGATGGCGCCTTTCCTCGTCCCGATAAACTCACCGGCAACCGTTACTTCCCTCTTTTCACTGTAAATAAGCGGGTCTAAAATGTCCTTGCCCCGGTAAAGCGCCAGAAACCGTTCATTGGAGGTCCCGTAAGACCTCAGGTAGCCCTGGGAATTTACTGGCACGTAGATCGCTTCTACAAGAGAGCCCTCCTTTGTCAATGTCGTCTTTACGACTATGCCTCCAAGGATAAACAGTCGCCCGGTGTTCTGCTCCTGATTTTGCCTGACGTCGGCGAGACGGACGCCGTAAGTCCCTCTTTGCATCATATCTTTTGTCAGCACCGGGGCGCAGGAAATGATCAAAACTGATGCGGCGAGTATGAGACAGATTTTTTTCATGTCGGTCATCCTGAATTAAGTATATCAAAAGACGGTAATACGTCAAGGGGGGAGAGATGCGGGAGTGATGAGACAGGCCCACCCTTCGACAGGCTTAGGGTGACAAGCTTGTCATGGTGAGCTTGTCGAACCATGGATGGCCCGCTGTCCCGATTCATCGGGAGCTGATTTATGAGGTCGTACTGATGACAGTATTCTTCAGCTTCTCATTAATCATCTCGACTGTTCCCGTTCGTCCTTCAGGCTGGAGTACGTCTTTAAACTCGTTACGCCTTTTTTTTCAAGCTCGGTCTTGTCCAAATCCATGGCATTCCATCCTTCCCTGTCATAACCGCATATGCATTTTTTGATTTTTTCACTGATCGGGCGGCCGCATACCCTGCATTGCATAGGCATACCTCCTTTTGCTTCTTCATATATGTTCGCACGTTGCTGAAACAATAGATGTGACGATTGTCACTGCCGGCCGGGGGCCTGTTTGACGCCGGCCGGTTTATGCCTGATAATTGTCGTATGGCAAGGTCAATAATAATCCCGCTGGTCATCTTTTCACTATTTATCTTCGCCTTCTCCCGATACCCGACTGCCGAAAGCGCGCATAAGTCCGACACGGACATGACAAAGGCCCAGAGACAGAGGATGGTCCGGGAGCAAATCGCCGGAAGAGGGATAAAGGATGAGCGCGTCCTCGACGCGATGGCGAAGATACCGAGACACCTCTTTGTCGAAGACCCGCTGAAGAGACAGGCCTACGAAGACCATCCGCTGCCGATAGGGGAAGGGCAGACCATATCCCAGCCTTATGTGGTGGCGCTCATGACAGAAGCGCTTAAGCTGAAATCCTCCGACAGGGTGCTTGAGATAGGAACGGGCTCCGGGTATCAGGCAGCGGTCCTCGCTGAAATCGCCGGTGAAGTTTATACAATTGAAATCAGGGAGAGGTTAAAGGAAACAGCCTCAAGACTGCTCAGCGACCTCGGATACGAAAATATCAAAACGAAATACGCGGACGGCTATTTCGGCTGGGAGGAATACGCCCCTTTCGATGCGATTATCATAACAGCGTCGGCCAACCACATTCCACCTCCTCTTCTCAAACAGTTAAAGGAAGGCGGGAGATTGATAATCCCCCTTGGAAGCACGCTTTATTATCAGACGCTGACCCTTGTTACAAAGAAAAGAGGGGGGCCCATTGTGGAGCAGATGAGCGGCGTTGCCTTTGTGCCGATGACAGGGAAGGCGCAGGGGAGATAAGGAGCGAGGGTCAAGGGGCCAGGGTCCAGAAAGAACAAAAGGGAAGTCCGGATACTGAAACCGGACTTCCCTTGATAGCGTTACGCCTCTATCCTGTCTTCTTCGAGAATCTCGGCGAGGTCTTCATCAGGGGTTGTGATCGCCTTGATGTTATAGTTGTTCACAAGGAATTCGAGCACGTTCGGGGTCAGGAATGACGGCAGCGTCGGGCCTAACCGGATGTCCTTTATGCCTAAGTAAAGCAGGGTCAGGAGTATCGCCACTGCCTTCTGCTCGTACCACGAAAGCACCATCGAAAGAGGCAGTTCATTTACTCCCACGCCGAAGGCCTTCGACAGCGCGAGTGCGATCTGTATCGCGGAGTATGCGTCATTGCACTGGCCTATATCGAGCAGGCGCGGGATACCGCCTATGTTTCCAAGCTCCTTATCGAAGAACCTGAACTTGCCGCAAGCGAGGGTCAGCACCACGCAATCTTTCGGGACCTTCTCCACGAATTCCGTGTAATAATTCCTGCCCGGTTTGGCCCCGTCACAACCCGCAACGAGGAAGAAGTGACGGATCGCCCCGCTCTTGACTCCGTCTATTACCTTATCAGCAACACCCATCACGGCATTCCTGGCAAAGCCCGTCATAACGGTCTTGCCGGGGACATCTTCTGTGAAGCCCGGCAATTCAAGCGCCCTCGCAATTGCGGGTGAAAAGTCCCTGCCGGTAATGTGCGTGACGCCCGGCCAGCCGACCAGTCCGCAGGTGAAGACATTATTCCTGTACGATTCCTGCGGCTTCTGCAAGCAGTTCGTCGTCATGACGATGGCGCCGCGAAATTTAGCGAATTCCAGATGCTGGTTCTGCCATGCGGTGCCGTAGTGGCCGTAGAAGTGCGGGTACTTTTTCAGCTCCGGATAGCCGTGGGTCGGGAGCATTTCGCCGTGAGTGTAGACATTGATACCTGTCCCTTCGGTCTGTTTGAGAACGGCTTCGAGGTCCTGCAGGTCATGGCCCGACACCAGTATCGCCTTGCCTCTTTTAGCGCCCAACGGCACTGCTGTCGGCACGGGATGACCGTATGTGCCGGTGTTGGCAGCGTCAAGCAGCTCCATGGCCTTCAGGTTGATCTCTCCGCATTTCAGCGCGAGTGCTACCCAGTCATCAAGCGTCAGTTCTTTATTCAGCATTGAGCTCAGGGCCTCATGGATGTATGCGTATACGGAATCGTCTTTCTGCCCGAGGGTCTGCGCGTGGTAAGCGTATGCGGCAATACCCTTGAGGCCGTACAGCGTGGTCTGCTCCAGAGAAGAGATGTCGGCGTTCACTTCGTTAGGTACGATAACAGCGGCCTCACCCTGTTTGACCATTGCCTCAATTGTCTTTGCGGGAATAAATGAGGCGGCGTCTTCACTGAAGCCGTCATTTCCCAAAGAGGTCTTGACCTTTTCCTTCAGGGCCTCCCTCAGCTCCAAGCATTTATTTATAAGGCCCGCGAACCTTTCGGGATCGAAGTTAACGTTCGTCAGTGTGGAAAAGAGCGCCCCGACTGTAAACTCATCGACTTCCCGGTCTGAAACACCTGCTGTCCTTGCCTCGACCGCGTAAAGCGAAAGCCCTTTTAATGCGTGGACTAAAAGGTCCTGAAGCGCTGCCACGTCGGATTTCTTTCCGCAGGTCCCTATCTTGATGCAGCCTCCGTGCGCGGCCTGTTCACATTGATTACAAAACATAATGTACCTCCCTGAAATTGGTTTGATTACGCAATCCGTAATTTTTCATCATGGTCCTATCTTACCCGCCAGTAGAATGGATGTCTTTGACCTATGTCAAAAAGAAAGGGGCCAGGGGCAAGGGGCCAGGGGCCAGAGGCCAGAGGCCAGGGGGCAAGGGATCAGGGGCAAGGGATCAGAGGGGGACAATATTCCCCCTTTGGAAAAGGGGGATGAAGGGGGATTTTGTAACAAAAACTTTTCTTTCAAAAAATCTCCCCGGCCCCTGCTTAAGGCACCTACTGTTGGTCTTTTTCAAAGAGGGGAAATTTTGACAGGAACTATTGAATCATGGTATTACATTATCCGGTATGAGCGAGAAGAAATCCGGCCATTTGACCCTTTTGAGGAGCACGCCTCTGTTGCTGAATCTGCCTGAGACGGCCCTCGCGATGTTGGACGGGATACTGACAGAGAGGTCTTTTTCAAGGGGAGAAACCATCTTTTCCGAGGGGAGCGAGTCAGTCGGGTCCTACATCATTATCAAGGGCCGCGTAAAGGTCTTCAAGCTCTCGGCTGAGGGCAAGGAGCAGATACTTCATATAGTAGGGACCAAAGAGCTGTTAGGCGCTGTCTCAGCCTTTGCCGGCACACCGTATCCGGCGCATGCCGAAGCGATGGAGATGACAACGGCGTTTTTTCTGCCCCGCAAGGATTTCCTCGTCCTGATCAGAAAAGAGCCTTCCGTCGTAATGAACATGATGGCCAGCCTTTCAATGCGCCTGCAGCATTTCACGCGGATGATCGAAGACCTTTCCCTGAAGGAAGTCCCTGGAAGACTCGCAGCTTATCTCCTCTATCTCCATGAGCGCGGCGGGGGCAGCGACGTTGTTGAAATAGATATATCCAAAGGACAACTCGCAAGCCTGCTCGGGACCATACCTGAGACCCTTTCGAGGATCCTCCGCAAAATGAGCGACAGGGGCCTCCTGAAGGTCAGCGGGCGCAGGATCAAACTTCTCAACAGGAAGGCGCTGCAGGACATAGTCAACGGGGATAAGTTGGGGCTTTAGGGGTTTCGCCTCATCGGTTGAATTCGTCGGTTGTACGGTGTCGGCCTTTACTCCCCGATGATCTTCACCAGAACGCGTTTCCTGCGGCCGCCGTCGAATTCTCCGTAGAAGATCTGCTCCCACGGTCCGAAGTCGAGCTTCCCGGCCGTAACTGCCGCGACGACCTCTCTGCCCATGACCTGTCTTTTCAGATGAGCGTCGCCGTTATCTTCCCCGGTCCTGTTGTGGCGGTACTGTGAAACGGGCTCATGAGGGGCGAGTTTTTCAAGCCACGCCTCGTAGTCGTGATGGAGACCCGATTCATCGTCGTTGATAAAGACAGAGGCGGTTATGTGCATTGCGTTGCAAAGTACAAGACCTTCCCTGATGCCGCTTTCCCTCAGACATTCCTGCACCTGGGGCGTTATGTTGATGAACGCCCGCCTTGTGGGCACATTGAACCAGAGTTCCCTGCGGTATGATTTCACATTCCCTCCATTTTGAACTGACCTGGCTTTCTAATTTAAACAAGATGGGCGGATTAAGCAAATTTAAGTTGCGCAATAAGAGGATGAATTATATCTGCTATTGACAAAGTTTAAAAATCGTATTAATGTTGAATCAACATAGCAGCCGAAGTCCATTCAAAGAATGGACGCGGGGGACCCAAATGTTGGGGCGTATTTCCCGGTTACCGGGAATAGGGCACTTCCAGGCCCGAGCCCGTCAGCTAACCTCGCAGGCTTTTGGAAGGGCAATGGCGAGAGTATTAAACCGCTGCCCAGGCGGTTTTTTTATTTCCTCCGTTCGCCCTCAAAAGGAGGAATAATGTTCCGAAGGGAATCCGTGCGGGGCGTTATAAAAGCCCTTGGTCTTGTCTTCGGGGACATAGGCACAAGCCCGATTTACACTGTTACTGTTGCTTTTCTGATCCTGCCTAAGACCCCCGATAATATTATGGGAGTGATGTCGCTGATCATCTGGACGATGTCGGTCCTCGTGTCTCTCCAGTATGTTGTTCTCGCCATGAGGCTGAGCATGAGGGGGGAAGGAGGGACCATAGTCCTTAGGGAGATCCTCTCGTCCCTTCTCAAAGACAAAAAGAAGGCGGCCCTCGTGATGATGCTTTCAGTTATCGGAATTTCTCTGCTGATGGGCGATGGGGTGATCACTCCTGCAATCAGCATACTGAGCGCCGTTGAGGGCATTGCCCTTATACCCGGGTTTGAAAATATCTCCCGGACATTCATTGTGCTCCTGTCAGGCGTTATCGCGATTGTCCTGTTTTCATTCCAGAACAGGGGGACCGAGAAGGTCGCTTTCGCATTCGGCCCCATCACGTCGGTCTGGTTTCTGGCCCTCATATTTTTCGGGACGGTCTCCATAATGGAATATCCCGGCGTGCTGGCTGCGGTCAACCCGTGGTTCGGCATACGTTTCCTTGTGAATAACGGTTGGACGGGCTTCGTGGTGCTCGGGGAAATCTTTCTTTGCGCAACCGGGGGCGAGGCCCTTTATGCCGATATGGGACATCTTGGAGCGAAGCCGATACGGCATGCCTGGATAGGCGTTTTCATCGCCCTTTCCGTGAACTATCTGGGGCAGGGGGCCTTTTTAATGGGCCATCCAGAGGCGAAGAACACCCTTTTCGAGATGGTCATGCACCATGCGAGCGGGCTGTATATTCCCTTTTTAGTCCTCAGTGTCGCCGCTACCATTATCGCCTCGCAGGCCATGATCAGCGGCACGTTCTCTATTGTTTATCAGGCGATTGCCACAAGGATAATGCCGATGTTCAGGGTAAATTACACGTCTACCGAGCTGAAATCCCAGATTTACATACCCTCGGTCAACTGGTTTTTACTTGCGGCCGTCCTGTTCATAATGATCGAATTCGGGGAATCAAGCCGTCTTGCAGCGGCCTATGGTCTCGCTGTTACAGGGACAATGACGATTACCGGCGTCATGATGATGTGGATTTTTCATCTCAGGAAAAAGCCGGTCCTTTTTGTACTGTCATTCTTCGTTACATGCATCGATATATTGTACCTGTCGGCCAACTTCTATAAAATTCCACACGGCGGATACTGGTCGCTTGTCCTCGGGTCTTTACCGTTTACAGTCATTCTTATTTACACGCAGGGACAGAAGAGGCTTTACCGGGCGATGAGATTCATGCCGTTTGAGGAGTTTATCCGGAAATTCAATGAGACCTATACATCCGACCCGAAGTTAAAAGGCTCCGCCCTTTATTTGATCAGGGACATCAAAAGGGTCCCTGCGTTTATAACTCAGACCATGTTCCTGCACGGCATAATTTACGAGGACAATATTTTCCTCTCGGTAACGGTCCGAAGCGATCCCTACGGTGTAGTCGGTTACTATAAGGAGGACATTGCCAATGGACTGAGGTCGTTTGAAATAGAGGTAGGGTACATGGAAGTGATTTCGGCTGAGGATGTAATGAGACAGGCCGGAATAGACGAGAGGGCGATATATTACGGGCTCGAAGACATCTCGGCCGAAAACCCGGTCTGGAAGTTGTTTTCACTTATTAAAAGGGTGCTGCCTACTTTCATCAGGTTCTATGAATTCCCATCCTCAAAGATGCACGGCGTGATTACGAAAGTAAATATTTGACGTTATCATTTCAGCGCTGCAGGAGATTGGGGTCAAACCTTCAGAAGTCATTTATGAAGAGGTTGGAAAGGGGAAAAAGAAAGGGACATGGCAAGACAACTGAAAGTAGAGTTTGAAGGGGCTTTTTATCATATAACCATTATCACCTTTTGATTGAAACACCGAAAGCGAACATAAAATGAAGACATAAACCGTTTGTCTGAGAGGATGATAAATGATTTTTGAAGGTTTGACCCCAATAGCGGTTCACTGCACTATCTGGTTCATCTCGAATATCGGCAGGAGGACCGCGACGACGATGAATCCGACGACCAGGCCCATTGTCAGTATGAGAATAGGTTCGAGGAGGCCGATGGACCTTTGGAGTTTCCGGTCAAACTCGGACTCGTAGGAATCTGCCGTCTTCCTCAGGACCTCGGCGAGTCTCCCGGTCTGTTCACCGGTGGCGATGATCTGCAAAAGCGTGGGCGGAAAGCCGTCGAGGCTCGAGGAGAGCTTCGCGCCCTGAGAGACGAGGTCGCGCGCGGCCATTATCCTGTTTTCCAGGACTACGTTGCCTGTGGCGCGTGAAGTAAGCTGCATGGCCCTTAAGATGGGAAGCCCTCCTGAAAGCAGAAAGGATATCGTCATGGTGAAGCGAAGCATGTACAGGCCCATCAATATACCGGTGGGGTCTTTGAGGAGGACCCGGTCGATTATATCTTTCCTGTTCTTCGAGACCCGCCTGAACGTAATCACGAGGCCCGCCGCGGCTGTCAGCAGGAGCCACCAGAAATTCTTGAAAACATTGCTCACCTGAATCAGAACGATCGTGGCAAAGGGGAGGGCGGCCGAGCTCTCCTCGAATACCTTTGTTATCTTGGGGATGACAAAGGTGAAAAGGAACATCACGATGAAGACGCTTACGCATGCCATAAAGAGAGGGTATATGAGGGCGGTCTGGACCTTGTTTTTTATATTGACCTCGGTCTCGAGGAAATCGGCCAATTTCATAAGAACATCCGTCAGCGCGCCGCTGCTTTCGCCGGCAGCGACCATGCCCGTATAAAAGTCCTTGAAGATCTCAGGGTGCGCCTGTAAAGCCCTCGCCAATGACGCGCCTCCGGACACCCTCTCTTTTATGTCTATAAGGACCCCGCTCCACGCGCCTTTCTGTTCTGAAGACAGCGCGCTTATCGCATCCACAAGGGGCACGCCCGAAGAAAGCAGGGTCGAAAGCCTCCGCGTCAGTCCTGCTAATACCAGGGGGGAATATTTCGTGAAGGGGCCCTTTTTATAAGAAGGCGCTTCTTCCTTAATTTCCCTGGGGAAGATGCCCAGGGACTTGATCTTCAGGGCCGCGTCTTTCTGGCCGTCCGCTTCGATAACGCCTTCCGTAGCGGAGCCTTCGGGGTTGTAACCTTTGTATTTAAAAACGGGCATAACTCAGCTTTCAGCAATCAGCGATCAGCTT
Source organism: Nitrospirota bacterium (assembly GCA_016234115.1). Taxonomy (GTDB): domain Bacteria; phylum Nitrospirota; class Thermodesulfovibrionia; order UBA6902; family UBA6902; genus SURF-23. The sequence goes on from JACRHD010000007.1 coordinate 26,866, forward strand.
TCAGCAAAAAAAACTTCAATACGCGCCGTTCGGCTGTATGCTGACAGCTGATAGCTGATTGCTATGTTTCAGTATCTTTCTGCGTCACTCTTAAAACTTCCTCTATCGTCGTGATCCCCTGCAGTATCTTTTCGACCGCGTCTTTCTGGAGAGGTTTGAAACCGGATTTTATTACTGCCGTCCTTTTGATGTCATAAGCCTCTTTCCTCTCCACGATCATCGTCCTTATCTCAGGGGTGATCTCAAGGAATTCATAAATCCCTTTTCTTCCGATATAACCCTTTCCAAGACATTTATCGCATCCTTTGCCGCGATACAGAACGGTAGGCGAAGGCACGGCTTCAAGGTAGTCCGTTTCCTGTTTTGAAGGCGCGTACGGTTGCCTGCAGTGCGGGCAGATGACCCTGACCAGTCTCTGCGCGAGAACGCCGATAAGCGACGACGCGACAAGAAAGGGCTCTATCCCCATATCAATGAGCCTCGTCAGGGCGCTCGGGGCGTCGTTTGTATGCAGGGTGCTCAGCACGAGATGCCCTGTCAGCGAGGCGTGCACCGCGATCTCGGCGGTCTCCAGGTCCCTTATCTCACCCACCATCATAATGTCGGGGTCCTGCCTGAGAATTGACCTCAGGCCCGCGGCGAAGGTCAGACCTATTTTGGGATTGACCTGCATCTGCCCAATGCCGCCTAACTGGTATTCAACAGGGTCTTCAACAGTGATGATGTTTCGGTCCTCGGTATTCAGCGTTAAAAGTGAAGCATAAAGGGTCGTGGTCTTTCCGGAGCCGGTGGGGCCTGTTACGAGCACAATGCCGTTGGGCCTGGAGAGGGCGTTTTTGAACGAAGTTAGAATGGAATCCGAAAAACCCAGCATCTCAAGACTCAGGACGCCGGACTGCCTGTCAAGGAGCCTGAGGACCGCCCTTTCACCTAACGCCGTCGGGATTATCGAGACCCTGATATCGATGTCTTTACCGCCGACAAGGAGCCTTATCCTCCCGTCCTGCGGGAGTCTCTTCTCCGCGATATCGAGCCCGGCTAATATTTTTATACGCGATATGAGGGCGTCCTGGATGATCTTCGGCGGGCTCAGCACCTTGCGCAGGATGCCGTCCACCCTGAACCTCACGTCCAGGCCTTTTTCATAGGGCTCCACATGTATGTCGCTCGCCTTTTCCTTCACGGATTCCATCAACAGCGCGTTGAGAAGGCGTATTATCGGCGCCTCTTCGGTGAGTTCGAGAAGGTCTTTGGGGGATTCAAATTCGGTCGCGACCCTGGAGAGGTCCTCACCCTTGATATCGCCCATGACTTCCGATACCCTGCTGGTCCTGCTGTAGACCCGGTTAATGGCGTCAAGGATCAGTTCATCCGTCGCGTGGACCGGATGGGGCCTGAGGTCCAGGCGTCTGGCAAGGTCCCTGAGGGCGAATATTCCCCGGCTGCCGGATACGGCCGCTATCAACTCGCCGTCCTGCCTTCTCAACGGTAAAAAGACATTTCCTTTTACGAAAGAGAGGGGAAGGCCCTGGAGGAGGGAAAATTCGATCTCATCATCTGTTATGACTTCAATGGTTTCCATTATAATTAGGGTCCCGCCCCCTCGAACCCTCAGGGTTGCCTGTCACTGTTAATCCTGACTTTATAATTCGGCTCCGCGTAAAGCACCTCCGGAAGCGCCGTGAACTCTTTTATGGCGGCCTCTACATCATGGGCCGGTCCGAGGTTTATATGATAAATGTTGAGCTCTTGAAAATACTTTATGACCGTCGCCTCTTTTTGGGCGATGATTTCCGCGGCCCTGTCCCTCGATACTTCCTCCCTGAATCTCACCATGAGCTCTCCCGGACTGTAGGACTGCTCGCGCATGGAAAATTCCCTGTGTTTATCAGCCGTGATTTTTGTCAGCTGCTCCGACTCCTTGACCACGTGCGGGGAAAGGAATACGAGGAGGTTTGTCTTGTTCTTTGACGTATTTTTAAATTTGAAGAGCCAGCCCAGGACCGGGATGTCTCCAAGCACGGGCATCTTGGCTACATTCTCCTCATCCCTTTCCTGCATGAGTCCGCCGATGACGACAGTGCGTCCGTCCTTGACGACTACGGAGGTCTTTGTCGAGCGCTTGGTTGTAGTAGGTCCTACCGTGGTCAGTATGCTTTCGGTGGTCTCCTTCAGGGCCGAGATCTCCTGGTAAATGTCGAGCTTTACGTAATCCCCTTCAGTTATCTGCGGGGTAAGCCTGAGGGTTATGCCGACGTCTCTCCTCTCTATGGAGCTCAGGACCGTATTCGTGGTGGTTACGTCGCGCTCTCTCTTTGAAATGAAAGGCACGTTCTCACCCACTATTATCTCGGCCTCCTCATTATCGGATGTGAGGATCTGGGGAGTGGAAAGGACGTTGACGGCGTCCCTGAAATCGTTCAGGCTGAAAAGGGCCGCAAACCCCGGAGACGTAAGGGTCTGGGTGGTGACTGTCCCGGATGAAGATATGGAAGTTACGGGGATGTCGAGGAAATTTCCCATACCCCCCGCTGAAAATCCGGTCAGGCCGTTGATAATGGAAAGCATGGTGGTCGTGCTCAGGTTCCCGAAACCGCCTATGAAGACCGGTTCATTATTGTGTTCCGCGGTCGCCCTCCATTTGGTCCCCAATTCCTTCAGCTTGTCTATGGAAGCCTCGATGATCATGGCCTCCACGTACACCTGTTTTCTCCTCTTGTCTAACATCCTGATGACGCCCGCGATATTTTCATAATCGGACGGCGGGGCGATAATGATAAGCGAGTTGGTGCTCTTGTCCGGCATTATGCTGAACTGCGGGGCGGGCTCGGGCGCGGCGCCCTTCTGCCTGTCACGCGCTGCCTTTGAAGCCGTCTGCATGGTCTTGACCATTCCTTCGAGGACCTTCGCGAGGTCCGTCGCGTCGGCGTTCTCGAGGAAATAGACGTTGATCTTTATCTGTTCCTCCTGCGCCGACGGCTGGTCGATAAGTTTCAGGATCGCCACGATTTTTTCGATGTTGATCGCCGAATCGACAACAAGCAGCAGATTGCCGGGACCGAAGGCGGATATGTGTCCGTCCCTCGAAACGACGGGACGCAGGAAGGCAATAGTGTCATCGGCCTTGATATGCTGGGTCGGTATCAGTTTTGTTATGTAGGCCTCGTTTACCGGGATGGTTTCATCAGTGGAGATATTACCTTCCTCCTTGGCCTGGGCGGACGGTATGATTTTATATGTCCTGGGTCCGAGCGGGATAATAGTATAACCCTTCAGGCCCAGAACCGACGTAAAAAGAGTAAAGGACTGGTCGATGGAGAGCTTTGCCGGGGCTATGATGGTGATCTTGCCTTTTATTCTCTCGTCAAAAATAAAGTTGACGCCGGATATCTCACTGATGAATTTTATCACCGTAGGTATTTCAACGTCCACGAAATTAAAGGCGATGTTTTCAGCGGGCTTCTTTTCTTCAGCAAGCGAGAAGGCGGGACAGGCCGCGATCAAAAAGGTAAAAAATACGGCAAGACAAAAAACCCTGACAGTTTTCATAGAATGGCCTTTCTTTCCTGCGTTCATATTCATAATATTTGCTTAGCTTGCATGGGCGGGTTTCAAACCCGCCCCGACTCTTAACTCCTGACTCTTAACTCCTGACTCTTAACTCTTAACTCTTAACTCTTAACTCTTAACTCTTAACTCTTATTTTATCCGGTAGCTCATAGACATATTTTGTCCGCCCCTTATTATATCAAGATTGACGTTATTCATCCCCCTCAACGCGGACATGGCCTGTATCGCGACCTCGGCGTTTGAGATTTCCAGATCATTTATCTTCAGCAGGACATCGCCGTTCCTCAGACCGAGACTGTGATAAATCCCGCCGGGAATCACCTCGCTGATCGAGAACCCCTCCTGTTTGCCGTTTTTTATATTGGGAAGCAGCCGCGCGTCGGTGAGAATCTGTTCAGGATTATCAAGGGATTTCTGTATCCTCCGGCTGTCAAGAATATATTCCCGTTCACCTACTTTCCTGGCAAAGGGACCCGGCTGCGCGGGCTCCTTGATCTGCTTCTGGTCCTGCAGCGGTTCAATGGCCGTATCAGGTATCGAGACTGTAAAGGTCGCGCCGTTCTTCTCTATTACCGCGGACGCATGCTCTATCTTCTTCAGGACTCCGTAATCAAAGACCCTGTCTCCAAGGGCGAAGACCTGCTGCTGCACCGGCGTCTGTGCGCTGTCCTCGAAAATTGCGTAACCGAGTCTTCCGGACCCGAGGGCTGTCCCCATGAGGACCAGGTTTGTAACCGGGACGTCAGGCGACTCTGTCTCCTCAGTCCGGGACACGGTGATGGGATAAAGTTTTCCAGGCGCCCCGAAGGGATTTTTTTCAAGGATCGGGGCATACTGCATGAGGTCTTTTTTAAGGGTGGGCTGCCGGACATTCGATCTGTCTTTGCTGCCGGCGTCCGGCGGCGGCTTTTTTGTCATGGAGACGCTGATGACGTTACGGGTCAGAAGGAGCGCGGCCGCCAATATGAAAACCGACAGCAGGTAGTTAATTAAACGGAGCTTCCTTACGGAAAAGTCAAGCATGTAAATAGATTAAACTTTTACCTGTTTCATGTCAACAAGTGAAAGGTAAGTATCAAGTATATGGGTTTCGGAGTGTCGGAAAATTCAATCTTGTAAAGATAATTTACATATATTCCCTCCCATTAATTATTGAAGCCTGTATAATCATATAGTTCAAAGTGGCATTGAAGTTGCGTGAGTACATCAGGACATTCTTGACTATGTAAAAATAATCGACAATCGACAGAGAGGGGAATGGTCGCCCCAAGAGACCATAAACAGAAAGGAGAGGTGAAACATGATGAAAGGGAAAATATCAAAAGGGGTTGCGAGAGTTTTTGCGGTACTTATAGTGCTGTTGAGCATTTTTTCGCAGGGGGTCCTGGCGGCAATCCCGCAGACGATCAACTATCAGGGGTTTCTGACGGAGATGGACGGGACGCCGGTAAACAATGCGGCGGCGCAGATGAGGTTCTCATTGCATGACTCGCTGACTGCCGGGAACGAGTTGTGGAATGAAAAGCAGACGTTAAATATCCAGAACGGGATTTACAATGTTGTCCTCGGTTCAGCTTCGGCATTTCCTCCGGCGCTTGATTTCAGCGCGCAATATTATCTCGAAGTGGCGGTATACGATACGGTTACTTCTTTATTTGAAACACTTTCGCCGAGGCAGCCGTTGACAAGCGTTCCTTACGCGATGAGGGCCGCAAGCGCAGATATCGCCGTCAGTGTCTCGGGCAGCGCTATCGCGGGCGCTTCTATTACTCCCGACAAGCTTGCCAACATTTGCAGTGAAGGCGAAGCCCTGGTGATGACCGCAAACGGCTGGGTGTGCGGGAAGGTAGTTTCTCAGGTATGTTCCCCCGGCGACTTTATTAATTGCTATGCAGGGCCTGACGGGACGATGAATATTGGTATTTGTAAATCAGGCACTCGCAGATGCAATGCCGCCGGAACAGGCTTTGGAGAGTGTACGGGGCAGACACTGCCTGCCGCAGAAATTTGCGATGACCTTGATAATGACTGCAATGGATTAGTTGATGATGCGCCGGGCTCGACAGTATGGTATCCGGATAATGACAATGACGGTTACGGGGACCAGTCAGCAGGAATCATGAAATGCACTCAGCCTTCGGGATACATAGAAACGGGCAATGACTGTGATGACGGGCTGTCTTCGGTATATCCGGGAGCCGGTGAAGCATGCGACGGCCTTGACAACGACTGCGACGGCTCCACGGATGAAAGCTGTGTCGATACTGCCTGCTTTGCCCAGGAGCTGGACATGCTCAACAGTTGCTTCACAACCTGCGGAAGCAATTTTGTATGTCAGCAGGCCTGCCTGTCTTCAGTATCTCAGACGTGCGGGTACGCGTTCACTAATCTTGTCATGTGCTCTGTAGGTTCGGGGTGTAATATGGAACCGAATTGCATGATGGAGAGCTGCCCCAATCAGTGGATTAATATTTTCGGATCAATGTGTGATAACGGGGACACAAAGGTCTGCGGGTCGGACATAGGGGCGTGCCGTCAGGGCGCTGAGACCTGCGTCAACGGCGCCTGGGACCATACGTGCGCCGGTGAGATCGCGCCCGTTGCCGAGATATGCGGAGACGGAATTGACAACGACTGCAACGGAACAACTGACGAAGCATGGGTCTGCAGCGACAATGACGGCGACGGTTTTATTGGAAGAGACGACTGCGATGACGCTGATTTGAATATTTATCCGGGAGCTGTGGAGGTATGCGACGGCATTGATAACAACTGTGACGGGCAGACGGATGAGGGCGTGACGACCCAATACTTCATCGATCGCGATGGAGATGGTCACGGGGACCCATCCGAAAGTATCGAGGCCTGTTCTCCGCCGTCATTTGAATACGTATCCGATTCGACCGACTGTGATGATTCCAGAAGTGATATTTATATCGGCGCTGATGAAGTCTGCGACGGCCTGGATAATAATTGCAACGGGCAGACCGACGACAACTGCTACTCATGCGGTAACGGCATTTGTGAAGCGGATAAAGGAGAAACACTTGCCAAATGCGAGTTCGACTGCGCTGTTTGCGGCGACGGCATATTGCAGTCGTCAGAGCAGTGTGAAGACGGCAATGCGGACAACAACGACGGCTGCAGCTCAACCTGCAGGGATGAATACTGCGGCGACGGCATTGTTCAGTCGAATGAAGAATGTGATGACGGCAGCACCATGAACAATGACGGCTGCAACTACATCTGCAAGAGAGAGTACTGCGGCGACGGGATACAGCAGTCCGGTATCGGTGAAGTTTGCGATGACGGCAATGCTGTCAACGGAGACGGGTGCAATACACTGTGTCAGCTTGATTGCATCAACAATTCAACCATTCTATGCGGCCCATCCGATGTGGGTGAGTGCAGACGGGGCACGCAGACATGTATTGACGGAACGTGGAGCGAATGTATCGGAGAGATCGTCCCCTCAGCGGAGATATGTGACGGACTTGATAATAACTGCGACGGGCAGGTGGATGAGGGATGTCTGCAGGCGCAGGAGTTGATCTGTGATGACGGTATTGATAACGATGGAGACAGTCAGACCGATTGTGCCGATGGTGATTGCGCATCTGCCGGAAACTGCCTTGCGTCAATGTGCAATGATGCCGTGAAGAACGGCAATGAGACAGACACTGATTGCGGCGGCAGTTGTTCTAAATGCGTTGAAGGGAAAAGATGTCTCGGCTATACAGACTGTGCAAGCGGGGTTTGCTACAACGGCTTCTGTGCTTTTCCTACCTGCATGGATATGGTAAAGAACGGCAGTGAGACGGACATCGACTGCGGAGGGGGCGTCTGCCCTAAATGCAGTATCGGCGAGGATTGTATTGTAGCTCCTGATTGTTCAAGCGGAAATTGCGCCAACAATATTTGTCAGGCTGCTGCGGGACAGTGATCGTCGAGTCAAGAGTCAAGAGTTAAGAGTTAAGAGTTAAGAGTTAAGAGTTAAGCAGGGGCTGGCCGGAGTCTGTCCAGTGAAAGTACAATGGGATGTCTGATCGGTGACTCAGACGGTCTCGGGAGAAGAGGAGTTTTTTGTAAAGGATGTGAATTTTACCTTTACTGTTTCAGCGCAGCGGCGTAGCCTTATAAGGGTCCAATGCCCGGCGGACCCGATAACGATTGACGGCAGTGACTGTGTAAGGCGGTTAACGATAGAGACATAAGCGACAAATAACCTTTAGAAGGAGAGACAGGAGAATGACACTTCAGAAAGCGGCAAGACTCACAGCGGGATTAGCAGTTGCGGCAGTAATAATATTGATCAGCGGATTGGCCTTTGCAGAGGCGCCCAGGACAATCAACTATCAGGGATATCTGACAGACTCGACCGGCAATCCGGTGGATGGTGTTGTGGACATGACTTTCAGGATTTATAACGTCCCTGTGGGCTCTAACGAGCTTTGGGTGGAAACACAGGGCAGCGTACAGGTAAAAAGCGGCATTTATAACATTGTCCTCGGATCGGTCAGTTCAATGAGCCGTCTGACATTCAATGAGCAATATTATCTGGGCGTCCAGACCGGGGCCGACGAAGAGATGTCTCCACGCCAGCCATTGACGAGCGCTCCTTATTCCTTCAGGTCGCTGTGGACTGACAATGCCGACATGGTTGACGGGAAGCACTACAGCGATATAAGTGCGGATATATCCTCGGAAGCGGCCGCGAGACAGGCCGCTGATACAACTGTTCAAAACAATATCGACAATGAAGCAGCGGCAAGATCAAATGCCGATGCTACTCTGACAAGTAATCTCAATGCGGAGGCGGCTGCGAGACAGGCTGCCGACACGACTCTTCAGACCAATATTGATAACGAAAGTGCGGCAAGAGCAAACGCCGATGCTGCTCTGACAGGCAATCTCAACGCGGAGGCGGCTGCGAGACATGCTGCCGACACGACTCTTCAGACCAATATTGATAATGAAAGTGCGGCAAGATCAAACGCCGATGCTACTCTGACAAGTAATCTCAATGCGGAGTCATCAGCAAGACAGGCCGGCGATAATTCACTTCAGACGACAAAACAGAACCTGATAACCGGCGGCTGCGATTTGGGAAGCAGCATACGTCTCATAAATACCAGCGGGACGGTTGTCTGCGAGACGGATGACGGCATCACATCTGAATCCGATCCTCAGGTCGGCAGTAATACGGCAAATTATGTCCCGAAATGGAACGGCTCGGCGTTAGTATCGGGAGACATATACGACAATGTATATGTCGGGATCGGGACAACCAGCCCGACAGCCAAACTCCATATAGCGGGAGGAAATTTGTTCGTCGAAGATAATCAACCTAACATTATTCTCAACACGACAGATACGTTTCAGTCTTCGGTAGTGTTCAGGGCCGCAGGATCGGACAAGTTCGCAATAAGCACCGATATAGGAGGCTATTCAATAAATAATTTTGCGATATCGGACGCGTCCGGCGCTGGGGCCGCGATTGCACGGTTTTTTATAGATCCAAACGGCAATGTCGGGATCGGCACAACGACTCCCTCAGCCAGGCTCCATGTCGCAGGCACTGCAAAGGCCACGAATTTTGAAGGCGGGGATTCGGATGGAGATCTGAATATGATTAGAGATGTCAGTAGTTCGTATGCCAATGCGTGGTTCCGGGTGTTTACCAACGGCACTGCTATCGAACAGTTGCGCATCGGCGACGGCGATGAGGCGACCATTTTAGGTGACGGGGTATTTTCAGCCAACGGCATTGACTATGCCGAGGCCTTCAAAATAGCTGACCAAACCCTTGAGGCCGGCGACGTCGTAGTCCTTAATCTGAGACAGCCTGAATTCATCCAGAGGTCAAAGAGGCCCTATGCTTCAAATCTCGCAGGCGTCATTTCAGGTAAACCTGGATTCCTGACCGGACAGAGCTTCGATGCAGAAGAACAGGCGGACCCGCAAACAGCCGAGCTCAGGCGTCAGGCCAGGATCAAGGGAGACCACGATGAGGATAAACGGTTGACAGGTGAGCTTCAGGAGAATGTCAGGCGGCAGTATCGCGCAGTCGCTCTTGCCGGAAGAGTGCCTGTGAAAGTGGACGGGGCCAAGGGCCCGATCAAACCCGGCGACCGGCTTACTTCGAGTCCGACACCGGGACACGCGATGGCAATGAAGGAAGCAGGGCAGTCTATCGGGATCGCTCTGGAGGCATGGGAAAACGACGGACGCGGCACTATACTGGTTCTTATTCAGCCGGGCTGGTGGAGTCCGCTGGATGATGACAGGAAAGACTGGTAGAAATCCCGATTACTCGAACAAAGCACGGCGGATAAAAGGAGAGGGAAGTCATGGAAAAGAGATTCGTTAAAACGATTTATGCAGGCCTGATGGTCTGTGTGTATTAAATGAATTCTACAGATAACAGGTTTCGTAATAAAGGAGAAGACATGAAAGACAAAAAGTGGTCTGCAAGGTATCTGTCGGCAACAGTGTTTGCAGTGGTCCTGCTGCTGACCGTGAACATGCTTCATGCCGCAGGGCAATCCAGCGCGAATTACCAGATACCGACGGACGTAATATCAGGAGGCGGAGGAGACAGCGGCTCGGCCAATTATTCCACCAGCCACACAACCGGACAGTCCACCGCAATCGGCGAGTCCTCGAGTGCGAATTTCACAAACCAGGCGGGGTTCTGGTACACGTTTTACGGAGTCGGTACGTCATGTGAAACAGGGCCTGCAATCGGCAGTATAAACGTTGAAGGCTGTCTCTCCGAGCTTTGCAAAAGCGATTTGAGCGCGAGTGCAAGCGATGAGTGCGGAGGCAATCTCACATACACGTGGACGCCGTTAAACGGCGGGGCGATTATCGGCAGCGGGGCGAGCGTACAATTCGACCCCCCTGACGCCGGGCCTCATCCGTGTCCTTATCAGGTGCAGCTTACGGTGACGTCGGACGTATCAGGATTATCATCGAATCAGACTGTAGACGTACGCATCAAGATGGCAGGAGACGTAAACGGAGACGGAGTGGTTAACCTGATGGACAAGCTTCTGGTGCGGCAGCACTTCGGCCAGTCAGTAGGGGACCCGAACTGGGACGTCAGGGCCGACGCAACGTGTGACGGGGTGGTGAACCTGATGGACAAACTCA
>JACRHD010000010.1 GCA_016234115.1 Nitrospirota bacterium
TAATTTTTCATAACCTGTCCTCCTTAATTGTGGCTCTGAGCCTCTGGGTTTATTCCCTTAAGCTTAATCCACGTCGCTTAAGGTTGGACAGGTTTAATACATTATGTCTACTGTTGGCTTCGCGAGTATGACGGCTCTAACTTACAAAATAAAGAGTTTTTCAACAGCCTCTTAGAACTTCCTTACTTTCCAATCGGTTTAGTGCGGGGAGGTTTCTCACCTCCCCGGTTGTATCTGACGTAATCGTGGTTATCGGCCCCTATGCCGTCCGCGGCCTTCGCCATCTTCTCTTCTTTCGTCGCGCCTTTCCCGTCCGCGTCCTTCGCGCCAGCGCTCGTCCCTTTCCCAGTGTTTATTTCTCTCCCATCTGCGCCAGTTCCTGTTGAAGTCGCGATAGGCTATCCTTGGATGTTCCCTGTAAATATGGCGATAATCCCGCGGCAGCTCGATCAATACACCGGGAACTCTTGAGGGGGCTATCACGCCCCACGGGCCGTTGTAGCCCCTTGCCCTGAACCAGCGGCCCTCATAAGTGCGATACCAGTAGCCGTTGAAAAAGACGATATCTACATCGGTCTCCGGAGCAAAATAGGCATATGTCCCGGGGACGACCACCAGATGAGGCGGCGCGGCAAATCTGAATGAGGGGATATTAACCCCTATCCCGACACTTACACCCGCATAGGCCTGTGAAGAAAATATCGCCAGCGCCAGAAAAATGACTCCGGCCATCAATAAACCTGACTTCCCTGCTTTCATGACACCATCCTCCTTTTGGCCTGAGCTTCACTGCCCAGGAGAACCGAAATTAACATCTGCCATGAATAGAGCATAGGCCGTGCCAGTCGGCAGGGCGTGCTCTAACCGGTTGTCAGCGTTCAATCTTCACTATGTCTTCACAATGTTGATGCCAATTTTTAGCCTCTTTAGGTAAAGACGATTCTGATTTGGGGAACCGGGACCGGAGCGGACATTGTTCAGATTACACCACCAGCACCGGACAGGGGGCCTGCTGGATCACTTTTTCGACTACATTGTCCCCGAATATGGTCCGAAGCCAGCTGCGTTTCCTGGAGCCCATGATGATAACGTCGCACCTTTCCTCCTGGGCCACCTCGACTATTTTTTTGTCGATCTCGCCTTCCTCGACACGGGCCTTGATAAGTGCGCCTTCAGAACGCGCGACATCAAACATTTCAGAGACAGCCCGCCCGCTGCCGTTACTGAAGACGTCTTCGAGATTTTTAATGCCGGTAAGATTGAGGTCGCCTTCGTAGGGAGATATCACCTTTACAACCGTGACCCAGCATTTTTCGTCCCCGGCAAGCTTCAGGCCGTTGACCAGGACGTCCTTCGAGCCGTTCATTGCAATCAGAATTTTTCTATAGCCTTTCATCTCTTTCACCTCACAACCAGTACGGGGCAGGTCGAGTTAAGTATTACCCTCTCTGCCGTGCTTCCCATAATGGCCTTGTTTATGCCTCTGTACCCATGGCTTCCGATTGCTATCAAGTCGGCCCCGAGCCGTCTGGCAGATTCGACTATCCTGTCTGCCGCCTGCCCCTCAACGATCTCCGTCCTTGGGTTGACTCCCTGGATATTCGCGTGATTGACCGCCCTGGCGATTATCTTCGCCGCCTCCTGCTGCAGGCTGTTTTTGATCGACTCCGTCTTAAAGAAATCGACCATTTCTTCATAGCGCGGGATCACATACATGACCGTAACCTCTGCCCCGTCGATCTTCGATAACTGACACGCCCTGTTCAGGGCCTTCTTGCTGAAATCCGAATTATCAAACGGCACCAGGATCGATCTATATGAGCCGGTGCATTCGACGCATCGTTTCTTTACTACCAGTGTGTCAATGGACGCGTTGAGTATTACCTGGGATGTGACGCTCCCCATAAGCAGTCTGTTGAGCCCCTTCCGCCCGTAAGTGCCCAGCATGATCAGATCGGCATTTTTGCCCTGGGCCACCTCAGTGATCACTTCCGGGGGCTCGCCCTCGCAGAGTATATAATGAGCGTCGATATTGAATTCTTTAGTTATCGTCTCCTTCGCCTCGACACAGACCTTTTCCCCGATTCTGAGGCGTTTTTCGAGCTGTTCGGGCGCGATGCCGAATTCCTCCGTATCAAAGAAGACTGAATGCGCAAGGAAAAGTTTGCCGCCATGCCGTTTTATCCGGTTTGAGGCCTCGATAACCGCCGCCTTGCTTGACGGTGATTCATCAAAACCTACCACAATTGTTTCATACATGATTAATGCGCTCCTCCGCCTTTTCTGAATATAAGGCCCACCCCGAATCCGGCGCCGAGGGCCGAGATAATTGATATAATCCCGTAGAGGGCCCCGTTCTTCTTTGCCATGTTCGAGAGTGTGTTGACTATTCCAACCTGCTCGACCAGCACCTTCGATTCCGCAGTTTCGACAACCTTGCCGTCCTTTACCGCATAGACGGTGACGACATAGTCGCCGGGCGGCGCCTGATAGGGCCATTCGGTCATGATGTAGTAAGGCTGATGTCCGTCGGCCATATTTTTAAGCTCGATCCTGCCCGTGGATGTGTCATACAGCCTGGAATTTTCTTTATATTTAATGAATTCGCTGAACCACCTGGCCTTGTCCTCATCGTCTTTAACAGGGCCCATCTCCGCATGCCTGCCCAAGGCGGGATAGCCGATCACATATTTGTCCAGCTCCGTTTGGTCGAGGATCTCCTCCAGCTTCCTCGTGCTGTGTATGGAATACAGGTTAGGCACGTTTTCGAGCTTGAGGGTTGCAACGTTCATCCAGAGGAAACCTGCCACCTTGCCCTTTTCCTTAAGCACTTCATGCCCTTCCGGAGATGCTATCTTGATGATGAGATCGGCCCCGGCGTCCGAAAAGCCGCTGACGCTTACAGTGCTTCCGTGATAGAAAAAGTCAATCTTGATATGGTCGTGGTTCGCCCTGGCTGTCAGTTCGCCAGAGGCGGTTCTTTCCGATATGACAAAGCCCAGCATAACAAGTAAGGCCATCATGAACAAGTTATGTGTTAACTTCCCGCTTACGGCTTCAGACTTCCGCGCTTGTCTCATCTTAATGTCCTCCTGCCTGTGCCAAAAGTAATGAGGGACTCAGGGTGAGATCAAATATAATCTTGACCGTTACCGCAAGTACTATCCCCGCGAGGATAACCTTGAGCTGTTCGCCCTTGAGCCGCCTTCCGAAGACCGCGCCGACCTGTGCCCCGACGGTTGACCCTAAAAGCAGCAGGACCGCCAGGACAAAGTCGACGTTATGGTTTGTGTAGGCCTGCAGAAAGGTCACCTCTATGCAGTTAAAAAGTATCTGGAATAGGCTCGTGCCGACGACGACATGCATCGGCATCCTAAGTATATATACCATGATCGGCACCATAAGGAAGCCGCCGCCCACACCCATGATCGCGCCGAGCACGCCTACAAACCCGCCGAAGAGGACCGGCAGAAGGAGCGAATGCGTGACCCCCGATTTTTCGAACCGTGTCTGAAGCGGAAGCTTCTTTAAAAGCCGGGAAAACCCTGATTCTTTCTCAGGGGCAACGGTGTCATTGACCTTCTTTTTCCTCATGCTGCTTAAGCTCTCTATAAACATATAGGTCCCGACAGTCCCCAGCAGCAGGACGTAGGTCATCTTGATGGCGAAATCGGCATTGCCGGTCGCCTTAAGGACCTTGATCGCCTGCACGCCCAGTAAACCTCCGGCAAACCCGCCGATAAGCAGGTAGAGGCCCATCTTGAAGTCAACGTTTCCGACCCTCCAGTGTGCGTATGTGCCTGAGGTCGAAGCTGCCACGATCTGGTTTGAATCGGTCGCGGCCGCGACAGTTGAGGGAATACCGAACATGATCAGAAGTGGCGTCATCAAAAAGCCTCCCCCGACCCCAAACAACCCGGAAAGGAGCCCCACGGCGAGGCCCAGCCCTACGGGTATCAGGATATTGATGCTTGTTAACGCTACTGGCAGATAAAGATACATTATACTTCTCCTCCGATAAATATTGATTTGTCAGGCCTGGACAATGTATTGCCTGGACATGGTGACCACAGGACGGGACGCCGTCCTTACCAACCGCTGAAGGTCTCTGCCGGAGAGCTGTCCATCCCCGGTGACGCTCGGGTCGAGCAGGACCATGTCTATCCCGCTGCTCTGTTTCAGGTAGTCCTTGACCGCTGATACGGTGTCGTTCGTTACCGAGTGGATGTTTACATTCACCCCGACAGAGAGGCATTTTTTCCGTATCGATTCCAGGTCCGACGCAGAACCTTGATCCTCATGCGGCGCGTTGTTGTCCAGGAACTGCACCGCGGTATCAGGGAGCCCTTCTTCGGCAAAGGTTATCGCCGTCATCATGTCTTCGAGCCTTCTCATCAGCTTCTCTTTTTTGACAAGAAGGACAGTAATGCCTTCGTTCATCGTCCTTGCGAGATCGACAGCGTAGGAAAGGCCTTCATCCATCTCCTCATTCTGGTAAGTCACAAATAAAAGTCTTTTTTTCATCTTCCGACTCCTTTTTTATCAATTCAAAAGAGTAATCGCACAAAAGGTGCCAATCGTAACTACCTGATATTAATGATTAATTATTTGACGAGAGGGTTGGCGTTCAGATTTTAAACGGTGCGTTGATGCAGTAAACAGCGGACATGTTTTGTGGAGGACGTTGAAAATAAAGGTTTTTTTAGAAAAAAATCATGCGTTCAAAATATAAACGGTGTGAACACTTGGGGTTCAAAAAAGTGGACGCCGGATACTGACGGGGGTGAAGATACGTGACCAGGATGGAGATTGTCAGTAAGCTCTAGTCTTCCTTCAGAATCTTCCAGAGGCTGGTCCTCGATATCCCAAGCAGTTCGGCGGCCCTGGTTTTGTTGCCGTCGAGCATTTTGACCACCTTCTCCGCGTACTCCTTAACAATCTCGTCGACCGTCCTGATGCGATCAGGGTCTATCGTCTCTATATCAAGGACGCGGAGGCCGCGGGGCAGACTCTGAGGTGTTATCTGCCCGCCCGGCTCAAGTATGATGGCCCGCTCAATGATATTTTCCAGTTCCCTGACATTGCCGGGAAAGCTGTAATTGCGCAATATTTCGAAGGCCTCGTCAGTAAACCCCGATATCTTCTTTTTGACCCGCGGCAGGTGTTTCTGGAGAAAATAGGCGCTTAACGGCCTGATGTCCTCGGGCCGCTCGCGGAGCGGGGGGATAAGGAATTCCATTATGTTTAGTCTGTAGTACAGGTCTTCCCTGAATTTACCCTCTGAGATCAGGCGTTTGACATTCTGGTTTGTGGCGGCTATAAACCTGACGTCGACCTTCTTGGGCTTTGTCCCGCCTACGCTGTAGAACTCGCCGTCCTCAACGACCTTTAGAAGCTTCGCCTGAAGCTGGGGCGAAAGTTCCGCGATCTCATCCAGAAACAGTGTCCCGTTATCGGCGATCTCTACAAGCCCCTGTTTCGCGGTAAGCGCGCCCGTAAAAGCCCCGCGCTCGTGGCCGAAGAGTTCGCTCGCCAGGAGGTCTTCAGTGAGCGTCGCGCAGTTGAGGGAAAGGAAAGGCCGGTCCTGACGTCTGCTCGTAAAATGGATGATCTTGGCTATCAGGCTCTTTCCGACCCCGGTCTCGCCGGTCAGAAGCAGGTTGAAATCCGAAACCCTGATCCCTTCGATCGTATTTAAGATCTTCTTCATCCCGTCGCTCTTGGCGATGATGGTGAAACGCTTGTCCATCCCGAAATAGGTTTTAAGGGCCTGGTTTTCTTTCCTCAGGACCTTCTGCTCCGCTATCTTTCGTACCCGCAAGGTCAGTTCGTCCAGGTCGAAGGGCTTTGTAATATAGTCGATGGCCCCTTTTTTCATCGCCTCTACGGCGGACCCTATGCTCCCGAACCCGGTTATTATGATCACGTCGGTCTGGGGATATTTTTCTTTTGTCTTTTCGAGCAGGTCCATCCCGCTAAGGCCGGGCATCCTTATATCCGTGACCAGAATATCGAAATCGGACTTCTCCATCCGCAGAAGGGCCTCGGCGCCGTCCGTCGTCCCGGAGACATCGTAGCCTTCATCCTTGAGGGAATCAATAACATTTTCGAGGGTGATCTCTTCGTCTTCGGCAACCAGTATCTTTATAGCCATTTTTTAGTCATGCCCCGGCGCGGCCGTCACCTGCCGAAACTGCTTCCTTGTCCGACCCGGCCGGCAGGATTTTGGGGAGAGTGATGATGAATGATGTGCCCTTCCCCTCAATGCTGGAGACCGCTATCTCGCCGCGGTGCCTTTTTATGATATTAAATACAATCGCAAGCCCTAGCCCGGTCCCCTTTTCTTTTGTGCTGAAAAAAGGCTCGAATATCTTCTCGGCCGTCTCCCTGGGCATCCCGGGGCCTGTGTCGGACACTGTGATGACGACATGATGGTCTTCTTCGACCGCGCCTACTGAAAGACTTCCTGAGCCGGTCATGGATTCGACCGCGTTCGAAAACAGATTTACGAATACCTGTTCCAACTGCTCGGGGTCGGCGTATATCACTATCTCCTGCGGCATCAGCTGAAGCCCAAAAGATACCTGCTTCACGTCGATGGAATTTGCTACCTGTTTGTAAACCCCCTGTATGAATGACATCAGCTCTACGGGCCTTGGGTGGGGATCTCTGCCCCTTGCGAAAGACAGGAGGTCGGACACAATCCGCTTGACCCTCATCGACTGCCCGAATATGTCGTCAAGCCCCCTGGTGATGAAATCGGGCCCTTCAGCGCCGGTCTTCTTCCTGAGCCTCTGGGCCGTCGTGTAAATATTATTGAGAGGGTTATTGAGTTCGTGGGCGACCCCCGCAGCCAGGGTCCCGATCGCTGCCAGTTTCCTCGACTGGAGCAGTTCCTTCTCCCTCAATTCAAGCTGTGTTTCCATCTGGTTGAATTTGAGTATAAGCTGGCCGACTTCATCACTCCCCCACCCGTCTACCGGCTCTGAGACATGCTCGAAGTTTCCTCTGCCGGTCTTCTCTATCAGACCGGTCAGCAAATGCAGGCGTCTGACTACACCGCTTACGATAAACAATGTTGTTCCGAACCCGACTATCAAAAATATCGGGGAAATGACCAGTATCGCGACGCGGGAACTGTGGATGAAACTTTCCACGTTTTCCCTGGCTGTTTTATCCAGTTCTTTTGAGACGGCAAGCATGTTTTCACCGGTCTTCCTAAGGGCCGTTATTTCAACGTCAAGTTCTTTAAGCTGAAGGATCAATTGGTCATCGGACCTCATCGAGAAGGCCTCTTCCAGATACCGTATGTCCTCAAGAGGCTTATCGAGAAAATTCGCGCTGATGAGGCCGCTTACTCTCGAATAAGCACTGGAAGTGCTCTTTAAATGTTCCGATTGGGCCGAGACCGCATTTAAAAGTCTCTCTATATTGCGGAACTGCAGACTGTACTCATCCAAAAGCCCCCTGAGCGATGAGGTCCTGGCAACTCCGTCCGGTGTCATGGCCTTCAGGATCGCGTCAAGTTCGGAAAGATACTGATAGATGGCCTTTGACTCTTCATCCGCCTTTTCGGGCGCGTAGAGGAAGTAATTCTTTTCGTGTCTTCTGAGCTGGAGGGTTTTGCTCCTGATAGTGTCCGTCAACTCAAGAAAGACCGTCTCCTTCGTGATCTCGATAAAATTAAGATACAGAAAGACTGAAAGTATGGCGATAAGGAAGGAACTTACAAGGAAGCCGAGAATTATTTTTTTCTTGAGCGACATAGCCTATATATATCCGGCGCCGCCTGTAATCAGAATTTTCATCCGGCCGCTCCTCTTATGCCTTACCCCTGGTTGACATGTATTCGGTATACCATCCGACAAACTTGCCGAGCCCTTCTTCGATCGTAGTGACCGGCCTGAAGCCGGTGTCCCTTACGAGGTCGTCTATATCGGCGTAGGTCATAGCCACGTCACCTGCCTGCATAGGCAGCATCCGCATCTCCGCCTTCCTGCCGAGGCACTTTTCAAGGACCTCTATGAAATGCACGAGATGCACCGGTTTATTGTTGCCGATGTTATAGAGCCTGTATGGGGCGGTACTGCTTGCTGCGTCAGGCGAGGCCGCGGACCAGTCAGGGTCGGGCGCGGGGACCCGGTCCATCACCCGGACCACCCCTTCAGTGATATCGTCTATATATGTAAAGTCACGCTGCATCTGCCCATGGTTGAACACATCGATCGGCCTGCCCTCGAGTATTGCCTTTGTGAAGAGGAAATAGGCCATGTCAGGCCTTCCCCACGGGCCATAAACCGTAAAAAATCTGAGGCCCGTACATGGTATCCGGTAGAGATGGGCGTACGCGTGGGCCATCAATTCGTTCGATTTCTTCGTGGCGGCATAAAGAGAGACGGGGTGATCGACATTATCGTGGACAGAGAAGGGGACCTTTGCATTCGCCCCATACACCGAGCTTGAGGAAGCAAAGACGAGATGACCTACGCCCGAGTGCCTGCAACCCTCAAGTATGTTCAGAAAACCGTCGATATTGCTCTCGATGTAGGCGCGGGGGTTCACCAGCGAATACCTGACACCCGCCTGGGCGGCAAGGTTCACGACCACATCGAACTTCTCCTCGTCGAACAGCCTTGTCATGGCGGCCTTGTCCGAGAGGTCGAGCCTGACCGGCTTGAAAGACGGCTCGAACGACATCTGCTTCAGCCTGCCGAGCTTAAGGCCTACATCGTAATAATCGTTGAGGTTATCGAGGCCCACCACCTCGTCTCCCATGGAGACAAGTCGCTTCGCGAGATGAAAACCGATGAACCCGGCCGCTCCTGTGACCAATACCTTTCTTTTTGCCAAAAAACCTCCCTCAGCAATGCCTGCGCATTTCCGCTAATCAATACATTAATTATCTTTGAAATTATTTTCAACTCCGACGCCCGGCGGGTTATAATCCATCCACGAAAACCGCTTTTACAGTCGCGGGTTTATGACGATTTTTTACGAGTATATCAAAGACTGAGTGCCTGCTGATATCTTACGCACAATCACATTCTATTATTACAATTACATGGCGGGGATCGAGTATAATGAGAGCGGAAGGGTGATTATCACTGACATAATTATCAACACTATTTACTTGACTGGGGGGCTTATGGAAAATCATGATTTGGCGGCCTTGGGGATCAAGACTTTTGAGGAAACAAAGAAGGAAAATGAATATGGCGCGGAGTATTGGAGCGCGCGAGAACTTCAACCGCTTCTGGGCTATACACAATGGCGTCGGTTTGAAGAAGCAATTCAGAGAGCTATAACTTCTTGTAAACAATCAGGAAACGATCCTTCTTATCATTTTGCCGGCGTCGGCAAAATGATCGGGCATAGGAAGAGAGTGCATCCCTGGAGTATGAGATGTCAAATAAATATTGCGGAAAATTAACTTATAAGTTAAAATGATAAAAGTTAAACGTTTTTTAAAAGGAACAAAGGATTTATATATATCTGAAAAAGTATTCGGTTTTATACGATCCTATGAAAAAAAGGACAGGGACGGCCGTCCCGTCAATGAAGTTGTCTATAAACTAGACTATTTGGCTCGTGGCGGTTTTGTTGTTGACAACAAAATCATTAAGCATGAAGGTGACGGCGTTTTTCGTATTAGAGTGCAGGATATCGGCCGCATTATTGGCTTCTATGAAGGCACTGACAGGTTTATCGCCGTAAATTGGTATTACAAAAAAACTCAGAAACTCAATAGAAGTCAAAGGAGAATCATCAAACAAGCGGCAGAAACAAAGAAATTCAACCAATGGATTTATGAGATAGGAGGCTAATTATGGATTTCGGCACATACGCACAAACAATACTTGAAACCACGAGAGAATCAACCGTTGGCATTGAACTCGACCTGAGATTTGACGTCATAGACTTTATCAAAACCAGATTAAGAGAAACAGGGCTGTCTCAGAAATCTTTGGCGCTTAAGATGAAAATGAAAGATAGCCAACTTACCAGAATTTTAAATGCTGAAAGCAACATAACCTTGGAAACAGTTGCCAGAATTTATCATGCCTTTGGCTGCAGACCAACTATAGCGGAAAGCCAGGAGTTCACTGAAACAATCAGTGACGATCAGGTCTATAGACAAGCGGCACTATATGAACATCAAAATCAATATATGATTGCCGGCGTTAATTAAGGAGAATTGAAATGGACAAAAAAAAGAAATCAACTGAAGTTAAAAAGCCCGCTCAAATTCAGATAAAGGGCTATCAGACAATCCCTCCAACGGAGGGCCTTTCTATAAACCCAAATAACCCGACCCATCATGCCGACATAATAAATGTTCTGTTTAGCAACGAAGGGTTAGCTTTGATAAGTTTTTTTTCGCGGACGCCCGGGCTCAACGTTGAAGAATGCAGGGTCTCTTTTTCTCATGCACTGGCAAAAAAAATTGTGGATCTGCTTTGTCAACATCTTAACTATTACCCGAAAAGTGCCTCTCCGCAAATTGAAACAAAAAAAGGACGAGTTTCCAAAAACCCATAAAGAGACCGTCGGCGCTAGCATTGACTTCAAGATATAAAGGGCGCTGCACTAAACTGGAATTGGAAGAGAAGGATGCCAAAGATTGATAGTCAAGTCGGGAGAGGATATATGAGCTTGGGGCTGGAGTTTGAGAATAGGGGAAGTGTCCCTGGTTTATTCGTATTCGGAATGACAAACAATGCTGTCATTTCGACTGAAGGGAGAAATCTTTGTTCCCGTGAAAGATTCCTCACTGAACCTGTCACGAGCGTCAAAATCAAGATTTCTCGTTTTGATCGAAATGACAGCGAGGTGGTTGGAATGACACAAAAAGGGCTTTTTACAAGAGGCTCATTTTTTAAACCCGTCGAATTCGACGGATTTAAATTGTGGCGAATTCGCCATAATTGGAATAGAAGCAATTGCGCAATCAGGATTTTAAACCTCTCGAATTCGAAAGGTTTAAAAAGTCTTTCGCTCCATCACTGTCATTTCGACCAAAGGGAGAAATCTCATGCTCAGAGAACATCGCTACTACGTATATCTATTGACGAACAAGAACGACAAGGTCATGTACGTTGGTGTAACCAACAATCTTGAGCGACGGGTGTATGAGCATAAAACAAAGCTGGTCCCAGGTTTTACTGAAAAGTACAACGTGAATAAATTAGTCTACTTTGAGGATACGCCTGATGTCCACACCGCGATAGCAAGGGAAAAGGAAATCAAGAAATGGCGTCGAGATAAGAAGAACAATCTGGTTGTCGCTGTCAATCCTGAGTGGAAGGATCTGAGTGCTGGGTGGTTTGAGATCTCTCCCTTCGGTCGAGATGACAATAAAGCAGAAGGTCGAGATGACAGAAGAGAAAAAGGTCGAGATGATACAGGATAGATTCCTCACATTCGTTCGGAATGACAGAGAAAGGCGAAATGACAGGAGAATGTCAGAATGACAAAAAATGCTGTCATTTCGACCGAAGGGAGAAATCTCACGCGTTCGGTCGAGATGACAAATGCGTAATATGAGAGGTGACTAATGGCGCTGCATAAAGACTTTCCGCAATCCCCGTATGCGATTCTCGATCCGGGCATCCGCTGGTTTCCTGCCGATGAGGCGCTACGCGAGACCAGCATGGAGAAGCTCATGCCGCCGCTCGTGGCGGAGCTGCGCCGCAAGGTGAAGGAGTTCCGGGACTCTGGGTACGCGGACGCGACAGACACCAGCCGGAGCCTGCTCAATTGGTGGTTCAAGACGCCGCACCTGCAAACCCTCACCCCCGGCCCCTCTCCCTTGTCAGGACGAGGGGAGAATCCCATGGTGGAGTTTCAATACTACTTTGCCCAGCGCGAGGCATTGGAGACGATTGTTTACCTCTACGATGTGGTGGGGGTCAAGGACAAGCATGATATGATGCGCTTCGATGCGAGCGGCCTTGTCTCGGGGAGCATGTTCGACGAAACCTGGCGGCGGTTCGTGGTGAAGATGGCGACGGGCAGCGGCAAAACCAAGGTGCTGAGCCTGGCGCTGGCGTGGAGTTTTTATCACAAACTGTACGAGCCTGAATCCGAACTGGCGCGCAACTTCCTGGTTATTACGCCAAATATCATCGTCCTGGACCGTGTTTACCGGGATTTCCAGGGCCTCCGCATCTTCTTCGACGATCCGGTGCTGCCGGACAATGGATTTGATGGGCGCAACTGGCGCGACGATTTTCAACTGACGCTGCATCTGCAAGACGAGGTCCGGATCACCCGGCCTACTGGCAATATTTTCCTGACGAATATTCATCGGGTTTATTCTGGCGAGGATATTCCACCGTCACCGGATGATGAAGACATGCGGGATTATTTTCTGGGCAAGCGGCCCACGGGCGCGACCACGGATTCCAAGGTGGATTTGGGCATGATTGTCCGGGATATAGATGAACTTATGGTGTTGAATGACGAGGCGCACCATATTCACGACCCGCGCATGGCGTGGTTCAAATCAATCGAAGATATCCACAACCGGCTGAAGCAGAAGGGGGCGGCCCTTTCCATGCAGGTGGACACGACGGCCACGCCCAAGCACAATAACGGGGCGATTTTTGTACAGACCGTGGCTGATTACCCACTGGTGGAGGCCATCAAGCAAAATGTGGTGAAGCATCCTGTTCTGCCTGACGCGCCGAGTCGCGCGAAGTTGAGCGAACGGCAGAGTGCGAAGTACACCGAGAAATACGCCGACTATATCCATCTCGGCGTGATCGAATGGCGCAAGGCGTATGCCGAACACGAGAAGATGGGCAAGAAGTCGATCTTGTTTGTAATGACCGACGATACGCGCAACTGTGACGACGTGGCCGGGTATCTGGAGGGGCATTACCCTGACTTGAAAGACGCGGTGCTGGTCATTCATACAAAAAACAATGGTGATATTTCCGAATCCGCTTCGGGCAAAGACAAGGACGAACTGGAGAAACTGCGCAAGCAGGCGAATGAGATTGACGGAATGGACAGCCCGTACAAGGCCATCATCTCGGTGATGATGCTCAAAGAGGGGTGGGACGTGAAGAATGTTACTACTATCGTCGGCCTGCGCGCATATTCCGCAACTAGCAACATTCTACCAGAGCAGACGCTGGGCAGGGGGTTACGCAAAATGTATCCCGGTGATGTGGAAGAGTACGTTAGCGTGGTCGGCACCAAGGCCTTCATGGAGTTCGTGGAATCTCTTCAGGCCGAAGGAGTGGTGCTGGAGCGCAAGCCAATGGGGGAAGGTACGGGGCCGAAGACGCCGCTGGTGGTCGAAGTTGACAAGGAGAACGAGAAGAAGGACATCAGCGCCCTGGACATTGAAATACCGGTGCTGACACCGCGTGTCTACCGGGAATACAAATGCCTGGGCGATCTGGACATCACTGCAATGGGGCATCAGCGCGTGTTGTATTTGCAGTTCAGCGAAGAAGAACAGCGTGAGATTGTCTTTAAGGACATCGTGTCCGGAGAAATTACGCATACCACTATTCTCGACACAGCCGGTGTTGCCGACTACCGCAGCGTGATCGGCTACTTCGCGCAAAGCATCATGAAGGATTTGCGTCTGGTCAGTGGCTATGATGTGCTGTATGGCAAAGTCAAAGCGTTTGTGCATGGGGAGTTGTTTGACCGCCCCGTGGAACTGGAAGACCCTAACGCATTACGCAACATGTCGGAACTGGCAGCCACCAAGACACTGATTGAGACCTTTAAAAAGGCCATCAACGCGCTGACCGTCCGGGACAAAGGCGACGCCGAAATCCGGGACACGATCAAGTTGCGCCAGACCCGGCCTTTTGTGGCCAAGAATCAAGGCTACCTTGTCCCGAAGAAAAGCGTCTTCAACCGCATTATTGGTGACAGCGATCTGGAGCTTCGGTTTGCCGCATTCCTGGAGAATTGCAGCGACGTGGTCTCTTACGCGAAAAACTACTGGGCCGTCAATTTCAAGCTCGATTACGTGAAAGCGGATGGCGACATTTCCAACTACTACCCGGATTTTATAGTCAAGCTCTCCGGCGACGCCCACGGAGGGGGGGAGTGTCGAGGGAGGCCACGGATGGCCGGAGCGACCAAGCGGCTTGTCATTGTCGAAACGAAAGGGCAGGAAGACTTGGATGTGCCGCTGAAGATGGCACGGCTGCGGCAATGGTGCGAAGATATCAACCGGGTTCAGAAAGACGTGGAGTACGACTTCGTTTACGTGGACGAAGAGAGCTTTGAGAAATACAAACCCACCTCATTCCGGCAATTGGTTGATGGCTTCAGGGAATATAAAGAGAAGACATAATAAGCTCGGAGATTAAAAATATGCCGGCAACATTCGCTCATTGCCTTATGGGTTCTAAGGCCATAGATATTTTGATAAAGAAAGGACCCAGGAATTATGCAAAGATTTTAGGAGAGCGCAACAATTTCGTAATTAGGGGAGCGACTGGCCCCGACTATCTTATTTGACGGATATGCTCCCGTCCGGAGTCCTGAAAATGAGGGGGGAGAGTAGTAGATATTGTCCAACGATGAACAATTTATCCCAGATACTCTTTCAGGGTGATTATCTTTATTCCTTTATATTCCTTCAAAGCGAGCATTTGTTTGTCCCCCGTTACAATCATATCCGCTTTTCCGCTGATTGCACATTCGAGAATTCTGTTGTCAGGATCATCTCTTAAAATCTTGATGCCTCTGATTGGATGAATAATTTCCCCCAGCCCTGCAAGATAAACAGCAACACGGCTTACAGCTTCCCTGTCGCGTCCGAATTTACGGGCAAGAACAGACAATATTTCATCAATAACCGGTTTGGAAAGTATGAGGAAATCCTGACTGTCAATGAGTTTGAAGATTGCCTTTTCAGCCTGGCTCCCGGGGATAACGAGGGCGGAGATAAAAATATTTGAATCGAAAACGACCCTCATTTCGCGAGGTATCTTTGAAGGTCTTTCTCAGTGAGAATCCCTTTTTCTTTTGCCTTGGTACTCCATTGGCCCTGCAATTCTCTGAATTCCTTCCTTAGTCTTTCCTTCCTTGCCGTACGCAAGGCATCCTGAATTACCGCGCTCAGGGTCTTCCCTTCCTCGCTGGCAATCTCTTCAGCTTCTTTGGCAAGTTCAGGGGGAAGTGATATTGTTTTCTTCACAGCAGTCGGCATCGGGCATCCTCCATATCGGTATGAATAAATACTACCACACATAATTAAAAAAGAACAATTGAATTTTATCTGCACAGTAGTGGCACTGCTTGCCGTGCCGTTTATTTCATTGTTAACACCGTCCATATTCTAAACACCCCATAAATACCCTCATTCCGTTCAGCCCATCTCTTTGCAACTCAATAGATTATCATCCGATTCCCCTCGGCGAACGCAACCAATCGCTGCTTAAGTAGCTGTTCATATTCTAAACATAACTTTTTAGCTTCTGAATTTATCCTTTTAATTCAAGAAGATTTACTTGGCATGCTTCATGCTCTTCTTTAGGTGTAACTTGGGAGGAAAACTATGAGAAAACAGATTCTGTTTGTCACTTATCAGAACGAAGACTTTGATGAAGGACTATCTTATGCCATTGACCTTGCAAAGGCAATGAATGAGGACCTGGCCATCCTGCTGGCCCATAAGAATAAACTATTGAAGAGGTTTGAAGAGATTATGACGGCGATAACTTTTGCCGAGGCCGGCGAACCTGAAACTGCGAGAGAAATTCTGTCCGCCGGTCCTGACAACGGTTCCCGCACAAAGTTGAATGCCTTGATCGAGAAGTGCCACAACGCCGGGATCGCCGCGAAGGTATATACGGTAGCTCTGGATGCGGGCTCCGCGATAAAAGATATTCTCAGGCAGAAAAATTCTGTCGACATGGTCTTGTTGAGCCCGAGCGTTACGGAGAACGGCAATATTTCATCAGGCGAATTACAGAAGCTCGTAAGGACGGCTTCACGGCCGATTGTAACAATGGCAAAGCAGTTTTCCGCTGCATAAGTTTAGCAACCGGGAAGTATTTCTTTCACGTCATTGCGCATTCGTTGCACTCATTGCGTCGACCGCCGGAAATGATTGCGGGCAATCCGGAATGACAGTCATTGAAAATATTTCAGAAATATTAAGGAGAACATTTCGATGAATTATATGTACCTTTATTTACCTGTAGCATTGACCAGCATCAACATACTTATTCCCGTGGGATTGGGCCTCGCGGTCGGTTTGCTTTCCGGCCTGTTCGGGGTCGGGGGCGGGTTCCTGATGACGCCGCTCTTAATAATGTTCGGCATCCCATCTACGGTCGCGGCGGCCACGGACTCCAACCAGATAGTGGCGGCTTCCACCTCCGGGACATACGCTCACTGGAAGGTCGGGAATGTGGATTTCAAGATGGGGCTTTATCTGCTCGTCGGAGGCTTTGTCGGCGGACTTTTCGGCGTGCAGGCGATCAAGATACTCAAGGCAACCGGCAATGCTGACTTTGTAATAAAGATGACCTATGTGATCATGCTCGGGGTCGTGGGGACGTATATGTTCATCGAGAGCCTGCACAGCATGAAGAAGGCAAAAAAACAGAGTCAGGAGTCAGGAGTCAGCAGTCAGGAGTCAGGTTTTACAAAATTCCTTAAATCCCTGCCGCTTCAGACACGCTTTGAGAAATCGGGGGTCACGCATTCCACCCTCCTTCCAATAATCTTTGGCGGGTTTGTAGGAGTGCTCGCGGCAATCATGGGAGTCGGCGGCGGTTTTCTTATGGTGCCCGTTATGGTTTACATCCTGAGGATGCCGATGCACGTGGTGGTGGGTACGAGCCTTTTCCAGATATTGTTTAATTGCATAGAAGTGACATTTCTTCAGGCATACACAAACCACAACGTGGATTTTATACTTGCGGTCCTGCTGTTGTTAGGCTCAACAGTCGGCGCTCAAGTTGGTGCGGTCTTCGGAAGAAAGCTCAAGGGTGAACAGCTCAAGATAATCCTCGCGGTCATCGTGCTTGCTGTGACCGCCAAGATAGTATTGGAACTTACATTAACGCCGTCGCTGCTTATATCACAGGGAGGAGGACATTAGAATGAAAAAATTCAAAATTCAAAATTCAAAATTCAAAATTGAGGTATTTCTTTTTCTTGCATTTTGCATTTTATATTTTGCGGCATCTGCAACAGCATTCGCGGACCTTACCATAAAGGCAAATCATGACCACATCAAGATCGACTTCTTCTATCACGGCAGTTCGGTAAGCGTAAAGGGTGAGGCTGATCCGGGAACGGACCTGATTGTGAAAATAACCTCTCCTGAAGGGACTCAGGAACTGCGAAAAAAAGGGAAGGCCGCAGGCTTCTTATGGATGAACGTGGGGAACCTGGACTTCGAGAATACCCCGTACCTCTATTCGGTCCACAGCACAAAAAAGTTGGAAGACATGCTCAGCCGCGAAGAGATGGATAAATATGTGATCGGCTATCCGGCGTTAAGCAGGCACATTGAAATAACGCCTGTCTCCGGTGAAGACGAAAAATTAAAGTGGTTCGATGAATTTTTGAAATACAAGGAATCTTCAAATCTGTACAGAAGTTCTTCCGGAAAGATAATGACCTCGTCTGAAGGCGGCAGGCAGGCTTACTATATTTTGACAGACTGGCCTTATCAGGCCCCTCCGGGGGATTATATAGTTACCGTGTATGCGGTAAAAGACAGACAGGTCATTGAAAAAGCAGAAGCAAATGTATCGGTTGAACAGGTCGGGATAGTAAAGGCCCTGGCCGAAATGGCCAGAAGCAAGGCAGCGATGTACGGAATAATTTCCATCCTTGCCGCGCTGGCCGCGGGCTTCGGCGTAGGGTTGATTTTCAGAAAGGGCGGGGGGGCGCATTAAGAAAATATTAAATTTGAGATTTGAAATTTAAAATTTAAAATCAGAGGATACCATGCTCGACAAACATAAAGATCAAACACGGGACAATGTTCAGGTGATGCCGGACCCGAAGGAGAAAAAAATGTATGAAACGATATTAGTCGGGTTCGATGAATCGCAATCAAGCAGGGCCGCGCTTATTGAGGCGGCAAACCGGGTAAAGAGGCACGGAGGAAAACTCATCCTCGTTCATGCCGTATATTTTGATACCGAGGAATTCGGGCTTGCCCCGGAGCAGTTGGAAAAACGCTTTAAGGTCGGAGAAAAGGCGTGTGTTCAGACAAAAGAGATGTTGACTTCAGAGTTCGGCATAGAGGTGCAGTCCCTGCTTTGCGAGGGCGATCCGCCGGCTGTCATAGTTGACATCGCGAGGGAAAAGCAGGCGAATCTCATCGTGCTTGGGACCTACGGCAGGAGGGGGTTAAACAGGCTGCTGATGGGCAGCGTCACTTCACAGGTAATCGTCAACTCCCCGGCAGACGTACTGGTCATCAAGAAACCATGCGAGGAATGCACAGGAGAATATAAATCCATACTGGTCCCCTTTGATGCGTCGGTGCCCAGCCAGAAAGCGCTTAACCGGGCCCTTCATTTATCGAAGATTGATAATGCGGAGATAACGGTCCTCTATGTGATCCCCCGCTATGAAGAGATGATCGGTTTTTTCAGGACCGGGTCAATACAGAAAAGCCTGATGCTTGAGGCCCAAAAGATTCTCGATACGGCAAACAGGCTTGCGTCCGCGAATGGGGGCGTCTCGCTGAAAACAGAGATACTGGAAGGTCCTGCCTCGGAGGAGATCATAAAGACCTCGGCAAGCCTCAAGAATGATCTGATAATAATGGGGAGCCATGGGTACACGGGTGTTGACAGGGCAATTCTCGGCAGCACCACCGAGAGGGTGATTACGAATGCCTCATGTCCGGTGCTTGTGGCGAAGTGAATATGAAGTGATGAAGTCAGGAAGCGGGGAGTGATGGAGTAAAGGAGGGTCATTAACTATGAAAGGTTACAGGAAAATATTAATAGCGGTAAACGGCTCAAGGAATGTCCTTAAAGAAGGACTGAAACTTGCCTGCGATGAAAAATGCTGGGTCACGGTCGTAAAAGTGATACCGCCATATGAAGGCGATCTGGACCTGACGGCAATCAGGAACATCGGGGACGTGCTGAACAGCGAAGGGGAGAAGGCCGCCTCCGGACTTAGAGAGATGGCCGAGTCCGAAGGTGCCCTGATAAAGACGCGGCTGGAAGAAGGCGCTGTCGATAAAAAAATCGTGGAAGTCGCCGAGGAAGAAAGATGCGACGTCATCATCATGGGGGCGAAAAAACGGAGCTGGATAAGAAAGTTATTTGGAGACAATGTGGTGGAAAAGGTCATTAACCGGGCCCCATGCCCTGTTTTTATAGTCGGCGCTTAAATTTTGCGGTGCAATCAACCACCGCAGCAGATGACGCGGAATTTTTACCCCTCCTCCATCCCATATTTTTTCAGCTTGCGCCAGAGAGAAACCCTGTCTATTCCCAGCACCTGCGCGGCTGCGGTCCTGTTGCCCCCGGTCTCGTTCAGGACCCATTTAATGTAAGACTCCTCCTGGGCATCGAGGGAGGGTATCCTGCCTTCTTTTTTCCTGAACGTCCTGATGCTCAGCTCCTTAAGGTCTTCGGGAAGATGGGCCGTCTCCATAATATTTCCGTTTGAAAGGGCCACTCCCCGCTCTATGATATTTTCCAGCTCCCTGACATTTCCCGGGAAGTCGTAATTCATCAGCACCGCTATTACTTCCTGGGAAACGGCATTAACATCTTTTTTCATGAGGGTCGCATATTTTTTTAGAAAATAATAGCTCAGCATCGGGATATCTTCCCTCCTGTCCGACAGGGGAGGGATATGCAGAAAGACGACATTCATCCTGAAATACAGGTCCTGCCTGAAATCGCCCCTTTTTATCGCGTCGAGTATGTCCCTGTTTGTCGCAGCTATGAACCTGACATCGACCTTGAGCGGTCTTGTGGCGCCGAGCCTCAGCACCTCTCTTTCCTGTATGACCCTCAGGAGCTTCACCTGCATGGACGGGGGCATCTCCGTGATCTCGTCAAGGAAAAGCGTCCCTCCGGTCGCCATTTCGACGAGCCCTTTCTTGTCCGTTGTCGCGCCTGTAAACGCCCCTTTTTCATGACCGAACAGCTCGTTTGATAAAAGCTCCTCCGTGAAGGCGCCGCAATTAATCGCAAAGAACGGACCGCCTCCCCTTGCGCTGTGGATATGGATGTACCTTGCGAACATTTCCTTCCCCGTGCCGCTTTCTCCGCTCAGCAGGACATTGCAGTCCGTCGGCGCGATCTGTTTGGACGTCTCAAGCAGCCTCTGCATCGCGGGGTCCTGGGTAATGATCCTGACCTTGCCTTCGAATTTTTCAAGCTGCTCCCTCAGTTGGGCGTTCTCCTTTTTCAGCCTTATTTTCTCGAGCGCTTCTTTGACGACCCTTCTCACCTCGTCAAGCTTGAAAGGCTTAGAAATGTAGTCGTAAGCCCCCTTCTTGATGGCCTGTATCGCGCTTTGTACGGTCGCGTATCCGGTTATCATGATCACCTCTGAGTCAGGATTAAGCTCACGGCACCTTTTCAGGAGCTGCATACCATCGACCTTTTCCATCTTTAAATCGGTCAACACTATATCAAACCCCTGTTCTTCGATCAGCTTCAGGGCCTGCTGCCCCTTCGAGGTCCCGATGACCGCGTATCCTTCCTTTTGCATAACGTGGACCAGACTTCTCAGCGCAATCGTCTCGTCATCGGCGATCAGTATTTTAGGCTTTGTTTCCATTTTTGTATTCCGATCTAATGTTCAGTGTAGTGCGTCCGGCTTTTCTTTACATATGTTCAAGCCGTCATTCCCGCGGTCCTTAAGCGGGAATCCACCCTGAGGCCCTGAGCTTGTCGAAGGGTGGATTCCCGATTACTACCTCGGGAATGACAGTTTTCAAGAGCTTCAATGTAGAGGGATTACGACTCACTACACTCGCTTCTATAACATCCTACCATTGTTGATTGCATATTGCAACATAAGACGCCTTTGTGCAACATCATCTAAACGCCATATTAAACAGTTAGTTGCAGGGCGGTTAAATATCCACGATGCATAATGCAATGTTTTAATCATTTCCTTCAGTTTGTGCAACGATGCAAAAATGCTGTTTTATCAGATCGATACATGTTTCTTCCGTCGTGGCATGGTTGTTGATATTAACCCCTTCAAATCCAGGACACACTTTAAACGGAGATCAAAAAAAGAACATGAAAATGAAGAGATTTGAAGACCTGATGTCGGCCATCACCTTTGCCGAGGCAGGGGAACATGAGAAGGCGAGGGAGATCCTTCATAACAAGAATACGATATTGCTTGCGGTCTCCGAAGGGAAGGTCGATACAAATGTTTTCAGGTACGCCATAAATATAAGCAAGAGAATAAAGACGGCCATCGATGTCCTCTATCTGAAGATGTCGGAGGTAAAGAACGCGGCATTACATGAATTCCTCTCCGAGGCGGCAAAGGAGGGGATACCGTGCAATCTGGTCACTGAAGAAGGCTGCATGAAAAAGGCGATCCTCG
This sequence comes from Nitrospirota bacterium, assembly GCA_016234115.1. Classification (GTDB taxonomy): domain Bacteria; phylum Nitrospirota; class Thermodesulfovibrionia; order UBA6902; family UBA6902; genus SURF-23. The sequence goes on from JACRHD010000010.1 coordinate 21,547, forward strand.
ACTATACGGAAAAAAGGAAGGACGTATTGTTTGTAGTAGTCGGCTCGACCCCCGAGCTCGATATCGAATGCAAAGGAGGTGGTAAGGCGCTGTCGGACGCGTGGAAGAAACTGAAGTGTCCGCTGGTGGTGGTTTCAAAAGGTGAAATGCCTTCAACGGCGTGAAAACAGAGTTAAGAGTCAAGAGTCAAGAGTTTAGTAGGGGCGGGTTTCAAACCCGCACATGAAAAAAACAAAAACAGAAGGAGGAGAATCAAAATGGGAACGGGAAGACGAGTATTTGAATTCCTGAAGATGGCGTCGATGGCCCACGCCAAATGGGACTATGAGGTCTCGATGAGCATCCTGAAGCAAAGGAAAAAAATGTGGCTGCTTCTTATCATGACGCTGCCGATAATCGCGGTAGGAATGGTGGAGGCGGGCGATATGTTAGGGAGCAAGACGGCTTACGCGCCGGCATTTTATTCAACCGGAATTTTTCTTGTGTCGATAGCAATCGGTTTGTGCGCGGGTCTTATTACCGGATGTATCGGAGCGGGAGGCGGCTTTATCATAACCCCGGCCCTGATGGCGGCGGGAGTAAAAGGCATACTTGCAGTCGGCACCGATCTTTTCCATATCTTTGCAAAAGCGATAATGGGGACGGCTGTTCACAAAAAACTCGGCAACGTCTCGGGCAAGCTGGCAATCGCGTTCCTTGTCGGTTCCGCGGGCGGGACCTTCATCGGCGGCGCGATCAACAAGGGTCTCTATGATTATGACCCGAACCTGAGTGAGGCCTTTATCAGCCTCATCTACGCGGTGCTGTTAGGTTTCCTCGGCTTCTACGCGCTGGCGGACTTCCTGAAGTCGAGAAAATCAAAAGACACGGGAGATGCTCACGGCGGAAGTTCCGGCCTGACAAGTCTCGCCGTCAAGGTACAGAATGTAAACATCCCGCCGGCAATAAGGTTTGACGAGGACTTCGTTCCGGGCGGCAGGAAAATCTCCGGCGTGATCGTTGCGATGGGCGGCGTTGTCGTCGGGCTGATGGCTGCAATCATGGGCGTCGGCGGCGGCTTCATCACATTCCCGATGTTCGTTTATGTCTTCGGAGTATCATCGATGACGACGGTAGGGACCGACATCCTCCAGATCATCTTCACCGCAGGTCTCGCCGCAACTACACAGTATGCGATTTACGGATATGTGTTTTACACGCTCGCTATGGGAATGCTCCTCGGCTCACTCATAGGCATTCAGGTGGGGGCGCTCACAACAAAGGTCGTAAAAGGAATACACATCAGGGGCTTCTATGCAGTTTCCATTCTCGCGGGTTTTATCAACAGGGCCGCTACACTTCCCAAGAAACTTGTGGAACTTGAAGTCATCAACTGGTCTAAGCCCGTTGTCAAGGGGATCGAAACCGCCGGCAATTACATATTCTGGATAGTCGTCGCGGCCTTCGCGGTATGGGTCATAGGCAAATTCGTGGCAAATATCGGTGTATTGCGCGGCGAGGAAGATTATGCGAAGCCGGAGCTTGTAAAGGAGGAGGCGTAACATGTTAGTGAAAAATAAAAAGACATTCAGTTTGGGAGTAGTTTTTGCGATATCCTTTCTTGCCGTACTGGCATTGATATTCACTCCGGTGTTTAACGGGAAGAACGGGCTCGTATTTTCGGACGACAGCTTCAACAAGTTAGCCAAGGGCTCTTCATACTTTATACCGAAGGTCATGAAGTCGGTAGAAAAAATTGCGGGCAAATCCGTTTCCGTGACCATTAAAACAGAAAACGCGGAGCAGGCCGGGAATACGGCAAAGCTCTTTACTGCCGCGGGCGCGACCGCTGCTGTAAATGGACAGGAAATGAAGGTGGAAGGCGACCTCGGGGCCATTCTTCAAAGCGCGCTTCGGGACGCCGACGCCATGTATAAGAACGAAGGCAAGGCCGTTGCCGACCGGTACGGTTATGATGAAAAGGCGGTTTTGAAGAACTGGTGGACTGCGTTGACCGGCATTGAAAAGAACCTGAAGAAAGAGAAGCTCATCGCAGAGGCGAAGGTCGTAGCCGAAGTCGTCAAAAAGGGAGTGGAGCCCGGCTACAATTTCTACAAGATCGACGCCAACAAGGTCGCCGACCACGCGGGCATGATGTCCGGACTGTTGATATTCTATGTGGCTTATACCATGTGGTGGGGATACGCCATATTCTATATCTTCGACGGTCTCGGGCTGAGCATGAAAAAGGCAAAGGTGAAGAAAGAAGCGTAGAAAAAAAAGGGTCAAGGGTCAAGGGTCAAGGGTCAAGTTATTTCCCTGGACCCCGGCCCCTTGCCCCTTAAAGTTCAGGGAGAAACAATGTCAAAATACAGAAAAATACTGGTGGCTGTCGACGGGTCGGAATCAGGCAAAAATGCCTTCAGGCAGGCCTGCCGGATCGCCCGTGACGACAAGAGCTGGATAACCGTTATTACCGCCATGCCTGTCTTCCCGGACCAGTTCGATGTGCTCAGCACAAAGGAGAAGGCGACCAGGGCGCTGCTTGAAGAAGGGGAAAAAATCCTCACGGAGATAATCAGGGTCGCCAAAGAGGAAGACACCATTATCAGGCCGGCGCTTAAAGAGGGGAGTCCCTTTGAAATGATCCTCGAGACCGCGGAAGAGGGCAATTACGACCTGATCGTCATGGGAAGAAGAGGCAAGTCGCGCATCGAAAAGACGCTCGTGGGAAACGTTGCCGCCGGGGTCATAGTGCACAGCCGGAGGGACGTACTCGTTGTTCCCAAAGACGCCGAATTAGGATGGGGAAATATTCTTCTGCCTACGGACGGGTCGAAATACAGCGGTTTCGCGGCGGAAAAGGCGATGGAGATCGCGACTTCTTACGGCGGGAAGATTACGGTCGTGTCGGTCGTCGACGTTACGGATGAATTCTCCGCGCAGGCGCCGGAGGCCGTCGAGGAACTTATAAGGAAGGCACACGCATTTACGGAAGACATCAGAAAAAGGGGTAACGGGCTTAACATTACGGCGCTGGTAAAGGAGGGCGAGACGTACGAGGTCATCACGAAGCTTGCCGGAGAATGCCTGTCGAACGTTATCGTCATGGGGAGCCACGGCAGGACGGGGGTCAGGAGATTTCTCATAGGCAACGTGACGGAGAAGGTCATAGGGTATGCGCCCTGCCCGGTGCTTGTAGTGAAGGAAAGCCGTTAGCTTATTATTGAGTACATCCGCTGTAGCGTCATTCCCGCAGTCTGTTGAGCGGGAATCCAGGGTTCTTTAAGACGCAAAAATGGATTCCGGCTTAAAGACTGCCGGAATGACAGAAAGTTAGGACATTATTATTACAGACGAGAAACAAAGGAGGTTGCTATGAAAAGGATAATCAGAAAACTGGAGAAGATGATGACGGCGGCCGCGTTCGCCGAAGCGGGGGAGCATGACGCCGCAAGAGAGATAATGAGGGAGAAAGAGACGCGGTATGACAGCAGAGACACTACGCGGCCCCCGGCGCGCCCGAAAAATCAGCTCAGGGCGTAGCAGCGCCCGTGCGACGTTCTCGATAAGTGCCCCTTATTATGGGCAGCCACGGACGGTCGGGTTTTGGGAAATTTATGACGCTACTACGAAAGCTCTTTTACAAGTTTCGTGAAATCTCTAAGGGCGGCAGGGATGCTTTTATGGACGATACTGTAATCGACCTCTTCATATTCGTGAGCAAGGATATTTCTTAAGCCTGCGCTCAGTGCGAGCTTCTTACTCAGACTCCTGCTGATCAGTCCCATTTCTCCCGCCCGCAAAAAAGCCGCCCTGTAAGATGCCGGTGCGGGTTCCCCCTTTGCTGTTATAAGATGAAAAACTATATCACTGGAGGTCATCACAAGGAGTTCCAGAATGCGCTCGATCTCATAATGCTTCTGCATGAAGTCTTTAAACGTGATCTTCCTGTACGGCATGAGATCGTTCAGATAACCGGTAAGCGAAACAAGTTTTTTCTTTATGACATCAGGCGACATGGGCGACCTTTCTCTTAAGGGCCTTCAGATATTTATCGTTAAAGCGGCGTATCCTTGCAGTGTCGAGATAGAGCTTCCAGGCCCTTAATTTCTGATTGATGAAAATGCCTTTTTTGCTTTCATAAAGAGGTCTGCCCCGGAAAAATATTTCATAAAGAAGGAGCGGGTCTGTTTCCGGCGTCAGGACGACAAGGTCAATTTTTTTGCCGTCAAAAAACTCATCGAGCCCGTAAATCAATTTCAGCTTCGAGACCTTGCTTTTCCATTTTAATAAGACGGCAATATCGATATCGCTTCCGGCATGTTCTGTACCGGTAGCGCTTGAGCCAAACTGCACGAGGAGCTGAATATGATTTCCCCAGCAATACTTTTTAAACTCTCCCTTTTTCATAGCTTTTCCAAAACAGCGGCAATGCCTGCCTCTAAATTAACAGAACAATAATCAGATGTCAAAAATTATTCGCGGAAGAGAGTTGATGGCCTGCCGATTGCATAAACTCAGGCGCTGAGGAGATGGTCATGAAAGAATTAGGAGTCTGGGGACAGGGAGTTATAATGTTGCATAGTGCAATCCCTATTCCTTAAATGCAACATCTTTTACAATGAAAGGTAAAAGATAAGCATTATATGGTGTTATACTCCGCATGCGGCGGGGATTATTGATAAACCTGAATTCTAATTGCAAAATGCAACGTTTATGCCCTGGCGGCCCTTGTTATCATAAAACTAAGGTGAGTCAATAATTTTAAGGGGTTACGAGGTTTGATCGGGCCTGGCACGGATTGTGATATATATACTTCGAAATTCAGTTAATTTACCAAAGGAGGGACAGTATATGAAAAAGATTCTGAAAAAGATGGAAGATGTTTATGCCGCGGCCGCCTTTGCCGAAGCCGGGGAGGAGGAGAGCGCAAGAGAAATTTTAAGAGGCGAAAAGCGGACCGAAAAAAGAGACCAGCTCACCAAAAGGCCGCGCACGCAAATGAGGGCCCCCGGGAAATAATGTTTATGAATGAGCCGTCGGGAGCGCCCGAAAAAAACCATAAAACCGTCCTCCTTGCCGTTTCCGATGGGGCTTTTGACAGGAGCGCCCTGAGATATGCCCTGAGCATAAGTGAAAGAATGAGGGCGAGTCTGGAAATACTTTACGTATCCGCTTCCGAAAAGGACCGGAAGGGACTCAAAGTTTTTTTATCGGAGGTCGAAAGAGTGGGCTTCAGATTCAGCCTCGTGATGAAACACGGCTGCGTAAAAAAGGCGATACTCGACTATACGGATAAAAGGAGCGAGATACTGTTTGTGATAGTCGGGGCCGAGAGAGAACTGAATATCGGATGTGATGCAAGGGAAAATTCTTTTGAGAACGCGTGGAAAAATATGAAATGTCCTCTCGTGGTGGTTTCAAAAAACGGGGCCGGCAGCGGGACAAAAAAAGTTTCAAGGCCTTAAGGTCAGGGGGGCAATACTTTAATAGCTGTCCAACCTTGCGCCTTTGTCCCTTAAGCCTTTAAACAGGATATGCATAGCACTCACTCCAAAGATATCGGTTCCTCAAGTCCCGGACTGAAGGGCCACATTCTTCGTTTCATAGAAAGATACAGGCTTTTTCATTTGAGCACGGTCCAGATTACACTGGCCCTGATTACCCCTGTCCTGCTCGCGGCAGTCCTTATTCTTGGCTGGACATACTCAAAGAAGGTAAAGGAAATTGTAACCAACGATTTCAATCAACAGCAATTGGTCCTTTCCCAGCTCGCGGCAAGGCAGATAGAAAACAGACTGAATCTCCTCAAGAAGGAATTATCTTTGCTCAGCCTGTCGCCGTCCATTCAGTATTTTGAAAGGGTCTCGATGGGCAAGAGAATGGGTATCACTTTTTCGAGCATCAGGGAGGAAGGGGCATTGGAAATAAGATACGTTGAATCCACGGGACAGAGGACCCATCTGCTCGACAGCGGCGGTCACCAGGTCGGCAATTCAGCCCCGGAAGACCGTAAATGTCTGGAATGGGCGCGTCACGCGGAGAATAAAGGGAGCATCCTTCTCAGGGAACGCGAAGCGCCGTGGAGACGAAAAGAGGACGGGAAGGAATTTCTTGTAATGAAAATGGCAGTGCCTGTCTGGCAGGTATCCGTTGATGAGGCAAACCCAGTGGCGACCAATAAATTCTCGGGCGTTCTGCTGTTTACCGTCGATACAACTGAAATGATAAAAAAAATAACGAAGGGCATCAGATCGGGAAGGACCGGGTATGCATGGGTCATAAATAAAAGCGGGACCTTCCTCTATCACCCTGAAAGAGAATTCATAGGGAAAAATGCCTTTGAGGCGAGAAAGGAAAAAAAGCCCACAATATCCTTTGACAGGATCAACGAGATACAAAAGAAACTGATGCTCACCGGAAAGGAGGGAACGAGCTGGTATATCTCCGGATGGCACAGGGGGGAGCAGGGGGAGATGAAGAAGCTGATTGCCTATACGCCGATCCATCTCGGCCAGCCTGAAAGCCATTTGTGGTCGGTGGCGGTCGTGGCCCCGATAAGCGAAGTCGAGAATGCAATCCATTCCATACATATACGCCAGTTTTCGCTGCAAACACTTATTATCGTCATTATTCTGTTGGGAGGCATAACGCTTATTTCCTTTATGATAACCTGGTCCCATGCCCTTGAGCAGGAGGTCGCAAAGAAGACCATCGCATTAAAGAAATCGGAAAACCGGCACAGGCTGCTCATAGAAAATGCCAACGACATCATATTTACGGTGAATCCGGCAGGTGATATTACATCCATAAATAAGGCGGGATCGGTATTTTTCAGAAAACCCAGAGAAGAGCTTGTGGGAGAAAACATAGGGGAGATATGTCACAATGAGAGCGGCGCTTCCCTGCAGTTCAGGGCCATCGACGATGTATACAAAACCGGAGAAAGCAGACAGATAGTCTATTCGGTCAGCATTGACGACAATGAATACTGGCTGAGCACGAATTTCAACGCCCTTCAGGATGAAAAAGGAGACGTCTCCTCCGTGCTCGGAATCGCCAGAGACATTACGAGAAGGAAGAAGATGGAAGAGCAGATGTTTCATACGGAGAAGCTTGCGTCGGTGGGGACCCTGGCGGCGGGCGTGGCGCATGAGATAAACAACCCTCTTGCGATAATTCTCGGTTTTACCGACCTGCAGCTTGAGAAGACGTCTCCGGACTCGGAGCTTTATGAGATTCTCAAGACCATAGAAAGACAGGGAACAAACGCCAAAAGGGTCGTCGAGAACCTTTTGAGCTTTACGCGCTTCTCAGAGCAGGTTGAAGAATATGTAGACGTCAATCAGAATATTAACTCCGTGCTGTCTGTTATAGGCAATACTGCATCTCTCAGCAAGATTAATCTCGACAAGAATTTGTCTGCGTCCCTCCCCCCGGTCAAAGGGCATTCCGGAGAATTACAGCAGGTCTTTTTCAATATCATAAACAACGCGATATCGGCTATGAAGGCCGGGGGAAATCTTTCTATCGTTACCGGGCCCTCTGACGACGGCAGAGGGGCCGAGATAAGAATATCCGATACGGGTTGCGGGATAGAAAGTCAGCACAGAGCCAGGATATTCGATCCCCTCTTCACTACAAAAAAGGTGGGTGAAGGCACCGGATTAGGTCTTTTTGTTTCTTATGGTATTATAACCAAGCATGGCGGCGCGATAACCTTTGATTCAAGGACCAGGGAAGAAGCTGCCGAATCGGGAACGACCTTTATAATAACTTTGCCGGCGGGAAGCCCAGTGAATATTTGATAGGCGAATTCAGGAGTCAGAATACAGAATTAAATCCCGGTCTCTATTCTGACTGCTGACTTCTGTATTCTGAATTCTTTTGAATTTAATAGTGGAGGAACCATGCCTGAGAAATTATTGGTAGTAGATGACGAACCCGACATGCTGAAGTTATTGAGCATGATCATCAGAGAGAAGACCTCTTATGAAGCAATTATGACCAACAACCCGTTCGAAGCCCTCGAGATGATTAAAAACGGAGGGTGCGACCTCGTGATTGCGGACCTGAAAATGCCGGGACTTGACGGCATAGAGCTCCTTGACGCCATCAGGCAGACTGATCATGATATACCTGTAATTATAATAACCGCGTTCGGTACTGTTGAATCAGCGATAGAGACCATGGGGAAAGGTGGCTTTGATTTTATCACAAAACCGTTCAAGAAAGAACAGATACTCTTCACAATAGACAAGGCCTTGAAGTGGGCCTGTCTTCAGAAAGAAAACAGGACGCTGAAGACAAGATTAAAGCAGTTTGAGGGGTAATGGCAGCCCACGGCTGTTCACCGCTGTTTAAATCTGAAACGTCCATATCACTACGGAAGCAATCTCTATCTTTATATTTCAGTGAGTTGCATGCAGGCACTTAACTTGCTTTCTTCTTAACTGAAGGGAGTGAAATATGAAGAACAAGATATTGATTGTTGACAGCGAGCCTGACATGCTGTTACTTCTGAGCAGGCTCATCATGGAAGTTACACATTATAAGCCTGTGATTACAAATAATCCCCTGGAAGGCCTTGAACTGGCCAGAAAAGGCGATATCGATCTTGTAATCGCGGAATTGAAACTGCCCCTTTTTGACGGGACTGAACTGATCGAAGCACTGAAGGGCATTGACGAAGATATCCCGGTGATTATCATGTCCGCTTATGGCACTGCGGAGTCGGCTCTGGAAGTAAAAGATAAAGGCGGGTTTGATTTCATAAAGAAACCGTTCAGAAAAGACCGGATGCTCTTTGCCGTGGATAAAGCCCTGCAGATGGCAAAGCTGAAAAAAGAGAACAGGACTCTGCGGGAGATGGTTAAGACTGTTTGACGGCCTTAAGAACTTATGAAAAGTGAATAATCCGGGTTAGAAGAGGTCGAAAGGCTGAACGTTGAAAAGAGAGCGTCGGCTTGCTTGTTCATAATGCAGCCGGCCTTTAATGTGCAAGTGCCTTCTCCACATGGTCCCTGACAAATTCCTCAATATACCAGTCAGTGACGGCGTCGTTGTACATGACCATATCAAGCTGTTTGGTGTAGGCGGTCAGCTTGCCCATTACGGAAAGCCTGTCTTCAATGTCGGACGGGTTGTATTTGGTCAGCATTGCATTGACCACATCTTCTTTAACATCAACTCTGAAATTCATCGCCTTCAGAATTTCTTTTATAAGCCGCACTCTCCTCAGTTTCCTGTCGGTCGCAGCGCCGCCGCCTTTGAAGAAGAATTTGATATAGTTGTCATTTATATTTTCTCCCGCATAAGCCTCCACCATCGAGAAGTGATATCCGAGCCTTATGCTGAAGGTCATGTAATTCAGCGAAACGATAGCGTAGCTCTTTTCAGCCATTTTAAGGAGCTGCGCCTCTGTCATGGCTGCCGTTTGCGCCGCCATTCCGAGGAAACCTCTTGCGTCCACGGGAGGGGGGCCTGGCCATCTCATTTCCCTCATGCCTTTCAGGAACGAGGAGAAAGGTATCGAGGTAATGTCTTCCGGCGCCGCCTTCTTCTTAAAGTCTTTCACCCCGCCGCCGATGTCTATAAGGCGAGCTTCAACGGGGATCCCCGCCCTGAGCACTATAGCCTGTTCGTCTATATCGCTGGTGTCGTTTGACTCCGCAAATGTGATGGCGGACATAAGGTCTTCAAAGCTGTCGATATCGCGTCCCCTGCCGGTCTTGAATATCTCCGCCATTGCCATTTCATGTGCAAACCGCGTTATATCGTGAAATGTCCGGCAATTCTCGGGAGCAAATCCTTCTTTGTCGGGATCGATCAGGTTTAAGGGGACTATCAACTTCAGGACCTTCTCCAGTAATCTGAAAAGGTGAGTATCGTTAAACGTCGAGCGTTGAGCGTCGGTCCTTAAATTGATCAATTCCTCCACTTTCCCCTCATACACATTGCAATTGATTGCGTCCACCGTTATTTCCTGGCCGTCTCTGATGATGTCCGTGGCGTTTCCCGTATCGAGAATAGTCGGCACCTTATATTCTCTCGAAAGAGACGCCATATGTCCTGTCGCGCTCCCGACATCCGTAATAATGGCGGAGGCCCTGTCCATGACCGTCACATATTTCGGCGCAGTATGTATTGCCACAAGCACTGAGCCTTCAGGGAAGTCTTTGAGGCCTTCGTCGTCTTTAAGAACGAACGCCTTGCCGCAAGCTATCCCTTTACAGGCAACGACGCCCCTGTCAATCAGAATTTTATATTTCTCAATCCTTCTTGGGACGACGGGCGCTGTACTCTTTACATCAAACGTTCTTAATTGGCGACTTTGCAGTATGTATATCCGGTCATTGTCGTCCAGCGCCCATTCCGTGTCCTGTGGCGAGCCGTAATGGGCTTCAAGAATTTCGGAGTACCCTGAAAGCATTATTATCTGTTCATCCGTCAGACACTGGATTCCTCTTAAATTATCCGGCACGGCAACGTCTGTGATATCGCCGTCTGTGTTACATATGCACATGCGCTGCTGGACCGGCACCCGTTTTTCTGAAATGGAGCCCGTCTCCCTTGAAACGATATAGAGATTCGGGGTTTCCGTGCCGTCTACCACCAGATTGCCGAGACCCCATATCGCATTAATTACGGTCGTCTTCTTTTCAGGATCATTCGGCTCCCGTGAGTACATGACCCCGCCTGCCTTTGCAGTGATCATCTTCAGGACCCCAACCGACATTACCATGTCGTCATCACAAAAGCCCTTGGTCTTGTAATAGAATATCGCCCTGGGATTGAACAGGCTCGCCACAACCTCCTTGTATTTCCGGAGGACGGAATTGAGAGGCACATTGAGAAAGGTTGAATATTGTCCTGCGAAGCTGAATGCCCCGTCTTCATGAATAGCACTGCTGCGGACCGACACCTTAAATTCCCCTTCAACCCCCTCCGTCAAAGGGTGAGATTCCGGAATTCCTCCTTTGACGGAGGGGGATAAAGGGGGATTTTTTAACTGCTCAATCTTTAACCTCTCAACTGCTGTTTCTATTGCCGTCCGCAGGTCATCCGGCAGCTCCGCATTTATAGCCAGTTCCCGGATCTCTCCGCTTGCCAGGTCGATATCCTCCATGTTATCCGCCTTCAATACAGAAAGCCTTTCATTTATTTTATCAGCTAACCTGTTATGGTCCATGAATTTCCTGTAAGCGTATGCGCTGATTGAAAATCCCTCGGGCGTCAGCAGGGCAAGACGGCTCCTTATCTCTCCAAGGTGAGCCATCTTTCCGCCGGCGATATTCATCATTTCCTTTGTAAGGTTTTCGACGGGAATGGTAATATCGCTGACCGGAATCTCGATCTTGTGTGCCAACGTCAACTCTATTTCCGACTTAATATTTTCATGTTTTCCGAGCAATGACCCGAACCTGTTATGAGACAGGATATTGAGGCATTCGATGATGTTTAATACCTTGTCCGACAGTAAACCGACATTCGTGTTCAGATAATGCCTGTCAAACAGGTATTCGCCTGAGCTCTTCTCTTCCATGTCCGCCATGAGGCTGAGGACGGCGTTATTTTCGGCAAGGAGTTTCTGAAAGACAATGTATCTTTCTTTCAGAGAGGCCCGCAGGTTTCCTTTACTTTTTGTCTTGTCGGATTTTCTGAACCGTTTAAAGATATTTAGCATGCTGATTAGAGACCTGGCTATAACAGGACTTTTTAAAATTTTCTGACTTATAACAATTATAAATGGAAAGAATTAAAATTTGCGTCATAAAATATTCAGAATAGATAAACTGCGCCTTATTTAATTTTCTAATTAAATTATAAAATTCCCGTAAAGGTCTTGACAAACATACTTTAAGTTTATATTATTATAACATTATAATGAATAAGATAATAAAGACATAAAGACAGTATGAATTCTCTCGAACATGGATAATTTAATAGACAGGCATAAATCCGAGAAGCTGTATGTGCAGCTCTTCGACATTCTTAAAAAGAAGATAGAAGACGGTGATTGGCCTGTCACTTCTCAAATACCCACGGAAGAAGAGATTTGCAGGACTTACGAAGTAAGCAAGGCCACCGTAAGGCTCTCTGTGCTTGAGCTCGTAAGACAGGGATATCTTACCCGCCAGCAGGGGAAAGGGACATTCGTTTGCAAAAGGATAATTCCCGAAGGCCTGATGATGTCGACCAGTTTCAGAGAGCTTATGCTTGAAGCCGGGGTCAATTTCTCAACAAAGCTTCTTGCAAAGACTGTTACAATGCCCATCGATGATATCGATGTGAAACTTGGCGTCCCTGAAGACAGGCATATCATTTATATCAGGAGACTCCGCCTGCTGGATAATGAACCTATTCTGCTTCAGGAATCGTATATCCCGCATCATCTGTGTCCTTCCCTGCTTCACGATGACGTTGAAGATAATTCCCTGTTCGATCTCTTTGAAAAAAAATATGGGATGAAGATTACGAGGATAGTGGACTTCATAGAAATTGCCCATGTCACCGCTGCTGAGGGGCAGGTGCTCGGTCTGCCCGAAGGGGCCGTCGCCATGCTGCTGGAACAGCACTTCTACGCTGGAGATACACAGGTCATGTATATGCGTTCGGTCAAGAGACCGGAGCGGTTCAGGTTTTATATAGAGATGGAGAGAAAGTGAAAAGAATACAGAATACAGGAGACAGAATAAAAATAAGGGCCTTTATTCTGGATTCTGACTCCTGAATTCTGAATTCTTATACAATCAAAAAGGAGGCTTTATGTCAACAAGCAAGGTGGCAAAGGATTTGATGATTGACGTCTTTGAATTCCCCCACATACCTTATTGGTTCTCAATAAGGCAGGCCATAGGGATTATCAAGAAATCCCTGCTCACCAAGGAAAAATGTCTTCAGCCGATGGCGGTGCTGGTATTTGATGAAAAGTACAACCTCGTCGGAACGGTATCGATGAAGGACATACTTCGAGGCCTCGAGCCGAGGTTCCTGAAGCCTACAACAAAAGCTCAGGGTCATGTAGCGGATGAAGCCGGATTATCTGTTCTCTGGGACACTCTTTTCAACAAAGAGTCAAAAGAGATGGCGGAGAAACCGATAAGCGATGTTATGACTCCGGCTAAATTCTTCGTGCTGCCGGACGACCCTATCACAAAGGCGGCATACCTCATGGTGCATAATGAACTGGCTTTGCTTCCCGTTCTTGAGAACAATAAAAAGTTTGTCGGTCTCGTGAGAATGATAGAAGTCTTTGATGAGCTGTCAAATAATATTCTGGAAGGAAGGGGGTAAATACAATGGCAGAGAAAGATATTAATACATCTCAAGGGCTGCCGGAAGCTCCGAAAGATATAGTTGTGGCGGAAGCTCCGAAAGTCCCTTTTGACTGGAAGCGTACGTTTTTTATTTTATTAGGCCTGGGACTTTTTCTTTTCGTTTATTTTATGCCGCCCTGGAGTGACGCCATTGACCCGACTGGAAAGGCGTTCCCTTTGCCGAAGGAGGGGAAAGGCGCTTTGGCCCTTTTCATGCTGGCAAGCATCTGGTGGATTTTTGAGGTTGTGCCGATCGGCGTGACAGCCATAGCAATCGGCGTGTTTCAGGCCCTGTTCGCGATCCGTCCCGCAAAAGAGGCCTTCAAGGATTTCATGGACCCCTCGGTTATGTTTATCTTTGCTTCGGTCGTAGTTGGACTTGCATTTACGAAATCAGGTCTTACAAAACGCCTTGCTTACAAGATGCTTCAGGTCGTGGGAGAGAAGACAAATATGATTTTATTGGGAGCATTGGTAGTTACCGCAGGGCTTGCACATGTTATGGCGCATACCGCTGCCGCTGCCACTGTATTTCCGATACTCCTTGCGGTCAATGCCCTGTATGGTGAAGGGGACAAACAGACAAATTTCGGTAAATCTTTGTTTATCGGCATGGCTTACGCGGCAGGTGCAGGCAGCGTAATCACCTTTTTGGGTTCAGCGCGCGCCGCTGCCGGCGCAGGCATGTTTGCCGAATTCACCGGCAGGACCATCGGGTTCTTTGAACTTACGAAATACTCTTTCATTATCGGCTGGGGAATGGTCTTCCTGATATGGGTTTACCTGATGGTCTTTCTGAAGCCTGAAAAGAAAATAATACCCGGGCTTAAGGAAAAGGTCGGCAAGCTCACAAAAGAACTCGGGCCAATGACCAGGGATGAGAAGTTTGTGATCATCACTGTCATAGGCGCTATAGCCGTAATGTCCATGCAGGCCTTTGTGCCCGCCTTAAAGTCGCTGGACAGGGCCGCAATCATGCTCGTATCAACTCTCTTATTCTTCGTATTTAAGGTGCTGACTGTTAAGGAGCTTGAGGACATCCCCTGGAATATCATCCTCCTCTTCAGCGGCGCTATGAGTATAGGTTTCTGTCTCTGGCAGACAGGCGCGGCCCAGTGGCTGGCGGTGAACTGGCTCGTCATGTTCCAGAACGCGCACTGGCTCGTATTCGTTCTGAGTATAGCGACCTTCGTGCTCATCATGACAAATTTCATCATGAACGTGGCTGCAATCGCAATATCGCTGCCGGTTTCTCTTGTCATAGCGCCCTATCTGGGGGTTGCGCCTGATGTGATTTTTTATTCATCACTGTTGACAGCAGGCATGCCTTTTGTGCTTTTGATCGGAGCTGCGCCGAATGCTATTGCCTACGAGTCGAAACAGTTTACCCCCGGTGAGTTTTTCAGGCATGGGTTGTTGCTGAGCGTCGGATTGGTAGCGATTATAGGATTGGCAATAGTCACTTTCTGGCCGATGATGGGAATGCCGACATTGATGAAATAGACAATTTCACCCCGTAGGGGCAGGCCCCCGTGCCTGCCCGATATGGGGCAACCACAGAGGGTTGCCCTTGCAAATGGAGATGTATGGATACTGCAAAAATCCTGACAAAGTTTTTCGACAAGACATACACCGAGATCGAATTCATCAAAAAGACTTATGAGGCTTTGAGACAATTGGGTTTTAATGATGAAAATTCGATTGCCGCCACATGCATCTGCCGGGACGAGATTTCACAGTCCCTGAGGAGCATTATTAAACACATGTGGGGTGAGGCCTTCAATCTTTCGAGCCTTGCCGGGATGTTCTTTGCGGGAAAAACGGGATTGGCAGCGGCCATGCATCACGCGCCGATTGAAGGCGGAAAGGAGCGGTACGTCTTTTACGCCCTGCCGCACATAGCAATTGACGCCGAGGGGCATATAGGAATCTGCAAGCGTATGGGCAGAGAAGGAGAATCGGTCGCCTGCGGCGCGCTGAACGCCTTTCAAAAAGAAATGGCCGGAGGCAGGGTCAATCTGATGATGGACAACGAGGACGTTGAACAGAGCCTTATCAGGATGAGACTCTTGAGAGAGATACCATACGGCCACGTCCCCGACCTCCTTGAACTCACAAGGATAACGCAAGCGGCAATACAGGCAGACCTTGAAAACACGATAACGAAAGTTGTGGATGTTAAAAAGAGCAACTATGCGGTGATAACCGGAATACAGATACACGGCGCGGATATCAACTATATCTGGCCCTCCTCGTGTTACGCGGTGGTGGATGGGGAAAGAATCAGTTTGAGAGTTTAGAGAGTTTATAGAGTTGAAGGAGTTTAAATAGAGTCTGTGTATAAAGTGCCACTTTTTATTTTCGTCATACCCGAAGTCCTTAATCGGGTATCCAGAACTTACTGTAAAGACTGGATTCCCGCTCAACAGACTGCGGGAATGACGGTCTAATGCTGAGTTTATACACAGACACTAAATATCCACAAAACTCTTCAAACTCTCAAACTCCCTGAACTCTATAGAAGGAGTCTGACATGACAAAGGACAAAACCGTAGAAGACATCATGGTCGGCATTTCAGAATACCCTCACGTGCCGTACTGGTTCGCCATAAGCAAGGCCGTGGAGATAGTCAGATTGTCTCTTTACGGAGGCGGGAGTTATCCTGTTCCGATGGTAGCGCTTGTATTTGACGAAAGATACGACCTGATGGGGATATTGTCCTTAAGGGACTTATTAAAGGGGCTTAAAGGGCCTGAAAAGGCGGCAGACCGCCCAGTGAGCGCGATAATGTCGCCTCTGAAATTCCATGTCGAACCGTTTGACGGCATCCGCAAGGCGGCGGATTTAATGATTCAGAATGATCTTGAAATGCTGCCGGTTATAGAAGACCAAAGACACTTTGTCGGTCTTGTCAGAATAGCAGAGGTATTTGATGAATTGTTGAATGAGATTTAAAAGAAATTCAATATTCAAAATTCAAGATTCAAGATTCAGCAAAATTAAAAGGAGGGCAACAAAATGAGCGCTGAAGCAGCAGTAACATCTTTTCGCAGCAAACAACTACAAGGAGGTCCAAACAAATGATGACCATGGTAGCTGTTGTATTCGTGTTAGCCTACTCAATGATCGCGCTCGAGCACCCCATCAAAATCAACAAATCTGCTACTGCGCTGATTGCCGCGGGACTTATGTGGACACTGTACTCCTTTGCAAGTCCTCATGGTGTTGAAGGCGTTATTCACCAGCTCACTGAAAAACTGGCCGAGACAGCGGCCATCGTATTCTTCCTGATCTGCGCCATGACCATTGTCGAGGTGACGGACTCCCACGGCGGTTTCGAGGTCATCACCTCGCGCATCAAGGCCACCAGGCTGACAAGCCTGCTCTGGATCATCGGCTTCATCACCTTTTACCTGTCTTCCATTCTCGACAATATGACAACTACCATCGTAATGGTCGCACTTATGAAGCGCCTCCTCAAGGACCATAAACAGCGCCTCTTCTTTGCGGGTATCATCGTCATTGCCGCCAATGCCGGAGGCGCCTGGTCCCCTATCGGCGATGTGACCACTACCATGCTCTGGATCGGCGGACAGATCACAACAGTCAATATTATGAAGACTACATGGATTGCTTCCATGGTCAATATGCTGGTCCCCCTTGTCATGGCCTCTTTCATGCTCAAGGGAGACATTGTGCCTCCGGACAAGGTCGAAAATGGCGCTGGCACCACTTCCCAGTTTGAAAAGAACCTGATGTTCTTTATGGGCATGGGGTCCCTGATCTTCGTTCCAATATTCAAGTCCATTACGCATCTGCCCCCATATCTTGGTATTTTACTGGCCCTCGGGGTGCTTTGGCTTGTGGGCAATATCGTGCATCGCAACAAACCTTATGAGATGAAAGAGCACCTCACCCTGACCAAGGCCCTCAAACGCATCGACATGGCGTCTGTGGTGTTCTTTATCGGGATACTGCTTGCCGTGGCTACTCTTTCCGCTAACGGCATGCTCCCCGCATTGGCCCAGTGGCTCGACGTCAAGCTCGGCAACCAGTCTGTAATCGTCATTATCATCGGCCTTGTTTCAGCAATCGTGGATAATATCCCGCTGGTGGCCGCTTCCATGGGCATGTACCCGCTTGCACAGTTCCCGCCGGACTCCTTTATCTGGGAATTCATGGCTTACTGCGCGGGCACCGGCGGTTCTATCCTGATCATCGGTTCGGCCGCGGGTGTGGCCGCCATGGGACTGGAAAAGATCGAGTTCTTCTGGTATGCGCGCCGCATCGGGCCGCTTGCCTTTGCCGGGTATTTCGCCGGCGTGGCGGCCTACATTGTGCAGTACAGACTGTTGCACTGAGAGAGTGTGAGTGATCAGAGTCAGTTACTAAGGAGTTCATAAGAAAAGACACATGAATTAGCGTCATGCCCGGAGTTTTTAATCGGGGATCCAGTTCTTTTAATTCTCTGGATTCCCTCTTACTGACCGCGGGAATGACGGGCTATGGACCCTTACTTATGAACTCCTTAGCAGCTCTTTTGCTGACACTATCCCCAAAACTCTAAAATAATGTATCATTAATGACCGGGGAATTTATGCAATTAAAGATCTGGCATAAGATGATCATCGGCATCTCGATCCCCGCCCTTCTTACCCTCATCGGCGGTCTGTGGTCCTACAAATATATCAATGACGTTAAAAAGCGTCATAGTTATGTGCAGATCGCAGACGATCTGAAGGAAGACGTGCTTGAAGTCAGACGAAACGAAAAGAATTATCTGAACTACAGGGACCACGAGCACTTCAAGCAGGTCCTTGCCAGCATCACCGTTCTTACCCGTTCGATAAAGATGATATCTCCTGCGACCATTGATGAAATAGGGAAAGACGAGTTTCTGCTGTTGAACAGGACCTCAACAAATTATTCGACTGTCATGGAGAAGCTGCACGCGCATTTTCATCAGGAGAAGCAGAGCATTGAAAAAGTACGCGAGGAAGGGAGAAGACTGGAAACCTTTGCCGCAACCGGGGAACATAAGGTGGGTCTTTCAACCAATTTCATCCTGAACCTGAGGCGCCTGGAAAAAAATTACATGCTTTTCCGCGACAGAGACTCATTTACACAATTAGACAACGCGCTCTCTCAACTGAAAGGCATGGTCGAGTCCTGTTATGACTGTATGCCGTATGTCGAAGCCATCCGGGACCTTTTCGCGAGCTACGAAAAAAGCGATTCGGGAATAGGCGAGCTCCAGATTTCCGGCAACACCCTCGAAGAAATCACGGACAGGATAGCCCGGCGCGAAAGGCAACATATTGAGACCTTCTTTACCATAACGCAGCGTTTCACGCTTATAGCGCTCATCCTGCTTTGTACACTGGGGCCAATGCTCGTATACGGGACGGCCTCATATATCGTCGCGCCGATAATACGGCTCACGGAAATTACAAAGAAAATAGCGGAGGGCGATTTATCTCTCAGGGCGCCCATCAAGGAGCACGATGAAACATTTACCCTTGCCGTATCTTTCAATACGATGTTAGACCATCTGCAGCTTTCTCACAAGTCCCTCGAAAAAAGCATGGAGCTCCTGAGAGAAAAACAGGAAGAGGTGGAAAAATGCGCGTCCGTCGGACTCCTTGTATCAGGTGTCGCGCACGAGATGAATAATCCGCTCAATAATATCTCCCTGACCGCTGAAACAATGAAGGAAGAAATGGACGTGCTTTCACACGGAGAGCTTAACGAATGCCTGCAGGACATACTCAACCAGTCCGACCGCGCGAAGCGCGTCGTCGAAAACCTGCTTAATTACGTGGGCGCCCGGAAATCATCCGCCGTGGAAAGGCTCGACATCAACAGCGTTGTAAACGAATCGGTCAACCTGATAACAAATGAGCTCATGGTCACCAATATACACCTGAATAAGAACATACCTTATACCCCGCTGTATGTTAAAGGAGACCACAATAAATTAGAGGAAATACTCGTCAACATCATGGTAAACGCCATTCACGCCCTGAAGGATGCCGACCCAGGGGTACTCTCCGTGAGCATCAGTCACGAGCAGGCTGACGGGCAGGTCCTTATCAGTATCGGAGATAACGGTCACGGCATTCCGGAAAGCGACCTGAAAAATATATTCGAGCCTTTTTTCACGACCAAGCCGACCGGGCTGGGGACCGGTCTCGGGCTGCCGGTGGCCCGGAAGCTTGCGCGGGAGCACTACGGCGAAATAGAGGTGGAAAGCAAAGAGGGAGAGGGCACGACTTTTAAAATCAGGCTGCCGGTGTATGAGGAGAATGTTTAGGGTCCAGGGTCCGGGGTCAAGGGTCCGGGAACGGTTTTTTTCCTGGCCCCTGGCCCCTTGCCCCTGGACCCTTAATATTTAATAATGGAACACAAACTCCGCATGATGATAATCGACGACGAGCCGATAGTCGGCAGGAGGCTCAGCCGTATGTTTGAAAGGGACGGGTATGAAGTCGAGACCTTCATCGACAGTGAAGCGGCAGCGAGGGAGCTGGAAAACAGGACTTACGAAATCATTATCACCGACCTCAAGATGCAGAATGTCGACGGGATCAGGATACTTGAAACCGCCGTAGAGAAGAACCCTGACGTTAAGGTAATCATCATTACGGGTTTCGGCAGGAAAGAGACGGCCAAGGAGGCCTTCCGCAAAGGCGCCTTCGCTTTTATCATAAAACCCTTCAGGTTTGAGGAGCTTCGCCAGGTCATCAGGAAGGCTGAAAAAGAAATCAGGAATTTTTCATCAGGATGAGGTCTGCCATGTCCTCGATCCTGTCTACCGTCCTGATGTCCAGGTCCTTCCGGACGTCCTGGGGAAGGTTGTCGATGTCCACCCTGTTTTTCGACGGCAGTATCACTGATTTCACGCCGGCCCTGCGCGCCGCAAGGAGTTTCTCCTTTATCCCGCCCACCGGCAGTATCCGGCCGCTCAATGTTATTTCACCGGAAACCGCCACGTCCCTTTTCGCCGGTCTTCCCGTTAAAAGGGACATGAGCGAAATCGCGATAGTGGTGCCGGCAGACGGCCCGTCTTTCGGAATCGCCCCTGCAGGGACATGAACGTGCACGTCGCTGAATTCAAAAAAGTCCTCATCTATATTCAACGATGCGGCGTGACTCCTTATGTAACTTAATGCGGCCTGGGCGGATTCACGCATGACATTGCCTAAAGAACCTGTAAGTATAAGCTCGCCCTTACCCTTCATCTTCGCGGCCTCGACAAATATAATTGCTCCTCCGACCTCGGTCCAGACAAGCCCGGTGGCGACCCCCACGCGGTTCTCCTCATCCGTCACCTCAAAATAATACCTCCCGGGGCCGAGATATTTTTCAACGGCCTCAGGCGTGACCTTTATATTTTCCCCTTCCTCATGATGAACGAAGCCGGCGGCTATCTTCCTGCAGACAGAGGCGATCTGTCTTTCGAGGTTTCTTATCCCGGCCTCCCGCGTATATTCCCGGATGATTTTTGAAACTGCCTCCCCCGTGAATTCGGGCGGATACTCTGAGAGGCCTTTCTCATGTATATGCTTCGGCACGAGATAACGCAGGGCTATTTCCATTTTCTCATCTTCCGTGTAGCCCGAAAATTCGATGACCTCCATGCGGTCCCTCAGCGCGTCAGGGATATTGTCGGCGACATTTGCCGTTACTATAAACATGACGCTCGACAGGTCGAACGGCACGTCAAGGTAATGGTCGATGAAATTATTGTTCTGCTCCGGATCGAGGGCCTCGAGAAGGGCCGACGCGGGGTCCCCTTTGAAATCATGTCCTACCTTGTCGAGCTCATCCAGCATGAGGACCGGGTTGGATGACTGCGCCCTGTTGATCTCATCTATAATGCGTCCGGGCATTGCGCCGGCATAGGTCCTTCGGTGCCCCCTTATTTCGGCTTCGTCTTTTATCCCGCCCAATGAAATCCTCGCGAACTTCCTGCCTAACGCGTCCGCGATGGCCTTGCCCAGGGACGTCTTCCCCGTACCGGGCGGCCCGGCGAAACAGAGGACGGAGCCCTTGGTCGATCTCTTTGAATGCTTTTTCTCAAGCGCCCTCTTTACGGTATCGCGCACGTCGTCGAGTTTGAAAGGTTTTGCGATATAATGAAAGGCCCCCTTTTTGATGGAATCGACGGCGGAATCCACGGAGGCATAACCCGTAATCATAATGACCTGGGTGTCGGGATATTTGTGCTTTGCCTTCTCAAGGACATCGAGGCCGCTGACCTTTTCCATCCTGATGTCGGTAATAACGACGTCGAAGTCAAAATCGTTCAGCCTGTTCAATGCCTCGGTCCCGCTGTTCGCCGTCACTATCGCGTACCCTTCCTTGCTCAGAGCGTGGTCCAGGTTTTTCAGCACAACCTTTTCATCATCGACTACGAGTATCCGGGGTTTCTTATTGATGACCAGTATCTTTACGGCAAGATGCTCTAATATCCTTTCCTTTATCTCTCTCAGGCCGTAATGTCTTTCATCCAGCACCTTCGCGGCCCTTTCAATGTCGAGGTTGTCCTCGGTCTTTTTGCTCCACGGCAGGCCGATGACATAATCGATATAGGAAAGCCCGATTGAGTATTCCGCCACGGAGGGATTTATCCGGGACAGCATTTCAAGCTCGTTGTGGGCTACCTGCTGAACGTGCCGGGGTAATTTGGCCAGGTCGATTTTCTGCCGCAATTCCCCTAAGGCTTCATTCTGGAGTTTTTCGTCCGATTTTTTGAAAAGGCCCATATCTTATCTCTAAGAGATAATAACTAAAGACAGGGGCAAGGGGCAAGGGGCAAGGGGCAAGGGGCATGGGGCAAGGGGCATGGGGCATGGGGCATGGGGCAAAAGGCAAGGGGTTCAGACAGCATGGTGACCTGCAGTGCCGTCATTCCCGAGGTAGTAATCGGGAATCTATTGTCTATAAAAACAAGGAACCTGGATTCCCGCCTTCGCGGGAAAGACGCGCCGTAGGGGCTGGTCTGAAACTGTTATTGTGTTTCGGGAGTCCCTCCCGAAACCGGTCCGATAAGGCATGTTGACGGCGGATTGATTTCGGGAAGGATTCCCGAAATACAGGGAAAGGGGCAAAAGGGCAGGCTTCCCTTTGCGCGGTTCCGGCGCTATCTCTCAACGAACGGCAGCGCGAGCAGCTTCGGCAGGGTGAGCTTCTTCGGGTCCCTGAAATTAGCGAGACCGATATTCATGTTGGTATGGCCCTTGTCCGGCTGGTCTTTATACGTCCTGAAAATCCGGTCCCACCACGGCAAATTAAATCCGAAGTTGCTGTTATATTCCCTGATTATCACTGAATGGTGCACCCGGTGCATGTCGGGCGTGACGACGAACAATCTGAGCACGCGGTCCAGCCCGAGAGGGACGAGGACATTACTATGGTTGAACATCGAGGTCGCGTTGAGCAGGACTTCAAACGCGACCACCGACCAGGGAGGGGCCCCGATAACTATGACCGACACCATCTTTATTCCCATGGACAGGACTATCTCTCCGGGATGGAAGCGCGCGCCGGTAGTCACGTCTATGTCGAGGTCCGTGTGATGCATCCTGTGGAATTTCCAGAGCGGATATATATAATGGACCCCGGCGTGCTGGGCGTATATAATGAGGTCGAGTATTATCACCGACAGGACGCCCGCCGCGATTTCGGGCACGCCAAGGATGTTAAATAGTCCCCAGCCGTATTCGGCGCTCAGCTTTGCCATATCGAAGGCCATCAGCGGAAAGACCAGCCTTATCGTTGCGGTGTCAATGAATGTTATGGAAAGATTATTAAACCACCTTGCGGCCTTCGGGGTCTTCAGCGCGCGCCTCGGAGAAATCAGCTCCAGTGCAGCCATCGCGGCAAACACGCCGAAGAAGAAACCGAGCCTGATATAAATCTCATTGTCGTTTGTGACGGGCATGCTTATATTTTATCATCTCCGCGCCCCTGCCTGCCCGGATTCACCATCAAGAGACAAACCACAGAGACCACAGAGGGATAAATAAATCTCTTCTCTGTGACCTCTGTGGTTAGGTGGTGGATTCTGGCCTGGTCCTTTTCTTGACGCGAAATTAAGAAATGTGCAATCATTATTCAATCACCTTGAAGCATAAATTATTATTAATAATGTTGGGCCTGTGTGTCGCAGTCCTGTCGGGCGAGGCATTTTTCAGGGTCGGCAACCTGATTGTAAATAAAACTCATATTAATGCCTCCTGCACGCATGGGGACAAGTACAGGATATTGTGCATGGGAGATTCCAGCACGTACGGCCTTGGGGCGAGTGATGCCGGGAAGTTCAGTTATCCGGCGCAGCTTCAGACAATACTTGACAGGAATATATCCTCCAGGAAGTGTGAGGTATTGAATCTCGGGGTCCCAGGGATAAATTCTTCTCAGCTTTTAAACCGTTTCAGGTCCAATATTTTAAAGTACAAACCCGATTTAGTGATTGTGATGGTGGGAATAAACGACCCGTGGAACCTCGAAGAAAGCGGCATTTTGAAATTTTATAACGCGGGCGCGTTCCGGAAGTTGATGATGAATATGGAATTCGGCCTTAACAGGTCGCGCCTGTTCCGTTTTTTCAGGCTGGTATTATTGTCGAAAGAGGTAAACAGCGCGGACGCAGAGCCGAACATTGCGGATTTCAATGACAGGACACGAAGCAGCGGTTTCAGGTATTCTCCTGCCTCCGACCCAGTCAGGTCCGGCGCGTTATATTCGTCCATCAATGAAAACATCACGGAAATGCTTCGGATAGCCCGCGACGAAGATACCGATATTTTATTTATGAAATATCATAATTCCGGCTGGGGCAACCCGGAAAAAATCATCCACGAGGTTTATAAGAAGCTCGAACTGCCGGTCGCGGACTGCGAAACTCCGTTTAGAGAGGCCGCAAGGCGCGGTATTAACGTACGAAGCGCCGACGGCTGGCATCCGAATGACCTTGGTTATTTGTTCATAGCGGCTACTGCCTACAACAGGATGGTTTCGTTAAAGCTCGCAGACGGGGAGCCGGTCAGGGTCAAACTTTCTCCCTGACGCCGGTAGTGCCTTCCCGAAATCAATCCCTCTGTCTCAACCTGCCGTTCCCGACCGGTTCCGTGTGTCCTCCCGAAACACATTATATCAGGCGACCCGCCGGCTCGCCCCTGCTCCCAAACTCTAAACTCTAAACTCCAAACTCCAAACTCTTACGCCCTCAGGGCTGAGTAATTTCACCTATTGACAAGCCCTTTTTTTTTGATACCATTGTCCTTAAGAAGGGTCCTTCATCGTATCGGTTTTATTGTTTGACGTGAAAGGAGGAAGGAGAGAAGAGATTTTTTGCGAAGACGAAAGCAGGCATCTACCCGCTAATGACCCGACAGCATGCCGGGGATTGCAAAGGTTGATTGGAAATTAAGGAAACAAAATTACCATAAGTGCGCCGGGCTTTTCTTTACCGGAGAAGTTCGGTGAAGCAGAAGCGCATAAAACGAGTTTGAAAAAATGGAGGTATATCATGAGTAAGAAAAAAATATTTAACTGGATATTGGTACTTTTAATGGCCTTGCCGCTGTTGACTCTCTCCTGCGGCGGAGGAGGAGGCGGCGGCGACGGCGGGGCAGGCAACGTCCCACCACCGGGCGACGGCGGTAACCCTCCGGGTCCGGCCGCCATTCCACCTAAGCCGGGAGTAACAATCGGCGTGATGAAAAAAGGGAGCGTTATTGTAAACGGAATCAGAATGACCGTGTCTCCTACTGCGACAATAACGATTGACGACGTACCGGGCAAGACCGAAGCGGACCTCCTCGACGGCATGGTAGTGAA
>JACRHD010000011.1 GCA_016234115.1 Nitrospirota bacterium
AGCCTAAGGATTGATCGGATATGGGCGAATGGAGGTTCTGCCGTCCCGAGTCTCCTGTTATAAATAAGTCTCCCCTTTAGCGAGTCTATCTTCCGCTTCATCTTTTCACTAAATTTCTCCGGCACGCCCTCCGCCCTGCCAACAAAAAAATACACCTGACGATACTTCTGATGCTCAGGATGTCTGAGACATTTCTCACGATATTCACATGCGCGGCAATCCGTCTTGCGCCCTCCAAACTTATAGGCCCTCTTTCCATCCATGATTATATTGCTTCCTGTCCGGTACATCCTCTTTCCCGCAGGACAGATGCAATGCGTCCTGTCCTCGCTCATCGTAAAATCCTTGACCTGAAACTTCCCCGTTGTCGTACCAAAATACTCAGCCCTAATCCGTATTTTCTCAATATGCCGCTTTCCGTATAGCACAATATTGAAAAATATTTATCTGCAACTTGTTGATTAATTGATTTTACTGAAAAGCCCGCTCTTGAATAGGAATTGCTCCTACTGTAAAACGAATTAGGAAATCAAGAAGAACGTAATTGAATTTACCGCATGTCAAGAAAGGAAGTCAAGGAAAAAATGAGTGATGGAGAGATTTGAAATTTATGGATTTTTGTATATAATTCTTGCGCGGATATTGAATTGGATGTATTTGTTTTAATGCCAAACCATTTGCACGGGATAATAAATGTAGGGGCGCCCCTTGTGGGTGCCCTTGATTATGTAATTGTCAAAAACAACAGGGCAGGGACAAGCCCAGCCCCTACATTGGGGGACATTGTCGGTTCGTTTAAATCCCTTTGCATGTATAATTGCAGAAATAATAATTTGAACGCCGGCAAATTGTGGCAGCGTAATTATTATGAGCGTGTCATTCGAGATGAATACGAATTAACCCGCATTCGTGAATATATTATTCATAATCCATTGCAATGGGATGAGGATGAATACAATCCGGAAAATTTGCAGGGGCAGACCTGTGTGTCTGCCCTGATACAAAAATCGCATTTACAAAAGTGCTAATCACCGGAGGGGGAATTACCGGGTGCGAATCACCGGAGGGCTAATCACCGAGGGCGACCCACCGGGTCGCCCCTACTGTTAAAATTTTATCGTCTGCGGCGCGCGGGGGCAGGGGATGACGTCGCGGATGTTGGACATTCCGGTAATATACTGTACCAGTCTCTCGAATCCCAGGCCGAATCCCGCATGGGGAGCGGAACCGTATCTGCGGAGGTCCAGATACCATTCCATATTCTCAAATGGTATTTCTGCGTGACGCATTCTTTCGGTCAGTACCTCCAGCCTCTCTTCACGCTGGCTTCCGCCGATGATCTCACCGATTTTGGGGACAAGGATATCCATGGCGGCGACTGTCTTCTCATCAGGATTAAGTCTCATGTAGAATGCCTTTATCTCTTTTGGATAATCTGTCACGATCACAGGCCCTTTGAAAACTTTATCTGTCAAATAACGCTCGTGCTCTGACTGCAAATCCAGCCCCCACTTCACAGGAAATTCGAATTTCTCTTTTGACTTCTCCAATTCTTTAATTGCTTCAGTATAAGAAATATGTACAAAGGGCTTTTCGGCAAGGGTCTTAAGTTCAGCAATTGAAGTGTTCTTGTAAAATTTTTCAAGAAATGCGATATCGCTTTCGCCTTTCTCTAATATCTTCCTGCACAAAAAACGAAAGAATTCCTCTGCAAGCTGCATGTCGTCCTTCAGGTCGGCAAACGCCATCTCCGGCTCGATCATCCAGAATTCAGAAAGGTGCCGTGAAGTGTTTGAATTCTCCGCCCTGAATGTAGGGCCGAATGTGTAAACATCACCGAGCGACATTGCAA
Source organism: Nitrospirota bacterium (assembly GCA_016234115.1). Classification (GTDB taxonomy): domain Bacteria; phylum Nitrospirota; class Thermodesulfovibrionia; order UBA6902; family UBA6902; genus SURF-23. Next base: position 1,853 of record JACRHD010000011.1, read on the forward strand.
GAAACTCCGCTTCAAGCTGTCCGCTTACCGTTAAATAAGCATGTTTGCCGAAAAAGTCCTGAGTGAAGTCGATATCACCGTTATCGCCTTTTGGCGGCTTTTGCAGATCAAGCGATGTCACAGTAAATAAATCTCCGGCCCCTTCACAGTCGCTTGCAGTAATGATCGGCGTATGGACCCATATGAATCCGCGGCACTGGAAAAATTCATGCACTGCTTCCGCAAGAATGTTCCTTACCCTGAAAACTGCGCCGAAGGTATTGGTCCTCGGCCTTAGATGGCCGATCTCCCGGAGGAATTCAAGTGTATGACCTTTTTTCTGGAGCGGATATGAAACAGGGTCTGCATCGCCGAAGATCTCGATACCGGAAACTTCCACTTCGAATCTTTGCCCTTGTGCGGGAGATTCTTTCAGCAGGCCGGTGGCTTTAATAGCCGCTCCGGTATTGCAATGAATTAACTTTTGAAAAGCCTGTGATGCTTCAGGGACAACGAGCTGCAATGTTTCCTGCGTTGAACCGTCGCTCAAGGCAATAAACCCGATGCCCTTTGACTCGCGTCTGGTCCTTACCCACCCGCAGATATTAACCGCCTGCCCGGTGTTCCCTTCTGATAGAATATTTTTTATTCTGAGCCGTTGCATGGTTTTCTCCAAAACATAAATTCTTTTCTATCATACCATGAAAAGGATTACGGGGTATGGAGTATGGGGTAGGGATTAAGGGGTAAGAGTTATGTGGTATAACCTTCCCCATAACCTATAACCTATAACCTGTTATCCTCAAACCTTTATTTAATTTTCATTTCTGGTATATAATAAAACGTTTTTTCGCTGAAATGGATACGGAAGGTTTTCTCATCAAATGATCTTATCTCCAATTAACATAATTTCTTCGTCGGTCCTGCTGCTTTTGCTGTTTGTTTTAGTGGTGCCGCTTTTAAAGAGCAGACAGCGTCTTTTAATTAATACATCCTTCATGCTGTCTTCACTCGCATCACTGCTCGGCATTATCGGAGGCGTCTGGGCTGTCGGCGGCGGGATCACTAATAAGTTGATTTTGCCGATAGGACTGCCGGACCTTCCGTTTCACCTGAGGGTTGATCCGCTCGCGGGTTTCTTCATTACGGTCATATGCCTGCTGTCTTTTTTTGTATCGCTGTACTCTATAGGATATATCAAGGGATATCTCGGACGCAGGCCGGTTACGAGTCTCGTTATCTTTTATTGTCTTTTTTTAGCGGGCATGGTGATGGTGGTCCTGGCGGATGACGCACTGTTTTTTCTGATCTCATGGGAAGTCATGGCGGCGGCTTCATATTTTCTTGTAATGTTTGAAGATGAACGAATAGAAAACAGGCGTGCCGCATTTCTCTATATAATAGTCGCGCATGTCGGTGCGATAGCGATACTCTTGTCTTTTGGAATTATGGCGGGACTTGCAACGGGTTTTGAAAGTTTTAACGGTTATACGTTTGACGCCATGCGGCAGGCGGAGTTCCCTCTCAAATGGGCGACCGCGGCCTTCCTGCTGGCTTTTTTCGGGTTTGCAGCAAAGGCGGGCGTAATCCCCCTTCATGTCTGGCTGCCTGAGGCGCATCCCGTTGCTCCGTCCAATGTGTCGGCCCTCATGAGCGGCGTAATGCTCAAGACAGCCATCTATGGAATAGTGAGGGTCACATTTGACCTGATCGGCGTCTTCCCGTGGTGGTGGGGAGCTATCGTATTGATATTCGGATTGATATCAGCTGTTATGGGCGTGCTTTATGCGCTGATGCAGAATGACCTGAAAAAGCTGCTCGCGTATTCGAGCGTTGAAAACATCGGCATTATACTCATAGGCATCGGACTGTCCATGATATTTAAGCCGTTTAATATTCCCCTGCTGTCGGCGCTGGCCCTTATAGCAGGGCTTTATCACGCGATGAATCATGCCATGTTCAAGGGTTTGCTCTTTATGGGCGCGGGATCAGTGCTTCACGCAACGAATGAGCGCAACATGGAAGAGATGGGCGGGCTGATACACAGGATGCCCTGGACAGCGGCGCTTTTCCTTATCGGCTGCGTCTCCATTTCCGCATTGCCCCCTTTTAACGGGTTTGTATCCGAGTGGCTTACTTTTCAGGCATTTCTGCTTTCACCGGCCATGCCCAGTCCTTTTTTTAAATTATTGATCCCGCTCGGGGCCGCGCTTGTTGCATTGACAGGCGCTCTTGCAGCGGCCTGTTTTGTAAGGGCCTTCGGGGTCACTTTCCTGGGACACTGGAGAGGCGCTCATATGCCGCGTGTCCATGAGGCAGACTGGTTCATGCGATCCGGTATGATACTTGCCGCGCTTTCATGTCTTTTATTAGGCATTCTGCCTACCTTCTTTATTGACTGGATGGATATAATTGCCCAGCAGCTTGTCGGGACAAAGATAGGAGCGTCTTCAGGCGTTTACGGCTGGCTTTGGCTTACGCCGGTTGCGCGGGAGAGCGCGTCATATTCAGGTATGATAGTCTTCTTGGGCATACTGCTTGTCGTAGTTGCGGTTTATTTCATTCTGCACGTCAAACCGGGGGGCATACGCAGGGTCCCGATATGGGACTGCGGTTTCGGAAAGCTGGACCAGAGGATGCAATATAGCGCCACATCTTTTTCAATGCCCATCCGCAGGATCTTCGGCTTTCTGTTCAATATCAGGGAACAGGTGAAGCTTAACCCGCGCGGAGTACATAAGGCTTTTCCGAAAAGACTGAATTATTATCTTCGTGTAAGGGACCGTTTCTGGAACTGGCTCTTCAAGCCGGTCATTGAATTCAGTTTCTGGGTATCACGCAAAGTGGGCCTGTTGCAGCAGGGGCGCATTCAGGCGTATCTCATATATTCTTTTATAACTATAATAGTGCTGCTGGCTCTTTCAAGATGAAACTTTACAGATTCATAATCGAATTTCTTCAGATAGCAATTCTCCTCGGAGTTGCGCCCGCGTTCACGGGATGGGTGAGGATGCTGAAATGCTGGTCGCAGGGACGCACCTCAGCAGGCATATTTCAGCCGTACAGGGACCTTCTGAAATTATTTTCAAAAGACGTGTTATTAGCCGACAACGCTTCATGGATTTTCCGCTTTACGCCGTATCTTGTATTCGGGACTGCTGTTCTTGCAGGCGGGGTCATACCCATGCTGTCGCTGGATCTGCCGATAGCGTCCACGGCTGACGTAATTGTGCTTGTAGCGCTCTTTGCGATTGCGCGCTTCTTTACCGCGCTTGCGGGAATGGATATCGGAACGGCTTTCGGCGGTATGGGTTCAAGCCGCGAAATGACGATAGCGTCATTGGCCGAGCCCGCCATGCTTATGGCGATATTTACAGTTTCATTAGCAAGCAAATCAACTTCACTGTCGCAGATGGTCCATGTAATCTACAGCGGGCAAATCGTTTTAAGGCCTTCTATCGCGTTTTCGCTGTTTGCTTTTGTATTGATCGCACTCGCTGAAACAGGCAGGATACCTGTTGATAATCCGGCCACGCATCTTGAACTCACCATGATACATGAGGCCATGATACTTGAATATTCAGGAAGGCATCTTGCGCTTATTGAATGGGCCGGCATGATGAAGCTCTTTCTTTTTGTCATGCTTGGCGTTGCAGCTTTCGCTCCATGGGGGATTGCAGAGTCAGGAGATCTTGTCACGATCTCTGCAGCGTTTATCTTTATGATTTTAAAACTTGTAATCGTTGGAATTGTACTTGTAATGATAGAGACGGGCCTTGCAAAGATGAGGATATTCCGTTTGACCGAATTCCTCGGGTCCGCGTTCTTGTTAGCTACACTCGGGATGCTGTCTTATTTTATTCTGGAGTGAGAGGAAAAGCTATTAGCTATAAGCGATAAGCTTTAAGCATTAAAAAAATTAAAAAATAATTTACCAAGAGCTTACAGCTTATTGCTTAAAGCTTACAGCTTAATTTTATGGATCTAAACGTTGTTGCACAGTTAAACAGTTTTTTAGCGGCGTTTGTGCTGCTTACCGCTTTCGGTATGCTGGTGCAGAGGAGGATGTACGGGCTTGTTCACCTGTTTGCCTGGCAGGGCCTCTTCCTTTCGATCAACACCGCCATGGTAGGCTTTGTCGCTGGAAAACATCACCTCTATATATCGTCCCTTCTGACATTGTCTTTGAAAGTCTTCCTCCTCCCTTATATACTGCACGTGCTGATCCAGCGCCTTAAGGTCCACAAAGAGGTGGAAATAGTTGAAAACGTCCCGATGACAATGCTGATGGGCATTGCCCTTGTTATATTCTCTTATTATCTGATGTCTCCCGTCACACAGCTTTCCACGCTCGTGACACGCTCGACCCTTGCAGTTGCTCTTGCTACTGTCATGATCGGACTGCTGATGATGATAACAAGAAAACATGCCGTCACCCAGATCATAGGCTTTTTAGCGATGGAAAACGGCCTTTTTTTTGCCGCTACCAGCGCAACATACGGGATGCCCCTTGTAGTTGAACTGGGAGTCGCGCTTGATATCCTGATCGCAGCGTTCATATTCGGGATATTCTTTTTTCACATACACACTACCTTTGACAGCCTGGACGTCGATCAGATGGCAAGGTTGAAGGAGGAGGATTGAGAGCGTAATGTTACTTATTTTACTTATGGTGCCGCTTTTTGCTGCGGTGGGCCTGGCATTTGTCGGTGACAGGAAATTTGCGCCGGAGATAAACATCGCCGGGTCTGCTGCGACATTCATCGCGGGCGCGGGACTCGCGCTGCAGGTTTATGAGCAGGGCCCGATGCTTGCCGGAGGGAAATTTTTCTTCGTCGACGCCTTCAATGTCTATCTGGCGGTACTTACATCCTTTGTCTCCATGACAACAGCGATATTCAGCAGGAGATATATGAGGAGAGAAAGGGAACATGGGCGGATAGGGCAGATAAGGATACGCTTTTATCATGCCATGTTCCAGCTTTTTATCTTTGCAATGCTTTTGTGTCTTTTGACAAATAATATCGGCATACTCTGGATCGCGATGGAGCTTGCCACATTGTCTACCGTGCTGCTGGTCTCCTTATACCGGACACCGACCGCGATTGAGGCCGCGTGGAAATATTTTATCCTCTGCGG
>JACRHD010000012.1 GCA_016234115.1 Nitrospirota bacterium
GCGTGACTTCCTGTTGCAGGTCCCGTTGCTTCTATCGCTGTTGTATGACATGCAGAGCAGCCGTTGCCTGTTGTTCCCCATGTCGGCGTCGTCACCGTGCAGGGTCCGTACACATTGGCATGACAGCTTGCAGTTGAACAGGTCGTAGCCGCGCTTCCCTTCGCCTTATTGTCCGTATAGCCGACATTGGCTGTGTCTATGTCTCCGTCCGCATGCTCCGTTGACGGCTTTGTCGTCGATGTTGTTCCCTCGTTATGACACAGCGTACAATCCGTCTGATTATGTTCTGCGTGACTGCCTGTTGCCGGTCCGGTCGCCGCTATCGCCGTCGTGTGACATGCCGAGCATCCGTTGCCCGTCGATCCCCATAGAGGTGTTGTCACGCTCCCCGCTCCGTATACATTTGCGTGACAGCTTGCCGTTGAACAAGATTCGGGCGCGCTGCCTTTGACCTTGTTGTCCGTATAGCCGACATTGGCTGTGTCAATATCTCCGTCTGCATGCTCCGTTGGCGGTTTCGTTGTAGACGTCGTGCCTGCGTTATGGCAGAGCGTACAATCTGTCTGATTATGAAAGGCATGGCTGCCGGTTGCAGGGCCTGTTGTTCCTATAGCAGTTGTATGACACGCCGAACAGCCGTTGCCCGTGCTGCCCCATGTCGGTGTTGTTGCTGTTCCGGCTCCGTACACGTTTGCGTGACAGCTTGCAGTTGAACAAGTGCCGTAATTATTACCGCGCGCGCCGCCGGCGCTGTATGTGTTTGCTACATCGATTAATGCGTTCACGTGATTAGCTGAATTATAATTAGAAGCGTCATTTGCCGCTCCTGTATGACAATCTCCACAACCATTGACTTCCGTAATACCCAGATGCTCGTCGTGGCCGCCGCTGGTCAACCCTGAAGCTTCTGTTACTCTGTGGCAGTCTCCGCATGTTACCGTACTGTCCCAAACCGGATTAGCGTATGTCGGCGTTGCGGAATTCGGATCCGTGGTCGACTGCCCTGTACTATGACAGTAAATCGAACTACATGTCTTGGCGCCCGTCGGCGGGAAGATTACAGTAGTCGCGGGATTTGTTATTAATGCATCATATAAAACGCCCACCTGCCCGTCATAGCTGCCGCCTTGCGCCGCGCCTCCAAACAGATGGAACCCCATGGATATAGACGGAGACCCGCCGTCATTGTGCACGCCCGCAGGGATATTATCATAATGACATGTGTCGCAAGTGTATGACTTTCCATTAACATGCAGATTATGCGCTCCCGCTGTCGTTGAGCCTGTAGATGTATTTACAAGCGTGCCGGGATCGATCGGCGGCTGTCCGTGACAGGCTGTACACGACGATAAGGAGGGGACAAAACCCGTCCTGTGAGAATGACAGAGTGTGCAATCCGTCGCGTTATTATGGTTCTTATCCGCCTGGCCGCTTGCGTTATACCGGTGATAACTCGTAATGGTGTGACAAACCTCGCAGACCCTTGTTGAGGATGAATGATTATCAGAGTCGTCACCCAGCGCATATGGAGCGCTTCCCTGAATGCCTGTGAGATATCTGAAATCAACAATACTGCCCGGAAGTGTTCCGCTCTGCGCAGCGATATTCTGCTTTATAAGATAAATATTAGTCGTGTCATGAGATGTATGACACGTTGTGCAGACAAACTGGCCGTATTGGCCTCCCGCAACGCCCCATCCGCTGCTGCCCTCCCATTTTCCCGGGGTCCATATTCCCCCGTTGGACGAGCATGCCGTCTTCGTTTTATATACAGTATTGGAGCAGGCGCCTGCGATTTCAGAGCTGTGCATCTTGATCGCGTTGTCCCAGTTGGCCTGGTCAAAGCCCACCTCTCCGGGAGACGGTGTATTAGTGTTTGTTCTGTGGCATCCCTCGCAGAGTTCGCCTTGAGAACGCTTAAGTATATTGCCGTCTCCAGGTTCCGCTTCAGAAGAGACGGAGAAAAGAAGGACAGAGGCTATGCACATCGTTGTCAGGAAAATAGTGATTTTACGATTCATTTTTTTTTTTTGCATTAGGGTTGGTCCACCGTAGATGAATTAGAGTCGGTATAATGAATCCCATGGCAGGACATACATCTTATCTTGCCGTTGTCATCAAATACTATATTGTCAGTGATGTTCGCGTTTGTGCCGCCGTTTTCATGATACCTCGGCGCGCCGGCCTGGGCGCAGCTTGCGCCCTTGCAATTCGGCTCATAAGGAGCCACTCCCACAAAAAGCGAGGCGTTGGCCACGTCAGTAGAAATGTTCTTCACAACAGGATGACTTTTCTTGGTGCCGTCATATGTCTTCAAATCCGTATATGCGCCCGCAGTGCGATAATAATGGCAATCTTCGCACATCTGGTTCAGGTCATTGCCCATTCTCATAAAGTGCTTCCCTTTAGGCATAATTCCATACGTTTTCCCTGAAGTCACTGCGGGACTGAATTCTTCCCCGCTGATGAGTGTTATTGTATTATCGGAGTTACTTCCAATAACTTGAATCGATCCGGAATCAGTGTTGGGAGTACGGACAAAATATCCCGCCCACTGTCCAGGCGTCCACGTCTGTGTGATATCGGTAAGCGTATTAGTCGAACCCCCGGTAGTCGTGCCGATGACAACCGGCTTCGACCACGGGTCCCAGGGCGTATTAGACTGGTACATAACGCTGTGACATGTCGAACATACGACCTTCGCCGTCCAGGTTCCGGGCGTATGCGGCGTCCATGCGTTTTGCGTCCATGTGCCGCCATTGGTTGTGCAGGCCGTCTCATTTGTGTAGGACGTAATAGAGCATGTTCCATTGACAATACAGGTCGCCTCGGTTGTGTATAAAGATGAGGAGCATGTCCCTAAGCTTGAGCAGGACTCCTTGGTCGAATCAGAGCCGTTTGAACACTCGCCGTAACTTGCCAGTTGGTTCCTGAGGGCGTCATTTACGACCTCGTCATCGGTCCTCAGGCCATAGGGGTTGTTTCCATTCTGGTTATTGACGGAATTCGGCATACTCCCGCTCCATCCATGGGACGTCTTGAAAGCGCCGGACGACTGCATGCTCGTCGAAAAAGGCTTGTTCCTCGCGATACCGCCTACGAAGTGGCAACTCATACACAGGTTTGCGTTTTCGGCCACACTCGTCAGACTCGGACCGGCCGCGTTATGAGCCGTATGACAACTTGTACAGTCCACAAGACTCCCGTAATGCGGCGCGTGTGCAGCCGATGCTGCTGCAGCGTAAAGCAGAAGGCAAAGCACGGTCAATAGACCAGCCATGCGGATTGTCTTCATATTCCAGGCCCCTTTCATTTGATTAGTATACCAAAATCTGCGTTTACTCCCCGCAGAGATTCAAATACAGTAATGTCCGCGGGAGTGCCGCTGCCGCTCGGGAATGTTTTCAATAACGCCGGATTGGCAGCCTGATCGCCCATACCCGTAAGGAGGTCCATCTCGCCGTCGCCGTCGATATCCATCGCCGAAAGAGTCGGAGCAGACCCGCCGCCGGCAAAAGCCGTCATCGGGCCGCTTACATCAACGAGACTTGCATCCATAAACCTGACGAGTGAGTCAGTACCGTCCGTATAACCAAGAGCTATGTCCTCCGTGGCCCCGCCACCCAGATTAAGCGCGGAAACAGTCGAACCGAGAGGATATGACCCGGAAGCTGAAAGTGTCTGGTTCATAAGCGCATCCAATGTGTACACGTTAACAGTATTAGTGCTGCCGTCGCCCGTCATGAAAGATATTATTAATTCCAGATTGCCTGCGCCGTCCAGCTCTCCGACGGCGATATTGGCAGGCGCTGTAACCGGCGCTCCGTTCATGAAGGAGAAGCCGCCTATCTGCGTCAGCGAATAATCAATACCTGCGCCGTATATCCCTATCGTGTGCGTCAGCATATCCGAGGAGAGACTGCTCATAACAACCTCGTCTTTCCCGTCTCCATTGATATCGCCCGCAACTACTGACGCGCCGTAGACGGTGTTCGCAATCGAGACAAGCGAAGATAAGGTCGTTCCGATGTAATTGTATACTTTAAGCTGAGCCTGGTTCGTCGAGCCGTTTCCGGGAGCGACTATGACCTCGTAGCTGCCGTCTCCGAGCAGGTCTCCCATCGCGACTCTTGCGCCGTAAGATGTAGAGAGGGTCTGGAATTCACTGACCAAACCGCCGCTCAGATCAATTAGTCTTACTACTGCATCGTTGGCTGCATCCGGACCTTTTGCAGCGGCTATCACACTCTCCGGAGTTGTTCCGGCCAATGCGCCCGTAAAATTCTGCGCAAAGTCGGCGTCGCTTATCGTCACAACCTTTGAAGCCGGCGTAAAGGTGTATCCCGCCTTGGACGGCGTCAATGTGTATGTTCCGATGCCCAGGCCGGATATTGTATAAGTCCCGGTCGTGGTCGTGGTCGCTGTCTTGTTCGTTGTCAGGCCGCCGCCGCTTAAGGTCATAACAACACTCGATATAGCGATGTTGCCCGACGTCTTGACCGTGCCTGTTAAGGCAAAGCTATTGAAGTCCACTCCTGTTATATTGGCGGTATCCACTGTCACGTCCCGGCTCGGCGGTGTAAATACATAACCGGTCCTGGTCGGCGTCACTGTGTAATTGCCCACAGGCACGTCGTTAATTGTGTAGCTGCCGCTTGTAGTCGTTGTCGCTGTTTTGTTTGTACCGCCTATAGAAATCTTCACAGTCACGCTTGTGACGCCGGACCCGCTTCCGGTTGTCACCGAGCCGCTTATAGAGTACACCTGCACAGTAAAGTTCTCCGTGGCGTCCGCGCCGCTTACAGTCACGCTCGCCGGTGTAAATGTATATCCCGCCTTGGTCGGAGTCAGAGTGTATGTGCCGTTGCCCAGTCCTGAGATTGTATAAGTCCCTGTCGTGGTCGTGGTCGCTGTCTTGTTCGATGTCAGGCCGCCGCCGCTTAAGGTCATAAGAACACCCGTAAGCGAGACATCGCTTGATGTCTTTACCGTACCTGATACGGTAAAGCTGTTAAAGTTCACACCTGTTACGGCAGCGACGTCAACAGTCACAGCCTGACTGGCAGGTGTAAAGACATATCCGGCCTTGCCCGCAGATATCGTGTAATTGCCCGGAGGCACATCGGCAATCGTGTAACTGCCGCTTGCTGAAGTTGTTGCGGTTTTATTAGTTCCGCCGATGCTGATTGTCATGGTCGCGCTTGAGATACCCGTTCCACCGCCGGTCGTCACAGAACCGCTGATGGAGTATACCTGCACGGAAACATCCTGAATCACATCATCATTGTTTATAATCACCGTATGCGGCGCAAATGTATAACCTGCCTTGACCAGAGTCACCGTGTATGTGCCGTTACAGAGACCGACGAATGTATAAGCCCCTGTCGTGGTCGTTGTCGAAGTCTTGTTAGCTGTCAGGCCGCCGCCGCTCAGGGTCACGGCAACACCCGACATTACGGTCCCTGTAGATGTACTGACGGTACCGGTCAAGTTAAAGCTCTTAAAGTCCACGCCTGTTACATTGGCGGCTGCAACTGTCACGGCATGACTTGCCGGCGTAAAGCAATATCCACTCTTGCTCGGCGTCACCGTGTAATCTCCTACCGGCACATCGGTAATCGTGTAACTGCCGTCTGTTGCCGTTGTAGTTGTCTTGCTTGTAGTGCCGATAGTAATCGTCATGGTCGCGCTCGAGATGCCGACGCCGCCGCCTGTTGTCACAGAACCGCTGATTGAAAAGACCTGATCGGTAAAGTCCTGCGTCAGGTCCGCATTGTTAATGGTCACGCTCACAGGCTCAAAACTGTATCCCGTCTTGGTCGGTGTCAGCGTGTATGTGCCGTTGCCCAGACCTGCGATTGAATATGTCCCGCTCGTGCTCGTGGTCGCTGTCTTGTTCGTTGTCAGGCCGCCGCCGCTTAAAGTCATGAGAACACCCGAAATAGCGACATTATTTGATGTCTTGACAGTTCCCGATAAGGTAAAGCTATTGAAGTTCACGCCTGTTACATCGGCGGAGGCTATTGTTACAGCCTGACTTACCGGCGCAAAGACATAACCGGCCTTACTCGGCGTCACTGTGTAGCTGCCCGAAGGCACATCGGTAATCGTGTAACTGCCGTCCGCAGCCGTTGTCGCAGTCTTGTTTGTAGTGCCGATAGTAATCGTCATGATCACTCCTGAGATGCCTGCGCCGGCGCCTGTTGTCGCAGAACCGCTTATTGAATAACCCTGCATCCCGATGTTTTGAACGACGTCCGCATCGCTGACAGTAACGCTTATCGGTTCAAAGGTATATCCCGGCTTGGTCGGCGTAAGCGTGTATGCGCCGTTACCCAGACCGGAGATTGTATAAGCGCCGCTCGTGCTCGTTGTGACTGCCTTGTTCGCTGTCATGCCTCCGCCGCTTAAGGTCATCAGGACACCTGAAATGGCGACATTGTTCAACGTCTTGACGTATCCCGATAAGGTAAAGCTCTTGATGTTCACGCCGGTTACATTTGTGCCGGCTACTGTCACTACCTGGCTTGCGGGTGTAAAGACATAAGCTGTCTTGGTCGCCGTCACTGTATAATTACCCGGAGGTAAATCGCTTAGAATATAACTGCCGTTTGTTGCCGTCGTAACAGTTTTTGTCGTAGTGCCTATCATCGTCTTCACGGACACGCCGGATATACCCACCCCTCCTCCTGTTGTCACAGAACCGCTGATTGAGTAAACCTGCGAACCGACATTCACTACAGCATCCGCGCCGCTTACAGTCACGCTCACCGGCGTAAAGGTATATCCTGTCTTAGTCGGAGTCAGCGTGTATGTACCGTTGCCCAGACCGGCGATTGAATAAGCCCCGGTCGCGGTCGTTGTTGCTATCTTGTTCGTTGTAAGTCCGCCGCCGCTTAGGGTCATACGCACACCCGAAATAGCGACATTGGTCGATGTCTTGACCGTGCCCGATAACGTAAAGCTATTGAAGTTCACCCCCGTCGCAGCAGCATCCGTGACAGTCACAGCCTGACTTGCCGGCGTAAAGACATAAGCAGCCTTGGTTGCTGTCACTGTGTAAGTGCCTGGAGGCACACCGGTAATCGTGTAACTTCCGTTTGTCGCCGTTGTCGCCGTCTTGCTTGTAGTGCCGATAGTAATACTCATGGTCACGCTCGATATGCCTACGCCGCTGCCTGAAGTCGCGAAACCGCTGATCGAGTAACTCTGCAAAGAAATGGGCACTATCACGTCATTACCGTTTACAATCACGGTAACAGGCAAAAAGCTGTAGCCTACTTTGGTCGGAGTCAGCGTGTACGTGCCATTGCAAAGACCGGGGAATGTAAATTCCCCGGACGTGGTCGTTGTCGAAGTCTTGTTAGTTGTCAGGCCACCGCCGCTCAGGGTCACAAGAACACCCGTAATGGCGACATTGTTCGATGTCTTGACCGTGCCTGATATTGTAAAGCTCTTAAAGTTCACGCCGGTCACGCCGGCAGCATCTATAATTACGTCGCTCTGACTGGCCGGTGTAAAGCAGTAACCCGCCTTGCTCGGCGTCACTACGTAATTGCCTGGAGGCACATCGTTAATCGTGTAACTGCCGTCTGTTGCCGTTGTAGCCGTTTTACTTGAGCCGCCAATGCTGATTGACATGGTCACGCCTGATATGCCCGTCAGGGATCCCGTCGTTACAGAACCGCCGATAGAGTAAACCGGCACAACAAAGTTCTCTGTGACATCCGCGCCGCTTACAGTCACGCTCACCGGCGTAAAGGCATATCCTGCCTTTGTCGGCGTCAGCGTGTATGTGCCGTCGCCCAGACCTGTTATTGTATAAATTCCGCTCGAGTTCGAAGACGTTGTCTTGTTCGTTGTCATGCCGCCGCCGCTCAGGGTCATAAGAACACCCGTAATGGCGACATTGTTCGATGTCTTGACCGTGCCCGATATTGAAAAGCTCTTAAAGTTCACACCTATTACATTGGCGGAACCTACTGTCACGGACCGGTTTGCAGGTGTAAATACATAACCGCTCTTGCTCGGCGTCACCGTGTAGCTGCCTGAGGGCACATCGACAATCGAGTAACTGCCGTTTGTGGCCGTTGTTGCTGTTTTGGTTGTAGTGCCGATAGTAATCGTCATGGTCACGCCCGAGATACCGGCATTGCTGCCTGTTGTCGCATAGCCGCTGATTGTATAAACCGGCGCGACAAAGTTCTGAATGACATTCGCACTGGTTACAGTCACGTTAGCCGGTGTAAAGGTATATCCCGCCCTGGCCGGCGTCACCGTATACGAGCCTGGAAGTATGTCGGAAAATATATAAGCGCCTGTAGAGTTCGTCGGGGACGTTGTCTTGCTTACGGAAGCCCCGTTGGAAGTCGTGCCGGACAGAGTCAATACTACGCCGGAGAGGTTTACGCCGCTGGACGTAGCCACGCCGCCGGACACAGTATAAGATGAAGCGCTGAAGTTCTGCGATGTCAGGTCCGTCCCGCTTATTACGACACTCAGCGGGCCCGTAAACGTAAAACCTGCTGCTGAAGCCGTGAGCGTATAAGATCCGTCGGGCGCATTGTTAATCGAATAATGGCCGATGCTGTCCGTTGTAGCGGAAAGGGTCGCGGGACCGGTCAGCGTCACAAGGACGTCCTGAATTGCCGCGCCGCCGGCAGATGTTACACTCCCCGAGATTGACGAGAAGTATGAAATATCGAATGCCTCGATCCGAAGGTTATCGGAATTTGTCACGTACATTGTCGGCCCGTCGAGCGCCACATCCATAGGGATTCTCAGGAGACCTGCGCCCGAGCCGTACGACCCTATAAAGGTAACGAATGCGCCGGTTGATGTGAAGACCTCTACAGTGCTCTGATATGAGTCCGTAACATAAATATATCCGTCCATGACGAATACCCCCTGCGGTCTCGTCAGTTTGCCGTTGCCGCTGCCGAAGCTCCCTATCGACCTTATATAAGTGCCGGTCAAATTAAAAACCTGGATCCGCCCATTGATTTGATCGACAACGTAAATCTGCTGAGTTGTATCGTCGCAAGCTATACCGGCCGGAAAATTGAACTGGCCGCTGCCGGCGCCGAAGGACCCAATAGATGATACGTACGCCCCGGTGGAGGCATTATAAACTTTCACTATATTATTGACGCTGTCGGTAACGTATACATTTCCGTTTTGAGACACGGCAATGTCCCCCGGATAACCGAATTCGCCGGCGCCGGCGCCTAACTCTCCGACATATTGAAAGCTGCCGCCGTTAAGGTCATAAAAGCTCACTCTTCCATCTCCCGAATCGCCGACAAACAACCTGCCGCTGCCGTCCACGGCAACAGACAAGGGGGTATCAAAACCGGTAATCTCACTAACAAGGGCCCCGCTCTGATTATATTCAAGAACGCTCCCGGACGAAGGTGAAGAGACAAATATATTGTGGGTCGCGGAATCCACAGCGATTCTTATCGGTTCAACACCCGTGGGGATCTCTCCAAGGTAGGTCGCTGATATGGTGCCGCCAAATGCCTGGCCTAACTGCAAGCCCAGAACTAAAATGACAAGAGTTGACAATACAACAAGACCTCTTTTATATAGCATGGATCTCCTTGTTGAACTGCTGCCACATATTTTCAATATATCCCTCCTTAACTTCATCGTGCCATAGAGTGCAAGTTACATGCCTATAAGAACTCTAATATATAAGACAGATGAATAACCCTGATAAATCGAACTGTTAAATTGTGCAATTGCTGTTCTGCCGCGCAGTTATATGACGAGTTCTGTTTTTTTCAGGGCCATATTTGATGATTTCGTGAAATTAACTGGGAATTTCACTAAGAATCTGTCGCGATAAAAACGTCCCGCACCCCTGAAATTACCATAACCCATGAAAATACAAGCATTATACCGACATTATTGACTCTGCGGCATCATTACGGCAGCGACTTGGGGATTTAACCCTCATCAAAAAATGAGGTCTGCGTCAAGGGGCAATAACAAGCAATATTGGGAATAAGTCCTGATTCACCATCAAGAGACAAGCCACAGAGACCACAGAGGGATAAATAAATCTCTTCTCTGTGCCTCTGTGGTTAGGTGGTGGATTCCGGTAAGGGACTGGAGAGAAAATGAGCGCTTATGATATATGGAATCGAAGCGGCTGACCGTCCTTTTTCCCGTCAGACTACTTCTTTTCGACTGCCTCTTTGTCAACCGGCCCTTCCGTCCTGACCGGCTGCATATTCTTCATCTCCTCGGCTAAATCCGGGTGGCTTTTCTTCCACTTCTCACCGAGGTACTGAAAGACCTGGACCCTCGCATTATACTGCTCGGCAACGTAAATCCTGTCCTCATCGTCTACTGCGATACCCGCGGGCAGGAGAAACTCACCGGGGTTACTGCCTCCCTTGCCGACAAAGAGAAGCAACTGCCCTTCTTTATTGAATATCTGAAAGTTGTTATACGCGGCGTCCACAACATAAAGATGGTCTTCTGAATTTATGGCAACGCCCTTGGGCCGCGCAAAGTCGCCGAAGGCATCTCCCAATTGACCCATGCTCCGGACAAGACCCCCTTCGGGATTAAATATCTTGACCGAAAATCCCTGCGTATCGGAAACATAAATTTTCCCCTCGCTGTCAAGGGCGATTTCCGTAGGCGTATGGAAAATGTTTTGACCCTCGCCCGTCTTGTTTATCTCCATGATTAAACGCCCGTCAAGAGTATATGCCCTGACGTTGCGCTTCTTTGAATCGACAACATACACCCTCATTCTCTTGTCGTCAACCGCGATGCCGATCGGGTTTTCGAATTCTTTTTCTTTCCCGATGAAATTCAGAAAGTTACCGTCTCTGTCATATATGACTATTCTCTTGAGATTGATGTCCGTCACATAAATCTTCCCGTCCGCTCTTGAAACAGCGATGCCCGCGGGGGCTTCGAGGTTGCCCATGCCGGGTTCGTTTCCTATCGAACTGAATTTCTTGTTCTTTTTATCGAAGACATAAATTCCTCCCACGTCCGTAACATAAACCCTTCCTTCTTTATCTGCAGCGACGCCATATGGCTTCAGGATGCGTATGACCTCGCTGCCGAACAGCGTTTCAGCCACTCCGCTCTCTACTTCAACATCAAGATTTGACTGCAGGGTCTCGACAAACTTTATCTTTGGCTCTTCAGGCGGAAGGGGCCAGACAAGGTCCCACACCTTCTTTTCGGCGGGAGGAGCGCATGAAACGAGAATACACGCCGCCGCAACCGCCAGCAGCAGGCGACTGCTATTAGATGTTTTAATGAACCGCGTGAATTTTTCCATCAACATGGTGTCCTTTCTTCTTATTTCGGATGACAGGATATGCATATCTCAAAAGGGGCGTCGTTCTTGTACCTGAGAATTTTTTTATGGTCCGAGCTGTGCGGCACGTGACAACTGACGCAGGAAAACCTCTCCCCCTCCCTCTTGGGGTCCGTCTTCCCGCTGACCGGATGGCCGGCTGACGACATCCCGCTTACAACATGAATACCATTTTTGATTTCAGCGGCCGTATGGCAGGACGTGCACAGGGCAGTCATGGCCTTCAATGTCAATGAAGCGTTCTTGGACGCATGGGGGTTGTGGCAGGAGAGACACATGCCCGCCTCGACAGGCGGATGGACATTCTTTTTCGTAAAATCCGCATTGTCGTGACACGTAAAACAGAGGTCCGGGACAGGTGACTGCAGCAGCTTCTCATTGTCCGAATTATGGGGGAAATGACACATCATACACATGCCGTCCTTGACGGGAGGATGCGTCTTCCTGTCCATGAATTTGCCCTTGTCGTGACAAGTAAAACAGAGGTCCGGGGCTGTTGACTGCAGCAGCTTCTCGTTGTCGGATTTATGCGGGAAATGACACATAAGACACATGCCGTCCTTGACGGGAGGATGCGTATGTTTATCAATGAATTTGCTCTTGCCGTGACATTTAAAACAAAGTGAGGGCGCTTCGGAAATCAGGAGCCCGGTCGAATTAGTGGAATGGGGGTCGTGGCATGAAAGGCACATCCCTCCCATTACCGGCGGATGAATGTCCTTGCCCTCGAAGGACTTCCCGTCATGACAGTTGAAACAGAGCTCGGGCGGCCCGGAGACAAGGAGTTTCGCGTTCTTTGAAGAGTGGGGGTTATGACAGCCGGTGCAGCCCATAGCTATGGCGGCATGGACCGTTTTATTCGTGAACCTGGATTTATCATGGCAGTCGTAGCACAGGTCCGGCTGCTCCGAGGAGAGTCCCTTAGTGACGGTGTTTGTCTTTTTATGGGGCACATCCTCAGCATCGATCCCGGTATGGCACGTGGGACATCCCATCTGCACCGCGGCATGTACGACCTCATTTTTCGCGAGGTCCTCGTGGCACATCAAACAGTCGACTTCGCCGTAAACGGGTCCCGCCGTAAGGCCGGTCAAAGAAACGATCATGACAACTGAAATCAGGACAGCGATACCCGCCGCCCTGCCCGGATTATTTTTCGCGTCATGCCTTTTCATAGAGACTGATGGTCCATATTTTTCGTTCATACTATAGAATAAATTACAGCCAAATTTCCAGACCATATCAAAAGGAAACGGGGAAACGCCTTCTCTATGGTTCATGGCAGGCAATGCAAAGTTTTTTCAGGTCCATCCTCATCAGCCTGCCGACGGTGCCTTTGCCGTGGGGCTCGTGGCAAGTGACGCAGGTAATGCGGTTTTCTTTGTCGAGAGGAAGCCCGTCGGGAACGACCTTCTGGACCACTTTGACGGGATGGTCTTTTCCGGGATGGGGCGGGTGGCACCTTATGCAGGTTTCGTGTATCCCTTCCTTGAGCGCAGACCGGCCTTCTTCGATATGGCATGAGGAGCAGGCCGTATGCTCCTTCGGGACCTGGGCCTCCGGGCGCCCCGCGCACAGAAGTAAAAAAACAGACGCGAGCACAAGCCTGTTGATCGTTAGGGTAGACCCATTTGTCACTCTGACCTCCAATACTGCAAAGTTTGCATTACCGGGCTTTCTCCCCGATGGATATTTCCGCTAATTTCTCCCGGAATGCGGCGCTCAGTTTCTCCAGCTCCATCTTTTTTCTCTCCGGCGCGGCATCGCCCTCAATCGTCGCCTTAAACCCTTCGCTGATTCCGGCAAGGCCCGTCACCTTGTCCCGCAACCGCAGGCGCAGCTCATCGAGCATCTCGTTGAGGTCCGCAAGACTGTCTTCAGAGGCCTCCGTAGCAAGGTCCCCTCTACCCATTCGCTCCAGCGCCTTATCAAAGGGGACAAGGCGGGAAGAAAATCCCCTGAATACCGAAGCCGCAAGCAGGTATGTCGCGCCGATCAGGACGAGAGATGAAACAAACAGGTTTTTGACCAGGAACGGGGAAATGATGTCCCACGGCTGCACCGGCGCTACGTGACCGCGAAACACGTATTTCCCGAGCTCCGCCGAAGAGAAATACCATGTCGACACGCTCGCGCTTGAAAAGAAGAGGAACCCGAGCAGAAGAAAATAGGCGGTAAATCTTCCCTGAAGCTTCCTGTTTATAAAATAATTCCTCCTCCTGTAGGGTCTCCGTGTCATCTTGTCCTTTCCTGATTGAGCCATTTGGTCTCCGGTTTTTCTATTTTATACGATTCACACTGCGCAGCGCAAAATCAGGGGCTGCCGCTTCCGTCACTTTATATGACATGAAGTGCAAAGGCTGCTCTTTCGGTCACTTCGGACCGTTACATAAAATTTCTCCTTTGAATAAATATTGTGGCAGGAGCCGCAACCCACCTTACCGTCAAAAAGCCTTACCGCAGAGTTGATGGCGGAGGGGTGACGAAAATGTTTTACTCTTTTAATATAGGCCTCCATATAATCGACCCCTATAGGGTGCGACCCTCCGGTCCTGTCTGTCCATATTCCCGAGCCCCGTACAATAGTTTCATCGTGACAACCCATGCATTCCAGCGACAATTTGTCTACCGAGCCCTCGTCGCTGACGACCTGAAATCCGGCCCTTGAGGACTTGCTTGCCGAATGCGTCGGCTGGGACTGGCTCAGATGCGTCTCGAAGTTTTCCCCATGACACGCGTAACAGAAGGCCCTGCCTGACTTTCCTCTCAAAAGATACTTTTCCTCGCCGTGGATGCTGTGACAGGTGGCGCATGTCATCCTGCCGGCCCAGTCAAGAGGGAAACCTTCCGGCAGGGAGAACGAAGGCTTGAGCCCCGAGGGATGCGAAAAACCAAGCTCATCGTGGCAATCATTGCAGAGGAAATCAATATCTTTACTGAAAATCATCTCTTCGCCCGGCGGGGAGATATGGCATGTTTCGCATTGACCCTCAAAATTATGGACCGGCCGCCTCGCGGTAGTAAGAAGAGGGAGCAAAAGAAACGCCAGGAACAAAAGAAACATCTTAGACTTTGAATTTCCGGATTGTCTTGTCAAGCGCCTCCACCTTTTCCTTTAACGTGTTGACGGACACTTCGTCGTCGGTCAGTTTCTTTCCGGCCTCTTCAACAGCCGCAGCCGCCTCGGATATCTCTGCAAAACGCTCTTCCATGCCTTTGAGCATGTTGTTGAAACCGACTGCCGTGTTCTGGAGTTGGTCATAGCGCCTCAGCACGACGGGCCGGATCCTGAGAGTGGACGTCATTTCAGAAAACGCGGCCCTGAACCTGTAAATCGGCCCCGCTATCTTGTGCGACGTAAATACGGCCACCAGGACAATTATCAGCGTCCCGACGACGGATTCGACAATAAATGCCCTCGTCAGGCTCCGGGACAGCGTTTTGTCGGCGGTAACAAAGAATTTAATAAGCTCGGCATATTGAAACATTTCGCCCCTCGGCAGGGTGAAATACAAAAACAGCGCAACAATGCCGATGCACATGAGAATAATGCCGGAAAATTTCAGGACAAATGTTCTCTCAAAACGTCTTTCTATCATATTTCCCCCTTATGGTCCCTGGACTTTCCCCGGCCATACTCCTGCTTCACCATCCCGGCGCGCACCTGTCATTTATACAGTATTGCAGAAACCTGCTGTCGGCGGGGCCTGACGGCAGGGACTGAGGGCGGGACGCTTTTGAAAAAGCCGGCACGTTGATCGAGTGGTCGAAATTCCTCCCGTTGATGTGACAGGAAAGAAAGCATCTGGGCCTTCCCGGGGTCGTCGGCATAAAGCTCAATTCTCCCCGCGCGTTTGGAAAAACACTGCCTTCATCAAAATCGATCAGGCTCTTGTTGATACTGCTCCCGTGAGCGTCATGACACACGGCGCAGGACGCCTGATTAAACACGATATGCGCCTTGTGGGCCTTGAAGCTGTCATCATTGAGGATGCTCGTCCTGTTGTGGCATTGATAGCAAAGGGCGTACGTCGAGGGACTCTCCGGTCCGGACGCAGCGTCATATTGGTACTTGAGTATCGGCGCGTAGACGGACCCGTGAGGCCCGCCGGCCCCCGAGGGATCGTCATTGCCGTGACAATCCGAGCATTTTATGGTGCTCGACGCGGTATAAGCCCTCTTAAGACTCGGCATGAACGAACTCCTCCCGTAAGTCTCCACCGGGTGATATGACGCGTTGGAAGGAGAAAAAGCCGAGGCGATGTTTTTTTCAGGTGAAAGGTTGGCGCTGTCGGAGTGGCAGGCATAACACAATTGATGCTCGCCGCTTATCTGTCTCTGCGAGGCGCCCCTGCCTGAATATCCCTTCACCCCTTTGACCGCATTTCCCTTTTCAGACCGGTGAATATTATGGCAGTCATAACAGGAGACGTGCCGAGGGATGGAATTGTCTCTTTCCGGAAGCGTCTCGCCCGTCACATGATACCGCGAGGTCCGTATAATGGGATGGTTTGAAGGCTTGATGATGACGGAGTAAACGTCCTTCGCATTCCCCGAGCCTCCGTGACACTTGAGACAGAGATTGTCCTTCGGGCTTTCGAGCAGGGTCGTTCCGCGCTTGCCGTGTCCCTTGTGGCATGTCCCGCAACCCGTTGAGACCTTCGATTTGTCAAGATGGGTCGGAATTGCGTAGGAAGAAACGGTCAGGACGGTCAAACAGGTCAAGACGGTGAAGAGGACAAAACAAGTCGCCTTTATTTCCTTTTTGCCCATTGTAATTTCTTTACCCTTCATGAACTTTTTCATCATTTCACCTCAACCTACGGACAAGCCTGGGAACAATCCACATGGCAGGCCGAGCATAACTGGTCCGGATCAGTAGCGTCCCCGACCCTTAAGAAGACCGACCTCGGGGGGTTCGGATCACTATGAGGGTCGTGACAGGAAGTGCACTGGACCCCCAACCTGGGGGGGCTGCTCGCGCCGTAGGCATTGTCCGTCGGCATGAGTCTTACCGGCTGCCCCGGCAAAGGCAAACATACTTTATATGTAACAGTGCCTGAATTGCACTGGGCCTGTTTGTCGATGACCAGGCCCGCGTTCACCTCTATGGATACGGGATGATGCCCGCTCAGATTTGTGCCGAGAAATGCGGATGAAGACGGCGGCAGCGTAGTGATCGCGGCCCCCGACTGCTGCATCGATATGGTGCTGGCCGAACCGCCTACGTTCACTACTGATCCGAGCGCGACCGTCCCGTCGTGACACGAGAGGCATAATTTTGAACTCTTATCAGGCTGGATCACCGGACTCGTGGGGCTCAGAAGCGTGGTGCTTGAATAAAGCTGGTATACCGCTCCGCTCAATGTGTGGTTCCATAGAGGGGCGACCGAGAGGGCATTATGAGGAGTATGGCAGAAAATGCAGACCTCCCGTTCCGAAACAGCCTTGATGACCCCCGGGCCGGTCGCAGCGAGATTGTGCTTCGTATAAATAATACTATGGGCATAGACATTTGACGAAAATGTCAGGAACGATAAGAAAGAGAACCAGATCAAAAAAATGTCTTTACCCCTCTTGATTTTCTTACCTTCTTTCACCTTTTTCACTTTTTTCCCCTACCTCTTCTTTATATATTGGAAAACCTGCACCCTTCCATTATACGTATCGGCCAGGTATATAAAATCATTGGCATCGATAAATATACCGGAAGGCAAATAGAAGTCGCCGTAGCCCCTTCCTTCCTTTCCGAACACTAACAGCAACTCCCCGTCTCTGTTGAATATCTTGATCTTGTCGTCGATTGAATCCACGACATAGACATTGCCGTCGCTGTCTGTAGCTACCCCTTTGGGCCTCCTCAGGTTCTGCGGGGCGTCGCCCGGGACGCCGAACATGCCTTCAAATTTCCCCTCGGCGGAGAACACCTGTATCCTGAAATTCATCTCGTCCGTGACATAGAGCCTTCCTTCATCATCGACCCAGAGATGAGTCGGAAAATTAAATTCCCCTTTACCCACCCCGTTTCTGCCGATGGTCCCGAGGCCTGCTCCGTTGAGGTCGAATTTATTTATTGCATGGGCAAGCGTGTCCGAAACATAGATGATCCTTCTTTTTTTGTCTATCGCAAGAGACGTCGGCCTCTGGAAAGGACCCTGCAACTCACCTGATAACCGCCCTTCCCCGTCGAATATGAATACCTTTCTGAGCGCTGAATCGCTCACATATGTCTTCCCTTCAAATGTCGCGATCCCTACGGGCGACAGAAATTCCGCCTTGCCCGCGTCGATGATATTTCGCGCCCTGAAATTCTTAAGATCGACGACCGTCACCCTGAAGGCCCCCGTGTCGGATATGTAAAGACTGTCTCCTTCCACGTGGATGCCGTAAGGCCTCAAGAGCCTCGCAGAGCTCCGGGGGTCGGTAAAGTCTCCTTCCTCACCCATCACCGCTTCCAACAGGCCGCCGACCTCTTTTCCGGAAATTATGGAAAGACTCCATTGATACTTTATTCTTGGGCTCTCGGGGGGGCCCGGCCATATGATCTTGTCCATGGCCTCCTTATCCACTACCACACTGACAGGAGCGCAAGAAGTTAAAATCAAGGCCAGGATCAGGACTGAGGTCAAGGCAAAGACTCTCAGATAATCCCGCTCGGTTACTCTTAATGATTTAATCACGTTATGTTCAGTCATTATACAGAAATTCAGGTCTTAAGTTCAAATTTCCCGCTTCAAAACTCTTGTATCTTTTCCACCTCAACCTGCCGTTTATCTTCCGCCCCTCAGCAACTTCTCAAACGTCCTTGTCAGTCTCACAAGGACCCTCTGTTCCGTCCTCGGGTCAAGACCCGACAGCCTCAATATCTCATACTGCGCGGTCAGGATGACTTTCCGGATATTCCAGTTAAACACCGTATGGACGTCCGTGGTGGACAAGCCGTCCGAATCCCTGGTGTACGTAGATGAAAGCGTCAGGAACATGCTGCGGGAAAGATAGACGGACGTATTGGAATAGAGTGATCTGACCCAAAAATCAACCGGCTCCGAGACGCTTTCCAAGACGTCGGCGCTCTCAACGGCGCTTTTATGTCTTTCCACGTCACTCGCCCCGACATTGATGGAAAACACCGATATGTTCCAGTACAGGTCGCCCTGGAGTTCATAACCATTTTCCCTGAACGGCTCGACGCCTGACACATCGGAGACGTGATAGAAATTCCTGGAGCTGAAACTCAGGTCTCTCGTAATTCTCCCCCTGACGCTCAGTTCGACGCGGTGGGAATCCGTCCTCCCCTCATCGAGAGCGATATTTGAAAAATCATATTTCGTCCAGACAGTTACGGGGCTCAAATCCGCTCCCAGGCCCAGGCCGACGGCATAATTACCGCCGAGTTCCGTCCGTCCGACCAACGCATTGTTCGTCAGGGTGAACGTCTTTGACAGGAGATAATTGAGTTGATTGCCCGCAAAAGTGTTGATGAGGTTTTCACTATTGGCGCGTCCCCAATCGTAATGGAGGGTGACTTCGTCCCTCAATTTCTCGGTGAAGACCTTATGGTAAATGCCGGAAGCCCCGATTTCATAGTTCTCCGTTATGTCGGAGCTGAAATAGTCGCCCCCGCCCTGCAGCTCAATGATGTCTTTCCTTTCTTTGCCTGTCCGCTGCGCCCATCTCGTCAGGTTCATCAGGTTCAATGACCCGATACTATTATATTCCGAGAGCGTCGCCCTGTTCAGGATATCCAGCCTCGCGTCCTTCTTCTCGTCATAGAAATGGAGATCGGCGCCGAGGTCCAGGTCCTGGAACTTGCTCTCCACAAAACCGCCGAAACTATTATATGAGTACTCCGATCTAAGATCGACATTCCTGTTCGAGGACATCGCCCTGACGTCGAAGCGGTCCGTTTGCGTCTTATCTGAATTGATCAACTCAAAGTTGTAATTATCGTAATCGAGTGAAAATGTCGGAAAGGCGACAATGTCGCCAATAAATTTAGTTTCGGCTTCAGGCATCTGAGGCTGGATCGAGGGCGCCTCCTTCCCGGCAGACCCCTCTTCTTCTTCCTCTTCCTCTTCCTCTTCTTCTTCTTCCGCCTCCTTCTTCTTCCGGGCCTCTAATAACAGCTTCGTCATCCTTTTCTCCTTCTCCCGCCGTTCGATGATCCCGCGGAAGAGCGGGTTCTCGGCCGGCCTGTACGTAAGGCTGAGGCCGTAGCTCTGTTCCCTGGAATCCTCTGCCGCGCGTTTGGAATATCTCAGATTGACGGGCTGGGGAAAGTTTCGCAGAAAGCCCCTCGGCGTCTCATTCAAAAGGTTTATACTTGCCGACACGCTCCGGTTGTTAATCGTGCTGCCGGGACTGTTCATCTCCTGAGAGAAGGAACCATCCAGATCATAGGATATGAGCCTTTTATCCAGGACGAAGCCGTCGAGGCCGAGTTTGTAGGAATGTGTAAATCTCTTATCGTCGTCTTCGGAAGCAGAGCTCCATTGTCTGTCGTATATGAGATCCGTCCTGCCTTTAAGCAGATACGCATTTCTGATATAACGGGAGGGGGGACCGTAGCCTGCGCAAAAGGCCCTGTCCGGGAAAGCCAGATAAGCGGTCACGGTCAGGAAGGTCAGGAAGGTCAGGAAGTGTGATCTGCCGTAATTTGTCGTCACCAGGATTTCTTACCCTTCCTACCCTTAAACCTATTCACCGTCAATTGAGATTGTTACAGGATATTTTTCCTTGAGCCGTCCTATAAGCCCGGCCTTCTTTTCCTTGTACCTGCCGTCCTGGAGCTCCTTCCTCAACCTCTCCTTCACATCCTCGAAACTCAACTGCGTCTCGGGCTTTTTCTCCCCCGCCCTGACGATATGAATACCGCTGTATGTGCGGATCGGACTGCTCACATCGCCTTCCTTCAGGGAAAAGGCGGCGTCCTCGATCTCCTGCTCAAGCTGCCCCCTGTGAATAAAGCCGAGATCGCCCTCCTTGACCTTCCAGGCGTCTTCCGAATATTTATATGCAACGTCGCGGAAATCTTCTCCGGACTTTATTTTCCGGACCAGCTCCTCCGCGTACTCCATTCTCTTCAGCCATTCATCCTCCGACGCGGAGGGATCGACCTTCACGAGTATATGCCAGATGCGCATTGCCTCGGGCCTCGTGTATTTCGACCTGTTTTTTTCGAAATATTCCTTTAATTCATCATCGGAATATTCCGACTCCTTCACTACATCAGCCAGCAGCGCGTTGACCATTGCGAATTTGCCGATCTTTTCCCGGAAGGATTTGAGCGTCTCCCCCTCTTTCTTTAACACCTCTTTGAACTGTTTTTCCGAGCCGAACCTCTTCACGTTTTCATCTACTACCTGCTCGATATCGTCCTTTGAGACCTTTATGTCCCTTGCCTTTGCTTCTTTGTAAAGAAGCTCCACTTCCACAAGGTCGTTGAGGGCGTCCTTCCTGTATTTCCCCCGTTTGGAAGGGTCCATGCTGCCGTGCATACTGCCGGGCGGCACATACTTTCGCAGCGCGTTATCAAGTTCGGTCTCTGTTATCGACACGTCGCCGACCCTTGCAACCACATGATCTTTTTTGTCCGCTTCGACTGCCGACGAGGCAGAGGAGAAGATTGAAATCATGAATATGGTTAAGATTGAGGATAAGGAAAAAATCAGGACAGGAAACCGATTGACTTTCCTGTCCTTTGACTTCCTGTCCTGTTTAATATAATTTCCAGTCATTCAGGTCTTCCCCCGTTCTCACTTACTGATATTCCTCTCCACACGGCCCGACAGGTTGTTGAAGAGTTATTTATGCGGTCATTAGTAAAGATACATAGATTACCGTCATGTCCGAAGTTTTTAATCGGGCATCCGGTTCTTTAACTGTCCGGATTCCCGCTCAATCCCGATGCCTCGGGACGGGAATGACGCTTATGTATTCTTACTTTTGACCGCATTAGTATTTATGATATAACAAATCGTCATAAAACAGATTTTTCAGCAGCATGTTAATTCTTCGGTGTCCGGCATTATAACATTTTATCGTCAATACTGTATAAGGGTAACGAAGACAAGATAAAAGTCAAAGTTAAGATGGAGGTCGAGGACCTCCATCTTAACCTGTTCTTGAACGCTCCAAAAAAAAGGGTGGAATTTCTTCCACCCTTTTTGAAGTAAAGCAAACTTATTTCGCGCTATGGCAGTCTGAGCACATAGTGGTCTTGTCGCCTCTCAGGAAGGGAGAAAACGAGGTAGCCGCTACGGAGTCGTCACTGTGTGGATCATGGCATGATGCGCACTCAAGCCTGTCTTCACCACCGGTATCATACAGTCTGTACGGTGAAGGAACAGAGGCTGCCAATCCGGCCAGGTTCCCGGCATTCCATGCTACGCCGATAGGATGGGTAGTTGTCAACTGCTCGCCGATTGCCTTGGTGCTGCCGGCCATTGTAACATCGGAAAGTCTTGCGCCGCCCACTATTACATCACCATAATTGCTGACGCCGTCATGACAGCTTAAGCAGGTGAGGGAGTGCTTTCCAGGTGCATTAACAGGAGTGCTGGAGAGGGTGACTTCAGCGCCCGCGCCGCCGGCTCCGCTATCATAAAGGGTGAAAGGACCTGCAGGCATTGCCCTGTTCCAGAGAGGCAGGGTGGAGTCGGTGTCCGCAGATGCATGGTGAGGTGTATGGCAATACTGGCATGACGACAGGTTGTTACCGCCGCCTGTTGCTGAAAGGTCGTGCAATGAGCCTGCGATTATAGCGAAGGCCGATGTGCTTGCGACTAACAATATCGCGATCATTAACAGAAAGATCTTTTTCATTTCTTTTATCTCCTTTTTCGTTTTCCGGTAAGAGACTACGTCTCTTCCATTTTTACTTTTTGGTTTTTAACCTTTTCTGCCCTGCTGCTTAAAACCTCCTTTCAAGTTTTTTTACATCACCTCCTTGCTTCCTTCTTAATCGACCACTTTTTTTGATCTTCGATTTATTGCAATTGATTCTGCAAAGATCGTGCCAGAGTTCAGCCGGCGTCAGCAGCGCAATTGCGGCGGCCCCTGAAGCAGACTGCAACGGCTAACTGATTGTTTCTTGAAGACTTACGTAACTGCCGCTTCAATGGAATGACCTGTTGCAACCAATTATAATGTCCGGGATATTCAGGGGAATACATTCGTATTTTACGAGAATGGTCAAAACCCTGATGGCACTGCGGCTTTTTTTATGCAGCACTGTAATGCCTTTATTTATCATATGGTTACAATATTTTGAGCGGTATTTGGGACGGGCTTCACTGGTCAATTCACCAAATTTCAGGCGGATAAATCATCTATTAATACCGCCGGGGCACACAACCATTCAATAGCGGATGGAATGAAAGTTCACCTTTGCCATCCCTTGCCAAGTGGGAGTATAATAGTTACTCATAACTGTGGATGGTTACTTCTGGCATGTTACTTGCGGACTTCAATGAAGTTTTTCCAGTATATTATTAAGGATGGTGGGAGTGAGACTAACAAGCGCTGTATGTGTTCTAATGTGTTTGCCGTTGCTTTTGCTGACGGCTGGTTATGGAGCGGATAATCCCTGGTGGACGTTTCCCGATGCCCCGCCGCCGGAGGAATACGGGAACCTGCTTATAAACAGGACTTCAGAAAAAAACGGCGTCAAGGCCGCGACCTTTTCCCACTGGATACACAGATTGAAATATAGTTGCAGGGTCTGCCATTTCGAGCTCGAATTCAATATGAAGGCCAACACCACCGAGATCACGGAGGAAGAGAACAGGGCCGGCAGATACTGCGGCACAAGCGGCTGCCACGACGGGAAGGCCTCTTTCGGCCATGATAAACCCGATTGCGATAAATGCCACAACGGCAACAGGGGCTATGGAAAAGAGAAGTTCTCAAACCTGTCCGCTTTTCCCAGGAGAGAACTGGGCAATGGCGTGGACTGGACAAAGGCGCTCAGGAAGGGTCTGATGTCGCCCGTCGATTATCTTGTTATAAAGCCCTCTTCGGATATCTCCTTCGATAAGAGGATAAAGCTGGAGGCGGAGTGGAACAATATTCCTCCGGCCTTCTTTCCGCACAAGGCGCACGTCGCGGTCCTCGACTGCAACAACTGTCATCCTGATATTTTTAATATAAAGAAAAAGACAACCAAGCACTTCTCCATGGAGCTGAATTTGAAAGGAGAGTATTGCGGAGTATGCCACCTGACCGTTGCCTTCCCGATGAACGACTGCAAGAGATGCCATCCGGGAATACAGTAATGCAGGGTGAAAACGGTATCCGCTTAGAACGACAAGTTTTCAAATCCCCCAGCTCCCGGCGCGCTTTACCGGTACGGGCCTAAAAGTACTTGACATGTTATAATAAATTGCGCTTCTGATTTTACCCTTTAATCTTTGAATGGAACAGGAACGTGAAAAGAAAATTAATAATCGGCATAGGCCTGATAGCTCTTATATTTTCTCTGTCCGGTCTATATAGTTACAGTAAACTCGCCTCTATCGCAGTTAATCAGAGGCTGGCGCACGATCATCAAAGGATCGTGACCTTGTATCTTGCCGTAGGCAACAGGATGAAGGACATGCAGATCGAACTTCACGAGCGCTGGGTGGGACACAGTAAAGACAGCGCTGTCCTTACGGAGAACATGCGTAAATGCGAACGCCTGCTTTCTAAGATAAAAACCACCTACTCCTCCCACAAGCAAGAGGCCGTTTGCAATAGTTGCCATGTTTCTCCGCAACCCCAGGTCCCGTTCAGGGATCTCGACATTCATTTTCTCAGGCTTAAGGAGAAAGTCAACCTGATCACGGCAAACGACGCTACGTCGATGTTTGAGCTTGAAAAGAAGGCCGAAAAGGACATAACGGAGATAATCAGCGCCATTACCCGCCTGACTCTGTCGGCGCGCGCCATGAATGAATCTTTGCAGAAGTCTATGGAGACCGCAAATATTTATTCCCGCCGTTTAATTATAATTTCCATTGTCCTGAGTTTTGTGCTTTCGTCGATCATCATGACGGTTACGATAAGGTCCGTCATGGGTCCGATCCAAAAACTGGCTTCAGGGATAGAGAAGACGTCCGCCGGTGATTACACTTCAAAGGTCGATGTCGCCAACGATGATGAGATAGGCCTGCTCACAAACACCTTTAATACAATGACCGACAAACTCAATGAAGCTGCCGGGCAAAAAGAGGCGTACATGAAGAGCTTGCGGGAAATCAACCGCAAACTCGAAAAGAACATACATGAAGTGACGGAGGAATTGAAGGCAACGCATGAAAATATGCGGCGCATCGACGCCCTCGCCCTCGTAGGGACGGTTGCGTCCAACCTGGCCCACCAACTGGCGACTCCTCTTGCAACACTTATGGGCTACTGCCGGCTGATAGAGGGCAAGGTGCCCGCCGAACTCGGCCTCGCGAATTTATTTAATTCGATGAATAAGGAAATTGCCGACTGCAGAAATATCCTGACGGGAACGCTCGATTTTGTAAGGACCCCTGAAAAGGATAAGACGCCGACCGATATCAATGAAATGATGACGGAGCTGCTGCGTTTTGCGTGTTTTCATGCTACCTGCAAGAACGTCGTAGTGAAACAAAATCTGGATCCCGGCATTCCTCGTATAATGGCGAGCGCCAGAGGGCTTCGTCAGGTCTTCATGAATATTATGGTCAATGCCCTGGAGGCCATGCCCGACGGGGGTACGCTCACCATTACGACGTCTGCCGCGGAAGAAGGCAAGGGGGTCCTGGTAAGCATCATCGATACGGGCCACGGCATATCCAGGAGCGATCTGGAAAAGATTTTCAGTTCTTTTTATACAACCAAGAAATTCGGGACGGGACTCGGACTGTCGATAAGTTACGGTATCGTCAGTAACCACGGCGGCAATATTGCGGTAAGGAGCGAGAGTGGAAAGGGAGCTACCTTTGATATCTTTCTCCCCGTATCGGCCGTTCAGTCTCCGCCGGCCGCAGGCGAAAGTCTTCGCGCCGGACGGCAGGACGAATATCCCAATCCCGACGTGTGAGGAATTATGAAATCGAACAACAAACTGATGATTCTGGATGACGATAAGGCCTTTTTAGGGATGCTGACGGAGGTATTTCAAGACGAATACGATGTTGTAAGTTTTTCCGATCCTGTGGCTGCCTTGCGCCATTTCAGAGAACACCGGATAGATGTAGTTTTGACGGACATCGTCATGCCGAATATAAACGGCATACAGGTGCTGCAGATCGTCAGGGCCGAATCCTTTTCCACGGATGTGATCGTCATGACCGCATTTACGGATGTCGAGATCGCGGTGGACGCGATGAAGAAAGGCGCCTACGATTACATAGTCAAGCCCTTCACTACCGATGAACTCTCCCTGCGTCTCAAACACGTCTTCGACAAGAGGCGGCTCTTTGATGACAACGCCGTCATGAAAAAGGTCGTCGAGGACAGGTACCGGCCCAACAACATGATAGGCGAAGGCAAGGAAATGAAAGAGGTCTTCCGCCTGATCGAAGCTTTTTCCCAGATCGACTCCTCCGTGCTTATCACGGGTGAAAGCGGCACCGGCAAAGAGCTCGTCGCAAAGGCCCTGCATTTTTCCGGGACAAGAAAAGAAAAGAGGTTTGTCTCCGTCAATTGCGCCGCCATCCCCGAAAATCTTCTCGAATCCGAACTCTTCGGTTTTATGAAGGGCGCCTTTTCAGGGGCCGCCATCAATAAGAACGGCCTTTTCGAACTTGCAGAAGGAGGGACTTTATTCCTCGATGAAATAGGCGAGATGTCGTTAAATTTGCAGCCGAAACTGCTGAGGGTGCTGGAGGACAGAAAGATCCGAAGGCTCGGCGGCTCTGACGATATCGTCATTAATGCAAGGATAATCTGCGCGACAAATAAAGACCTGTACAAGGAGATAAAAGAAAAGAGTTTCAGAAGCGACCTTTATTACAGGATCAATAACGTTTCTATCCACGTTCCGGCCCTGAGGGAGCACAGGGACGATATCCCTTTTCTGGTGAGCCACTTCCTTGCCGGAAGGAAAAAGATCCATCCTATGGCCCTCGGCCTGCTTTCCCAGTATTCATGGCCTGGAAACGTCAGAGAACTGAAAAGCCTGATCGAACAAATGGTGGTCCTGATAAACGGGGAAATCATAATGCCCGCGGACCTGCCGCCCGAAATAATCAGGATTACCAGCTTCCTCGATGACGACGAGCAATCATACGCTGATGCCAAGAAGAAGCTTCTGGACAATTTTAACCGCGAGATCGTTACCAGGGCGCTGCTCAGGTGTTACGGCAACGTAACCAACGCATCCAGAGAACTCGGCCTTGACAGGGGGAGTTTCCAGAAGCTGATGAGGAAATACAAGATAATCTCGAAAGAGTTTAAGGAAGGCGTCGAGCAGGACAATTCTGATGATGATATGTAGAAAAGCCGTTTCTTAGTTGCGGTTGAGGGGGCTTGAAACGCCCTTCGGCCTCTGTATGAACTCGATCCCCGCCCTGAAGGTATCCATACGAATCATGGAAATCCATTTAACGGTCCCTGTCTTTTTAAACAACCCGTCGATTACAATCGTCTGACCGACACGAAGCGAGTAATCTATCAGAATACCCATTCCCCCGTTATTGATGTCGACCGACATCCCCTTCATGTACATGACCTTTGACTCTTCAAGTTCGTCGGCGACAGTGAAGTAATCAATGCTCCCACTGAAAAGCCGTCTCTCACTCCTTCTCCTGTCAATACCCGCTAATGCCCCGCAAGCTCCGTTTCGATCCAATATATGATTCAGAATAAATTTGACCTGATAAAAATCAAACGGTTTGGAAATGAACTGATAAGCCGTCTCCTCCACCTTCTTCCTGCATTCACTATCAATGTCCCCGGACGACATGATAATGACTTCGGTCTTCGGCGAAACTTCCTTTATTGTTTGCATGACGTCTATGCCGTTTGCATCGGGGAGATTGACGTCCAGAAAACAGATATCATAAAAACCTGATGACACTTCATGGGCGGAATCCCCGCCGTTATCGATGCTCTTGACTTCCACCGGGACATTACAAATCTCCTGAATCTGCTTTGATAACCCCCAGCGAATCAGCTCGTTGTCATCAACTATCAGGACACGTTTCATATTTATATGAGATGCAATTACCATGCCAGGTTTTTTGTGGATTTTGCCGCCCTTTTTGCCGTGATTCCCATGGATAATGCCCACATTTGACATAAACAAGACGCAAAGGGATTTCTTTTTGAAACGCCTGCGCATACCTGTCGGACGGCAGTTTCGTTGAATATTCAATCGTTAATGCATATTCGTCTGCCTTTAATGAGTTTCTGTCATCGGTGCGGAACTTTGCCTGCGGTTTCCCTTCAGATTCCACCTCGTGCTGGATACCCTTTGCGCTCCCAGGCGGGGCACACCTGCGTGTGCGCCCTTCTTTGGATTGTAATCATGGCCGACAGTGTACACCGTGCCTGTACGTCTAATGTTAATTTCAAGAAGCTAATCGTTATTCTTCTTGCTGTTTAGCCTTCTTTTGATTAAAATTAAGCGTTCGATTTCCTGGGGAAAAAGGCATGGGTCCCAATCCAAGAAACGTGACCTTATACTTTTTTCGTTGTGGTGACAAAGGGAGACCTTTAACATTTTGATGAATGACCCGAAATTACTTGATAATTCAGCTCCCCAGTTCCAGATCAAAACCTATCTGACCAGCCTTCTCAATTCAAATAAATATTCTGAACTTTCTATTGCCACAGGATACTGGGACCTTCCCTTGCCGCTACATTTACTACAGCGGAACAGTTGTCTTCCGTTGAAGACACACTTTCGAACATCGGCTTTCAAATGCCGGTAACAGCGCTTAAACCCGAGGGCTGGAATCTGGAGCAGCCGGTAGTTCTGGCCTTAATGGAGAAGCTGCGGGAAGCTGGAACGCCGCTTGGCGAATATGTGCAGGGACGATTCTACAGAGGTATTTTGACCGGCTTTAATGAAGCCTTCGTGATCGATGAAGATACGCGAAAGAAGCTGATTGCAGAAGACCCGAAGAGCACAGAGCTGATAAAACCCTGGCTACGAGGAAGGGACGTTAAGAAATGGAAGGCAGAATGGGCGAGGTTATATTTGATTAATATTCCAAGTAGCGCCAACAGACAATGGCCCTGGTCAAATGAAAAAACAGAGAAAAAAGCGCGAGTAATACTTGAGAGGACATATCCGGCTCTCCATAGTCATCTGTCCCAATGGGAAAACAAACTTATAAAGCGTGATGATCAGGGGAAATTCTGGTGGGAATTGAGATCATGTGCTTATAACTCTGATTTCGAAAGACCAAAAATAATCTATCCTGATATTGCCAAAGGTCCTGAATTTACATGGGATGAAAGCAAAGCATTTCTTGGAAATACCGCTTATATTATTCCAACTGAGGAAATATGGCTGTTGGGTCCACTGAATTCACAATTGATCTGGTGGCTATACCTTCATATTAGTTCGACTATTCAGGGCGGTTTTGTTAGATTCATTGCTCAGTATATGGAACAGCTTCCTATTCCAGTTACCACCGACAGACAAAAAGCCCTCATCAGCCAACTCGTACAAACCATTCTCGCCAATCCCGACAGCCCCGACGTCCCGCGTCTCGAAGCAGAAATAAACCAACTGGTCTACAAACTCTACGGCCTCACGCCGGAGGAGATTGCGATTGTGGAGGGGAAGGGATAAAAAAACAAAAGAGATGTAAATAGGCAATAACCGAAAAGGGGGACAATATGGAAACAAATATCGCCATTTTCAGAGGTAAGAAAATCAGGAAGATCATTCACAACAACGAGTGGTGGTTCTCTATCGTCGATGTATGTGCTGTGCTTACAGAAAGCTCCGATGCTGGAGCATACTGGAGGAAGTTGAAACAAAGACTGAAAGAGGAAGGAAGTGAAGTCGTGACATTTTGTCACGGGTTGAAGTTGACTGCTCCCGATAGGAAATTAAGAGAAACTGATTGCGCCAATACCGAAGGCATTTTCCGTATTATCCAGTCTATCCCTTCTCCCAAAGCAGAACCCTTCAAAAGATGGTTAGCTAAGGTCGGCTACGATAGGGTCCAGGAAATTGAAAATCCCGAGCTGGCACAGGAGCGCATGAAGCAATTGTATGAGCTAAAAGGATATCCAAAGGATTGGATTGACAAACGATTGCGTGGCATAGCTATCCGCCAAAATCTGACTGATGAATGGAAGGAGAGAGGGATCGAAGCTGAATCGGATTATGCCATTCTTACCGCCGAAATATCAAAAGCGACTTTCGGCATAACGCCTTCTGAATACAAAGAATTAAAAGGGTTGGCCCGGAAAAATGAAAACCTTCGTGATCACATGACTGATTTGGAATTGATTTTTACAATGCTTGGCGAAAAAGTTACTACTGAAATATCACACAAAGAAAAACCTGACACCTTCAAAAAAAGTAAAAAGGTGGCCAGGCGTGGAGGAAGTGTGGCAGGCATAGCGCGGAAAGAAACAGAAAAGGAGCTGGGCAGAAGTATAGTAAGCAAACAGAATTACTTATCAATAAAAAACAAAATCAAATGAGAAAAAATAGAGAGAAAGCCAGCGCCGACACCTCCGCGCTTGAAAAGCATTGACGAACTGGTCTACAAGCTCTATGACCTCACGCCGAAGGAGATTGCGATTGTGGCGGGGGAGGGATAAATGAATAGATCAATAAAATTACAACAGGGGACGATATAGGGTCAGGTGCCGAGCGGGAGATAGATGATATTGCACTTACCCGTTATGCCTGCTATCTTATCGCGCAGACGCAAGTTTAATCCATAAACCATCAGGACAGTAAAAGCGGGCTGGAATGTTGCCGAAGACTTCGGCCTGAAACTTAGAGATAGCGCATTTGTGAGCCTTGTTGCTATTGAGGATGACTTTGAAGCAAAGGCCTGGGATATTTTCCTGAAATACAAAGACAAGGATTTCAGCTATACGGACTGTACCAGCTTTGCATTAATGGAAAAGTTGCGAATAGACACAGCTTTTTCTTTTGACAGCCATTTCAAGGCAATGAAATTTCATGTGGTTCCTTCTTAACTGGAGAAGTCCGTTTTAAATTACGGCTGTGGATATTACAACTTTCAAGGAGTTGTCAGGACACAAGACCTTGACCCCTCAGATATTCTCACCTCGCCTCGGCCCACAAAGTTAAGGCTGTAGACGTACTGGATAGCCGTTGAACGGGGAAAGTCTACTATACAAAAACTATACAATTTAGAAAAAAAGGAGTTAGTAGTAAATGCCTAACTCCCTGATCTGTAATGGTAGGCACGAGGGGTATCGAACCCCTGACCTCTTCCGTGTCAATTCCTTCCTGCCCTATTTTCAGGCTTACCGGATTTTACCTGCTTTCTAATAAATCAGGAACTTAGCGTTAAGAGATGATCAGGGATTGCTAAACCATACTCATACGATTAGCACAAAATTAGCACAATACGGGGAGGGGGAGCGGATTGCGGGTAGGTATGTTATTGATAGTATCTCTATCATTCCAACACACACACGGATAAAAGATCATTGGAGGTGATGAATTGAAGAAATCAAAGCTGGATACACCGCATGTAAAGGCGCAGGTTGTCAGACAGCTTGCAATCGGAGAGAGTCAGAACAGTATTGCAAAGCAAACGGGACTGCATCAGTCGCAAATATCGAGATTTGCCGGGAGAGAGGAAATCAAGGCCCTCATTGAACAGGAACAAATGAGGCTGCTTGAGGTCATTCCGGATGCAGTTGAAAATCTGAAGACCCTTGTCACGGAGATGAAGAACATCCCGGAAGGCGATATAAAACAGAAGGAGCTTGCTTACAAGGCCAGTAAGGATGTCCTTAAAAGCGTCGGCCTTCTACCGACACCTGTTCATTCACAGACGTTCATCAGCCTTTATCAGGAAAACCATCAGGACATAAGTCCCCTCTTGCTGGAAATACTTAGGCAGGCAGAAAAAAATACTATAGATGACACCGAGATACAAGACATCATTGACCCTGATTAAAACGCATAGGGTATTATGGGTATCGGGACATCACACACACGGGGATAATAATAATTTCATAATCACGTATATGTTATAATGACAGATGGAATGGATTGTTGATTACTACAAGGATGCAAAAGGCCATGAACCGGTAAAAGAGTTTTTAGATTCTCTCTCATTACATGCAAAAGCAAAGATGATGAGGTTAATCGAGTTCTTGACGGAACGGGGAGTTTTACTCAAGGAACCATACACAAAGCAGATTAGGGGTAAGGTCAGGGAATTGAGAGTAAAAGATAAACAAGGGGCGGTCAGGATTCTGTATTTCACCTATACGGATAAACGGTTTATCTTGTTGCATGGGTTCATCAAAAAGACCGACAAGACGCCGGAGAGGGAAATTGAGACAGCAGAAAAAAGGATGAATGAATATATAAATAGACACAGGGGGAAATCATGATCAGAGGAACTTTTCAAAAACATTTGGATGAAAATATGAAAGACCCTGAATTCAGGAAGGCATGGCATGACCTTGACCCTGAATTTGAGCTTCTGGAGAGCATTATAAAGGCAAGGGAAAAGGCAAGGATGTCACAGGCGCAGCTCGCCAAAAAGGTAGGCACGAAACAGAGCGCCATATCACGCCTTGAGACAGGGGCCTTAGGCACGGCAACAGTGGCGACCCTGAAGAAGATTGCCGATGCGCTCGATATGAGGCTTGTTGTGAAGCTGCGGGCGAAGAGAAGCGCAAGGGCTTAAAAACGTCTCCATAACCGGAGGCAGTTAAAGAGAATGAAAAAGAGAACGCGCGACTATATTTTCGAGAAGGATTATTCCACTCTGCCGATAAAACTTTCTTCAAGGGGAAAGGGAAGAAAGATAACAAGAAAGGAAGATTTGTTTTATTACGGAGAAATAATTTCGGCGCTTGATAAAGTAGAAGCATGGGGACTCATTCCCTTAATATCTCAGAAAAGCTATGACCTTGAAAAGAACGGGAGTCAAAAGAAAAAACAAGATATTTTTTATTTAACGTATTTCCTGAAATTAACACCATCGAAAGTCAAGAAGCATCTTGACGATATGCATAAACTGAACCATTGGATAGTAGAATGTATAGAGGATTTAACATATGAATTAGACTACCTAATAAAATCATTGTTTAAGGATTCAAAAAGGGCTGCACAATATAAGACATGGTTTGTTGATGTTTTTAAAATATCTTCTGGAAGATACCTTCCGAATTGGAATAACCATAAACGGAAATCAAAAAACCATCCTGCTTTTAAAAAAAGCTATGAGAAATTTTATGAATGTGTAGTCAATAATAAAACGTACAAAGAACTTGGATACACAGGGCAAAGGGTAAAAAATTTTTTAGATACCAGATTATTCCTCAAGGTAAAATCGAGGCACTTCACAGGATGCATAGAGTTTTATATGAGTTAATAGAGAAAGAGGATTATTTCTCTAAGGTATTAGTTGCTAAAGCAAGGCAGATTGCAAATATACTTAATGATGTTTCTTTACATGATGCACGTCGTCTACTCGATCTAATTCGTGAAATATATTCTCCCCAATTTCCCCGAAGCGGAAAAGCAATAAGTAAAAAAACCGCAGAGATTTTTCAAATAATTTATTCTCAGAATAATTAAATCAGTATACTAAAGCTGACCTCTAAAATTTCCTCTTGCTTTTGTAATACAGGGTACACCTTATCCTTCCTCTATAAGCTTTAAAAACTCAAACGAGGAGGTTAACGATTTTGAAAAAGCAAACGAGGATATTTACGGACGTTACGATTCCCGCCTTCCTTCAGGCATCAAACAAAGGATTCACAATCATTCCGAAGAAAAACCAAGCCGGACAGGTCGAGTTTATCGTTGAGGGACGGGATATCGATGGAGCGCTTACCGAACTTTACAGTAACGCTCCGATAGGCTGTCTTGACTTCATTAAATCGTTGAAAGGATTACGGTCAAGTATTTTCGCGCTGAAGGGGGAACGGAAATGAATCTCTTATGTCCCACACATCTTTTTTTTATAAGCGCAAAAAAAAATATTGCTGACAGGTTATCACAACAATACTGATTACACCAATGCAAAGAAGCCGTTCTCCAATAATGGCAAGTGGAATTATGTTGATGATAATGAAATCGAGGCACATGTCAGCAAGAAACACTGGATAGGCGGAGTTATTCCAGACGGGTATATCCTTCTCGACATTGATAACAAGATGACAGGGAAAAATATATTTGATGGACTAATAAAATCCGGATATTCATTTTTAGCACTTGAAACACCAAACGGGTATCAGTTTGTTTTTAAGGACACCGGCAAGGTCAACTCCCAAAGGAGCAAAGTGTTAACTTTAGCGGGAGTTGTTGTTGACTACCGGACTGCAAACAAGGGGTATACGGTATTACCGACAGAAAACACTCCCGGCAGGACGGTTATACACATCCCGGAAGATGAACATCTTGAAGCTATGCCTCTGTGCTTTATCCCGGTAAGGCAAAGAAAAGATACGGATGAGGAGCTTGATAAGATTGACGAAGGAAGCAGAGATGATCAGATGTTTCGGCACGCAAGCAAAATCCGC
This sequence comes from Nitrospirota bacterium, assembly GCA_016234115.1. Taxonomy (GTDB): domain Bacteria; phylum Nitrospirota; class Thermodesulfovibrionia; order UBA6902; family UBA6902; genus SURF-23. The sequence continues at coordinate 34,022 of JACRHD010000012.1, forward strand.
GAGTGGAACATATCCCACAGACTGAATCTCACTCATGATGAAAAAAGGCGGGTGTTATGCGAGATAAATAGGATTTTTTGTTATCCCCCATTGTCGGAGCAAGAGATTGATAAAAAACTTCAATCGTCTGAAGGGTATCCCTCTATTTCAACTCCTCACACTGCGATTCAAGACGAATGGACTAACCCTATACCTTTTGATGATTATTCAAACCTACCTGATTTCCCGATTTTCGCATTACCGGATTTGGGGTGTGAAATAGTAAAAAATGTGTCGGAAGTTAATCAGGTTGACACCGGCCTTACAGCAGCTTCATATTTATCCGTATTGTCAGCCTGTATTGCAAAGAAGTCAGAGATAAACCTTGTAACGCACAGGGAACCGCTTAATATTTTTACCTGCTCGATCTTGCCTTCAGGGGAGCGCAAATCAAGCACACAGAATGTCTTTACAAAGCCTCTCTATGAATACCAAGAAAGGGAACAATCTGAAAGGGCGGACAAGATCAGAGGTGCTTTGAACAGTCAGAAAATCAGGGAGGCAAGGCTTGCAAAGTTGCAGAAGCAAGCCGCACATGCTGACAATCAGATTGAAAGAAATAAAATTGAAAAAGAGGCGGCAGAGGTTGCAAAGGATATTCAAGAAAATCCTGTACCCAAAAAACCAATTTATTGCGTCGATGACGTTACGATTGAGGCTCTGGAAATCCAAATGACCGACAACGATGAAAGGATGTCTATATTTAGCACAGAAGGCGGGATATTCCAGAATATGGCCGGGCGCTACAGCGACAAGAAGACCTGTAACATTGACTTATACCTGAAGGCGCATTCCGGCGATCCTTGCAGTAATTACCGGGTAGGAAGGGAATCCAAGACAATGCTTTCGCCTTCTTTAACCATGTGCCTGACCGTTCAACCGGATGTCATAAGGGAAATCGGAACGAATCAACAATTCAGGGGGAAAGGACTGTTAGCACGTATTCTTTTTTCGTATTGCAGAAAACAAGTGGGAAACAGGGGACGGCAGGTTAATTCAATTCCTGAACACCTTTTGAATCAATACAGGGAACATGTTTTCAGTCTAATGAAAATACCGTTATCAATGCACACCTTGACCCTTACACCGGACGCACAGTTATTATGGGATGAATTTTATAACGATGTCGAAAAAGATATGAGGCAAGGCGGAAGTCTGGAATACTTGACGGACTGGGGAAGCAAGCTACCGGGCGCAGTTGCCAGAATAGCCGGCTTACTTCACTTTGCTGAACATGGCAAAGGCGCTGTCAGTATACCTGTTTCTGTCAGTATTGTCAGTGCTTCTTGTGTAATCGGCGCTTATTTCAAAGAACATGCGCTTGCCACTTTTGGCTTTATGAAAGCAGACCACCGGATTGAATCGGCAAAAGAAATTTTAGATTATCTCCAGCGACATAAACCAGATTCCTTCAAAGGCAGGGACATAATGAGGAATACCACTTTTAAGACTATGGATGACTTTATTCCGGGACTAAAAATTCTAATGGAGCGTGATTACATCCGGGAAAAAGATACATCATATTCAGGAATGGGCAGACCGCAAGCAAGGGAATATGAATTTAATCCAAAAATATTAGAAAAGCACTGACAGAAGTGACAAAAGTCTCTTTATCGGATAGTTTTGTCAGTATTGTCAGTGAATTTATAGGGATTTCAAAATGAATTTAATGGAAAAATATCTCAGTATGATGAATGATTTTAAGGCTGGGGATAAAGGTAAGGTCAAATCCCCTCACAAAATCATGACCGAAAAATACAAGGACTTTATGAAATGGCTGAAATCTTATCCGGTCACAGATGTCATGATCAAAGAGGCCATGCCGGAACATTATCAGCCCTTGCAGGACGCTATCAAGGACATGGACACCTGTTATTACCGGGAAGATATGCCGGGATTCCTTGAGGGCATGGAAAAGTTTAAGTGCTTATACCTTCAAGCTGTAAAAAGAATCGGCAAGGGACTATGAAGGCAGAGCTTGAAGCACATGACATTGAGGGCATAGCGCAAAGAGTTATTGACCTTTTGAAGCCTGTCATTTCCGGCAATAATAATCACGTGTCAGATGATTGCTTTATGACCGTCAAACAATTATCTCAGTATATCGGCTTGTCTACTCAATGGATACATAATAACCTTAAAGACATCCCTCACCTGAACTTAGGCAATAAACCTCTATTTAAAAAATCAGAAATAGACCTGTATCTTGAGCAATTCAGGAAAAAGACCCTTTCCGAAACTACACCTTATAACCTGCCGGAGTCTGCTATAAGAACGGAAAACATAAAGCCATTATTAAAAAAAGGCACATTTAGAAATCAGAAAACAACTCCCTGTTAGAGCACATGGAGAATAAGGCTATTGACAGCTCTAACTAAGTTAGATATTATTTATCATCATGAGGAACTGGACACCGGAAGATATATTCAATCTCAGAAGTAAAATGAACCTCTCACAGCCTGCATTCGGGGATATCTTAGGTGTCACGGGAAATTATGTCTATCTTTTGGAAAAGGGGGTGAAACAGGCAAGTAAAACATTAATGCTGTTACTGGACTGTGTTGAAAGACAGTTCAAAGAAAAAGGAAAGGAGGGCAAGAAGTATGAAAAAAAGAAAAGTAAAAAACATCTTTAAACGTTCCGGAAGTCCCTGTTACCATATTCGATACACGATTGATGGTACGCAGATAAGGGAAAGTTCACAGAGCGCAAGTTATAAAGATGCAGAGCTTCTGTTAGCCAAGCGAATAGCAGAAGGAAAGAAACCCGAGATCAGAAGGATTGCTTGCACCTTCCGGGAACTTGCAGAGAAGTACCTGTCATGGACTACCGGCAGGCAGAGATCAGCAAAAACCAAAGGGTATGTCATAGGACAACTTGTGTCTGTATTCGGTGACACCAGATTAAAGGACTTCAACACCTTGAAGGTTGAACAATTGCAGACAACTCTTATCCGCCAGGACTATGAAGTCGCAAGCATCAACAAGATACTGAACATCTTTAAGCATATGTTCAGCAAGGCTGTTGAATGGGAGTTGACAGGGGAAGATGTCTTGAGGGGTATCAGAAAGGCCAAATCCCTGAAAGGTGAAAACAGGCGTTTGAGGTTTTTGACACAGGAAGAATGTCATGCCTTGATCAATGCCTCTGAATCTTATCTGACGCCGATTGTAATAACTGCCATGAACACCGGTATGCGAAAAAGTGAGATTCTCAACTTGCAATGGGACAACGTTGATTTGAAACACGGCTTTATACTTCTTGACAAAACAAAGAACGGAGAGCGCCGGGAAATACCCATCAATTCAACGTTAAAAGGCATCTTACAGAACATTACCAGAAGACTGGACATTCCCTATGTCTTTTTTGATAGTGTCTCCGGGAAGCCTTTCCAGAACGTTAAGAGGTCATTCCATACAGCCTTAAAAAGATCAAAGATCACTGATTTCAAATTTCACGACCTCCGGCATACCTTCGCAAGTCACCTTGTAATGTCCGGCGTTGACCTTACGACCGTCAAAGAGTTGTTAGGACACAAGGACATTAAGATGACCCTCCGGTATTCTCATCTTGCGCCGGAACACAAATTGAAGGCAGTAGATATACTGGATAAGACCCTTAATGGAAACACGATTAGCACAAAATTAGCACAATACGGAGGGTAAGGCAATGGGTGAATCCGGTAAGTTCTTGAAAAATATGGTAGGCGCGAGGGGTATCGAACCCCTGACCTCTTCCGTGTCAAGGAAGCGCTCTCCCACTGAGCTACGCGCCTTCGAAAAAATTGACGGGCATTAAAACAGATTGTATGATATCGAAGATATTATAGGTAACTCAATTCTTTGTCAAGATATCACCTTATGCCGCTTTCCATCCGAGGCAACGGCGCCATAGAACAGTTCGATCCGGCGCGTCATAAAAAGTCCCTCTGAGGGAACATAAATCAGAGGGGCTTTTGCGGTCAATTAGAGCTTTACAACGTTGACGGCCTTGGGACCTTTAGGGCCCTGTTCAACATCGAAGCTAACGTCCTGACCTTCGGCAAGGGTTTTAAATCCGTTGCCCTGGATTGAAGAATAGTGGACGAAGATATCACCGCTCTCATGGGAAGTGATAAAGCCGTAACCTTTAGCTTCATTAAACCACTTTACTTTTCCTTCAGCCAACTTCCTTTACCTCCTTATCAAGATTTAAGCAAAAAAAATAAGTTTGCTTCCCTTAAAAAAGGCCGCGGGCCCATTTTAATGCAGAAAATATTTCTGAAAACTTAAGAGATATGATGTCATCTTTCGACACTAAATGTCAATAAAATAATGCATAAAAATAACGTCTTAGTGGGGATACTGTGCTGCGCGGCGTCTTGTCCTGATTCGATATTTACTCTGCATTTCCCGCTTGGAATTCAATCGACTTCTTCTTCATTTTTTCAATCAACGTTGTCCTGTTGAGTCCCAGGAGGCTCGCAGCCTTGCTCTTTATGCCCTTCGATATTTCCAGCGCCTGAATAATCATATTGTTTTCTATTTCATCGAGCATCACGTTAAGGTCAACGCCGTCGGAGGACAACGACTGCGCTTTTGTAAAGACCCTCGGCATCTTGCGCTTTTCAGAAAATCTTTCGGGAAGGTCGGAGGGAGTGATCGCGTCCCCTTCTTTCAGAATTATGAGTCTCTCGATAAGGTTTTCGAGCTCCCGCACGTTTCCCGGCCATTTGTACTCCACCAGGCATTCCATCGCTTCCCGGGATATCTTCGGCGGCTCCTTCTTCTTTCTTTTCGCGATTTCCGTAACGAAATGCTCAATCAGAAGAGGTATATCTTCTCTCATCTTTCTTAACGGAGGCAAATGAACGGGGATCACATTCAGCCTGTAGAAGAGGTCTTCCCTGAACATACTTTCTTTTACAGCCTTATCCAGGTCCCTGTTTGTCGCCGCGATGATCCTGACGTCTACTTTTATTGTCTTTATTCCGCCGACCCGTTCAAACTCTTTCTCCTGGAGCACCCTCAGCAGCTTTACCTGGAGCGAAGGGGCCAGTTCTCCGATTTCATCGAGAAACAGAGTGCCGTTGCTGGCAAGCTCAAAACGGCCTATCCTTGTGTTTATGGCGCCTGTAAAGGCCCCTTTTTCGTGCCCGAAAAGCTCTGATTCAAGAATGTCCTTTGGAATGGCGGCGCAGTTTAAGGGAATAAAGGCATAACGGGACCTCGAACTGTTATAGTGAATGGTCTTTGCAACGAGCTCTTTTCCCGTGCCGCTCTCGCCGGTAATAAGCACTGTGCTGTCCGTATCGGCTATCTTCTCTATGAATTTAATGACTTCCTGAAGGGGCGCCGAGTTGCCTATTATTTTATGGGTGCTGAATTTTCTTTTCAGCTCCTTCTTGAGCCTGTTATTTTCTTCCTGAAGCCTGGAGATATCGAGCGCCCTCTTTATTGCCATGTATACGTCTTCAAGGACAAAAGGCTTTGTGATATAGTCGAAGGCGCCGAGCTTCATCGCTTCCACCGCAGTGGGAACGCTGGCATGAGCGGTGATCATTATTGAAGATATGTCGATTTTTTCCGAGTTCACCTCGCGCAGGACATCAAGACCGTTTATTCCGGGCATCATTAGGTCCAGCAGAAGGAGATTGAATTTTTCGGATTTCAGAAGATTAAGGCCCGACTCTCCGTCCGCTGCGGTTTCAACGTCGAAGCCTTTGCTGCTGAGAAAGTCTTTCAACATCTCTCTTATAGATGATTCATCATCTATAACCAGTATGCGATGCATGGTACTATATTGCCATATTGCAAAAACAACGTCAATAGATTGACGGCATATTTTAAAAAAAGATGATCGCGCCCCCGTTAGCCCGGCTTATTCATTAACTCCGGGGGGTATGCAGGGGAAATCCCGGCGGGCCTGCCTCCGGGCGGTCAGTTGGATCGGCGGCGCTAATCCGCGCTGAGCGATGGTTCCATGTCCATTGCGATGACCCGGTTGCGCCCTTCCCTCTTTGCCCTTAAAAGCGCATTGTCGGCGCTTTTAATCAGCTCATGCACAGCCTCCATTGAGGACCTGAACTCCGCGACGCCGAGACTGATGGTGACCTTTATGACATTGTCATCGAAGTTGTTTTCATGGGTCTCGATGGCCTCCCTGAAGCGCTCCGCAACCATGATGGCCGCCGTAATGGCGGTTTCAGGGAGCAGGCAGCAAAATTCCTCTCCGCCGTATCGGGCCAGATAGTCTATATTCCTGATCAGGGCCGCGGTCCGTGAAGTAACTGCTTTCAGAATAAAGTCTCCGCACGGATGGCCGTATGTATCGTTTACTTTCTTGAAATAGTCTATATCGAACATAATGATGCTGAAGACCCCGCCGTATCTCTTGTGCCTGTTGAATTCTTCGGCGAGTTTTGTCTCCAGGAATCTCCTGTTGAAAATTCCAGTCAGTCCGTCTTTCATGTTTATCTGAACGAGCTTCCGTTCGTACGCCGCAACCTCCGTCATGTCCTGGACATAAATAAACAGATTATTGATCTGATTGTCCTCATCACGCAGCGGCCCCATTGCGCAGCTCTGCTGCATATAGTCAAACCTGGCCTCGGAATAACACGAGGTCTTGAAAGGAAACAGATAATGATGAAGCTTCTGCGAGAAGAAACAGAAATTCCCGAACGAAAAAACAGACTTGCAGCTTCTTGTGAATTTCGGGTTGTTCAAATGGGGATAGGTATCGAAAATAGAAGTGTCCCTGATCATGTCCGAGCGGATCCCGCTGTGAATCTCCATCCACCGGTTCCATCCGCGGACCCTCATGTCCCTGTCAAGAATAACTATCCCGATATTGATGGCGTCGAAAATCTGCTGGAGCATCATTCATACTGCGAGATAAAAACGCGCAGGGCCTCCTTGAGCCATTGAATAGAGTCGTTGCTGGTTATCAGAAATAACAGACCGGTCACATTGCCGTCGGTAAAACTGAAATCCGTCTTCAGCACTATCGCGGTCTTATCGGGAGAGAAATGGTTGTCTGAAATCGCATCCTCGTAATATCTTTCCAGAATGATAAGCGGAGGGGTATAAGTTACCACATCCCTGAGCAGCTCGGCGACCTTCCCGACGCACGCTCCGATAAGAATATTGCCTACCTCCATGAGCGTCTCCCTCTCCAATATTTCTACAGGGTCGGATTCCATGTCCGCCTGGTCTCCATGCTGCAATATCCGGATCAACTCCTTTCCGGAACCGGAGGAAAAGACCAGAAGCGCGTCTCCCTTGAAACATCCCCAGAAATGCTGCTCGACGATACTTATATTCATATAGTCTTTAACATGTTCCCGGATATAGACCGGCAAATCCGTCACTTGCATGACATTAATAAACGGGATGTTAAGGACTACGTGCGTATCTATAACATCAGCGAGGTCGGCGGCGGACTTGCCGAAGGCGATATTCATTATTTCCTGAAGTATTTCTACTTCTTCGCCTGATAATATCTCTTCTTTATGAATCTCCGTCATTTCTCAACCTTTTGCAAAGTGTCCTGAGCCTTTAACAGGGCCACCTGAAGATCTTCTTTTTTCAAGGGTTTTCTTAACACCATATACGCGCCTGAATCAAGGACTATCTTGATCGCCTTTAATTGCACGTCCGCGGTTACGACGATAATCAGCGCGTTTTTATCGTGCTTAATTATCTCTTCAAGGGCTTCGTATCCCGTCATGACCGGCATGGTCAAATCCATGAACGTCAGGTCAGGACAGAGCTCCCTGTATTTTTCCACCCCTTCTTTTCCGTCGCACGCTTCATGAAATTCAAAGCCCTGGTCCTTGGGAAGACAGCTTTTGAGCATTTTTCTCGCGATCGGGGAATCATCAACTATCAATATTTTCTTAATCATGCCGCCAGCTTCCTGCTTGTCTGAAAGGTGCAGGGTATGTCCGGATTCCATGTCCCGTCCGCGTTTATGATAAGATATTCCCGGGTCTTTTCCCGTGGATATTTTGTTAACATGAATGTCATATCCGAATCAAGCATGAGATATTTATATGCTCTATATCGGTACATATGAAAAAAAACTTTAAAGGACTTACACAGGATGAGCTGACGCGGTTTTTTGAAGAGCTCGGACAAAAGCCATACCGGTGTAAACAGGTCCTTAACTGGCTCTATAAAAAATCAGCGGCCTCATTTGACGAGATGACGGACCTGCCGGCGGACCTCAGGGAAGTCCTCAACAGAACGGCTTATATAAGCAATCTTGACCTTCTTCAGACACAGGCCTCATCCGACGGGACCCTGAAATTCCTTTTCGGGCTTGAAGACGGAGAATCAATCGAGAGTGTGCTTATTCCCAACGTCAGGGGGGGGAACAAATTTACGCTGTGCATTTCGTCCCAGGTCGGATGCGCGCTGGGCTGCGCCTTCTGCGCAACGGGCAGGCTGGGAATCCGCAGGAGCCTCAGGTCATATGAAATTGCAGATCAGGTCACGGCCGTCGGCAGGATTGTAAAATCACTCAGCGCCTCCCCTGCCGGAGAAGGCCGGAAAGGCCTCGATCCTCATAAAGACGACAGGGAAATATCCAACATCGTCTTCATGGGAATGGGGGAGCCGTTAAACAATTTCCGGAACGTCGTGGTCGCTCTCCGGATATTCACGGAGCTGATGGGCTTTTCGAAAAGAAAGATCGCAGTTTCCACCGCAGGCGTCGTTCCTAAAATTTATGAGCTTGCCGAAAAGGCCCCCGAAGTCAATCTTGCCGTGTCGCTGAATGCGACGACGGACGAGATCAGAAACAAAATCATGCCCGTCAACAGGATATACCCGTTGAAAGATCTTATGAAGGCATGCAGGGAATACCCTCTTTCTCCCCGAAGGCGCATAACGTTCGAATACGTTCTATTCGATGGAATTAATGATTCTGAAGAGGACGCGCTGAGACTCATAAAGCTCTTGCGCGGAATAAGATCAATAGTCAATTTGATACCTTACAATCCTTCTTCCCCGTGTCTGCAAAATACCCTTATGCTCAGAACACCCTCAGAAAAAAAGATACTCCAATTCCAGAGCGTACTGCATAAAGCCGGCGTCATCGCCATAATCAGGAAAAGCATGGGCTCGGATATTTCAGCCGCATGCGGGCAGTTGAAGGCAGGTTATGCAGTGAACAGTGAACAGTGAACAGTCTGTTGTCATTCCCGAAGTCCTTTATCTGGAATCCACCCTTCGACAAGCTCAGGGTGACAAGCTTGTCATGGTGAGCCTGTCGAACCATAGCTTGTGGAACTGTGGATTCCCGCTCAAAAGACTGGGAATGACGAAGGATTGCTTCTGCATAACTCTTAACTCTTGACTCTTGTCTCTACTAACTTCCTGCCGGCTTCATATGCCTCTTTAAGCGCCGTCGGATGATGAAGTATCTCCCCTTTTGCATCGATGCCCAGAAATGAGAGCGTTTCATGCTCCGGCACGCTTATGGTCCTGAAAAATGCGACTCCGGATGCCTCCGCGCACTGCACGCCGATCTCTTTCTTCATCCCCCCGACAAGAAGCAAGAGCCCTTTTCGTCCGGCCTTGCCGGCCTGGATCGGTCTTTTCAGCAGATATTTCTCGCACCAGAAGCTCTGACACCTGTCTATCATGGTCTTGGCCTGGGCGCTGAGACCGAAGAAGAATATCGGCGAAGCAAGGACAATCCTGTCGGCAGCCCTTACGGACTCGTAGATTTGCCCCATGTCGTCGCTTATAATGCATTCTCCCGTCTCATTGCAGCCGCCGCAATCCTGACAGGGCCGGATGCTCATCAAATTGAGATAAAATATTTCTACCGACATACCCGAGTCTTCAATCCCCTTTATGACTTCCTTCAGAAGCAGCTCGGTATTTCCGTTTTTTCTCGGGCTTCCACAGAATGCGATTATCTTCATCTCTGTTCCTCGTGAAAAAAGGATATCATATCCGGAAGGGTTTGCGGGTCTTAATCTTTATTGACGACTTTAATAAAGACATCAACCATATGAGGGTCAAACTGTGTGCCGGCGCAGTTTTTGAGCTCGGTAACGGCCCCCCTGGGAGAATACGACTTCTTGTAAACCGAATTCGACCTCATCACATCGAATGCCTCGGCGATAGCGAGCACACGGGCGCCGTAGGGAATATTTTCACCCTTCAGCTTGTGAGGATATCCGCTGCCGTCAAAGCGTTCATGATGGTGCAGGATGATCGGCAGTTCTTTATGGAAAAGCTTTGTCCTCTCTATTATTTTAACTCCTATATTGGAATGCCTCTTCAGCAAAGTGTACTCGTCTTCCGACAGTCTGCCTTTTTTCTTTAATATTTTTTCATTGATCCCGACCATCCCTATATCGTGGAGGAGCGCGGCGCGCTTTATGACATTTACGTCTTCTTCGGACATGGACAGTCCCCGGGTCAATTTTTCCGCGTAACGACTCACCCGGAGCGAATGTTCGTTGATATAATCCCATCCGTTGTTCAGCTCACGCAGTATGCTGTGGGCGGACTCTATGCAGGTTTCCTTTATGCTTTCGTGGACATTTTCAAACTTCAGGGAGAAGTCTTTTATCTTTTCTTCCTCTTCCTTGATATAGACCGCTTTCTCGAATTCGGTTTCTTCATACGTGCAGACATTATTTCTGCCTCTCCACTTTGCGCGGTACAATGCCCTGTCCGCGTTCGTAATGAGGTCGGTGTCCCCCGCCACATTATTGTCCGACATCGAGGAGATGCCGATGCTCACCGTAACGGTTTTGGAAACGGCCCCTTTCCTGAAGACGTTGGTTTCAAATGCGTTGCGGATCCTTTCAGCAAGGATAAAGGCGCCGTCCATGTTCGTATTGGGCAGGACAATAAAAAACTCCTCTCCGCCGTAACGCGCCGTGAAGTCCGTATCTCTTACCTGCTTTTTCAGTATCTCCGCGCATTTGACAAGCACAAAATCCCCGAACTGGTGTCCGTATGTGTCGTTTACCGACTTGAAATGGTCCAGGTCGAGCATAATACACGAAAGCGGCTCTATATGCCTCTTTGCCTTTTTATATTCATGCCTCAATATTTCCTTGAAATGGTTATGATTATACAATCCCGTCAAGCCGTCCTTTATGGCCATCTTCTCAAGCTTCTTCAGGGATTCCTTGATGTCGTCTTCCAGTTTTTTTCTCTGTATCGCCCTGCGGATGGCGCGGCTTAATGCCACCGTCATGACCTCATTCTGGGTCAGATAATCATACGCGCCCTTGTCCATCGCCTCCACGCCCAGTCTTTCTTCGTTTTCCTCGACAATAATGATCACCGGCGTTTCCACTTTCCTTTTACTGATTTCATCGAGCACCTTAATGCCGTTTATGTCCGAAAGGGAATGTTCCATCAGGACAAGGTCGAATTTATTGCCGTCGGTCTTGGCGAGAATATCTTTCCCGGTGCGGGCGATGTCGAATTTGTAGCTCAGGTCGTTATAGCCGGTCAGTCTTGCCTTGATGGCTTTAATATTGGGGTGGTTGTTTTCTGCCAATAAAATGTGAATATCGTGTTTTGGCATTTTCTATATCCTTCCTGAAAGGAACTTCGGAAGATTTACCGGTTATGCTTCATTATAGCTTTTATTTTAATTTGCAATCAACTGTAAAACTACCCCTCCGGCATTTCCCGGAATTGACAAAGAGAGCTTGTTCAACTTATCATTAAAAACCCTGATCTTATTGCCACTACAATATCAATGTTATTTTTGAATTGTCAAGATAAAATATTAAATTTATATATAAATTTAACAATTGCCTGCATATAAATGAAGATAATAGACGGCATTGAGAACCTGAAAGAAGGACTCCCCTATCCGGTTTTGACGCTTGGAAATTTCGACGGGGTGCACCTCGGCCATCAGGCCATCTTCCGCATGCTGATAGAATGCGCCCGCAGCAACGGCGGGACATCGGTCGTATTTACGTTTGTGCCCCACCCTCTCAGGGTCATAGCCCCTGAAAGGGCGCCGAAGCTCCTGACGACGTATAAAGAGAAAATCGGCCTTATCAAAGGCTTCGGCATTGACGTCATTATCTGCGCCAATTTCACAAAAGAGTTCGCAAATGTATCGGCGGAAGACTTTGTTACGGACGTCCTCTATAAGACACTTGGGGTAAAAGAGATATTCATAGGCTCCAATTATTTATTCGGAAAAGGAAGACGGGGTTCGCCCGCGCTGCTTAAAGAAATGGGGGTCAAATACGGTTTTGCCGTCAACGTCATCGAGGAAGTAAAAATAAATAATCTGATACCGAGCAGCTCCGGGATAAGGAGCCTCATAGCCAGGGGAAAGGTTGACGAAGCGGCCGTTCTCCTTGGAAGGCTTTACTCCATCGAAGGCATCGTAATAGAAGGGGCCAGGAGAGGTAAAAAGGTCCTGAACATACCCACGGCAAATTTACTGACCGCTAATGAACTCCTCCCAAAAGACGGGGTATACGCCGTCCTTGCCGAAATCGACGGCAAAAAATACGGCGGGGCGACTAATATCGGTTTTAATCCGACCTTTGAAGATAAAAAATTCAGTTTCGAGACGCACATACTGGACTTCGACAGAGAGTTGTTAGGCAAGACGCTCAGGGTATCTTTTATCAGGAGGATAAGGGACGAAATAAAATTCTCGGGCCCCGAAGACCTCGCCAGACAGATGACTAAAGACATTACCGCTATAAGAAGCATCGTTAAAGATTATCTGCATTAGAGTCCATGGTTCGACAGTCTCATCATGACAAGCTTGTCACCCTGAGCTTGTCGAAGGGTCCCCGGCGAGGGTTACGCTTCATACCCTTCCCTTTCACAAATTCTTTCATGTTACAATATTCCTGAGGAAGACACGCAATGGACGAGATCAGATTCGGGGCCGATGAAGGCGCTCAGGTGAAAGAGAGACAGGAGGTAAGGACCCCTTCTCTCTACAACGTATTCCTCATTAACGATGACTACACGACTATGGATTTCGTTATCCAGGTGCTTGAAAATATATTCCACAAACCTCCGGCTGAAGCTGCTCAGACAATGCTTCATGTCCACAAAAACGGCAAAGGGCTTGCGGGCGTGTATACCCGTGAAATTGCCGAGACAAAAATAGAAACGGTGCATGACCTGGCCCGGCAGTGCGGGTTTCCGCTGAAATGCACAATGGAGAAAGAATGATCAACAAGGAACTGGAATTATCAATAGAGGCGACCATCAGGGAGGCAGAGGAAAAGAGACATGAGTACCTGACGGTTGAACACATTTTATACGCAGTGCTCCACAACGAGTGGGGGGCCGATATTATCGGCGGATGCGGAGGCGACGTCAAAAGACTGAAGGCGCTGCTGGAGGATTTTTTTAATACCCGGGTCCCGAAGGTCGCTGAGGACCTCGACAATTACCCTCGGCCCACCATGGCGTTCAGGCGGGTGATACAGGCCGCCGTCAATCATGTCAAATCGGCGGAAAAACCGGAGACGGACGCGGGAGACCTGCTCTCGGCCATTTTCGGGGAAAAGGACTCGCACGCGGTCTTCTTCCTCGAGTCGGAAGGGATCGTAAGGCTCGATATTCTTGATTATGTCTCTCACGGCACAACAGCGAATGAAGAAAACAGTTGCAGGGAATGTCTCAATGAGCCGGATACGGCGCCGCAGAAGAAGCGCTCTTCAAAGTCCGACACCCTTAAACAGTTCACCGTCGATCTGCTCCGGAAGGCCGCTGAAGGCGGCATCGACCCTATCGTGGGCCGCGAAACAGAGCTTAAAAGGACCATCCAGGTACTTTGCAGGCGGAGGAAGAACAACGCTGTTTTCGTGGGCGATCCCGGCGTCGGCAAGACAGCCATCGTCGAAGGGCTTGCCCTGAATATCCATAAAGGCGAGGTCCCCGGTCCGCTTAAAAACGCGCGCATATTCTCTCTTGACATGGGGGCGCTGTTAGCCGGAACAAAGTATCGCGGAGACTTTGAGGCCCGTCTCAAGTCTACGATAAAAAGTCTCGAGGAAATTCCCGATGCGATACTTTTCATCGATGAAATACATACCGTTGTCGGGGCCGGCGCCACGAGCGGCGGCTCCATGGACGCTTCCAATATTCTCAAACCCGTCCTGAATTCCGGAAAGATGAGGTGCATCGGCGCCAGCACTTACGAGGAATATAAAAATCATTTCGAGAAAGACCGCGCGCTCTCAAGACGTTTTCAGAAAATAGAGGTCCATGAGCCCGATGTAAACGAGACCTTCCGTATCCTTAAAGGGCTCAAGTCTTATTATGAAGACTTCCACGGCGTAAGATACACCGACACGGCTTTAAAGACCGCGGCGGAGCTTTCCTCGAAATATATAAATGACAAATATCTCCCGGACAAGGCAATCGACGTCGTTGACGAGGCCGGCGCGCTTCTGAAGCTTTCCACGTCATTCAGGACCAAAAAAACCGTGGGGCAGCAGGAAATCGAAGACGTCGTCGCCCGTATAGCGAAGATCCCGAAGCGTAATGTATCTACTTCCGACATGGACAAGCTCAAACGCCTCGAAGACGATCTGAAGAATGCCGTTTTCGGACAGGAAGAGGCCATACACTCCCTCGCCTCTTCGATAAAAAGGTCCCGCGCCGGACTCGGCGCGGCCGACAGGCCCATCGGCTCCTTCTTCTTTGTGGGCCCGACCGGGGTCGGAAAGACCGAGGTATCAAAGACGATAGCCTCCGTGCTGGGCATACAGTTCATCCGTTTCGACATGAGCGAATACATGGAGAAACACACCGTCTCGCGCCTGATCGGCGCTCCTCCGGGATATGTCGGCTTCGATCAGGGAGGGCTTCTTACCGACGCGATAAGGAAACATCCTCACAGCGTTCTCCTGCTGGATGAGATTGAAAAGGCGCATCCCGACATCTTCAGTATCCTCCTTCAAATAATGGATTACGCCACGCTGACGGACAACAACGGCAAGAAGGCCGACTTCCGGAACGTCATCCTGATCATGACGTCGAATGCGGGCACCACGGAAATGAACAGAGGCGTCATCGGTTTCGGAGACAGGGCAAAAGACACCCGCTCCAAAGGCCTGGACGCGATCAACAGATTATTCAGCGCGGAATTCAGAAACCGCCTCGACGCCATTATCACCTTTAATTCACTGACGCCCGAAATCATGGTGAAAGTAGTGGAGAAATTTATTAACGAGCTCAGGCTCCAGCTCGTCGGGAAGAAAGTTGAAATCACCGTTTCCGATGCGGCGCGAAAGCGGTTGGCCGAACGCGGATACGATCCCCAGCTCGGCGCGAGACCCCTCGGAAGGCTTATCCAGAAGGAAATAAGAGATGTCCTTTCGGAAGAGATACTTTTCGGAAAACTCATAAAGGGCGGGAAGGTCTTCATCGACGTTGCCGACGGCAAATTTAATTTCGAATATTTATAGCGGGAATTTATTCGTGATACACCCGCAGAGATTAGAATGACGTACTCCGGGCGCAAAGGGGAGTCTGCGGAGGAATTTCTATACGACACCTCTTAAAAAAGAGTCAGGAGTTAAGAGTTAAGAGTTAAGAAAAGGACAAAGACAAGAATTGCGCAGAAGCAAGAATGTAAAATGGTGTTTGTCGATTATAGAAATTCCGCAGCAGGCTCCCCTTTGAGCCTGTAAAGATGTTTTCCAAAATCATAGACTCATGCCTATCTTTAAACTTTCAGAAGAGCTGATCTTCCCTCCTCCGCATCTCGCGGAAGATAACGGGCTGCTTGCCGTGGGCGGCGACCTGAGCGAAAAGCGCCTGCTTCTTGCCTATTCCGCCGGCATATTTCCGTGGTATTCGGAAGAGGACCCCATACTCTGGTGGTCGCCCGACCCGCGACTCATTCTGCTTCCCGAAGCCTTGAAGATCTCGAGGAGCCTGCGCCGGACTATAAGTAAAGGCGTCTTCACCGTCACGCTCGATACCGCCTTTGAACAGGTCATACGGAATTGCGCAGCCGTGCATCTGAGGGAAGACGGCGATACATGGATCACAAAGGACATGATGAATGCCTACATAAATCTTCATCATTCGGGATACGCCCACTCTGTCGAAAGCTGGTATGAAGGAGAGCTTGCGGGCGGTCTTTACGGTATATCTCTCGGATCGGCCTTTTTCGGCGAATCAATGTTCACAAAGAAGAGCGATGCGTCAAAGGTCGCGTTTGCAGCCTTAGTCCGGCAGTTACGCAAATGGAATTTCACTCTTCTCGACTGCCAAATGACCACAGCGCATCTCAGGAACCTCGGGGCAGAGGAAATTTCCCGTCGTGATTTCCTGATAATGCTGAAAGAGGCGCTGAAAGCCCCGACGAAGAAGGGCAAGTGGGCGCTTGAAGACAATAACGATGTCGGCCAAGAAACTATCCTGAAAAAATGCTGACCTCAACTGCTGAGAATGCGGACTGAAATCAAGATGCCCTTTACCGCCTGTAAGCGGGAAGCTGCGAAATGCGGGCCTTGATTACTTCCAGAAGGCCGAGGTATTTCGGGTCTTCCACGCCGCCGTAAGCACGTTCGAATTCCGCCTGAGGGACATTTTCAGGCAGGTCATGGACCATAGGGAAGAACATGTCCTCGGTGACCCTGCCCGACAGGATCGCCTGAATTCTCTCAGCACCTCCGGAAGCGTCCGTCGCCTCTTCCGCCAGACGAGTGCCGGCAAGGTCCGCCGCAAGGTCGGCAAAACTGAAACCGCTGCCCCCCTTCCTTGCGTCCGACAATTCCTTGAACTCTCCGACGGCGTCCGTAAGGCCGCTGTCGGCGACAATCTTGAGCCCTGCCGAGATAACAAAGTGCAGCCGCAAGTCCTCGCGCCCGCCCAATAACACATTCCGGTGTCTGCGTCCGCCGGCCTTCAGGTCTTCAGCCCGGACCGGACCTATTAATTTTCCAAACCTGCTGTCGCCGAGGTACATCGCGAGGGCGAGAAGAGCGGCCTTGTTTTCTTCGGCCGGGTCGCTGTCCGCGGAATGCAGCTCAGCGAACCCGAACAGCGGTCCCAGGATGTATGCCAGAGATACTCTCTGTCCCGGCTGAATGCCGTTGTCGAGAGACCTTATTCTGGAATAATAATATCCGACCTTTTCAGGGTCACTGAGAGAGAAAAGGGGCATGGTTTCCCGGAAAATTTTAAATCTCTGCACAATCCTGTCCCCGCGCTCCATCAGATCGGGTATGCGTCTGAGTCTGAAAATAGCGGCATCCTGATTGAATGAGACGGACTGCACCGAGTCCACGGCCACCGTGCCGTTTTCATTCCCTAACAACAGATCGAGCATGCAGCGCGTGATAAAGAGCGCGGTCCGGCCGGATATTGTTATGCGTCCGATAGTAACGGGCGATAAGTGGAGTCCGGTCTCTGAAGGATAAAGGCCGAAATGAAGGTTGATAAAATCGCCGACGGGATTATGAGGTAAACGAACAGTCATCGAGGCGTCAAGCTCCGTTTGTGATATCTTCACTTCTCCCTCAAAGCGTTTTATGCCTCTTGCCATAACAGCCATGAGGCTGTTGAGGTCCTCTTCAGCGGCCCGGATAGAGACAGGGGCGTTATTGCCGCGCCTGAGAAGCTGCATCCTGGTCCTTTCGGCGAATCTCTTCGCCCGTACGACCTTTTCCGTGTCGATAAGTTCTGTTTTATTGACGGCCGGCGCATCTTCAAAGGTCAGGAAAACCAGAACAGCGGGCACGGTTATAAGCATGAAGAGAGCAAGAAGAAATAATAACCGAAATAGTCTCATCAGGATATATTAATACAAAACAGTAGACAGTAAACAGGTAACTACTGCTTACTACTTTCTACTGTATACCGTCTACTGTCTACTTTCCTAATAAAACTCTTTCAGGGTCTCCGCGATTTTCGCTGGGTCAAAGGTCTGCTTCACAAGGGGCCGTTCCCGGATAACGGGTATTCGCTCCTCTAAAATCGGACGATGGTTCTTATAAATAATTCCCGTCGGGATGCGCTCTCCCCACTCAAGCGATCTCTGAAACGCCGCGACCCGGTCTTCGGGGTCATATTCAGGCTCAATGTGGTAGACCCTCTGTTTGTACCATTCGAACGTATTGATCCTGTTGAACGTTACGCACGGCTGCAGTATGTCCACGAGGCTGAAGCCTTTATGGTTTACCGCCTCTTTCATCAGCCATGTCAGGTGTTCCGCGTCCCCTGCAAAGCCCCTTGCCGCAAAGCTGCAGTCAAGGGCTATCGCCAGCGCCAGCGGGTTCAACTGTTCCGAAAATACGCCGAAGGGCTGGTTCTTGGTCTTCATCCCCTCCATGCTTGTCGGAGACGCCTGCCCTTTCGTAAGGCCGTAAATCTGGTTGTCGTGAACAAACAGCTTCACATTGATGTTCCTCCGGATATTATGGATCAGGTGATTGCCGCCTTCGCCGTAACAGTCCCCGTCCCCGGCGAACGCCATGACCGGCATCTCATGATTGGCAAGCCGGATCCCCGTGGCGACGGGAAGGCTCCTGCCGTGAAGCCCGTTGAACGTGTTGCATTTTATATAGTGCGGAAATTTCCCCGCCTGCCCTATTCCCGATACTATAGTGAACTGATGCGGCCCGATATTCAATTGGACCATCGCGTCCCTGAATGCCTTGAGAATGCCGAAATTGCCGCACCCCGGACACCATGCAGGCTTCTGCCCTTTGAAGTCATTTAAAGTTATCATTTATGAAATTCTATCATATGTCCGGGCTGCATTCCAGCGGTCTCCCGGATTTAGTGGCGGAGCAGGCTTTATTCCCCCTTTCAGTTATGGGATAGATATACGTTCCTAAAGAGACCCACCCCTTACCCCTCCCAGGAGGGGACTTTGTCTTTACTCCCCTCTTGAGAGGGGTGCAGGGGTGTGTAATAACTCGTAACTGAAGGGCTACGGTTACAAAAACATTTATTACTAATACCGCTCCATTTTATGATAAAATTAAAAACCGTATCCAAAGGTAAGCAATGAAAATACTCATAGCAGACGATCACGCGATTGTGCGCAGGGGGCTGAAGCTGATTATCCAGGAGACGTCCCCGAAGATAGCCGTCGATGAGGCCGCCGACTGGCAGGAAGTGATCGACAGGGTATTGAAGACGGTTTACGACATGATCCTGATGGAGATATCCATGCACGGAATAAACGGGCTCGAGGTGTTGAAACAGATAAAGAAATGCAAGCCGTCCACTCGCGTGCTGGTGTTGACCACGCACTCTGAAGAGCAGTACGCCATTCGCGCGCTGAAAGCCGGGGCCGACGGGTATCTGACAAAGTCGGGCTCGCCTGAAGAGCTTATATGCTGCATAAAGAAGATCATGACCGGGAAGAAATGCGTCAGCTCTTCCCTCGCAGAGGAGCTTGCCTGCTATATCGAAAACGGCGGCGCGAAGCACCCTCATGAGCTCCTGTCCGACCGCGAGTTCGAAATTATGCGCATGATAGCCTCCGGGAAAAAAATGACGGAAATAGCCGGGGACCTTTCACTGAGCATAAAGACGATCAGCACCTATCGCTCCAGGATCCTTTATAAAATGAATTTCAGGAACAACGCGGAATTGATCAATTATGTCCTCCAGAACCTGCAGGGTAAGTAATTGTAGGACTATTCCTACACTCCTTAATCTCTTTACTTACAATTTAAGCGGACGTTCTCTGACATCTAATTTCTACTTAATAGCTGTAAGATATTTACATAGGTCTTTCTTAATAATATCCGGCCGTCATTGACCTGGAGGCATATGACCAGGACAATGTCCTGACGGTGCAAGTATCGGAGGACAGTTTTCGGCCCTAACTAATTTTCCGGCAGCGATGCCGTTTGCAGCAGAGTTCAGAATGGATTATAAGAAATTGCTTCATGTCATGTCCGATGTTTTCCCCCCTATACCCGCATATAGCCGCTCTCAAGTGGAGTTTAATTATAGATTAACAAACAAATTCAGGAGGATAAAGAAATGAGAAAAGTATTTACAGCAGTTCTTCTTGCAGCAATGATGCTGCTGGTCTGCTCAGGCACGCTCCTGGCGCAGACGGCGGCGGGGACAAGGACCTTGCCCGAGTTTGTTGCGGACCAGCCTGTGGAGTACACGATTAATGTCGAGATTCATGCGACCTCCACGGCCGATACCATAACTATCACTGAGACCCTGCCGGATGGATTGACATATACTTCTGAATCTCATCCGACTTCCACAACTTACACCAGCTCTTTCGAACAAGCCGGCCAAATCCTGACATGGATTTATGAGGGTATTACCGATCTTTTAGAAGGCACCATCACTATAACGGCTGAGGCCCCTGCATGCGGAACGTGGAATTTCTCCGGAAACACGACATATAACACGGCAGTCCCAGTTGATATTGGCGGAGAAACGGATCTCATCGGTCCTGTATGCGAAAACCCTTATTACTGCGACTATGATGAAGACGGGCATTTTAAAAGTGTTCCTTCAGGTGACGATGCGGTGCTTCCGGATGGTTGTTCGCGAGATGTGGGAGACGACTGCAATGATAATGACGCTGCGATTTACGCTGGCGCCGATGAAGGCCCCTCTGATAGCCCGACGTGCAGTGACAACAAAGACAACGACTGTGACGGCGATACGGACGAAGAGGACTTTTTTTGCATGGCCGGTCCCATAGATCCGGAGAAAATGGATTTCGGCTGCGTGGCCGGGGGCGATGATGAATCAGGCAACATAACAATCAGAAATACGGGTGATACGGATATAACTATAGACGATATCGAGCTCAGCGCCGGGGCTCAGCAATTCGATATTAACCACGAATGCGGGGGCACATTGGAGCCCGGTGACGATTGCACGATCGAGGTCGTTTTCAGCCCGGACGTTGCTGAAGATCCATTATCGGTTGAAAATTCAAGTATCTCAATAACCCTCTCCGGCAGCACCACTACAGTGCTTCTCAGGGGCACCGCGATCAATTCCGCTGATGCGGACAGCGACTGTGTGCCGGATGATAATGAAGATTCCGACGCCGATGATGATTGTAAGGCCACGCCGGACGCGGCGACGGGAAACGGCAGTATTGAAATCGATGCCGATGATTCCGCAAATCCTGCCATGACTATGACCGACGTCCAGGCCCTGGACGAAGATGACCCCTTCCTTAACGATGAAGGCAAACCCGCGGCCGATCAATTCCAGATGCTGTACGGCCTCGTGTCCTTCAGGGTAAACGGCCTGGCAAACGGAGCAACGGCGACTGTGACCATCACGTATCCTGAAGCCCTGCCCGACGACTCCGTATACTACAAAGTGGACGACGACGGATGGCATGAATTCGACGGGGCCGTGATCAGCGGCAACACAGTGACCCTGACTCTGATTGATGGAGGGGCCGGGGACGCGGACGGAACAGCCAACGGCGTGATCGTCGATCCGGGCGGGGTCGGGGTCCCGGTCCTCGAACAGTTGACCGATAATGCCGGTCAGCCCACTTCCGGCGAACCCAACCGGGAGTCGAAGGGAGCATGCTTTATAGCCACCGCGGCCTACGGGAGCTATCTGTACGACGAGGTAAAGGTCCTGAGAGAGTTCAGGGACAAATACCTCCTGACAAATTCATTAGGCGAATCGCTTGTAGTGGACGTATACTACAGGTTCTCTCCGCCGATAGCGGATTACATTGCGCGGCATGAGACGTTGAGGACAGCGACGAGAATAGCGCTGACTCCCGTAGTGTACTCGGTCAAATATCCGTATCTGCCGTTAGGCATTCTGCTGTTCGGCATCGCGATAACGCTCAGGCAGAGAAGACAGAAGTAGTTCAGCAACAGCAAAGCGGGCAGGGCCGACGCCCTGCCCGCTTTTTTTATGATTCTTTTGCACGTAGCGCCCTCATTTATTGGGGGCGTTTTTTTTCGTCGGGGATAAACCCCGACGCTACGCGCCGTTTGTAGTATAATTACCTCATGCCGAGACTCGTTAAGCAAAGATCAAAGAAGAGCGGCCTGCCGCCGGGTTCCCTTGTCCATATCGGTGAGGTAAGGGCCGGAGAGCCGAGGCTTTCGGTCATCAGTTACGACGAGACCGGCATTAAGGAATTACATCCTAAAGACGCCGGGGAATGCCTCGTTTTCAAAGACGGGCCGGCCGTGACATGGATCGATATCGAGGGCATTCACGATATCGAGATGGTGCGAAAGTTAGGCGAATGTTACGGCTTTCATCCCCTCGTGCTGGAAGACATTCTCAATACCGACCAGCGTCCCAAGATGGAAGATTACGGGGAATATCTCTATATAGTCCTCAGGATGCTCCATAAGGCCGGCGACACAAGGGTCGTGACTGAACAGATCAGCATTCTTTTAGGACGGAATTTCGTCATCTCCTTTCAGGAGGGGATCGAAGGGGACGCTTTCAACTCCGTCCGTGAAAGGCTCCGGTCGGGCAAAGGCAGGATCAGGGGATTGGGCGCCGACTACCTTGCATATTCAATGACGGACGCGATTGTCGATAATTATTTTTTAGCCCTCGAACAGATCGGGGAAAAGGTAGAGACTCTGGAGGACGAGCTCGTCGCAAATCCCTCCTCGAAGACATTGCATAAAATACATGAGCTGAAGAGGGAGACGCTCTTTTTACGCAAGGCCGTCTGGCCGCTCAGAGAAGTGATCAGCAATCTCGAAAGGGGAGAGTCGCCGCTGATTCACGACGCCACGCGAATTTATCTCAGAGACGTTTATGACCACACAATACAGGTGATCGACACGATAGAGACCTCGAGGGACATGCTTTCGGGAATGTTAGACATCTACCTGTCGAGCATCAGCAACAGGATGAACGAGATCATGAAATTCCTCACCGTAATCGGCACGATATTCATCCCGCTTACTTTCGTAGTAGGCGTCTACGGGATGAATTTCAGATACATGCCGGAGCTTCAGTGGCGCTGGGGTTATTTTGCGGTGCTGGGAATTACCGCCGTCATAGGCGTCGTCATGATTTTATATTTCAGAAAGAAGAAGTGGCTGTGAATCGGATTGAACCGCAAAGGCGCAAAGGTCGCAAAGATTAATGAAATAAATAATTATTCACTTTGCGCTCTTTGCGTCTTCGCGGTAAAAGTTCTTTTTAATCTGGGATCCCTTCCATCTTCTCCAGGGCGCTCAGGAAGACCTTCACGATTTTCGGATTAAACTGCGTCCCTGAGCAGCGTTTGAGCTCCGAGACCGCGAATTCTCTTCCCGGCGACTTTCTGTAGGGCCTGTCCGCCGTCATCGAGTCGAACGAGTCCGCGACCGCGAGAATGCTCGCGCATAAAGGTATGTCGTCTCCCCTGATGCCGAGGGGGTAGCCCTTGCCGTCATACCTTTCGTGATGATGGAGCACGCCGGGGATGATTTCATTTAACTGTTTTATAGGGGCGATTATCTCTGCGCCCTTTTCAGGATGTTTCTTCACGACCTCATACTCCTCTTCGGTCAGCTTGCCCGGCTTGTCCAACAGCCCGTCAAAGGTGCCTATCTTACCGATGTCGTGCAATATGCCGCACAGCCTGATATGATTGACGTCTTTTTCCTTCAGGCCCATCTCCCTCGCGATCTTCACCGCGTATTCCGTTACCCTCTCCGAGTGGCCTTTGGTCCAGGGAGATTTGGCGTCGATTATCGAGATGAGAGAGGTCGTCGTGCTTATCAGCAGCTTCTCGAGGTCTTCATACAGCCGCGCGTTCTCAAGGGCCACGGTAATCTGCGCCGCGATCTTCTCTGCCGTGGAGATATGGTCGGAGGTGAGTCTGCCGTTATGTGACGACCCTACGTCCAGGAGACCCTGCATTTCGCCTTTACTGATCAGGGGAATTATCAAAGTCGTCCTGATGCCGAGGGCGATCTGCTCCCTGTGGTATGAGCATTCCGTGCAGTCCATGGATATATCGGAGATCAAAAGCGACCCCTGTCTCGCCTCCATGGCGCTGAAATGAGAGTCTTTCAGATCATAGTATCTGCCTGCAAACTCGCCCAGTCCCCATTCCATGATCGCCCGGAACCTGTCCTTTTCCTTCAGGAGCACCGCCACCCTGTCGCATGGTATCAGCCTGCCGGTCAGAGCGGTCGCGGTCCTTAATATCGCGGTCTTGTCGATAGTGGTGGAAAGTATTTCCCTGTCAAGCTGCGCCATGGCCTCTATAGTTTCGATCTTGCCGGTAAGCTCCGCAAGCCTTTGATTGGATTCCCTGTAAAGCTTGCTGTTTTGAAGGGCTATCCCTATCCCGTCGGCCAATCCCTTCAGGAGCGTCAGGTCTTTTTGTTCCGCGGATTTTATAGTTGTGTAGTCGGCGCATATGAAACCGCTTACACTTCCCCGGAAAGATATCGGGGCCATTACCGCACTCTTTATATCCAGCATATCAATCATGTCTTCACTCAGGAGCTTACTCTCCCTTGCATTCTCCATAATCACCGTCTCCCCTTTAATGATCATGTCGAGGGCCGGGAAGTCACCCGCCTTCAGTGTTCTTGACGACAACATGCCCTTCGTCTCGGGACTCAATCCGTGGCACCCCGTGAATTTGAAGGCCCCTCTTTCTTCCTCGTAAAAAAACAAACCGACCCTGTCGAATTTCAGGTAAGCCGGCGCGATATTAAGGACATTCCTGACAAGCTCTTTTTCGTCGAGGCTGGAATTCAATGTCTCGACAAGCTGTAACAGCGACCCGGATATTTCAGCCTCGTCTCTTTTCGCCTCATACATCTCGGCCAGGTCCTTTTCAGCGTCTTTTCGCGCAGTGATATCGTGAATCAGCCCGACGGCATGCCACTCCTCCTTGACCCTGATGGCCGACGTGGATACCTCTATCGGGAATTCCGTTCCGTCTTTTCTGACAGCCATAAACTCAAGTGTCCTGCCGATGGCCGGTCCCTGTCCCGTCCTGCTGAACGACTCAAAGCCCTTCCTGTATTGCTCATGAAATTCGCCCGGTGCGATAAGCAGGTGCAAATCCCTTCCGAAAACTTCCTTCCGGCCGTATCCGAACATCTTCTCAGCCGCAGGGTTCCAGTAGACAATACTTCCTTTATTGTCCATAACAATGATCCCGTCAACAGCGGTCGATGTTATTGCGCGGAATTTTTCCTCGCTTTCATACAGCAGCGTCAGTGTCCCGGCAAAGGCGCGCAAAGGCACTGTCCTCAGGAAATAAAATCCTGTAAACCCGATGACAAAACCCAGTACGGACAACGTAAAAGTTTTTTTCAAAAGCGGCCGCGCCGACTTCACGACCTCGACCCTTGCCACGATATTCCCCGCGTCGAACAGATCATGTGAACGAGATATAACGGGCGGGGCGGCTTCAATGGAGTTGGACGCAATGGTCCCGCCCTTGAGGTCGACAATACGGTGCGCCCCTTTGTATTCTGTTTCATTACTGCGCGTGAGTAATTCGTCGAGTCTGTCTTTCTCGTAGCGCCAATAAACCGGGTTTGAGCTGATCTTTCCCGAGATGAGGTCTGAAAAATTTTCCGCCTCATTTTCCAGGACCGCCGACTCATGTTGATAGCTCAGGCCGAAATATACAAGAGGCAAAATTGCCGCGGCTATTGTCGATATGGCAAGCGCAATGATATTCGTTATCCTGATGATCTTTTTGCTGTTCTCTTTCACTTCTTTCCCGTCAGCGGCAAGTATCCCGTCCGTGAGAGGATTGCGCTGCCTTCCCCGGACTTGATAAATTCGATGAATTTCTTTGCGGCCGGAGCGGCCTTGGGGCCTGTAACGAGGAAAAGTTTCTTGTAGAACGGATAAGCGCCGTCCGAAAGGGATTTGACTCCCGGCGCGACCCCGTTTAAAGACAGCATATTGAGACGCCTTTTTTCGGAAATTATCAGTGAAAGTGTGGACGTCCCAAGGGAGCCGCTGACGCGCTCCGCGGTCCCTGCGCTGTCCTGGTCGGTCGGCGCTATGATCATTCCCTCTTGCAACAGGGCCTTCCCTACGGCCCTGTCCATTTCAGGCGACATGCCCTTTAACATCAGGGTGTCCGAGTCCGACGCCGGTCGCAGTATAAGGCGGACCGGGGACCCGTCAGGCCAGGTCTTTATTTCGCCGGAGTAAATACCCGCGATGTCCCGGAGAGTAAAATTAAGCCCTTCAGTCTTCTTCGAGGTGACAAATACAAAAGGCGTTACGGCATATTCAATGTCTACAACTCCCTGACGCAGTTCTTCTTCCTTCAACGGCCGGCTGATTATACCGATATCTATTACACAATCGATGGCGGCCTTGATCCCTCCTCCGCTTCCAAGACTCGGAAGTATTTTGACACTGACGCCGGGATTTCTTTTCTGAAACGCTTCGGACAACTCCGCCATGCTGCCTAAGGCGCTGCCGGTCCCCCCGATAATAATCTCACCTTTAGACACATCCGCATTAAGCGGCGCCGCGGTCAAACAAGTAAAGATAACAATTGAAGCTGACAGAATTGCATAGATGCGCCGGGGTGGGGCCGGCGCGGATTTCTCATGACATTTCATACTCAATAAACCACGGCTCTTTAAAGACATCAAACTCCATTTGCCGGCCGTTATCGACAAAGATGCAACCGAATGTTTATCCGTCTGCAAGCGCCAATATTATAAATGTTCTTATATAGTCTACAATCTATTCGGCAAAAAGCGGGACTCACTTGAGGCTTAAACCGGATTATTCACGAACACGCGGCAGGTATCGCCGATCGCGAGTTGTAATTTACCGGCGCCTTGTATTACTCTTAAACTGTTACGGGACGGTTCCCGACTAATATCGTAACCGGTTTTTATGTACAAAGAATATTTCGGCCTCGAGGAAATGCCGTTCTCCATAGCGCCTGATCCCCGCTATCTATATATGAGCGAGCAGCACAGGGAGGCTCTGGCACACCTTTTGTATGGATTTAACAGCGATGGCGGTTTTGTCCTTCTTACCGGAGAAATCGGCACAGGGAAGACCACTGTCTGCCGTTGCCTGCTTGAGCGGATACCTGAAAACTCCGCAATCGCGTTCATCATTAATCCAAAATTGACTGTCGAAGAATTATTGGCGACAATATGTGACGAATTCGGAGTCCATTACCCGGAAGGCAATAAGAGTATAAAGATTTTCATTGATCTCATCAATAGTTATCTGTTCGAAGCTCATGCAAAAGGTCAGAAAGCGATCCTGATAATCGACGAGGCGCAGAACCTCAGCGCCGATGTCCTGGAACAATTACGCCTGCTGACCAATCTCGAAACAAACCAGGTAAAGCTCCTTCAGATTATTCTCCTCGGTCAGCCCGAGTTGAGGGACAAGGTGTCCCGGCCGGAATTAAGCCAGTTGTCGCAGCGCATCATCGCGCGCTTTCACCTGGGACCTCTGTCACGGAAGGACATGGCGTCCTATGTCAGACACCGCCTGACCGTCGCGGGGGTAAAAGAGCAGTTGTTTTCAGATTCGGCTGTGAACAGATTGTACGGATTAAGCGGCGGCGTTCCCAGACTTATCAATGTCCTGTGTGACCGGGCCCTTCTTGGGGCCTTTGCCCATGGGAAAAACCGGGTGACATCTTCCGTATTGAAGAGGGCCTCACGCGAGGTGTCCGGAAAGCCCGGCATGGCCTTTTACCTGAAGAAAGGCTATTTATGGACTGCCGTTTTCGCTATTGTCGCGGTCCTTGGGGTGGTCTTCGCGGCGGCTTATTATAGCAGAAAGCAGTCAGCCGAAATAGTAAGCCCTCCCGCTGCCGGCCTCAGGCAGGAGACGGCCCCAAATATTTCTCCCTCCGTGACGCGGGATGAAAAAGACGTCTCCGCGTCCGGACCCGTCCCGGAGAATGCGCTCCGGCCGGGGCGCCTGACGTCTGAGCAGAGCAAGATCACGGCCTTTCAGTCGCTGTTCAGGGAATGGGACTTGAAATATGATCCGCAGAAATTTACCAGCGCGTGCGATTATGCTCAGACCCAGGGGCTGCGCTGCTATTATCAGCGAGGTAATTTAAGAAGCCTTATCATCCTGAACCATCCCGCGGTATTGAGATTGATCGACGGTAAGGGACTGGAATTTTATGTTACATTGACGGACATCAAAGGCGACAATGCCGGGGTCGTTATAGGAGACACTTCCGCATCAGTCCCGCTGAAAGATATAGAGGCGCTCTGGTTAGGCGATTACATCCTTGTCTGGCGTTCTCCCAGCGAGTATCAGGGTGAGATCAAGCCGGGCGCGAAAAGCGCGCTTGCGCCGTGGCTTGACAGGCAATTGTCCCTTATTCAAAACGTTCCTTACCGGGGCGGCGACAATATGTCGTATGATGAGGAGCTCGCCGAAAGGGTGAGGGAATTTCAGGCGTCATCGGGTTTTATACCGGACGGCATAGTAGGGCCTCAAACAATAATACGCCTTAACGCTTCGGACGGCAGTAATGCTCCGCGGCTTGCAAAAGAAGAGACGAAGAGGAAAGAATAGATATGTCATTCATACTTGATGCGCTAAAAAAACTGGAGCAGAAACGGCAGCGCGGCGCCGTGCCCGACCTGATGACGGTCCATATGCCGGAATCTCAAAAGCCCCAAAAACGGCCGCTATGGCCTTACCTCGTTTTGGTAGCGCTGATACTGAATGCCGGGATATTAACGGCATGGCTCCGTCCCTGGGGGACAGAGAAAAAAAATACACCCGTAGAATTTGTCGGCGAACAACGGACCGGGCAGGACACGAAATCCGGTGGACAAGCAGAAAAGACTTTCTCCGACAACCATAAAGCAGCCGTAAAAGGACCTGTTTCAAAATCAAATTCCACTGAGAAAAACAGGGAGCCCCGGATTCAAAAGCCCGGGCGCTCAGATCCCTTGCCATCCCCTGCCCCAGCGTCTGATCCCGGTCCTTCCGATACGGCAAAACCGGCGGCGCAGGAGGACATTCCGGAATTAAGTCAGTTGCCCCAGGCAGTTCAGGCCGAGGTATCTCCCTTGGCTGTTCTGGGACATATTTATTCCGACAGTTCCGTAACGCGAATGGTCAACATTAACGGCGACATCCTGCGGGAAGGCGACACTGCTTCCAAGAACATCAAGGTTGAAGAGATCACTGAAAACGGAGTAATTTTTAATTATAACGGACTTCTCTTCCGGGTAAGGGCGTTTTGACCCGGCCCGACCCCTGTATCGTCTGCATCGCAAAAAAAACGGGAAGGCAGTTCCTGACCGCCTTCCCTCTTCACTACTTATTCCCAGATTATTTCTTGTGACACTTTCCGCAATTTGCTTCGTCGCTCGTCTTGAACGCCTTTGTGCCGTCATGACATGCGCCGCAGTTCTTGCCTGTGTTCATATCGGCCATTGTCATCTTGGTCGTTCCTTTTTTCATCTGGAACAGTTTCGGATGGCAATCGTTGCATTTATTCCCTTTGTCCGCATGGGCCTTGCCGTCGAATACGACCTTTCCATGACCTCCTCCTTCAAATTCAACTGTCTTCCCGGAGGGAACAGCCATAGCGCCGCCGACAAAGGCAACTGCTACGAGCATTGCTAACACTATTGTAAATATCTTCATTAATTCACCTCCTTTCATATTTAAGATTGAAACAATTAAAGAGGATTCTTACTGTCCCTCTTTATTGGTATGAGAATAACTATATAACAACGATACCATATTGTGTCAATAGCTTATGAATTTTTTATGAATTTATTAATGAAGAAGAGGCGGCGGCCCTGGCGGTCAGGTTAATGGTTCCCGTCATCAGGGACCATAGAGGACTTCCACATCCAAGCATGTGCGCCCTGACGGGCGCACCAAAAAAAGTCTCCCCGGCCCATAAAGCCGGGGAGACTTTTCCGTCGTACTCCCTTATCCACCGACAAATCCACCTGCAGGCTGTTCACTCTCTTTCAACGTTTCCGTTGAAACAGACACTCTGGTCTCGAAATCCTTCACATATCTGCCCCAGTCGACCGGGCAAACCTTTGTGAATATCTCGAGCTTCCAGTCGATGGAGCCGATTAATTCATTCAGGTGTCTGACAAAGGGGTTCAGCATGGACTTTTCCTTTCCTTCCATGTGCTCAATCTGGGTCACATATTCAACAAGTCTGGTCTTCATGTTGAAGAGCTCGCTGTAGAGGGAGTCACAGTAGTTGTTTATATTGATTTTTCTGGTGGCCATTATAGTGACCTCCTTTCCCAGGCCTCAGGACCTGTCTATAAGCCGGTCTCACGTTCTCTCCGGCTTAGAACCTCTCTCAACTAATATTTACTACTATTTCGATCAAATGTCAACACCCCGTGAAACGCCCCCCGAAACTCCGGACGCCGGACCGCTCCATGCCCTTACTCCTCTCAATTCCCATATTCTTTGTTAATAATTCTGTTAATTTTTTTTGTTTGACAATAAAGAACATTTATGCTATAAATTCCATAACTTTTATGGAAAAAAGATCTTACGACAGAATCCCTGCCAGCCTTAAGATCAAGTTATGCCTCGATAATGATATCAACACCGGCACGCTTGTCAACCTGTCCAGAAGCGGCATGCTCATCAATACAAAGGTGTGTTTTCCGCTGAAGTCGCAATTTGATATCCTGTTGCCGTCAGGCGACGACATTTTGAAGATACCCGTAAAGGTGAGCAGGCTCCTGAAAAAAGGCAACGCCTACGACGGCATAGGCGTTGAGCTCCTTGATCCCTCGTCGCGATATTTCGAATTCCTTGCTTCCCAATCGAAGAATTCGACGATCAACGACAGGAAAATAAAGACATATGTATGTACCGTCTGCAACCATATTGCCTTCGGACAGGTCCCTATAGTCTGCCCCTTCTGCAATGGTTCGATCGATAATTTCTACGATAATACCGGCGAAGTAAATACACTATCGGACTTTAAATCCCTCGCGGATTTCGAGAAGAAACATTTTCCTGTTATCAATGTTGCAAGGGGGGGCGGGCCGGAGCAGGCCGAAGCGCCGATAGATGTCCACGTTACGGTCGGCGAAATACAGCATAAAATGGATATCGACGACCGTATCACTTTCATAGATTTCTATTTCAACGATCTTCGTCTCAACAAGAAATGCCTGGCAAGGGTCAACCTGAACTGTCATATCGTCAATCCTGACGCGACGATCCGCTTTCATGAAACGGCTTCCGGCACCCTCACCGTAGTAAGCAATTGCAACGCCCACGGAAGCTGGATGGCGGAGACCAATATCTGACCTCTGTTCCCCTTTAAACAGAAAACCCTGATATCATCCTTTCAGCGACTTGCCGGAACACATTCAACTGAAGAGTTTTCATGTTGGGAATGAAGCCGAGGACCGGTATGCCGGTCAGCTCTTCAAGCACGCCGGGGTTCGTCCTGACCGAAACGTCTCTCTTCAGTTTTTCAGCGCAATTTATTATTACACCGATCACATCTATTCCCCTGTTTCGGGCGGCCTCAATGGAAAGCAGCGTATGATTGATGGTCCCGAGTCCCGGCCTCGATACGATTATAACCGGCAGGGACAGGTCTCTTATAAGATCAAGGCACAGATATTTTTTGCATATGGGGACCATTATCCCCCCCGCCCCTTCGACAATAGTGATATCATACTTGCCCGACAATTTGTCGTACGCAGAAATTATTTTTTCTTTTCTGATTTCGACCCCTTCCAACCCGGCAGCGACTGAAGGCGCAAGGGGGTTCCTGAACCTGTAGGGATTGACGGAACCAATGGGTTCATTTACTTCAGCGGCCCTGAGAAGCTTCAAGGCGTCTTCAGGAACAAGCCCGCCTTTCAGCATTTTACAACCCGTCTCCACCGGCTTCATGGGGCAGACCCTGAAGCCCTTTTCTTTAAGTGCCCTGATTAACCCGACTCCGATAAAGGTCTTCCCGACTCCCGTGTCGGTGCCTGTTATAAAGATACCTCTATTCGTGACGTCCCTGACCCCTGACCCCTGACCCTTGACCCTTGACCCTTTAGTCATATGAGCCTTGAATCCAGATTAAACACCTGACCGGATATCCCCCTGGTCCCGGAAAGACGGCATATGAATTCCGCGACGTCCCGCGGGTCGGAAAAATCCTTCATAAGGCTGTCCGCGAGCGCGGCCCCTTTTGCCCTATCGTTTGACCTTGCCCCCATATCGGTAAGCATAAAGCCGGGAAGCACGGCATTGACCATTACATTATGTTCGCCTAATTCCCTTGCCGCGCTCTTGGTCAAACCGATCAGCCCCGCTTTTGACGCCGAGTAGGCCGACAGCCCCGCCTTCCCGCTGACGCCCGCAATGGAAGAAATGTTAATGATATGTCCTCTGTTCTGTTTAATCATGTACGGCGATGCAGCGCGCATAAAATTAACAGGGCCCTTCAGGTTCGTGTCAACCACCTCATCGAACTCTTCTTCGGATGTTTTAAGCAGCAGGGCTTCTCTCGTAACGCCTGCATTATTTACAAGGATATCAATCCCTCCCCATTGCTCCGTAACTGTATCGACAAGCGACCTGACCTGGTTGTAATCCCTCACATCGGCACTCAGAACAATTGATTCCTTTATCTGTGCTGCGACTATCGACGCCTCTTCTTTTCTTTCGTTATAGTGAATGACGACCCGGCGCCCTCTCCTGCCGAACGCAAGAGCTATCGCTTTTCCAAGCCCTCTCGATGAACCTGTGACTAAACATACCATGGTCCCGGACTTACTTCTGTTCGCTCCTTTTTAATTCCCTGAGTCTCTCTTTTGCCTTGTCCGCAAATTCGCTCCCGGGATATTTTGTCACTATCTCTTCATATAACTGTATTGCATGCTCTCTGTTATTTTGCAGTTCTTCAAATTTCGCGGTCTCAAATAACTCGGGGGCCTTGTTCCCCGAACAACCCGATAAGGCGATAAGCCCGATTATCATAATAGCCGATACTAATCTTTTCATTCTTCCTCCCCGCTTTATTTCCTGATTTTTTTCAGTCCTTCCATCGCCTCCAGAAGCCGTTCGATGTCCTCTTTCGTATGCGCCGCCGTCAACGAAAACCTTATCCTGCACTTGC
Source organism: Nitrospirota bacterium (assembly GCA_016234115.1). Lineage (GTDB taxonomy): Bacteria > Nitrospirota > Thermodesulfovibrionia > UBA6902 > UBA6902 > SURF-23. The sequence continues at coordinate 67,076 of JACRHD010000012.1, forward strand.
CTTCGGGCACAGTCGGGGGTCTTATTGCCGGAGCGAATATCCCTTGTGTGAACAGACGCCTCCCTATTCGCAGAGCCCGCCCGCCGTCTCCCGCAAAGACGGGAATTATCTGGGTCCCGGAGTCAAGCGTGTCGTAACCGAGTCCGACAAGTCCTTCATGCAGGAGCCTCCTGTTTTTCCATAATTCCTTCCGTCGCAGGCCTGATTTAAAGTCAACCAGATCAATCGCCTTTACAGACGCCTCCGCAACCGACGGAGGAAGAGAGGTTGAATACATAAAGCTCCTCGCCCTGCTTGTCAGCAGACTTGCCAGGTCCTTGCTCCCCGCCACAAAAGCGCCGAAACAGCCGAGCGCCTTGCTCAGAGTGCCCATCTGGATTACGCGGTCTGTTTTATTGATGTGGAAATGTTCAAGCCCCCCCCGGCCTGTCTCGCCGAGGACGCCTGTCCCGTGCGCGTCGTCAACCATCAATAACGAATCGTATTTTTCGCAGAGCAAAAGGATGTCCTTCAGCGGCGCAATGTCTCCGTCCATGCTGAAGACGGTATCGGTAATTATCAGCCGCCTCCTGATCTTCCCTTTTTTGAGACTCTTCTTTAAAAGCGTTTCGAGATGGTCCGTGTCTCTATGCCTGTATATTCCCGCCGTCGCCTTCGACAGCCTTATACCGTCGATAATACTCGCGTGGTTCAGTTCATCGCTGAATATGACGGAGTCGGCCCCCGCTATTACGGGAATGACGCCGGTATTCGCCGCATAGCCTGAATTGAATACGAGCGCGGTCTCGGTTTTTTTGAATTTTGCGACCCGCTCTTCAAGCCTCCTGTGCGAATCATATGTGCCGCTCAGGAGCCTCGATGCCCCGGAACCAAAGCCGGTTCTCTTCAGGGCGTTTGCGGCAGCCTTTACAATCATGGGATGGGCTGCTAAATCAAGATAGTCATTTGAGGAAAAATTAATGAAGCCCTTGCCGTTTATTAATACCTTTGAACGATGAGATGATTCGATGCAGGTGAGTTTTCTGAGGAGATGGTTATTCTGAAGCTCCTTAAGCTCATCCTTAAACCACTTCACTTTGACCTTAACTCTTGACTCTTAACTCTAAACTCATTAGTAGATCCCTTCACGTTCATCAGGCGCCCATATGTATTTGTGGACCTGCAACTGGACCCGTACGGGGAGATTATCGCGCAATACCCAGTGAACAAGCGCCTTCGGGGAGAGGACCCCGTAAGCCGGGGACATGAGGATGTTGTCGAATTTTGTCGTCAGCCCGTTGCTGCCGATTACATCCTTTGCCCATAAATAATCCGATTCATCCATCAGGACGAATTTGATCTGGTCCGTCTTCTTCAGGAAATCAAAATTCTTCGGTCTCATCCTTTCGCTCATCCCGCTCCCGGGGGTCTTGTAATCCATGATTATATTGAGTCTCTTGTCGAGACACCCGATGCAGATAGAGCCGTTGGTCTCGATAAGGACATCATACCCCTTGTCCAGCAGTGCCTTTATCATCTGGGGCGTTTCTTCCTGCAAAAGGGGCTCTCCCCCGGTAAACTCGACGGTCCTTACGCCGTATTCTTCGATCTTTGCAATGATCTCGTCGTCAGGGATCTCCCTGCCGTCGTAATAAGCGTAATTGGTATCGCAGTAAGCGCATCTGAGATTGCAGCCGGCAAGTCTTACAAAAGTGCATGGGAGTCCCGCATATGTGGATTCGCCCTGGATGCTTTTGAATATCTCGTTGATCTTCAGCATAAAATAGAGTTAAGAGTTATGAGTAAAGAGTTATGTTAATAATTTCAAGGAGCATGCATTTAACTCTTTACTCTTAACTCTTTGTTATCATACCACGACAAACATTGACAATTGCAAGACTTTTGTGTGGTATAATTTTCTCAAATGATAAAGAAAATTCTTCTCCTCGCGGCGTTCCTTCTGCTCGCGTCCCATTTTGCCCGGTCTTCCGCAGCGGATATCATTGTGATCAACGTCGAAGGCGTCGTTAATCCGGTGATGTCCGAATTCATTTCAAAGAGTCTCGATGACGCCGCAGCCGGCAAGGCCGAGCTGCTCGTCATCAAACTCGATACCCCCGGCGGGCTTGATACTTCGATGAGGTCGATCGTAAAAAAGATCACCGCCAGCGAAGTGCCTGTCGCGGTGTATGTGTCTCCGGGCGGCGCGCGCGCCGCGTCCGCCGGGGTGTTCATAACGCTCTCGGCGCATGTGGCGGCCATGGCCCCCGGCACGAATATCGGCGCCGCTCATCCAGTAGGCGTCGGGGAAAAGATGGACAAGACTATAGCTGAGAAGGCGACAAACGATGCCTCGGCATATATAAAATCCATCGCTGAAAAAAGGGGGAGGAACGCCGGATGGGCGGAAAAGGCCGTCAGGGAAAGCGTCTCCATAACTGAGACGGAGGCGCTGAGCTTAAAGGTCATCGACTTCATTGCCGCGGACCTGACGACATTGCTCGATATGATCGATCAAAAGGTCGTCGAGACCCCCGGCGGCAAACACGCTATTAAGACAAAAGGGCTCAACATCCAATACAGGGAGATGAGCGTCAGGCATAAAATACTGGACTTTATCAGCGACCCGAATGTGGCCTACCTGCTCATGCTCCTCGGTTTTTACGGGATATTCTTTGAAATGACAAATCCCGGCGCGATCTTCCCCGGGGTCTTCGGGGCCATTTCACTGATACTCGCTTTCTACTCTTTTCAGACCCTGCCGGTAAACTACGCGGGGCTCCTCCTGATCCTTTTGGCCATCATTCTGTTTATTCTTGAAATCAAGATCACGTCTTACGGCGTTCTTTCCATCGGCGGCATAATATCCATGCTGATCGGTTCGCTCATGCTCTTTGAATCGCCGCTTCCCTTTTTCAAACTCTCTCTTAACGTGATCCTTCCCGCTGTGCTCATTACGGCCCTCTTCTTCATACTGACAATCAGGCTTGCCTTAAAGGCTTACAGGCAGAGGCCCGTTACCGGCTCCGAAGGACTTGTCGGCCTTGAAGGCCGGGCCAGGACCGATGTTTACAGGGACGGGCTTGTCTTTGTTCACGGGGAGATATGGAAGGCATACAGCGACGAACCCGTCGGCGCCGGCGAAAAAATCGTTGTTGAAAAGATGGAAAACCTGAAGCTGAAGGTCAGGCGATTGCCGTAGGGGCGCACTGCTCGCGCGCCCTTCTTTATGCGCGCGCCCTCATGTATTTTAATCATATTCATCAAGGCGATATCATCGACAGAGGAAGGGCAGACACTCAGGACTGCCCCTGCGATTACATGGCGCCTTCATCTGTCGAGCCATCCCTTGAACTTCCAAATTATCTGTTGTAAAGTATTCTATGCTGAAGGCCGTTGTGATCATTCCGGCGAGATATAATTCATCCCGGTTTCCCGGGAAACCCCTTGCCACCCTTAAAGGAAAAACAGTCATACAGCATGTGTATGAACAGGCGTCAGCGGCGAGACTCGCGGACGCGGCGCTTGTTGCGACAGACGATATTCGCATATTCGATGCGGTATCTTCCTTCGGCGGAAAGGCCGTAATGACTTCCGCCGGTCACGCCAGCGGGTCCGACAGGATAGCGGAAGCGGCGGACGGGCTCGAATGCGACTGCATAGTAAATGTCCAGGGGGACGAGCCGTTCATCAGGCCCGAAATGATTGATGACGTCATCGGGCTATTGTACGATGATGACGATGTTTCCATAAGCACGCTTGCCAGGAGAATCACCGGCATCGATGAGATTTTCTCACCCGATGTCGTAAAGGTAGTAATGAACGCCGACGGATTTGCCCTGTACTTCTCAAGGGCGCCGATCCCCTATTACCGGGACGAATGGAATATAAGACAAGAGTCAAGAGTTACGAGTCAAGAGTCAGGCGACAAATACAACTTAACTCTTAACTCTAAACTCTTAACTCCGATGTGTTACAAGCACATCGGCATATACGGGTTCAGAAAACATACGCTTAAGGCGTTCGCATCATTAAAAAAAAGCAGGCTCGAGCATATTGAAAGGCTTGAGCAGTTGCGGGCGCTTGAGGCCGGAATGAAAATAAAGGTAAAAATAACCGAACATGACACGTTCGGCATCGATACGATGGAAGATTTAAGAAAGGCTGAGGAATGGCAAAATATATCTTTGTAACGGGCGGTGTTGTATCTTCTCTCGGTAAAGGGATTGCGGCGTCCGCGGTCGCAGCACTCCTTGAGGCGCGTGGACTGAAGGTAACCAGCCAGAAGCTCGATCCCTACATCAACGTGGACCCCGGAACACTCAGTCCGTTCCAGCACGGGGAAGTCTTTGTAACCGATGACGGCGCGGAGACCGATCTGGACCTCGGACATTATGAAAGATTTACTTCAACGCGCATGTCGCAGAACAACAATTACACTACCGGAAAAATCTACTACAACGTTATTCTCAAGGAAAGAAGGGGGGATTATTTAGGCGAGACCGTGCAGGTCGTTCCCCATATAACGGATGAGATCAAGAATTCGATAAAAAGCGTTTCGGACGGCTTCGACATAGTCATAGTTGAAATCGGGGGGACTATCGGCGATATCGAGAGCCTGCCGTTTCTGGAGGCCATCAGGCAGTTCAGGTACGACGTTGGAAGAGAAAATGTAATTTACATCCACCTCACTCTGGTCCCCTATATAAGCACCGCCGGAGAATTGAAGTCAAAACCCACCCAGCACAGTGTCAGGGAATTACGGGCCATCGGTATACAGCCCGATATACTTATCTGCCGCACGGAGCGGCCCCTGTCTCAATCGATTAAAAAGAAGATCGCCCTGCACTGCAACCTCGACATCGACGCCGTAGTCGCGGCAATAGACGTCGAATCCATTTACGAAGTCCCTATTATGCTCCATGATGAAGGCATCGACCGGATAATAGAAAAAAAATTCTCGCTTGACACGCCGGTCCCCGATCTCTCGAAATGGGAAAATGTAATCAGGAAATTCAAAGACCCCGGAGATACCGTCACCATAGCGATTTGCGGCAAATACGTGGGTCTGAAAGATTCATACAAAAGCCTTATGGAGGCGCTCATACATGGAGGCATTGCAAATAACGTGAAGGTAGACCTCCAGTGGATAGACGCTGAAGATATAGAAAAATCAGGCGCCGAGAAATATCTGGCCGACGTCGACGGGGTCCTCATCCCCGGAGGGTTCGGCGAGCGGGGGATCGAGGGAAAGATCGAGGCGGTAAACTACAGCAGGACGAAAAAGATACCCTTTTTAGGCATCTGTCTCGGGATGCAGTGCGCCGTCATTGAATTCGCCCGCAATGTCTGCGGAATGAACGGCGCCAACAGCACTGAATTCGACAAGAACACCCCCTACCCCGTCATCTACCTGATCGAAGAGTGGTATGATTTCAGGAACGAGACTGTCCAGAGAAGGGACATTAATTCGGACAAAGGCGGCACCATGAGACTCGGAGAATATCCCTGCGTTCTTGAAGAAGATTCCCTGGCGTTCAGGGCCTATGGGACCAGGAATATCCACGAAAGACACAGGCACAGGTATGAGTTCAACAACGTTAATAAAGAGACCCTTGAAAAGCTGGGTCTTAAAATAAGCGGCACAAGTCCCGACAAACAGCTCGTGGAGATAATCGAGATCAAAGACCATCCCTGGTTTTTCGGTTGCCAGTTCCACCCGGAGTTCAAATCGAGACCGCTTGATCCGCATCCGGTTTTCAGGGCGTTCATAGGCGCCGCATTCAGGGAGAAGAAGCTCCTTTTTCAAAATCCTACAATAGAAAAGATGGAGGTAGTGAATGAGTGAAATTACAGGCGTTCATGCGCGGGAGATACTGGACAGCAGAGGCAATCCCACCGTTGAAGTCGACGTACATCTTGAAAGCGGGGCCTTCGGCAGGGCCGCGGTCCCTTCCGGAGCGTCCACTGGTCAAAGGGAGGCCCTCGAACTCAGAGACGGCGAAAAGCGTTATTTAGGCAAGGGAGTCCTGAAGGCGGTAAAGAATGTAAATGAAAAAATCGTCCCGCGTCTTATGGGCCTTGAAGGAAGCGACCAGGTTTACATCGACAACCTCATGATAGACCTCGACGGCACAAAGAACAAGGGCAAGCTCGGCGCAAACGCTATCCTCGGCGTATCTCTCGCGACTGCAAAGGCCGCGTCAATGGAGTCGAACCAGTCTCTTTATAAATATATCGGAGGCGCAGGCGCGCGTGAGCTGCCGGTGCCGATGATGAATATCCTCAATGGGGGGGCCCACGCCGACAACAACCTCGATATCCAGGAATTTATGATAATGCCTGCCGGCGTCCCAAGCTTCAGGGAAGCGCTGAGGGCGGGGGCCGAGATATTCCATAGCCTGAAGGGGCTTCTGAAATCGAAAGGCCTGAGCGTGTCGGTGGGAGACGAAGGAGGTTTTGCTCCAAATCTGAAATCCAATGAGGAGGCGCTTGTTTTAATTATTGAGGCAATAAAGAGAGCCGGCTATACAGCCGGGAAAAATGTCTTCCTTGCCCTCGACGTGGCGTCCTCCGAACTGTACAGCGGCGGCAAATACAGTTTTGAAGGAAAAAAGATCAGTTCGCAGCAGCTTGTGGATTTTTACGAGAAGCTTGTGTCGAAGTATCCGGTGATATCCATCGAGGACGGACTTTCGGAAAATGACTGGAAGGGCTGGGAAGAGATGACGAAAAGGCTCGGGAAAAGAGTGCAGCTCGTGGGAGATGATATCTTTGTGACAAACAGGGAGATATTTTCAAAGGGCATTGAAAAAGGGATCGGTAATTCAATACTTATAAAGCTTAATCAAATAGGAACGCTCACGGAAACCCTTGACGCCGTTGAGACCGCGAAACGGGCCGGATACACGGCCGTCGTGTCCCACAGGTCCGGAGAGACCGAGGACACGACCATTGCCGACCTCGCGGTGGCGATGAACGCGGGACAGATCAAGACCGGCTCTCTGTGCAGGACCGACAGGGTCGCAAAATACAACAGGCTGCTGAGGATCGAAGAAGAGCTCGGGGATGCGGCGGTTTATGGGGGACGGGATGTTTTTTATAATTTGAAGAGGAGTTCATAGATAATTGCATTAGTCAGAGAGAAAATGCGTAACAAGAGGCGACAGCAGGTTGCAGACAACAGAAAAAAGAGACGGCTCGTGTTCCTTACTCTCGGCGTCCTGCTCTTTATATACCTGACTTACAACCTGATCGCCGGAGAGAGCGGCGTGCTTAAATACATCGAGCTCAGGAGCATGAAAGAAAAAATGCTTGCCGAGACCAATGTCATGAAAGCCCGGAATGAGGACATCGATAGTGAAATAAAGAACCTTGAAAAGGCCCCGGAACTCCTTGAAGAGCATGCAAGGGAATACGGACTGACAAAAGAGGGCGAGTGGATCTTTAAGTTCGAGGACAAAAAATAATCAGGCTAAAACTATTAATACACGGATGACCGCAGATTTGATTGAAATTTATTTTCGAATCTGTTTAATCTTCGAAATCCGTGGATGAGGGTCATTTATGTATGAGTTAATGATAGAAACAAGCTTCTCCGCTGCGCATCAGCTCAGGGGATATAAAGGGAAATGCGAATCGTTGCACGGCCACAACTGGCGGATCCAGGTAATTGTATCCTCAGAAAGGCTTAACGATACAGGCATCGTGATCGACTTTCACGAGCTGAAAGCCGTGACCAAAGACGCCATATCGCCGCTCGATCATTCATTCCTGAACGATGTTTTCCCCTTCACTGAAATAAACCCGTCTTCCGAGAATATCGCAAAATGGATATATGACACGATCAGAAAAAAGCTGTATGAAAACAATTGCACCGTGTCTTCCGTAACCGTGTGGGAAAACGACACGGCCTCTGCCACGTATTATGAAGCATAGGGCATTCTGAAGAGGAGTAGTTAGTAGCAAGTAGTAAGTAGTTAAGGGACAGCTTTAAGAAAATTTCCCCCTAACTACTCACTACCGGTGGTTTGTCAGGTCTCCGAAAGGCCTGTTTTTACATTCAACGGTAAAATCAGCTCCCCTCCCCGTCCGTCACTCACCGATATTACTACGTCGCGGCTTTCCGTGTCTCCGGGAGGGACCTGCCAGGTAATAACACCTTTCTCCGGATCAACCGTCATGCCCTGGGGGCCGTCTTTAAGAGTATAGGTAAGACTGTCTCCATCGGGGTCGGCGGCAGTTATCTGATACACATAGGTCTTCCCGTCAAAAGAAGGGACGCTTTCTGTGATCACCGGCAGGGAGTTATAGACGCTCTTTTTTAAACGGACGCCTTTCCCAGGGCCTTCGTCGTCAAAGGGAGTTACTTCAACCGTTATTATGTCCCCCTTTTTGAGCTCTGTTTCCAGATAATTTTCTTCGCCCGCGAAAACGTCGTTGAGGGACCATTTATATCTGAAAGAGATTGCATCGTGGTCGGCATCGCCGGCTTTTACGGCAATGGTAAGCCGGGACCCTGATTTAGGGGTCTGCGGAAGCAGCCGGGCTTCTGATATTACCGGAGGCGTGTTTTGAACAACTATCTCGTTGGACCGGTATTGCTTGTCGCCCTTTATTATCGAAGCGCGGACCACGTCACCCTTGCAAAGGTCTGAGGCGGAAAAACTGGTCCCTTTTACGGAGTCCTTGCGAATATCGTTTACATACCATTGAATCTCGCCTTTGCTCAGCACCGATTTGGCCGCCTTCAGCGTAAGGACCGTTTGGGCCGTGGCCTGGTCCGGTTTAATAACGCATGCAGTGTCGCTTTCCGCAGGCGGCGATAAGGTGACGCCACTGTGTTCTTCAGTGACCCCGGAATTCTCCGGAGACCCACTGCAGCCTGACAGCATAGATGCAATCATAACGACGGCCATGCAGAAAGCGCCTTTCATCCTTCCGCCTTCATCCTTTTCACTGTCACTGTATCTCCTCACTCTTCCAGCCGGCAACGCCGCTCTTTATAGACAAAGGGGTAATGCTTTCAAAACCGATTATATTACCCGTGGACTGTTGAATGAAGCTCTTGGCCGTGCCGCTTTTTGTTATCTGCACACTCGGAGACGTGGCCCACCCCTCTTCAATGGACATTACCCTTGCGACATTATCGGATGGGTTCGCCTCGGTCTGCTGTTCCTTGAACACATATTCCCTGTAGGCGGTCCCGGTTTTATAATATACCGCATAAACATTACTCCTGCCTTCGTAAGCGCATAAATCGGTGCCGGGGACGTAGGACGGCCATATTACGAGACCGCCTACCACAACGGGTTTCGCGTGGACCCTTTCTCCGTTGTGAGCGAGCGCATTGCCGGTATAATCCACAGCTTCACCCACATTCTTGAAATACATGGCCCAGCCGTCGCAAGTGTTGGCGACGTTGATCAGTTCGGTCCAGCTCGATGCGGTCCCGCAGCCGCCCGATAAACCCGACACATTGCCGTCTATATCTACAACGGCGCCGGAGACATCAAAGAGCGTCGAATAAGACGTTGTGCAACTGCCGTCCCAGCAGCCGTCCTTGATCGCGTAAAAAGCCCCTGAATCAGTCACGTTTTTGTCGTTTGATCCCAAAAACTGTCCTGTGCCGAAATATACCCATAACTTGGCCATGTCATCCATCGCAGCCGAAGGCGCGGAGGTGATCCGTTTGGCTACGTCATTGGCGCCCGCAATCGTGTTTACGTTTGCGGCCGTGGACAGGACCCACGAGGAAGGGTTCGCGCTGTCTCCGCTGTCCGTTGTGATCCTCTTCATGAGGGCGTTCCAGTTCGCGCCCGTCTTTATGTTTTCACCGATATATATCACGTCCACGTCGTAGTCGATATCGACGTCGACGCCGATCGGGTCAGACAGAAATGTGCTCGCATTGCCCGTCGGTATTTTCCAGAAGTTAGTGTTCTGTCCCCATGCGTTTACGACGCCGTTGACGCCTCCCGAGATCTTCAGGGCAAACACGTTTCCGCTCTGAAAGGCTGTAATGTTTGAATTGGTATCATAGTTGGTCGGGCCTGACCCGAAGACGACAAACCAGCTCTCGCCGACTTTCGCAAGCGATGGGTAGGACATGCTGAGGCCGAGCGCAGAATCGGAGAAGGTCCAGAGCAGTCTCGGATTGAGAGGGTCCGTTACGTCGAGAGCGAAATATTCCGGGGAAGCGCTGTAATTGGCGCCCGAGGTCCAGCTTATGCTTTTACCCCCGTAGCGAAAACCCCCGATCAGTATGGTCCCCCACCCTCCTGGATGTACTGCGTCGGCGTTGAAGATTTTGACGTCCGCTACTTTAGGCTTCATGTCCACGTGGTAGACGTGCGTATAATTCGTGAGGGTATTCCATTTCAGGTGAGGCAGCAGCCCTCTCGGTATAAAGGCCCAGAGCTCCTGGCCCAAGGGATGGTTTCCCGCTACGCAGTTTCCGCTGCTGTCCACATCAGTGTAGTACTTGTGTTCACCGGCATTATAACAGCCGCCGTTGAACGCATGGAGCATTCCGTCGTTGGCCCCGACGTAAACTACCTGCCTCCTCTTTTTATGAGTGTTGTAGAAATTGGCGTAAGAAGCATCATTATAGAGAAGGTCATAATTGTCCATCGGTTTCGCCACTATGGACGGGGTCGAATGGACTATATCGCCCAGCTTCCAGACATTTGTGACATTATTTATCGTAATGCTCCTCTTGCGGTAGCCGGCGGTGTGCCCGGAATCCGTGATTCCCGTCAGATCATCTCCCCTGATCCATTCTATAATATTTTCCGATTCGATATCATCGGCGGCCCGGAGATAGGGCTTAAGGGTCGTTTTGTTGGCTGCCGTAAAAGCTACGGTTACAGTGCCGTTAATGGAGGTGTGAATGGTCCTGTCATCGGGACTTGTCTGCCAGAGTTTCTCCCCTCCCTTCCATATAGCGTTGACATCATCCACTGTAACCTGACCGACGTAGTTGTCCTTGACTCCGTCTCCGCCCATATCACTATATAGCTTGATAACGGTGCCGTCGGCCTGCGTATATTCGGTTTCAATAATCCTGTCCGCCGCGTAATCCAGGGCCTTGTTTCCGTTTGAATCTTCTCTGAGATTTCCGTATTTGTCCACAAACAGGGCGTGAAGATATCCGAGCCAGGTCCTCGACTGCAGACCCTGAATTTTTTCCGGATAGAAATACGCCTGATAAACCGCCCCTTCGCCCTCGCCGGTTGTCGCCAGCATGCTTACCGCCGTGCCGGATGAAGTGCGGCGGATCATATCAGTAAACGCGTCGATAAGCGCTGTTTCAAGCGATGTCCCCTCCGCGGCCTCATAAAACGTGTCGGGGTTTCCATCATTGTCTTCGTCCCATTCATCCTGCAGGTCGGGAATGTTGTTGCCGTTGGAATCCTCGAACCCGCCGTATTTTGATGTCTTCTTCAGGAGGTCGCGCCCTGTGGCCGAGTCGTCAAAGGCAAAGACCGAATACGTCGTAATACTCTGCACTCCGTCATAATCGCTCCTCATATCATTAGTATGCGCCCAGTATGCGACCCCCTCGAGATAGTAAGTTCCGTCCATGGCATTTGCGCCAGTACTGTACTGGCTGGCGTAGCCTTCGCGCACTGCGATGCTGTCCATATAGGTCTTCACATTGAATCCCATGGGGTCTGCCACATTCGAGCCCCAATTGCCGCCAGGCATGTTCTTGTCCTTAGTGGATTCACCGTCGGTCAGAATCAGCACAAAATTTTTCTGGCACGCGTACTGGACGCAGTCATGGGCCGAATAATTGTCGTTCCTGTAGGCCCCTGTTCCACCCCTGATATACCGCGTTGCCTCGTAAAATGACTCCCCCAGCGGGGTCCACGTGGCGGGGACCATATTTTCGATCTTCGTCATAATGTTAACACCTGTATTGACTTTATCAGTCTGATGCTCGGCCCCGCTTTTTATCCAGTCCGCCACATACCCGCCGTCATATCCGTCGCCTTCTTCATACTTCGCGCCCTGGTCATTGAATAACATCAGTCCGAACCTCAGATTTTCCCAGGACCTCTGGATCAATCCGTACGGTTCGTCCGTATTGCTGAATTTCATCTTGATATTGTAAGTGCCGGCCGTAAAAGAATTACAGGTGCCGTCCGGAGACACATATATATTATGGCTGAAATTTTTAAAGCATCTTTCGCCCGCAAAAGGGGTATATGCGCCGGCGTCAGCGTACTTTTTGTAAAAATCCCTGTCGGAACCGTCGACATACAAATAGTTCGGAACGCCGCCGCTCCGCGGGGTGGCCTTCCCTCCCACAAGCACTTTCTTGACGATATCGACCCTTCTCATGGTCAGCCAGTTGAGAAAATTCCCGTCCCACGAGCCCGCGGCGTCTTCATAAAAATGACCTCCCGCGTTCGCAGAATAACTGTATCTTGATAGGGGATTAAAATAGCCGTAATAACTGTTATCTGTTTCGTCATCGTAAGGGACGTAACTGTTGTCGGGATTCCCGGATACGCCGCCTTTCCCCGGGGTCTTATAGGCAAATTCATTCATGGAGCCGGAGTTGTCAAGCATTATCAGCACATTGGACGGGACCTGCTGCGACATAAAGGGGGGATATGCAGTATAGTCGATCAACTGGGGGCCGGCCGCGCCTTTTCCGCCGCCCGGCGGCGCATAAGACCGTTCAGCCGTCAAAAGCGCTATCACGAGGAAAATAAGTATTGAAATTATCTTTTGCATTTTATTCATAACTCCCCCTAAGCCCTCAGATTCAGCTTCACGATAACCAGCTCCTTGACTACACCGTCTTCTATACGGGCCGTTACCTCAGCCGACTTCATGGCTTTAAAGAACGAGAAATCGCTTATCGTTAATCCCTGATAGCTCATGTGCGTATCCGGCGACAGGCCGTATTCCTTGCCGCCGATAACAACGGACACTTTTGATATCTTTGTCATTAATCCGCTGATCAGGTCCTGTTTGCCGGCCGCTGCATCGATGCCGCTGACAGCGGAATTGCCGTTGCGGCGATAGGACTCCCTTTCCCGTGTGCCGCTCCAGGATTCGGATGTCCCGGCCAGAAATAATAAGACCGTTATTAATGCAAGCGCCTTCATATGACCTCCATTCTTATTTTGGCACATATCTGTATATGGCCCCTACGTTTCCCTGGGAATTCGTTATCGCTTCGCTGCTCTCCGAATTTATCCTGTAGTATGTATAGAAACCGGTGCCGCCGCTCTTCCCCACTCCCTCATACCCTGAAGCAAACTCAATGGCGGTACCGCCTATCCATTTGGAATACATTTTATCTATATCCACGGCAAGATTCTGGTCCGCAACGGCAACATCACTGTTACCGTCATTATCAAATGCCGTGGTCCTGAGCTCAGCAGGCAAATTCGTGTCCGTTACGATGGCCGTAAAACCCTGCGTGTCCATTTCCCTGACGCCGCGTTCGATTACGGCGGTGCATATCTCTGCGCCTCCATCAGCGCTGGAGACATGCCTCTCCCTGAGTCTTATATTCCCCGAAAGCATATTTTCGACTGAACTTGTGCCTATCGCCGTCATGCCGACAACAGTCAGCACAAGCAGCAGCAGCAGCACCGTGATGAGGACATAGCCGTTATCGTTTGCTCCTCTGCCCGAACCCTTTGCTCCATGCCCTCTGTTCTTTGCCCTATGCGTCGTCATGTGCATGTGTGTCTTCATTTGTTTCTCATGGTCGCAATGGCCTGCCACCATCTCCTCCTGAAATCGTCGTTTGTCTGTGCATGATTACGGTTTTCAATTACGGCAGGAGGGTCCCCCTGTCCGTCATAATTGAGGTCGGGCCTGTTCGACCTTGCGAGAATATTTACGCGTACGGCGCGTATTGTGGAAGGGTCCGCTATGACGGACCCGTCAACAAAATCGGGGCCGTCGACAATACCGCTGCCGTCATCGTCAACCTGTCCGTCCCCGTCGGCATCCACAGCGTATGCAAGCTGAAAATCTTCTACAAATTCTGCAACGACCTCGTCATCCGAGGCCGCTATGCCGGTGCAGGCCGGGAGAACGGCGCCCCTCCGTATTCTCCGGAGAGTAGAATTTGCATCGACGCAAAACGTGGCGTCTTCCACGAGATAAACGGGTCTGCCCGCATCGCAGTCCCCGTCGCCGTCAGTATCCACCAGAGGAAAATCCACCGTCAAGGCCTTGTCAAAAGTTATGCCTGCTGATGAATCACACGTGCCGCCTGACAGAGTGCAGGCCTGCACTCTTACAAAATCGATGCCGTCGATGCTGAGATATTGCCTGTCCGTTGTATTGGGACCGTCCGTGCCCGAGTAGATAATACGGACCTGCGTAGATCCCATCTGCACGCTGTTGGGGCAAGCGCTCCCCGGACCAATCCCCACGGGCCAGAGCGTTCCTATCATCCTGAAGCCTCCCACGATTGTGAACGCGTCGGCGGCAGCGTTACCGTCAACCGGAGTTATGACGGATGTGTATCCGTTGACCGGATCGGTATTCATCTCCTGCGGCGCTCCGAAACCCGCGCCCTTGATATCGTTCAATATCAGGTCATGAGCTATCTTTGACTGCGTATTCACCTCCGAGACGCTTTCCTGTGTTACAAAGGAGCGGTTCTGCGTTATATATGTGGCGAAAGAGCCCGCAATCAGGATCAGGCTGATGAATATAGCGATGATCAGCTCTGCAAATGTATATCCATAATCATTACGGTATGACATTTTCATTCCACCTCACCGTGTCGAGCGTTACAGAATGCGGCGCCCCGGTCTTAAGGTCGTTCCAGCAGGCCCTTACGCGGACGGCGGACACAGGCACAACCGACGCCCCGTCGGGGTCACCGGCCGGGGCGCAGCCGGCCGCCAGATTCGCGCCGCATGAATTGTCATCGCCGGGCAACGTCAAACTGACGCAGTCCGGAACGACCCACAAGGCCCTTGTAAATGTCACTCCTCCCGAAATCTCGGGACCGGTGGCGGGATTATCAGGGTCCGCTCCGGAGACAAGATTTGTATATGGAGTGGATTTGATTCTTTCCACAAGCTCCTGGCCCAGATTCGTGGCAATCTTCAATTCCCTGCTTGCCGCGTTCCCTGTTACAGAATAATACTGCATCCCGATTACCCCCAACATGCCTATAAGCAGCACGACAAGGGCTATCATTACCTCGATAAGGGTGAAGCCAAAGGATGAATCCGAAAAAGTCCCGCCGGCAGCCTTCAGCTTTTTCATCTGACCTCCGTATTTTCATTCCATCCAGAATTGACAGGGTCATCTGCGTTTCCTTCCCACATGTACAAATTGATCAGGCCCGCCGTATTGGCCAGCTCGACGCAATATGAATATCCCCTGTCCGCGCTGTTATGCTGAAAATAGGCGGCGCCGTTGGGGGTCGCCGACCCGTCGGGGTTGAACCGGAAAAACGGCGCGTCTGATATATCGACGCCATTCGGGCCGTTGGGAGGAACGGTCGTAAAATTGCCGATGCCTAACACAACATTGCTGCCAAAATCATTTTGCTGACTGACTTCCCGGACCGGCAGGATATTGTTGTTCACATCTTCTCCATACCCGTCCACTCCGGCATCGCTGAGATCGCCGTCGCCGTTTCCGTCAAAACCGATCCTGTATGTGTTTGCGCCGCCCTCATTAAATGTAATAAGGTAAGCCCTGTTTTCCCTGATCGCCATGGTCCTTGCCAGTCTCATATTCTGCAGCAGCTCTGTTGCGGCCCTCTTGACCTTGTTTGTCGCCGTAAACCTTCCATACTGCGGTATGCCTGTAAGGGCAAGTATTCCAATGATTGCAACAACGATTATCAGCTCGATTAATGTTACTCCGGAATTTTTTCTCCATATGTTGAAATTGAACATATCACCCTGACCTTTAGCAATTATGATGCTAATGGAGGACCCTGATTTTTCAGTGTGTTGGCAATATTCTTGTGCTGTCCTGCGCAACGGGCTTCATAAAATTGTGTAACGGATTACACATTATATTAATCGGAGAATTTTGGTGTATACTTAAAAAGGTCCAAGGGCAAGGAGGAGCTAAGGATGGATATCGATATTGCTGAAGACATCATCAGGAAGGCACTGACAAGAGGCTGCGATGCCGCTGAAGTTTTCATGAAAAATGCAAAGGGCCTTTCAGTAGAGGTAAAAGGCGGGGAGGTCGAGGCGCTGGAAGCGGCCATGGATTACGGCATCGCAGTAAGGGTCATCAGAAACCGGAGACCAGGATTCGCCTTTACGAACAGTCCGGAAGACCTCGGGGCCGCTATAGATAAGGCCGTGATGAGCGCAGGATGGACCAGTGAGGATGAGTATGTAGACTTACCGGGTCACGAGTCATGGAAAGAGGTCCTGATATTTGATGAAAAAATAAAAAACATAAAAGAAGATGATGTCATCAAAGACGCGATGTTACTCGAAGAAAGCGCAATAGCTTTTGATAAAAGAATAAAAAAAGTAAGAAAGGCCGAAGTCTCGGCCGGCACGGCCTCTACTACGATAGTCAACTCGAAGGGTGTGACCGTCAGCTACGAAAGCACATATTATTCGGCGCATGTAACGACCCTGGCCCAGGACGACAGCGGGGAGGGACAGATGGGATGGGATTTTGCCGGCAGCAGGAGGCTGAGCGATATAAATGTCGCCTCTGTCGGAAAAACCGCGGCCGGAAGGGCGGTCGGGCTCCTTGGTTCCCGGAAGATAGCTTCCGTCAAGGCCCCGGTCATACTGAGTCCGTCCGTAGCCGTCGATTTTCTCGAAATCCTCAGCGCGTCCATATCCGCCGAGGCGGTCCAGAAAAAACGCTCTTTCCTGATCGACAAGATAGGGCGGAAGGTCATGAGCGGGCTCGTCGATATTATTGATGACGGCCTCATGCAGTGGGGGACAGGGACGAAACCCGCTGATGACGAAGGCGTTTCCGTCACAAAAAAAGAGATTGTATCAGGAGGAGTATTAAACGGTTTCATTCACAATACCTATACCGCAAAAAAAGCAGGCGTTAAATCCACCGGCAATGCCGTAAGGGGCTCCTATAAAGGCCTTCCCGGCGTCGGCGTTACGAACTTCTATATTAAACCCGCAAACATCCGGGAGTCAGTGGCAGGGGCGGGTTTCAAACCCGCCCTCGCAGAATCAGATAGAGGAGATAATAAGCTGGTAAAGTCCCTCTCAAGGGGAATACTGGTCCTCGGGGCAATGGGAGTGCATACGGCAAATCCGGTATCGGGCGATTTTTCCATAGGTATTTCCGGGCTCTGGATCGAGAAAGGAGAAGCGCTTTATCCCGTTAAAGAGGCGGTAATATCCGGCAATGTCCTCGATATGTTCAGGAAGGTCGAAGCTGTCGGGAGCGATCTCACGTTTTACGGCAAAGTGGGCTCGCCGAGTATTTTGATTGGTGATATGGATATCAGCGCATAAAGGGAGGCCTGAGCATCTGCCGGATCAGCCGCCGGCTTAGCGTTTGTTGTTCAGGATGGAATTCTTTAAGTTGCTCGCGCCGTCTTTGAAACGCTTCAATAATTTTCTTGCCCACACGAATTCCGTAGCCAATATCGCGAGCCCTACGGGTATGGCAACAGTTGCAGGACCGGGCAGAATGACCATCGCCAGTCCTATGAGAAGTATCGTAAACCCGACAACGATCTTAACAAGCCGCTTCGCCTGCTGAAGAGTCGAAATCAGCGGATGTCTTTTTTCCTTTGATACGTCCATCATAAAAAAACCGCTTGAACCGTTCAAGCGGTTCAAGCGGTTCAAACGGTTACATTATTCCGCTTCTTTTTTCAGTTTCCTGAAAAACGGTTCGATCAGGTCGATGGGCACAGGAAAAATGGTGGTCGAATTTTTCTCTGCCGCAACTTCCGTCAATGTCTGCAGGAACCGCAACTGTAACGCCGCAGGCTGCTTTCCAATGATCGCAGCGGCATCTGCAAGCTTTTGAGAGGCCTCGAATTCACCTTCAGCATGAATGACCTTCGCCCTCCTCTCACGCTCGGCCTCGGCCTGCTTTGCAATGGCCCTCTGCATTTCAACCGGGAGATCGACATTTTTTACTTCGACAGTCGTGACCTTGATTCCCCACGGCTCTGTCTGGTCATCGATTATTTTCTGTAACTCCGCATTTAATTCATCCCTTTTGGAAAGGAGGTCATCAAGGGCGCTTTGTCCCAGCACGCTCCTGAGCGTTGTCTGGGAAATCTGCGAGGTCGCATATTCGTAATCCGCGACTTCGGTTATCGCCTTTATCGGCTCTACAACCCTGAAATACACGACCGCGTTCACTTTCACAGTGACGTTGTCTTTTGTGATGACGTCCTGCGACGGCACATCCATCGTTATGGTGCGGAGACTCACCTTCACAAGTTTATCGATGATCGGCCAGATAATTACAAGGCCGGGGCCCTTGATGGGGATTATTCTGCCGAGCCTGAAAACGACCCCCCTTTCATACTCGCGCAGGACCTTGATGGCGCTGGATATAAAATAAAGAACAAGCAGAACCGCCAGGATTAATCCTGACAAACCGAACTGAAACATATGTCCCTCCTTGATTTTGAGTGTTAGTTTAATAGATTATATCACGGTATGATAATCAAATTAATTCAAATATGGAAGTCAGCCGCTGATTTTCGCGGATTGACACGGACAGTAAAGAAAATAATGGTATTTGAGAAGGCAACAGATTTGATTGCGCCTTAATAATTTCGATGGGTAATCCGTGATTATCCGTGTCTAAGGAAGCATTGCTTATGACGCACGACGACCTTTCAAAATTAAAAATAAACAAAGCGGCATTATCATCAGCTCCGCATAGACGCAGGAAGATGTTCTTACCTGCAGCGGCAATAGTAATTATGGTCCTCGGCGGAATTTCTTATTTCAAAGGAAAATCCGTTGAGGTGGAAGTTGTGACCGTGTCGCAGATTTACCCGTCTCAGACCTTCACGGTTTTAAACGCAAGCGGCTACGTGGTTGCGCAGCGCAAGGCGGCTGTGGCTTCAAAGATAACCGGTCGTCTTGAAGCGCTTATGGTGGAAGAAGGCAACATGGTGAAGAAGGGGGATATTATCGCCAGGCTTGAAAACGCAGACGCTGCCGCTGTTAGGGAGCGGGCCGCCGCCGACCTGGAAGAGGTCCGGCACAATCTCGAACAGGCGAAGGTCGAACTTCATGACGCCGCGCTTTCATTTGACAGAAACAAAGAACTGTTCTCGCAGGAGCTGATTACAAAGGCTGCCTATGACGCCGCTGAAACACGGTTGAGGAAATCCCGGGCTGCCGTATCTTCGGCTGAGGCTTCGGTAAAGGCCCGCGCTGCCGCCCTGAAAGAGGCCGAGGTGTCTGTTGAATACTCATTCATACGCGCCCCCTTTGACGCCGTAGTGCTTACCAAGAACGCCGATATCGGCGATATTATTACGCCCCTTGGCGCGGCGGCGAACGCCAAGGCCGCGGCAGTCACGATCGCCGACATGGGGTCCCTCGAAGTAGAGGTCGATGTCTCCGAATCGAATATCGGACAGGTGAAGGCGGGACAGCCCTGCGAGATAATCCTTGACGCCATACCCGATTCGCGTTTTCGCGGAGAGGTCCATACGGTCGTCCCGACCGCGGACAGGACCAAGGCTTCAGTGCTGGTCAAGGTCCGCTTCATAGACAAAGACAAACGCATACTTCCCGAGATGAGCGCAAAGGTCGCATTCCTTCAGCGCCCCGTGGCCCCAAAAGAGCAACAACCGCGCACTGTCGTTGACCCGGCATCGCTTCTCGGCCGTGACAACAGAAAGGCAGTGTTTCTCATAAAGGATGATCACGCATTTGAGACACCTGTAACGATTGGTCCCCAAATAGGCGATACGGTCGAGGTCCTGAGCGGTGTGAAGGCAGGCGACAAAGTCGTCTTGCACCCTTCCGACAAATTGAGAAACGGCGACAAAATAACTGTCCTGGAGAAGTAAATGCCGGAGAAAGCTCCCATCGTCGAGATCAGAAACCTGTTCAAGTCCTATCAGCGCGGCAGTCAGACCATACCCGTTTTGCAGGACATTGATCTTGATATCGCGGAGGGCGAATTCCTCGCCCTGATGGGGCCATCCGGTTCAGGAAAGACCACGCTCCTTAATTTGATTGCCGGAATCGACAGGGCCGACAGCGGCATCATGCGGATCGGCGGAATCGATATTACCCCGCTTTCTGAAACTGATCTTGCAAAGTGGCGCGCAGCAAATGTAGGCTTCATATTCCAGTTCTATAATCTGATCCCGGTGCTTACCGCGTATGAAAATGTGGAACTCCCCCTGCTGTTGACCGGTCTGTCGAAGAAGGAGCGCAGGGAGCATGTAGAGACCGCCCTGCGCCTTGTCAACCTTGGGGACCGGATGGAGCATTACCCGACACAGTTGTCCGGAGGGCAGCAGCAGCGTGTGGCGATAGCGCGCGCGGTCGTGCCTGATCCCTCGATAATCGTCGCCGATGAGCCTACCGGCGATCTCGACCGTGTTTCGGCGTTTGAAATCCTCGATCTTATGGAAAAACTCGTCCATGAATTCGGCAAGACGATCATCATGGTCACCCACGACCCGAGGGCGGCGCAGGAAGCCCACGTGGTCAGGAATTTGGAAAAGGGAGTTTTAACAGAAGAACGGGGTCCAGGGTCAGGGGGCAAGGGTCAGGGAAGAGAGGACTTTGGGTTTCGTACCCCTGCCCCTTGACCCTGTTTTATTATGTATACTCTAAAGCTTATTTTCAAAAACGCCTTCAGGCACAAGCTGCGCACCTGCCTGACAATCCTCAGCGTTGCGGTGGCGATCCTCTCCTTCGGTCTCTTGAGGACCGTTGTGCGCGCCTGGTATGTGGGCGTCGAGGCGTCTTCTGCAAGCAGGCTCGTAACGAGGAACTCCATCTCCCTGGTATTTCCGCTCCCGCTTTCATACAGGGAAAAAATCCGGCAGGTGACGGGCGTTAAACAGGTCTCACATGGAAACTGGTTCGGCGGCATATACATTGATGAGAAAAATTTCTTCCCCAGTTTTGCGATGGAGCCCAAGACGCTGCTTGAGCTGTATCCCGAGTATGTTCTTCCTCCTGATCAGAAGGCGGCCTTTCTGCGCGACAGAAAGGCGTGTGTGGCAGGCCTGAAGACCGCCCGGAAATACGGATGGAAGATCGGCGATACGATAACCCTGAAAGGCACGATATTCCCCGGCAACTGGGAGTTTGTCCTGCGCGGCATTTACAAAGGCAGCAATAAGAACATAGACGAGACCCAGTTTTTCTTTCACTGGGACTATATGAATGAGACGATGAAGAAGATCATCCCCCGCCGCGCGGACCAGGTCGGCTTTTACATGATAGAGCTGAAAGACCCCGACACGGCCGCGGAGGTATCGCTTGCGATCGACGGGACCTTCAAAAATTCCCTGGCCGAGACCCTGACTGAGACCGAAAAGGCGTTCCAGATGAGTTTTGTCTCAATGACGGAGGCGATTGTCGTGGCCATACAATTAGTATCGTTTGTCGTCATCATTATCATCTTTGCGGTGTCCGCCAATACAATGGCGATGACCGCGCGCGAGCGTCTCGGGGAGTACGCGGTATTCAAGACCCTCGGCTTCAGCGGATGGCACATCGGGGCCATGATATTCGGAGAGTCGATCTTTATAACAATGTTAGGCTGCGCCGCCGGAATTATTTTCACCTTCCCTGCCGCCAAGGCCTTCGGCAGCGCAATGAGCACATTCATTCCCGTATTCAATATTGAAACAAAGACGATATATATGGATATCGCCGCTGCGCTGATAGTAGGGATTGCGGCAGCCGTTTTCCCGGCGTACCGGGCGATTAATATCCGCATTGCTGATGGATTAAGGAGGATCGGTTAAATGAGTTTGGAGTTCAGAGTTTGGAGTCCGGCAGTCCTGTGTTTCTGGAGTCACTCCCCAAACCAGTCAGGATGTGGCATGGTGACAGCGGACCAATTTCGGGAAGGATTCCCGAGATACAGTAAAGAATATAATAAGAAAATCTCCCCTACCCCTCTTTGCTAAAGAGGGGAACATCTTTCCCCCTTTGAAAAAGGGGGAGAAAGGAGGATTTTGTAATAAATCTATTTTATGAAAATTCCAATTTCATACAGCATCCGCAACCTCATGACGCGCAGGCTGACTACTGCCCTGACCGCCTCCGGCATGGCGCTTGTGGTCTTTGTCTTCGCCGCAGTGCTGATGCTTGCCGAGGGTCTTCAGAAGACCCTGGTGGAAACAGGCGCGCATGACAACGTGGTAATAATCCGCAAGGCCGCGGTCGCCGAAGTGCAGAGCGGTATAGAAAGGCCGCAGGATTCCGTTGTGGAGACACAGCCTGAAATTGCCACGGGGCCAAAGGGACAAAGATTGCTGGCAAAGGAAATGGTCGTCCTTATCAGCCTCCTGAAAAGAGGCAGCAATAAGCCCTCTAACGTGGTCATCAGGGGCATAGGTGAAAATTCAATGCTTCTCAGGCCCCAGGTCAGGCTTGCGAAAGGGAGAATGCCCAGACCCGGTTCATCAGAGATTATAGCAGGAAAGAGCATAGCAAAGAGGTTTCAGGGCGGCGGCATAGGCGAAACAATCCGTTTCGGCATGAGAGACTGGACGGTTGTGGGGATATTTGACGCGGGGAATACGGGCTTCAGCTCTGAAATCTGGGGTGATGTAAACCAGCTTATGCAGGCGTTCAGGCGGGTCGTATATTCTTCTGTTATTTTCAGACTAAGCAATTCAGCGGATTTTGAAAGAGTAAAGGCGCGTATCGAAAGCGATCCCCGCCTTCACCTTGAGGCTGAACGCGAGACAACGTATTACACCAAGCAGTCCGAGTTGATGGCAAAGTTCGTCCGTATCCTCGGCGTATCGCTTACCGCGATATTCTCCTTCGGCGCGATCATCGGCGCGATGATAACCATGTATTCCTCAGTCGCGGGCCGCACAGCCGAGATTGGAACAATGCGGGCGCTTGGATTTCAGAGGAGAAACATCCTTGCCGCATTTCTCGCCGAGTCGCTGCTGTTAGGTTTCATAGGCGGATGCGCCGGATTATTTTTCGCGTCCTTCCTTCAGTTCTACGCCATCTCAACAATGAACTGGCAGAGCTTCGCAGAGCTGGCGTTTAGCTTTACGCTAAACCTGAAGATTATTGCCCAGGCCCTCGGCTTTGCCCTGATAATGGGTTTTACCGGCGGCGTCCTCCCGGCGCTGCGCGCGGCCCGGATGAATATAGTGGATGCGTTGAGGACGTCGTGATGTGTAGGGGCGGCTTTAAAACCCGCACTGCCGTATTGAGTTTTGGTGACGTCCCACATAAATTGACATAGAAAGAGTCTATGTGATAAGTTGTATCACAAGGAGACATGATATGCCATCACGCGACTTAACAATCACTTTATCCGATTCTGTTTTTGAAGAAATAAAAAAATATAAGAAACTCTCACACAAAAGAAGCACAAAAGAGGCTGTTACAGAGTTAATTAAATATGCTTTAACATTGCCGCCGTACTTTAAAAGTTTTGACTGGAAAAAGGCCGAGGCGGAAGCCGATAAAGAAATAGCAGCCGGAAAAACCAAGTCCTTCAAATCCGTAGAAGACTTCCTCTCAGACCTCAAGAAATGAAAATCCTCCGCACCGGGGTCTTTAAAGAGGATTTTAAACAGCTACCAAAACCTACGCAGGAAAAGTTTGAAAGCAAGATCATTCTTTTCATGAACAACATTCATCATCCGTCCCTCAGAGTCAAAAAGATGAAAGGTCATAAAAACCGCTGGGAAGCAAGCATCGACATGTTTTACAGATTCACATTTGAAATTCATTCCGATCATTATCTCCTGCGCCGCATCGGACCGCACGATGATGTCCTCAAGAAACCGTGATCATTTTTCGGGGTTTAGTTGTTAGAAGACTTAAATGCATGCTTGCAAGCCTGACCCCATGACCCAGTCTGCCCTTTAATAATATTCAGTCTACTGGCAGCTTCCGCACACGGTATCTTGAATCTTCAACCGTCACAACACAACCCTCTTCTATAACGTCAGATACCCCGGACAAGACTTGATAAAGCCGCTGCATAACAAAGGGCGTACGTGTGTTGTGTAAACGGAAAATAATTGCGCTCACAATCGCCCTTTCTGAAAAGGCAATGATTTCCCCAAAATCAAGATCAAATGTGAGGATGATGCGGTTTTCGTGGATGGCTTTTTTAAAGATGTCTTTATCAGGAAGTTTCTGCAACCCTTCTTCACGAAGATGGACTGCATCATGACCCTTTGATCTTAAGTCTTCAACGATCCTCTTTGAAACGCCCATATCGGCGAGGAATCTCATAGACCCGTTATCCCGAAACGACTTCTTCCTGAGTTAACCATGCGGCGTATTCAAGCGCCTGCTGAATGTCATCCGGCTCAAGATCAGGATAATCGGAAAGAATTTCTTCAACGGTAGCGCCGTGTGCAATCTGTCCGACAATAATAGAAACAGGTATCCTCATGCCTCTGATACACGCCCTGCCGCCCATTATCTGAGAATCAAACGTTATCCTGTCAAACATTGTTATCCTCCCTCTACAAAAGCATTTAATTCTCTATGTGATCATAATAAAACACGGCACTATAAATAGCAATTACTCTTGCAACCTTGGTGTTTTCAGCATGGCGGGACTGTTGTTCATAGACGATTACGAGTTTCATTCTGAATAATGCCCTCTATTGTCAGACTAATGAATTGAATTTAATATATCAATATTTAAGTCTGACCCTCCCCTATTTCGCCGGGGCCGGACTCTCCGCCTGCTATGACCCAATCGATGCCTTTTAGATTCAGTTCCGGCATGGGGCCGAGCAGGGGCTCTATGGAAAGAAACTTGATGTAAGCGCCGCTATTGCGCAGGTCATCTATTCGATGAATATAATCTTTGTTTTCGACAGTGACGCCCATCCAGATATTCGCGGCCCATGGTAACGATTGACTCAACTCAATGAGCCGTTCAGACCGTTTAGTAAGCACCTGAAAGGTATGCCAGTGCGCCTTGCTCATGATATCAAAAACCTTCTTGATGAAGTCAAAAGGCACATCTTTCAAAAAAAGGTCGCTCATGGAATTAACGAAAATTGTTTGAACTTCTTCCACGTGAGCGGCAGATCGAGCGCGTGCTCATGTAACGCAAGTTTGAATCCGTCCGCATAGTTCGGCTGTCCCATTGCCTGAAGACGCTTCGCCATCCGCTCCGCATAGCAGTTCAAACAGCCAGGACTGATTTTTGCGCACCCCGTCACCGGGTTCCATGTCGATCCGGTCCATTCTATAGATGATTTCTGGCCCACTAACTATTTCCCCTATTCCGATACTTGTCGAATATATCCCGTATGATACCCGCTGCAACAGGTTTTTGTGAAGCGAAAAAAAAGAGAGCCTTGACATCCACCCTTGTTGCTGAAAAATTTAAACACGAGTGGTATACCGATACAAACTGTTTGGGGATCTCCTTTCTACATGTTGGCATGAGCCCCGACGCAAAAAGTCTGTAAGGCACGCTCAAAATTATTTCGTCATCGCATCCAGGATGGGCTTAGGGGAGGTAACTTGGCCCGAAGAAAGCCTTTGCGAATATGATAACCTATTTACAAAAACTACATCAGTTTCATCTTTCTACCAGGAATAAAGTCTTACCGCACTCATAATCGCAGCCTTTATATCATTCCAAAATCTGTGATAGAATGATCAATAGAAATGCGTTTTCTATTAAAGATAAATTCTTTTTAGGAGCATAGGTACAAAATGGGTAAGAAAAAGAAACAGGCTTCTCCGGAAGAGCCCCAGGCTGACAAGACGGCGGGACGAAAAAAGCAGTCGGCGCTGCAGAAGATGGAGCGTCCGAACCGGCCCCTTACGGCACTGGCAGCGGCAGGACTGGCGCTGACGGCGTACCTGACTCTTACCAAGTGGCTGGGGCAGCCGCCTGTCTTGTGCGTCGCGGGAAGTTCATGCGACATTGTGCAGCAGAGCCGGTGGGGCGCCTTTATGGGTCTGCCGACGGCGTTCTGGGGTTTTCTGACATATGCTTCACTGCTGTACATCGGTGTACGCGTACGCAATCCAGTTTCACACTGGAAGTCTGCGTGGACGGTTTCACTTATCGGGTTAAGTTACAGCGTCTACCTCATAGCTGTTTCCATGTTCGTGATTGAGGCCGCCTGCGCCTACTGCCTTGCCTCCTTTGCGATCATGGCCTCTATTTTCGCAGTTGCAATATTTCAACGGCCGAAGGACTTGCCGAGATTCAACTTCGCGGCATTTGCAAGAAATACGGCCGTAACGGCCCTTGTGATTGTCGGAGGAATGCACCTGTACTACAGCGGCGTTATCGATCCCTCGGCAGGACCTAAAGGGCCTTTCTTAGAAGGTCTGGCTGACCGCCTTGCCAAAAATAACGCCGCCTTATACGGCGCATACTGGTGACCGGCATGCGTGGAACAGAAGGATCTGTTCGGGGCCTCATCTGATCGTCTCCCATATGTGGAATGCTCTCCCGCCGGCCGGGGCGGCCCGATATCAGCGAAGTGCAGGGAGATGAATATCAAGAGCTTCCCCACCTGGATAATCGACGGGCATCGATATGAAGGGGTGCTGAAGCCTGACAGGCTGGCGGACCTTTCCGGTTATACGGGACATCGGTGACACCCGGCCCCTTTGTCCGCGGCCAATGCCTCTTTTCACACGGTAAGCTTGAGCCTGTACCCCACGCCGGGCTCGTTGATCAGGAACCTCGGACGCGCAGACTCGGCTTCGAGTTTGCGGCGAAGCTGTGTCATATACACCCGCAGATATTGCGTTTGACTTCCGTAGACGGGTCCCCAGACTTCCTTAAGCAGATGGGTATGCGTGACGACTTTGCCGGCATTCCTGATCAAGACCGTCAGCAGACGATATTCGATAGGCGTAAGGTGAATTTCTTCCTCATTCAAAAACACCTGCCGGGCGGCAAGGTCAACCCGCAGACCTTCCAGAATAAATACGGGTTCCTTCCGGGTAGCATGCAGCAGGGTCTTGTGGCGGAGCGCCACCCGGATGCGCGCAAGGAGTTCTCCGGCGCCGAACGGTTTAGTGAGATTATCATCCGCGCCTGCATCGATGGCCCTGATCTTGTCTTCTTCCTGTTCCCTTGCTGAAATGACGATGACCGGGACTTCACTCCATTCACGCAATTGCTTCGTGACCTCAATCCCGTCCATGTCCGGCAGCCCGAGATCGAGCAGTACAACCTCGGGATTGCGTGTCGTAGCGTGCATCAACCCCTCCTGGCCTGTAGGAGCTTCTATAAGACGATAACCGTGGCTTTGCAATGTGACACGCAGAAAGCGCCGCATCTGCGGCTCATCCTCGATCAGCAGAATCATTTCTTTGTCCTGTGTCATATTATCATTCTTATAAATTTGCCGGTAACCGTTTTTCTGTCATTCCGGCATGTCTTAAGCCGGAATCCAGTTCCTAATGAAAAGACTCTGGATTCCCGCTCAACAGACTGCGGGAATGACGATTAAAAGATGTGTTCCGAGTAATAACGTACATAGTGTGATCCATAGATTCATTCCTCCATCTCCGGCATTGGCGGCTGTTCGCCGATGGGCAGCGTGAAGTGGAATATCGCGCCCCCCCCAGGCCTGTTCACGGCCCGGATATTTCCTCCATGGGCCGTAATTATCGCCCTGCATATCGCCAGTCCCAAACCTATCCCTCCGCCTGCGGCAGTCCCCCGGACAAATTTGTCGAATATCCTTTCCTCCTCACCCGGCGGGATCCCCGGGCCCCTGTCCTCCAGCTCTACGACAAGATCGCCGTCTTTGACAAATGCCGAAAGTTCAAGCGGCGTCTCCTGAGGCGTATATTTTATGGCATTGTCCATAAGATTAACGAGGACCTGTTCGATAAGAAGAGGGTCAAAAGAAACCATGGGCAAATCCGGGGGCAAGCTCGTTGAAACGGGCCGGTCTTTCAGCCTTTCACCAAGACGGTCCAGCACGGCCCCGACAATCTCTTCAAGATGCTGCCATTCCTTTTTTACCTTTATCGCCCCCGCCTCAAGGCGCGTCATATCCAGCACGTTGCGGATGATGTGGTTCAGGCGCTCCGATTCCTCATAAATAGTCTGCGTCAATTCCCGGCGTTCAGAGATATCGAACGTCACGTCATTCTGCATGAGCGTGCTTGCCGCGCCGGTAATCGCGGCCAATGGCGTGCGAAGATCATGGGAGACTGAGCCTAGAAGCGTATTGCGCAAGGTCTCCGTCTCTGCCTTCAAAAGGGCCTGCTGGGCCTCCCCGGCAAGCATGGCGCGTTCGATTGCAATCGCGGTCTGGTCCGCAAAGCTCTCTATTACATGGACTTGCTCCCGGTCAAAGAAACCGTCGGGGGCCTCCGGCATTACGCCGACCACACCCACGGTCTTGGACGCCGCGAGAAGCGGCAGGTACAACGCCTTGGCGCCGGAGAGTGTATCGGTCCCGAGTCCCGCCTTTTGCCGGTGATCAAAAGTCCACTGCGCCACACTCATCTCTTTCTGATCGAGGGCGAAGGTCCCGGCGCCCGTAGCCGGTACCGCTACTTTCCCCCATTCATCAGGCACGAGTACGACGACATGACTCGCCGTGACCTCGCTGATATGTTTTATCGCGATGGCGCTCAGTTGTTCTATCTCGCGCTCGTGCACGAGTTTCCTGCTCAGACTGTACAGGGCGGCCGTCCTTCGCTCCCTTTTTCTGGCGGCGTCCGCCTGCTCGCGGACCTTCAACGTAAGCCTGCTGATTACATAAGAGAGAACGAACATGACGGCGAATGTGACAAAATACCGGCTGTCGCTGACGGCAAAGGTGTGACGCGGAGGCACGAAAAAGAAATCAAACGCGGCCACGCTCAGGATGGTGGCAAGAAGAGAAGGTCCTTTCTCTGTGCGGCTCGCGGTCAACACAATCCCGAGGAGATACATCATGGCAAGATCGACAAGATCAAAATAGGGAAACATCAGATAAGCTATGCCTGTGCAAACTCCGATAATGGCAATGCTCAAAAACCATTCCCGGGGAGACGGTTTTACCGTCCGTCCTTTAATGACCGGCCGCCGGGGCAGCGGCTCAGCGGCTTCACCGCTTATAAAATAGACGTCTATGTCGCCGCTTCCGCGTACAATTTCATCTAACATCGAGCCGAACAGCTTGTCCTTCCAGCGGGGGTGCGTCGGCTTTCCGATAAGTATCTTTGTGACATTGCGATCACGCGCATAACTCAATATCTCCTCACTGGCCTTGTGCCCGGAAAGGGTCGCCGTCTCGGCGCCAAGACCCTCGGCCAGACGCATATGCTCGGCAAGCTGTTTGAGGTCGCTTTTTGTGGGCTTTACTTTAGAAGGCGCTTCGACATGCACGGCGATCCACTCCGCCCTGAGGCCGGCAGCCATGCGTTTGGCGGCGCGGACGAGGCGGATTGACCGGGGATTAGGTCCGACGCATACCAGTATCCTTTCAGCGGCAGGCCATACCTCCCTGACCCTCTTTACCTCGCGGTAACTCTGCATCTGCGCGTCCACGCTTTCGGCGGTGCGCCTCAGCGCCAATTCCCTGAGGGCAAGGAGGTTGCCTTTTCTGAAGAAGTTCTCTCTTGCCTGCTCTGCCAGTTCAGGGACATAGACCTTGCCCTCTTTCAGCCGTTGAAGGAGATCATCGGGAGGCAGATCGATAAGCTCGATTTCGTCGGCCCGGTCGAGCACGGAGTCAGGCACTGTCTCTCGCACTTCGATTCCGGTTATCTGGGCGACAACATCATTAAGGCTCTCAAGGTGCTGGACGTTCAGCGTGGTATAGACATTGATCCCGGCCTCTAATAATTCAAAGACGTCCTGCCAGCGCTTCCTGTGGCGCGAGTCCGGGGCGTTCGTGTGCGCCAGCTCGTCAACGAGTATGATGGAAGGCCTGCGCCTGAGCGCCGCGTCGATGTCGAATTCATACAATGTCGCGCCGCGATACGCAACAGGCCGGCGGGGAAGCGCTTCGAGACCGTAAAGAAGCTCCTCTGTTTCTTTCCTCTTATGAGTTTCTACACGGCCGGCAACGACATCGGTTCCTTCCTCCCGCTTCTCCCTCGCGGCCTCAAGCATCGCGTAGGTCTTGCCGACGCCCGGGGCCGCGCCGAAGAATATCTTTAATTTTCCCTGCCGCGTCCGCTCTTCTTCTTTCTGGACCTGCTTCAGAAGCAGATCGGGACTGGGTCTGCCCTCATCCATTCCTGGACTCCATTCTATGCCCGGATTTTCTCATTTTTAAAAACATGAACAAATGCTTATTGTCTGCAATTCCTCCCGTCCTGAAGACCCCTGCCGTCAATTCCGCCGCGCCCCGAACCTCCTGAAGGAGTACGCAAGGAGGAACAGGAGGAAATTCAGAAGCACAATCGCGGCCCCTGTCGGCAGGTTGAAGATAAAGGAGATGAATATTCCCGAGATCACGGAGAACAGAGAGAAGACGGCGGAATAGACAAGCGCGTGTTTAAAGCCCTTTGCCACCTGAAAGGCCGTTACCGCCGGCAGTATCAGCAGCGCCGAGGTGAGCATGATCCCGACTACCTTCATGGTCAGGACTACCGTGACCGCAGTGAAAAGGACGATCAGCCTGTTGAGCTTCTCGGTGTCGATCCCGCTCACCCTGGCGAACTCCTCGTCGAAAGTGAGGGAGAATATCTCGTAATAGTTCAGGAAGATGGCCAGGAGCACGACTACCGAAAGCGCGATCGATGTGTACATTTCAGTCCAGCCTATGGAAAGGATGTTGCCGAAAAGGTAGCTGAAGATGTCCACATTGAACCCGCCGGCCCTGCTCGCCAGTATGACGCCTCCGGCAATACCGACGGCCGAGACGATGCCGATGGCCGCATCACCGAAGAGTCTCGCCCTTTCCATCAGCTTCAGGATACCGAGCGAGCTTGCCATGACAACCGGTATGGAGACATATAGAGGGAAAACCTTCAGGACGAGACCGAGGGCCACGCTCCCGAAGGTGACATGGGCGAGGCCGTCGCCGATCAGCGAAAGCCTCCGCAGCACCAGCAATACCCCGAGGGTGGAACACAGCAACGCAGTGAAGGACCCTGCGATCAGGGCCCTCTGGATAAACCCGTAACTTAAAAAATCAAGAACGTTCATTTCCATCACTCATGCCGGTGGCAGATCAGGTGCTGTGACGACTCGCCGAAGAACTTCCCCATATCGCCGGAAAGACAGAATTCATCGAAGCCGCCGTAAAAAACAACACTCTTATCGATATACAGGAGCCTGGAGGCGTATTTGCCGATGGAGCCGATATCGTGCGTCACAAGGACGACAGTGACCTTCCCCGTGCGGTTCAGTTCCGCAAGAAGAGTAAAAAAGTTTTGCCTCGTTTCCGGATCGAGGGCCGTGGTCGGCTCGTCCAGGACCAGGAGCTCCGGCCCGTTTACCAGCGCCCGCGCCAGGAAAACCCTCTGCTGCTGTCCTCCTGAAAGGTCGCCGATCAAACTGCGGCTTATCCCGCTTATATTCATCAGGTCAAGGGCCTTGTCTATGGCAATATGATCATCCCTGCCGAGACTTTTCGGGAACCTTCTCCCTGAGATGAGTCCGAGGGAGACTATCTCGCGCACCGAGGACGGAAAATGGGGATTGAAGGACGCCATCTTCTGCGGAAGATACCCCAGCCTGTCCCGCAGCTTCCTTTCTGAAGGGTCGGCGCCGAAGACCATGACCCTCCCGGTAAGGGGCCTCAGCAGGCCGAGTATGATCCTGATGAGCGTCGACTTTCCCGAACCGTTGGGGCCGACAAGCCCGACGTAATCGCCCCTATTTACGGTAAAAGAGATATCGCTCAACACCTCATGGTCGCCGTAACGGAAAGAAAGCCCCTGGCACATGATCGGTTCTATTTGCATTTCAGCCCCTCGCTGAGGTTTTCGAGATTCCTGTTCATTAACAACACGAATGTCACGTCCTTCTTCAGGTCGTCCCTGCTTATGTTATGAGCGCCGTGGAGGACCAGGAGCTTTGCTCCGGTCTCTTTCGCTATCGTCTCGGCGATGGCGGGAGAAAGGAGCTCCTCATAAAAGATATATGATAATCCATGCAGCCTCAGTGTCTTTGTCAGCCCGATGAGGTCCTTTGAGGTCGGCTCGGCGTCCGGAGAAAATCCGCTGTAGGCCGGGACAAACTTCAAACGATAACGCCGGGCGAGATACCCGAAGGTGTTATGCCCTCCGCTGACAAGCTCCCTGTGAGCGCACCGTGACAATGTCCCGGCGAACTTCCTGTCCAAAGCGGCAAGCTGCGCCTTGTATGCCTCTGCGTTTGCCCTGTAATAAGCCCCGTTGGCCGGGTCTTTTTCCGCAAAGGCGACGGCAATCGTATCGACCATCTTCATCGCATACGAAAAGTCGAGCCAGACATGGGGGTCCATTCCCTCTGCTTCTTCGTGCCCGGCTTCATGCCCGGTTTCATTATGATGTCCTTCTTCCGGCCCCCTGATCAGCTCGAGGCCTTTGCTCGAATCCACCACAACAAGGGCCCTGTTGTCGAGTCCCTTCAGGACGGCCGCCGCCCACGGCTCCATATATCTGTTTGTGTAAATAAATATGTCTGTCTTATTGAGCAGCACGATATCCGCCGGTTTCAGCTCGAAACTGTGGGGCTCCATTCCCGGAGGCATGAGCAGGACCACTTCGGCCTTGTCCCTGCCGACGGTCCTTGCAAAATCATAAAGCGGGAAAAGACTCGCTGCGACCCTGAGCTTCCTTTGGTCCCGGGGCGTCTCGCCGGCCTGGGACGCGCAGGAGAAGGCAAGCGCGAGGGCCAGCCAAAGCAATATACGCGAGGCCCTTCTGCCTCTCATTTCTTTACCTTCCTTTTCTTACCGGCTATCGAGCAGGAACTGCAGAACCCGTTTATCTGAAGTATATGTGAAAGCACCTTTCCCTTGAGGTTACCCTTCACTTCCCGCTCTATTTCCGCCGCAACACAGAGATCGACGTCCTCCACCCTGCGGCAGGAGAGACAGATGAAATGATGGTGATGCTCTATCTTCCCGCAATAGAAATAATAGAGCTGCCGGTTCGGGTGGATGATCTTGGAGATAACATTCCCCTCGGAAAGTTCGTCGAGGATGCGGTATACCGTCGGAAGGCCAATGCTCGCGAACCTATCCTTCACCTTCCCCCAGAGTTCCTCCGGGCTCACGTACATTGTTTCTTCCGAAAGGACCTTCAATACAGCCAGACGCCTCGGGGTGATCTTCAGATTCAGTCCCTTCAGGACCGTTAAGTGGTCTTTTCTCATATTTTTCATTTTAAATAGAAACCAATTTCATTTAAATAGTACCCCTTCAACGCGGACATGTCAACAATTATTTGAGTTCATCCATCGCCAGATTCAATTGAAGAACGTTGACCACGGGCTCGCCCAATATCCCGAATTGTCTCTGGCCGGTATAAGCCGCGATCACGGCCCGGACCTTTGCTTCATCCATTCCCCGGTTTCTTGCAACGCGCGCCGCCTGGTATTCAGCGGCGGCAGGACTGATGTGGGGATCGAGGCCGCTTGCGGAAGCCGTTACGAGGTCGACAGGTATCGGTCGTGTGTTCGCCTGATCTGAAGCGCGCAGCGCATCGATGCGCGCCTGAACTGACTTCACAAGGTCCGGATGATTTGGCCCCCGGTTAGACCCCGACGACGCTCCGCCGTTGTAAGGATAAGGCCTTGTCGCGGAAAGCCTTCCCCAAAAGTATTTCGGGTCGTCGAACTGCCGGCCCA
The DNA here is from genome assembly GCA_016234115.1 of Nitrospirota bacterium. Taxonomy (GTDB): domain Bacteria; phylum Nitrospirota; class Thermodesulfovibrionia; order UBA6902; family UBA6902; genus SURF-23. The sequence goes on from JACRHD010000012.1 coordinate 100,943, forward strand.
ACAAAGTAGAGCCTATCGGCCTGCCGTCCTTCATGAAGATGCTTCCGTTTGCCTGATGGGGAAACAACGCCTGGGCGACCACGGTCACTGTCAGGGGATATATTACCCCCGTCAATATGGTAAATAACAACAGAGACATGAATGCATTTCGAATCATTGTAGTCATAGTGACCTCCGTAATTTTCCAATCATAGACATTCTTCCGTCATTCCCGCAGTAGTAAGCGGGAATCCATTTTTCCAAGGACGTGGATACCCGCCTTCGCGGGTATGACGACTTTTCGTCACATGTATATTCTCCGTTAAACAATTCCCATAGCCGTTATGATCATATCGATCAGTTTGATTCCCATAAACGGGACTATCAGACCTCCAACTCCGTAAATAAGTGCGTTGTTGCGTAAAACCACTTCCGCGCCGAGAGGGCGGTATTTCACTCCTCGCAGGGCCAGCGGGACAAGAAACAGGATGACGAGCGCGTTGAAGATCACTGCCGAAAGCACGGCGCTCCGGGGGGTCGCGAGCCCCATTATATTGAGCGCGCCCAGCGACGGATAGATCGATATAAACGCGGCCGGCAGAATGGCAAAATACTTCGCCACGTCATTGGCAATGCTGAAGGTTGTCAGTGTGCCGCGCGTCATGAGGAGCTGCTTGCCGATTTCGACTATCTCGATAAGTTTCGTCGGGTTTGAGTCGAGGTCAACAAGGTTGCCTGCCTCCTTTGCCGCCTGTGTCCCTGTGTTCATGGCAACCGCTACATCCGCCTGCGCAAGAGCAGGAGCGTCGTTAGTGCCGTCTCCGGTCATGGCCACGAGCCGTCCGCCTGCCTGATGCTCGCGAATGAGATTCAGCTTTGTCTCAGGCGTGGCCTCCGCAAGAAAATCATCCACCCCGGCTTCCGCCGCGATGGCCGCGGCGGTCAGCGGGTTGTCTCCGGTGATCATGATTGTCCTGATCCCCATATTCCGCATTTCGGAAAAGCGCTCCCTGATGCCGCCCTTGATGATGTCTTTCAACTGAATGACCCCTAACACCTTCGGACCGTCCGCGACAACAAGAGGGGTGGCCCCCTTCTTTGCGATGTCGTCGACAATCGAGCGGATATCGGTCGGGAATGTCCCTCCTCTTTTCACCACATATTCCTCTACCGCATCGGCCGCGCCCTTGCGGACCTCGCGTCCGTTGAGATTTACCCCGCTCATCCTTGTTTGGGCGCTGAACGGAATGAAGACAGCGCCAAGGCTGTGTATGTCCCGCTCGCGAAGGCCATACTCCTTCTTTGCCAATACGACAACGCTTCTGCCTTCCGGGGTCTCATCGGCGAGAGAAGCCAACTGGGCGGCGTCGGCAAGGGCCTTGACATCGACCCCTGCGGAAGGTATAAATGCAACGGCCTGCCGGTCGCCTAAGGTAATCGTTCCTGTCTTGTCCAACAGCAGGACATCGACGTCTCCGGCCGCTTCTACCGCCCTGCCGGACATGGCGATCACGTTTGCCTGAATCATCCGGTCCATCCCGGCGATGCCGATGGCGGAAAGGAGGCCGCCGATGGTCGTCGGAATCAGGCAAACCATCAGTGAAACGAGCACGGTGATGGTCACCGGACTGCCCTGACCCGCTGCCTGTACGCTGAAGATGGAGAAGGGAAGAAGCGTCACTGTGACAAGCAGAAAGATGATGGTCAGGCCTGCCAACAGTATATCGAGTGCGATCTCATTGGGGGTCTTCTGACGCTTCGCGCCTTCTACCATAGAGATCATCCTGTCGAGGAACGCCTCTCCGGGATTGGCGGTGATACGCACCACTATCCAATCCGACAGGACAAGCGTACCGCCGGTGACAGCGCTCCTGTCTCCGCCGCTTTCGCGTATGACCGGCGCGCTTTCTCCGGTCACGGCGCTTTCATTTACAGAAGCAATGCCGAAGATGACCTCACCGTCTCCGGGGACCATGTCTCCCGCCTTCACAAGGACTGTGTCGCCTTTTCTAAGCTGAGATGAAGATACTTGTGTCACATCCGCGTCAGGTTCGGGTTCGGCAAGGCGCCTGGCCATGATGTCTCGCCGCGTCCTGCGCAGGGCATCAGCCTGTGCCTTGCCCCTTACTTCAGCCAGGGACTCCGCAAAGTTCGCAAAGAGCACAGTTGTCCAGAGCCATGCGGATATTTGCAGTATAAAGCCGGGCGGTTCCTCCCCCTTGCCGGAAAGGGCATAAAAAAAGAGGACCGTCGTAAGGATACTGCCCGCCTCCACGACGAACATAACCGGGTTCTTTATCTGATAGACGGGGTTGAGTTTCCTGAACGAATCCCGCAATGCCCTGCGTACGATTGTCGGTTCAAAAAGAGATTTTTTCTTCAATTTAGTGCTCACGATATATGTCTCATAAGGCCCATATGACCTATGGTCTTGTCATCAAATGCTCCGCGACAGGCCCGAGGGCCAGACCTGGCGCAAATGACAACGCGCCGACGATCAATATAACCCCGATCAGAAAACCGATGAACAAAGGTGTATGGGTCGGCAGGGTCCCTAATCCTGCAGGCACTCTCTTCTTTTTGGCAAGAGATCCGGCGATGGCCAGTACGGGGATTATCACCCAATAACGTCCGATGAACATCGCGATCCCGAGGGCTGTGTTGTAAAAGACCGTGTTCGCGCTGAGACCGGCGAAGGAGCTGCCGTTATTGTTCGAAGCGGACGAAAAGGCATAGAGTATCTCGGAAAACCCGTGGGGGCCGGGATTGGCGATACCGGCAACACCCGCCTTCGTCGATACCGCAATTGCCGTGCCGGCCTTGACCAGGGCATTGACAATCAGCGCCACGAGAACAGACATCTTCATCTCGAACATCTCGATCTTCTTGCCAAGATATTCCGGAGTGCGACCTACCATCAGCCCGGCCACAAAAACGGCAATAATAGCAAATATCAGCATCCCGTACAGCCCGGAGCCGACGCCTCCGAAGATGACTTCACCCAACTGCATCAGCCACATCGGATACAGGCCTCCGAGGGGGGTGAATGAATCGTGCATGGAATTGACCGAGCCGTTCGCTGCCGCTGTGGTGGCCGTGGCCCATATCGCGGAATTGGCGATGCCGAAGCGGGCATCCTTGCCTTCCATATTGCCTCCGGGCTGCGAATCACTTGCAGTCTGATCAACACCCATTGCGGTGAAGCGCGGATTACCCTGCTGTTCGCTCCATACGCACAAAGTCATCAGTGCAACGAGAACGATCACCATAGCCGACAGCAGCGCGCGCCCCTGTCGCTGATCATCCACCATTTTTCCGAAGGTGATGCAGAGCGCGGCAGGTATCAGCAGGACCGCAAGAACTTCCAAAAAATTCGACAACGGCGTCGGGTTCTCGAAGGGATGGGCGGAATTAACATTAAAAAATCCTCCACCGTTGGCGCCTAACTGCTTGATCGCAATCTGTGAGGCAGCCGGTCCGAGGGGAATGACCTGCTCTTTTATCCCGGTCTTTTCGGTGACCGCATTACCGCTTGCGTCGTTAATGGGACCACCCCTGTCATCGAGTTTCGTGGTATCGTAGCTGCTCGTCCGGGTGAGTGATACGTTCTTGTATTCGCTAAACGTCTGCACCACTCCCTGAGACACGAGCAGAAGCGACAATATAAGAGAGAGCGGCATCAATATGTAGAGCGTAGAACGTGTGAGGTCAAACCAGAAATTGCCGATGGTATCTGCGGAATGTCTCTTAAACCCGCGGACCAGGGCCGTGAGCACAGTCATGCCCGTTGCGGCAGACACAAAGTTCTGCACGCCTAATGCGACCATCTGGGTCAGATAACTCATAGTCGTCTCACCGCCGTACCCCTGCCAGTTGGTGTTTGTAGCGAAACTCACTGCTGTGTTGAACGCCGAATCAGGCGAAACACCCGGTAACCTTTGAGGGTTCAGCGGAAGGACGCCCTGCAAGCGCTGAAGGAGATAAACTGCAAGCATCCCGGCCGCATTGAACAGCAGCACCGCAAACGTGTACTTTTTCCAGCCCATTTCCTCCTCAGGGCATATGCCGCAGAGCCGGTAGAAAATGCGTTCCACGGGCCCGAGCACGCGGTCCAGGACAAAGGGCCGGCTTTCGTAAACCCGCGCCATGTAAAGCCCCAGCGGTTTCGCAAGGAGCAGCAGGACGCCGAAATACAGAACAATTTGCAAAATGTTATTTGCAGTCATGAGAATGCCTCCGGTTTCAAAAGCGCCGCCATCAGGTAGACAAGCAGCCCGACGGCCAGGATGCCTCCAATCCAGTAAAATAATTCCATGGCCTTCCTCCTATAACTTCTCAATTACCTTCACGAAGAGAAGGCTGAGAACAAATAGTACGACCACAATGCCTGCATAGATAATATCCATGAGAGACCTCCCTCGCTCCGACAACCGTGCCTTTCGGGTTTTTCGTTTTCATGTTCAAATCTTATCATGAGAAGACATTAAAAGGATGAAAAAAGGAGGCGGAATAGTATAAAGATACGCATGGGCCCTTCACCGGGAAACGTGCCGCCTTAAGAAGGCCTTATTGATACATAAGACCGCCGCGTAGTAGAATTAAAGCTGCGCTAATCTCTCATAAAGGATGAAGTCATGACAAAAGCAATCGCCCTTTATTCGGGCGGCCTGGACAGCACACTTGCCATACTCACGGTCATGAAGCAGGGGATCGATGTCACGGCCATTACTTTTCTGAACCATTTCGGCTGCGACATCAGCGACAGGTCTTCCTGTTCAAAGGACCCCTTTGCAGCTTCGGTGAAATTCGGCTTTAAAGTAAAACTTTCACACCTTTCGGACAAGTTCCTTGAGATAGTAAAAAATCCGAAGCATGGTCACGGCAGAAACATGAACCCCTGCATTGACTGCCGGATACTGATGCTGAAGGAGGCGAAGGAATTCATGGGCCTGACGGGCGCGGATTTTATAATTACCGGGGAAGTATTGGGCCAGAGACCGATGAGCCAGAGGAAGAACTGTTTCCCGATGATCGACAAGGCTGCGGGATTGAAAGGGTCCGTCCTCAGACCGTTGAGCGCCAAATTCCTTCCCATGACAGTCCCGGAGGAAAAAGGGCTTGTGGACAGAGAGCAGATGTATGACTTCACAGGCCGTTCAAGGAAGCCGCAGATGGCGCTGGCGCAGGAATTCGGACTGACCGAATATCCGGCCCCTGCGGGAGGGTGCCTACTGACAGAACCGATATACGCATACAAACTTAAAGAACTGCTTGAGCATGACAGGGACCCCTCATATACGGACATCAACCTGCTGAGGCTCGGCAGGCATTTCAGGTTTTCATCCGGATGCAAAATTATAGTCGGCAGAAAGCAGGACGAAAATGACGCGATCAAATCAGTTGCTGACAGAGGCGACTGTCTCCTGAGGGTAGACGGAGTGGGAAGTCCTCTTGTCATTGTCCGCGGCGCGCTTACTGATGAAGCAGTGTCCTTCGCGGCGTCCCTGTGTGCGAGATATTCAGACGCTAAAAATCTCCCTGAAATAACAGTGACCGTTGCGAGGGGAGACGAACGTTCTTATCTCAAAGTCCGTCCGGCGGACAATGAGCTGATTGAATTGTACAGGATAGAGAAGAAGGCAGTGTCGGCGAGTAATGTCGGCGTCGGCGCAGCTCCGGATGTCCTTCGCTCGAGGGTCCTGCTGAAATCGCCTTCCGATATGGATTCGCATACGGACGCTATGTCCTGAAACGAGCTGACCACCCTGGCGCAACTGACGTTCAGCTCCCCGATCTCGTCGGAAGACGGGGTGAACGGCTCTGCAGCGAGGTGTCCTCTTGACAACCTGACGGCCCATTCCTTCAGCTTGATGATGGGGGTTGAAATATTCCTGGCGATTACTCCGAGAAAAACTATTGCCAGTATGCCGGCAAAGCACAATATGCCGAGGTTGACCATGAGCATGTAGTCCAGTACCGCGTACGCCTTTGTCTTTTCGATGCCGATGATGATCTGAAGCCCAGGCGGGGAAACCCGGTTGCTCGCCAGTATCATCCCGGATAAATCCCCTTCATTAAAGACAAGGACCCTCAACATATATTCGACGCCTGAATATTTGTCCTGCCCTTCCCGCGTCATCAGCATAATCCTTTTATCTTCCCACCCGAGGGCCTTCCACGATTCGATCTTACCGTCAAATATTCCCTTCAGTTCGGATACAGGGATAACTACCCAAGCTGTCATTCCCGCAGTCAGTAAGCGGTGACGGGGTCCGGCCTATTTCTTCCAGTCCTGGTCCTCTCTCAGATAAACCACTCTCTGCGCAAACGGTATCTCAATCCCCTCTTCCTTAAATCTCCTGAATATCCGCTTTCTCAGCTCATGCTGGACATCGGCCTGGTCGCCGAATTCCCGCACGTGACAAATCAGCGTAAAATCCAGGGAGTCCTTTCCGAATCCGGGGATTAATCTCGCAACCGGCGGATCAGCTAACAGTCCGTCAACCATGCCGAATGCCTTATTTACTTCATCGGTAAGTATCTTCTCAACGTCTTCGGGGTCGGAGCCGTAACTTACGCTTACCGGGATCATGAGGGCCATCTTCTTTTCCGGCAGGCTGTAATTTGTAAGGATGCTCTGGGAGAGTTTGCTGTTCGGGATAACGACCATATTGTTCGGCATCATCCTTATCCTTGTCGTCCTCCACGTAATGTCTTCAACGTATCCTTCCTGTCCTGTTTCGAGCCTGATAAAGTCCCCGACCCTGACGGCTTTCTCCATGAGGATGTGTATCCCGGCAAAGAGGTTTGCAAGCGTGTCCTGCAGGGCGAGGGCCACCGCAAGGCCTCCGACCCCGAGGGCCGTGATAAGGGGGGTTATCGATATCCCAAGGACGCTGAGTATTATCAGCAGACCCAGGATTAGGATTGTGCCTTTCAGTATTCCGAATGCAAGGCCCGTGGCGGGTATCGGCAATTCCGTTTTCCGGATATAATCACGTAATATCTTCCCGGACAGGTTGGCCGTGGCTATCGTTATGGAAAATATTACAATAATATGGATCGCCTTGCTGATTTGAAAGACATACTTTTCAGGGAGGTCCGAGACTGCAATGCCGATGTACAGCCCGATCGCGATACACCAGAAGATGGAGGGACTTTTAAATGCCCCGATGATGATATCGTCTGCCCTGGTCTCCGTCCTGTCGGCCCACTTGTGAAGGACCCTGAAGGCGACTGCCCTGACGATCAGTAAAATTACAGAAGACAGTACGGCGGTTGTCAAAGGAATGAGAACCAGCTTGACGTCCATAAATACCTCGGTACTCGTGTCCGTGGTCCGTGTCCGTTTCCTTCACGGTCACGGACCACGGACACGATTCACGTCTTTCTTTTTTCAACGGTCACGTTAACCGGACACGGTTCACGGAACTAAATCGACGAAATAAGCTGACGCACCTGGTTCACCGTCGGGTCTTCCGTCCCATTGATCCTCTCATCAAGCCAAAGCGTAACAAGACGGTAATCGTCGGCCCCCTTTGAGAGGCGGTCAGTCAAGATTACGGGTTTGCCGCGACCCGGCGCCTCTGTGAGAGAAACATTCTCCCGGACAATCGGCGATACCCTTCTGGGGAACATCTCTTTCAGCGCGTCCATAATGTCCCAGTGTACGCGGCGACGCCTCTGCGCGCGACAGGGGACAACGGCTTCTATTTGAATATCAGGATTAATAGTCATCTTGAACGATTCTATCGCGGCGACCATCTGCTTAACGCCGTTTAATCCGAGAAATGAGGTCTCAACAGGGATTATCACATATTGACACGCCGCCAGCGAGTTCATGGTCTGAAATCCGAGGCTGGGCGGGCAATCAATAATTACAATGTCCCAGTCGCCTTCGGTCTTTTCGAGACACCGGGCGAGAACGTCATTCCCCGCGCTTTCGGCGTACCACATTCCGGCGGTTGCCAGCGCCATCCCTGACGGGACCAGGTCGAGTCCGGCCATTGACGTGGCCGTTACCGTCAGCGCCGTCGAACTTTTCAGCGAATAAAGGAGCTCATTGCCTTCGTTCATAACGCCGAGACTAATACTTGCGCTGCCCTGCGGGTCCATGTCCACAAGAAGCACTTTCTTGCCCATTTCGGCCCAGCATGCCGCAATATTGACTGCTGTCGTGGTCTTACCCACCCCACCCTTCAGATTGACTACCGACACCACTTTTTTCATCTATCTGTTTCCTCCTGATATTTTCCGGCTGACACCGGATTGGGATAATGAACAGACGCAGAGGACTGCTTTGATGCAGTAGTAATCTATAGATTTTATGAGGATTTGTCAACAGAACATTAGAAAAAAGCGGTAACCATTCATCAGTTACGGGTTCATGTTATCCCCCTCTTTGGAAAAGACCAACAGTAGGCGCCTTAAGCAGGTTAGGGGAGATTTTCAGGGGGTGGAACATTGGTGCAAGCAACATGCGGTTTATTGCAGGGCAGCCAATAAATATTTATATCGATATTTATTTGTTGCCTATCGCAAATTTCTTCATGTATTCTGATTAGAATAAAATTGCCGGAATTCCCAGGGATGAGGCTCTGCTTATGAATGCCCTAATAATGCAAATGGACTATATCTTTTTCTTCTACGGCTTCGCCTTTATCATTTTAGGCGCGGTCTGCTTTATCCTGATAAAAGAAAAGCTGCAGCGCCTGCCCTGGGTATGGCTCGGACTCTTCGGATTTACTCACGGGGTGCATGAGTGGCTCGATCTGTTTGCCGTCAGCCTCGAAGACAGTATGTCCCTCAGGGTTGTTCGTCTTTCTTTTACAATCATCTCCTTTTTGTTTCTGACGGAGTTCGGCCGCGCGGGGGTCGCAGAGTTGAAGTCCAAAGGGACGGGGCGGTGGATATTTGTTCCCTTAGCGGCATTGGCGTCCATAGGAGGATTTGCCGGCTTAACGGGTTTAGAGGCCTCTTCGCGTTACGTTCTCGGCCTTACAGGAGGACTATGGGCCTCCCTTGCCCTGGTTCTCGTCGCGAAACAACTCGAACCGCGCCCCAGGCGCTGGCTGACCGCGGGGGGGCTGTCTCTCGGGCTTTACGCCGTCTCCACCGGCGTCATAGTCGGTCAAGCCGGTTTCTTCCCTGCATCCGTATTGAACAGTAATGCGTTTCTGCAGGCCCTTGGATTTCCCATTCAGTTATTGCGGGGCATCCTTGCCATCTTTACCGCTTTTTCGATCTGGGTGTATTCTCAGGTCAGTTCCACCGATGAATACGAAGTCCATCGCATAAAAAAAAGATACACCTTCCTGCCCGGCGCCGTCATTATTATCATTCTCGCGGGCGGGTGGGCCTTGACCGGGTTCCTGGGCAGACACGCAGCTCACGAGGTATTGGAGACCGGGCATCTTCACGCGGAAACATTGTCCGGCCACCTTAACTACGTATTAAGGGAGACCAGACATACTGCCGACGTGAAAGCCCGTTCGCCGCTTGTTGTAAGGGCCCTACTTACCGGGAGTCCCCGGGACATGGAAACGGCAAGGGTCATCATGAATGAGTGCAAGGATGAAGCAGACCGCAAGGCCCCGTTTTGTTCCCTTCAGGACACCAGGAACAATACCATCCTGCACTGCAATCGCAAGAATGGAAACAGCTTGCCGGACAAATTCCATTTGACTGAAGACGGAGGTTTTAAAAGCTATTTCTCGTTCGACGCCGCATCAAAGGTGTGGCGCTATCACGCAATCGCCCCGGTAAAAGATGAAAAGGGGAATGTCCTCGGGTCCGTAGTGATCAGGGAAGACATGAAAGGCGTCGAGGAATTCTTCAAAAAGCATGAGCATGCTTTTTTAGTCGATCCTGACGGGATTATATTTCTGTCGAGCAGTGAATGCTGGTGCCTGAAGAGCTTGTGGCCGTTGAAAGGAGACGCTCGAAAAAACATCGCCTCCTCGGGACGATTCGGTCCCGGGCCGTTTGATGTCGTTCTGCCGGAAGAGGTCATGAATGGAATGCTTACCGTCCTTGACGGAAAGCGCTTTCTCGTTACGCGACGGACCATAAATAACGAGGGACGGTCGATAGTTCTTTTGAGTCCGACACGTCTCATAGCCGCGTACAGGCTCTTTGCGATTTTTTCCACGTTCGTCATTTCAGGACTGACGATCGTCTTTTTTTCAATGTTGTATCTATCAAAGAAATCCGCCTCACAGATCGCCTCTTCTGAACAGAAGCTGCTCGCTTCATATCAAATGTTGGTCAAGGAAATAGGCGAACACAAAGCGGCCCAGGAATCCCTGAAGGAGTCCGAGGCGAAGTTCAGGAACATCTACGAAGACTCGCCGATAGGGATAGAGATATACGATTCCGAAGGGTCGCTCCTGGATATCAACAGAGCGGGCATGGACATATTCGGCATACCGGACACCCGAAGAGTCAAAGGCTTCAAACTCTTTGAAGACCCTAATATATCCGAAGACGTCAGGGACAGGCTCCTCAGGGGCGAGATCGTAAGGTTCGAAGCCGTATTTGATTTCGACAGGGTCGTGGAGCTCGACCTGTACAATACTTCAAAGTCGGGCCGGATGTACATCAATTTAGTCATTACCCCTATAAGACCCGAAGCGGAAAATAAATTCAGCGGATACCTGGTGCAGGTGCAGGACATTACCTCGCGCAAATTGGCGGAGGCGGAGGCCCTTCGAACAAGCCACCTTGCCGCCCTCGGCGAACTGGCTGCCGGAGTGGCCCACGAAATCAATAACCCTGTAAACGGTATAATCAACTACGCTCAACTCCTGTTCAACAAATTGAACAGGGGGACCGCGGAAAGCGATATTGCCGGCATGATTATTAAAGAAGGCGACCGCATCGCCGACATAGTAAGCAGTCTTCTTTCATTCGCGCGTGAGAAAAGAAAATTTAAAAGGCCGGTCGGGATATCCGAAATATTGTCCGAGTCCCTGAAGCTGACGGACGCCCAGTTAAAGAAAGACGGCATTATACTGAAAACGGACGTCCCGCCTGAACTGCCGCAAATAACAGCCAACCTGCAGCAGCTCCAGCAGGTCTTTCTGAATATTTTGAGCAACGCAAGATACGCCCTGAACCAGAAGTATCCGTTCGCGCACGAAGACAAGATCATAGGGATTACAGCCGCTGAAGTCCCGATTGAGGACCGGAAATATATCCGGGTCATTTTCGAGGACCACGGCACTGGCATGTCCGACGGCATATTCAACAAAGTGCTCAACCCGTTTTTTACCACAAAACCGGACAACATAGGGACGGGGCTCGGTCTGAGCATAAGTCACGGCATCATCAGGGACCACGGAGGGAGACTGACGCTTGAAAGCAGGGAGGGCGAATTTACAAAGGTCATAATCGACCTGCCTGTACATCCTGAGTTACGGGCGACAGCCGACACAGGAATGACGGGCTGATGAATCCCGGTTAACTCTCACTTTTACTTTCCGTAACATCCGGGAGAATTTCTCTTGACGAACCGTCACTGGTCATGCTATTGTAAAAATGAAATTTTAGAAGTTTTTGCAGTTCACGGGGGCCACAAAGACTTTTGACTTTGTGGCCTTTTTTCTTGACGGCCTTCTGAGATTTTAATTTAAGATAAGGAGGTAAACGAAATGGCGCAAGGAACTGTTAAATGGTTTAACGACAGCAAAGGTTTTGGATTCATAGCAAATGAAGACGGAAGTGAAGCTTTTGTACACCATACATCCATTTTGGGCAATGGTTTTAAATCGCTTGCCGAAGGTGACAGGGTCAGTTTTGATACTGAAAACGGACCTAAAGGCCCGAAGGCGATCAATGTTGTAAAACTGTAATCCAACGAAAAAGGCCCCTTCCCTCAGGAGGGGGCCTTCTCATTTTCCTCATTTAATCCGCATGCACAAATCGGCGCAACCGGCCGCAAACACCCGTTACATGTTAACTGTCGCTTGTTACCGCCTCCGACTTCTCCGTCAGATGCATCGAAACGACCTTTGAGGAGCCGGGCTCTTCCATCGTTATGCCGTAAATATAATTCGCCGCTTCCATCGTGCGCCTGTTGTGCGTAATGGTGATAAACTGGATGCCTCTTGAAAGCTCCCCCAGCAGATTAATGAACCTGTCGGTGTTCGATTCATCCAGGGGGGCGTCGACCTCATCCAGTATGCACAGCGGGGTCGGTTTGATCATAAAGCCCGCAAAGAGCAGCGACAGCGCCGTCAGGGCCTTTTCGCCGCCCGACAGGAGCATAAGGTTCTGGAGCTTTTTGCCGGGGGGCTGCGCCACAATCTCGATGCCCGCGTCCAGGATGCTGCCTTCCTCGGTCAGATGCAGCTCCGCCCTTCCCTTGCCGAAGAGCGTCGTAAAGACCTCCCTGAACTTTTCATTCAAGGCATTGAACGCCTCGGTCAGCCTGTGCTGCGTCGTCCTGTTTATCTTCTGTATCGTGTCCTGCAGGTCGTCAATAGACGACTGAAGATCGTCGCGCTGCCCTGCAAGAAAATCGTATCTCCTTTTCAGCTCATCATATTCCTCCAGTGTGCCGAGGCTTACGGGCCCGAGCTCCTGCAGGCGCTCCTTGAGCGGCGCCAGGCCCTCCTCCTCTTCGTCCGAAACGGTGTCGGCTATGTCCGCCGTCTCAATTTCGAGAGAATATGTCTTACGTATGTCCTCCGCCAGATAATTCAGCTTCATCGACAGCTCCATCTTCCTCATCTCGACATGATTGAGGGCTTCCCTGACCGTTTCCAGCTCGGAGGAGAGGGACTTCTGCTGTTTTTCGATTATCGCAAGCTCCGCCTGCCCGGCCTCAAGTATCTCTTCCGCTTTCGTAACTTCTTCCCTCAGCCCGCTCACCGAAACTATCTTGACCTTCAGCGCCCCGTTTTTTTCCAGGGTCTCCTGTTCTCTTGAACGAATGCTCTCTTCAATGGCGGCGCGCTCAGCGGCCGTCTCCGTCTTTTTCCTCTCTATTTCAGAAATGAAATTGTTCAGTCTGTCGATCTCTCTCCTCACCGACGAGAGCTTCTCACCGGTGGACGCGAGGCTGAGTTTTATGTCAGTCAGCTCATGGCGCATTACCTCGAGCTCTTCTTTCCTGCCGGACATGGTTTCCTGCAGGGTAATGATATTTCTCTCTATCTCCAGTTTTTCGCACTCAAGACCCATGCAGACCGCTTCTTTTTCCGCCAACAGCTTCTTCATGTTGTCTTTTTCGGCGTAATCATCGGTAATTTCGAGCGATATATATTCATGTTTTTTCTGCAGCCGCCCGCTTTCCTCTTTCAGATTTTCCAGCTTTACTTCAAGGGAGTGGCAGTACTTTTCCCGCCCTGAAATCATTCCGTCGGTCGATACAATCTCATTTTCCACCGACACAAGCTGTTCCCTGTTCAAGGCAACGTCCTTTTCCGCCGCGAGGATCCTATCCTTCTTCGCGGAAATGTCCTGCTCATGCTCCTTTATCATCCTCTTTACCCTGAGCACTTCTTTGCCGCTTCCGCCGAAGACCATGCCCGACGGTTCAAGGACCTCGCCCTCAAGGGTCACAAAGTACATGGGCGCGGTATGCGTCTCCCGGAGAGAAAAAGCCGCGCCGAGATCATCGACCAGGACCACGTCGCGCAAAAGGGCCTCCGCTATTGTCCTGAAATCCTCTTTAACGGTGATAAAATCGACTGCCTTCCCTATAACGCCGGAGCCTGAGATATCTCCTGTAACGGATGAATCAATACGGCGGTCATGAACGTTTATGAAACCGCTCCTCTTCGACTTCTGTTCCCTGATGTGCTGCAGCGCCTTTGTAATCTCTTCCCTGTCTGCGACGACCGCGGCGCTGAGTTTGTCGCCGAGGACGGCCTCAAAGGCGGTTTCATATCTGGAGGAAGTCTCAAAGATGTCGGCGACCTGGCACAGGGCCTTTACCTTTTCGTCGAGCGAGCTCCTCTGGAACTGCTCAAGCTCCCGGAGCGATTCGAGCTTTGACGCCATGGCGGCCAGCTCTTCCCTTTCGCGGTACAAAATCTCCTCGTTCGCGGAGAGCTCCTGCTTCTTGCCGCGCAGCGCGTTGGAGAGGTCCTCCCTGGCATTTTTTGCCGCCGCCAGCTCCGCTTCGGCCCTGAGGCGCTCGTTCTCCGTCTCCCCGATTGTGCCGAGGAGCGCGGAGAGGTCGTCCTTCAGCGAACTGACGTCCTGCGAGCTCTTTTCAGCCTTCCTGCTGATATTATCGATGCTGAGAGATAGATTGCTCATTTCATTTTTTATGCCGCTGATCTCTTCCGCCTTTCTGAAGAGGCCCTTCCTTTGGATTTCAATCTCCTGCTCCATCCCCCTCATCCCGTTTTCGACCTCGGAGAACACGCCGTTTTTCTCTTCCAGAAAGGTCCTGAGCTTTTCAAAATCGCTTTTCATTAAAGCCTGATTGTTCTCGGTCTCGCTGATGTCCCTGACGGCCTTCTCTCTATCGGCGTCAAACTCCCCGTCCTGTCTCTTCAGGGCCTCGTGCCTTTGCCTCAGATTATCACAGTCGCTGTTAAGGAGGGCTATCCTGCCCTCGTCTTCCGCGATCTCTTTTTCAAGGGCGTAGAGGTCCATCTTGATTCCGTCGAGGCGCTTCTCCTTATCGACGCAGAGACGCTTCTTCTCCTCTATCAGGGCCTCCACCGCGTGGAGGCCCGCACAGGCCGCGGCCTCCTTCGTCTTTGATTCGTCTTCGGACAAGGTCAATGCCGATATTTCATTCCTGAGCGATAGGGAGTCCCTCTTTGCGACACGCAGCTCGACGTCCCTGATTTCATCCAACAGCTTCTTGTACCGCTCGGCCTTTTTCGCGTGCCTGTCTATCGTATTGATCTGCCTCTTTACCTCGGCAATGATGTCCTGAAGCCTCTGCAGGTTGGACCTTGACGCTTCGAGTTTATTCAACGCCTCGGTCCTTCTTACTTTGTATTTCATGACGCCGGCGACTTCTTCGATCAGGAACCTCCTGTCCTGCGGTTTGGAGCTCAGGATGTGGTCCATCTTGCCCTGTTCCAGGATCGAATACGCCTTCAGTTCGAGTCCGGTATCGAGAAACGTGTTCCTGATGTCCTTGAGCCTGCACGGCGTCTTGTTCAGCATATACTCGCTCTCGCCGGACCTGTAGAGACGTCTTGTGACGGATATATCGCTCATCGCGGTCTTGCCTTCATCCTCAGACCCGTTTGAGGAATTCCCCCTGATGTCCGAAAGCACGAGCGTGACTTCAGCCATCCCCTTGGTCTTTTTTGTGGCTGAACCAAGAAAGATCACGTCTTCCATGCTCTCACCTCGAAGGCTCTTGGCGCTCTGCTCGCCAAGGACCCATCTGAAGGCATCGACGATATTGCTCTTGCCGCAGCCGTTGGGCCCGACAATCGCCGTTACGCCGGGATGGAAATTAAAGACCGTCTTGTCCGCAAAAGATTTAAAGCCTATCAATTCCAATCTTTCCACTCTCATATTGTTATTCCTCTTAATTACGGATTAATCTTGCCGAACTCCGGACCCTGAACTCTAAACTCCAGATTTTCTCTGTGTCCCGGTGGTCAAGTTATTTCAAGCAGTTACCCACATCATATTGTGAACTTAGTTCTCATGCTTCACAAGATGATGTGTTTTTTGTTCCTGAATAATATACCCGATTACCCTATTTCTATCAAGTAAATTTATTTGCGCCCCGGCCCGAGCAAGACCTCGGGAATGTCCGGTAGAAACACGTCTCCCCACGCAACGCCGGGCCTTATTGACATGCCTTGAATTCAACTACTAAAATAATAAAAAAATCCCGGAGGACAATGATGCCTATTTATGAATATGTATGCCTTAAATGCGGTAATAAATTTTCTCTCCTTCAAAGCATGTCTCACGCCGAGAGTGATACGGAATGTCCCAAGTGTTCATCGAGAGAAGTGAAGAAGACCATATCTTCTTTTAGCTGCGCGTCAGGCTGCGGCGACTCATCTTCGACCTCCTCGCCGGGTTTCGGCGGAGGCGGCTGAGGGGCCCCCCGCTACTGACCGGTCGGTCGGAAAAAACAGTCCACGGATTACACGGATTAAAAACAGAAAGGATGAGTTCGTTACTATAATCTGCGTTAATCTGCGTAATCTGCGGATTTCATTTAATCACGCTCCTCACCTTCGCGGCAATCGCCTTTGCCGATATCTCCTCATAATCAAGGAGCTCCCGTGGTCTTCCGCTTTTCGGCATCTTTCTGACCGCCAATAAAAAAACAGGCACGGGACATTCTGAAAGCGCGCAGAGCACGGCCTCGCCTATGCCGCCTTCGGCAAAGTGGTCTTCGACGGTGATTATCGCCCTGGTGACTTTCGCCGCCTGAAGCAACGCGGCCTGATCAAGGGGCTTGACGCTGTAGAGATCGATCACGCGAATGTAAATATCATCCTTCTTCAGCTCTTCATACGCCTGAAGCGCCTCGTGAAGCGTAACGCCCGCCGCTACGACGGTTGCGGCATCTTTAGCGCCCTGCTTCAAAACACGGCATCCGCCGATATGAAATTTATCATCGACTCCGTAAATGACCGGGGTCTCCATTCGCGTCGTGCGTATGTAGGATATTCCCCTGTGTTTTGCCATTTCCTCCACCAGTCTCTCTGTCGATACCGCGTCCGACGGGTAAAGAACAACGCTGTCGAGCACGGCCCTGAACATGGCAATGTCTTCAAGACCCATCTGCGACACTCCGTCCTCTCCGATGGACACCCCCGCATGGGAGCCGCAAAACTTTATATTGGCTTCGGAATACCGGCCCATTCTTATCTGGTCGTACGCGCGCGTAAAAAAAGCGGCAAAAGTAGAGACAAAGGGGACCTTCCCCCTCGTTGAAAGGCCGAGGGCCGCGCCGACCATGTTCTGTTCGGCTATATACATCTCAAAAAAGCGTTCGGGATACCCTTCTTTGAATATCTCCGAATACGTGGAATTGCTTACTTCGCCGTCGAGCGAGACTATGTCAGGAAAGGCAGGGTAAATCCTCTTGAGGGCATTCCCGTAGGCCTTCCTTGTGGCAACGGGTTTGTCATGGGGATAGGCCATTTCCTTTGCGGCCCCGGGACGCCTCGCTTCCGGGGCGATATCTTCAGGACGGACCACTTCCGCGGGGACCACTTTATCGACATCTCCCAACTCGCCGAGGGCCTTTACGAGTTCATCCTTTGACATTGCCTTACCGTGTAAACCGTCCCGGTCCTCAAGAAACGATACGCCTTTCCCTTTGATAGTCCTCGCAATGATCATGCACGGTTTATCTCTGACAGTGAGCGCTTTTTGATACGCCCGGAGGATTTCACCGTGGGAATGACCATCTATCACTATAGTCTCCCATCCGAAAGACGAGACACGTCTTTCATACGCCGCAAGGTCATGCCCGTACATGGTCTCGCCGCGCTGCCCGAGACGGTTGACGTCAAGAATGCCCGCAAGATTATCAAGCCTGTAATGCGCGGCAATCTGGATCGCCTCCCACTGCGACCCCTCCGCCATCTCGCTGTCTCCGAGAAGGACGTACGTCCTGTACGGCAGCTTATCAAGATACTTTGCATTCAGCGCGATGCCGACGCCGATTGACAGGCCCTGCCCCAGAGAGCCTGTCGCCGCCTCGACAAGATTGAACGCCCGCGTGGGGTGGCCTTCGAGAGGGCTGCTGAATTTTCTCATGCTCATCAGTTGTTCTTCCGTCAGGACGCCCGCCGCCGCCCATTGGGCATAAAAAAGCGGCGAGGCGTGGCCCTTGGAAAAAATAAGACGGTCATTGTTGCGATGCCCCGGGTTGTTTACATCAAATCTGAACGTCCCCCCGAACAGCAGGCACGTCATTAAATCCGCGGCGGACAGGGAAGACGTCGGGTGCCCCGACCCCGCCTCTGTTGTCGAGACGAGGACAAAGTAACGTATGAGCGCGGCTATCTTTCTTAGTCTGTCGATGTCGTTCATGACAAGAGAATTATATCAGATCAACCTGGATAGACGAATGCCGCCCCAATGAAGGGTTTTCAGGCCCCCCGCCCTTCTACCAGCAGAAAGACCTCCACGATTTCAGGATCAAAATGGCTCCCTGAAAGCGACCGGATGTGATCAAGGACCCTTTCCTTCGGCCAGGCGGGCCGGTACGGACGGTCGGAGCATAACGCGTCCCAGACGTCCGCTACCGCAAATATCCTTGCCCCAAGCGGTATCTCTTTGCCCTTCAGCCCCCTCGGATATCCCCTTCCGTCCCATCTTTCATGATGATAATAAGGGATGTCCGCAGCGGGCCGCAAATAATCTATTTTCTGCAGTATGTCGAACGCGTAACGGGTATGGCGCTTCATGATCGTCCTCTCCTCATCGGACAGCTCTCCGGGTTTCAGCAGAATGTCGTCAGGGACCCCGATTTTACCGATATCGTGGAGAAACGCTCCCCTTCTTATGTGCACGAGGTCCTGTTCCTTTACACCCATTTCCTGCGCGATGCGCAGGGTCATGTCCGTGACCCGTCGCGAGTGCCCCTCTGTTGCCTTGTCCCTCATGTCCAGAACGGACGACCAGCCTTCAATCGTGTTGTCATACGCGAGACTCAGCTCTATATTGGACTTCTGAAGACTTTCAAACAGGGCGGAATTGTCAATCGCTATGGCGGCCTGGTCCGCGATGGTATCAAGAAATTCCAGCCACTCCCTGTCCGCGTCCACGGCAGAACGGTGAAACAGCTCGAGCACGCCTTTCAACTCTCCCTTGGCAAACAGCGGGACCGCGAAATAGGATATGAACTCTTCCTCGGCAAAGAGCCCGGACCGTCTGAAATTGCCGGGAGTGTCCTTGAGATTTTTGATATGTATGATCCGTCGTTCCATCGCGGCGCTTCCGGCGTTGCTCTCACCCAGTTTGAGATTGGTATATTTCAACGCCCCTGATCTCAACCCTTTGCTGACGACATAATCGAGAGACTGAGTATGCCTCCTGAAAAGCAGGACAGTGGCGGCGTCTATCCCGATCTGCGTAGTAATCTGGTCTACGCAATGATCGAGGGTCGTGCAAAGGTCGAGGGTCGAATTAAATGTCTTTTCAATCGAGTGCAGGACATTAAGCCGGTTGATCCTGAGCCGGATCTTTTCCTTTGCGCGCCTGTTTTCAGTCACGTTCCTGGCTACATGTATTATCCCGGAATAATTATTGTTTCTGTCATAAAGAGGCATCGCCCGAATCTCGAGGTAACTGTCGAGATTCGGCTCAAATATCTCGAAGGAGACAGGCTGTTCCGTCTTCAGGCATTCGCAGCTCGGGCATTTCTCCGGCGGAGAGTTTTTTGCGTGATAATACCGGTAACACTTGACCTGCCGGTTCGATTTTAAAGAAGGCAGTTTCAGCATCTCGACGGCGGCCCTGTTCGCCCTGATTATATTGAAATTCCTGTCGTGCACCGTGATGATATCGGTGATCGTATCAAACGTATATTCCCATTCCTTGTTCACGCTGAAAAACAACTCCCCGATTCTGCTGTGTTCCGCAGCGTCGACAGCCATGTCCTTCAGATCCTTTAGAATCGTAATCCCCGCTGCCTTCCTTTCTTTTCCGTCCTGCCTCTGATTATTCACGCAAAATAAATAAAAAGCAGGAGTCACGATGAAAGTCAGAAGCAATGCGTCTACAACGGCCTCGGCGGCAACCGACATGGGCGGCAGTTGTGAAATGATGAACATAACGGCGATTTCCGCCGCAAACACCGAAATCATGGTGATAACGAAGGGAGAACTCAAATTTGTAAAAAAGGCGGGGACATTGCGATAACTCTGTGTCTCGGGAAAAGGTCTCTTGTCCATTTCGCTGTCAGGCCAACAGAAACGACGTTTACAAACGTTTGCGTTTAACTTCCACGACTTTCAAGACATGCCCCAAAGAGAACGCACTGCTTACATTAGGTTATACAGCTTTGCCCGGTATTGCAAGGGAATGATAATTTTATTAAAACTTATTATAATCGATCTTGCGCTCGGGAGGATTTGTGAGAATAATTCAAGATTCAACATTCAAAATTCAAGACAGAAGAAGTCCGGTAATTTTATCTTGAATCTTGAATCTTGAATTTTGAATCTTGAATCTTGAATCTTGAATTTTGAATCTTGAATTTTGAATATTTATAGAAGTTTGAAGAAGTGAAAGTGATGGCAACATCCTTCTTTTTGCGGATTAAACAGCCTGCACGGTTTTATGATCTTTAATCGATAAAACACTGCGGGTCTTCCGCAAGGTAGTCGGCCTCTCCCTTGGACATGGAATATGCGTATGCGATCGCGCGGCATCCCCTGCAGGCGGCCCATCTGTCGCACTTCGCGCACTTCCCTTTGTATTTGCCTTTGTCTCTCAGAGAATTGAGGACCTCCGATGTGGCCCATACCTCTCTTAGGGAGTCGGTCCTTATGTTCCCGAGGGGTATATCAAGCCTCCTGCACGGATTGATGGTCCCGTCGGGTCTCAGAGTGATGCCCGATATGCCTGCCGCGCATCCGGCGCTGGCCGTATAACCCAAATCCGAATTAATCTTCAGGTCCATCTGAGAAGCGACAGGGTCCCCCGTCACTATTTCCAGGCCTTCAACGTCGACCGACAATAAGGAGTTGTATACCCCTTTGACTTTTTTCGCGTCCATCATCTCATGCAAAAGCCCCTTCCCCCTGCCGCACGGAACAAGCCTCGAAAAGCCGAGGCGTTGAACGCCCGCCTCTTCGGCGACCGAGACAAGCTCATGTATAAAAGGCGCGTTAAGTCCGGAAAGCGTCACATTCAACGTCACGGTCATACCGGCGTCGAGGAGGTTCTTTACGCCTGCCATCGCGCTTGCGTAACTGCCCTCACCCCTTATCCGGTCATGTATCTGCCGAGGGCCCTCAATGCTTACCTGTATCCCTTTTATGCCGAGCGCGGAAAGCCTTTCAGCTTTTTTCTCATCGATAAGTGTGCCGTTTGACAGAATGAATATATCGATTTCTTCCTTCCTGATTTCCTCCAGTACCTTAAAGAAATTTCTGAGCAGGAAGGGTTCCCCGCCGGTTACATTGAAACTTGGAGAAATACTGACGTTATATATATCAGCCCAGGCCCACAAGGTCTCGCGGATTTCCCGAAGAACGTCCCTGATCTCGTCAAAAGAAAGTTCTCTCGCTCCTGCCGCGCCCTGATAGCAATGGCCGCAGCGGAGATTGCATCTGTCGGTGAGATGCCATTGGATGAAAAAATCGTGTGTGTTCATGTCTCATAAAATGTAGGGGCGACCCGGCGGGTCGCCCCTACCTATAGTTCTAACTATCATAATTTATAAAAACATTCTATCATAAAAAAAACAGTATGAAGAAAAATGTCGTAAAACAAAAGCAAGGCAGGCCTTCTCCGGCAACAGGGCCCTCTTTTATCTGCTTCAACAGGGACTGCAGGTTGAGAAAACAAAAGGCGTGCAAAGGCTTCGAGGGGTGTCCGGGATTTAAGGGTAAATAAACGGTCCGGACCGTTCAGGCCGCTCCATCCGTCCGGGACGGCTTCTTCAAAACAACGTGAACTGCAAGACCCCGAACCACAGCAGACATCCGGCAAACGCGAATATCTTCTCCGGAAGGGAAAGCCTCTCCGACCTGACAATAAAATACAAACTCAGGGGAGACGTCAGAAAACAGGCGGTAAGATATATCCATTTAGGGACCTTTTCTTTGCGGGGCTCGTCGGGAAAGAGAGAACAGAACGGGCACTCGACGTCCCCTTCGAGCCGGTGTCCGCACCGCGCGCAGCGTGTTATCCCGAGTATTTCGTCGAGTCTTTCGTCTTCCATTTTATACGGTCTTCGGGTCCTCAGGCGGGATCTCGTCCTCATCAAAAGGCATGACGCCGAGCTGGGTCATCACTGATTCGACGCCGCTGAGCAGGTCCCTGTAATCATAATCCGACATGTCCTGGTACAGCGCCCTTTCAGACAGCGCATCGAAAGCGTCATAATCAAACTTCCCGTCCAACACCCCGGCGCGCGTCAGGACCCTGTAAACCACGGCGTCGTTTCTGCTGTCCTCGCCCTCCTGAAAACTGAAGTTCCTCGCGTGCTCCGGCCCGGCGATATACCACTGCATCGCGGAAATGACCGCGTCGTAAAGCGTTATGATGCCCAATGATATCTTTCCCTGGCGAAGTCGCCTCGTCCCTCCGCGCACATGAAGCCTGGCCCGCATAAGCGGCCCCCCGACCGGACCCAGGGCGTCTTCATCCATTAATCCGAAGTGCGGCATGATAAATACTCCTCCTGATATTTATTATATCGTGAAACCGTGTCCGATTTTCTTGACCGTAAAATAAAAAGGCCACGGGCAACGGTCACGGATGACGTTTCTATAATGTATTCAGATACGCAATGATATTGTCCATCTCCTCTTCGGTCAGATAGTCGAATGACGGCATCCTGCCCAGGGGCCGGCGCAACTGCCTTTTAATATTTTCAGGCGTCGCGGGAAGTTTGCTTACCGGCAGTTCACGTCTCATTAGTATGCCCTTTAATCCCGGGCCGACAAGGGTTTCCGTGTCCTCCGTGTTGTGGCAGGTCCTGCATTTGTCCTCGAAGATGTTCTTCCCGCCGGCTATGGCTTCAGGCGCGGCGCCGACGGAAGGTTTCCGTGTTTCCGTTTTTCTTCTTTTTCCGGCGTCCTCCCTGTACTGAATCAACCTGTCATAAGACATATCGGTCCCGAATTCCGACACAAGAAGATAATGCCCCGCGGATATCCCTACCGCGCCGAAGGTAAAGAACGCAATCAACAATCCGAACACCTTCGCCTGGCTGTAAAACTGTTTATATATTCTTATGTACAAAACCTTCACTGCCAATAAAACCAGGACCGCGAGCGAGAACGTCCCATGGACCGCGGCCCTGACGGAAAGCTCCGTTTTGGTGACTACTATGAATTTCAGGCAATAAAATGTGACCACCGCAAAGACCGTCAGGTAAAATACCCCGGCGGTCCTGTGAAGCCTTCTGAGGGTCTCGATATTATTTTTCCGGTCGCCCCTGCCGAACATTTCGAACATGGTAAACATGCAGACGGCAGTCGGCAGAAGAAGTACGAGGGACAATATCGATTTCAATAAAAATGTTGACATTCCGCAGGGCAAGATGCGTCCCGAAGTCCGGGGACCGCGACGTCACGACATCTGAAGAAACCCCCTCTTGATCATCATGTCCTCTATCTTGTCTATATGTATTTTCTCGGCCTGGAAAAGCTTCCGGCTCAGCGATTCAAAATTATCGGCCAGCAGGTTCGCCAGAAGCTCATTGGCAAACATCTCCGCCATTGACTCCTCAAGACGATGCGCGGTCCTGAGGGCCTCTTCGAAAGTGACCGGATTGGACTTTATGAACTCATTCCTCTTCCTGGTAAAACCAAGGGCGCTTTCAATCTGTTCAACCGACGGCAACATGTCCTGTGAGGGCAGCAGGTCGATCGCTTCGAAATAAGTACTGTTAGACAACATGGAGGCATGCTCGAGTTCATCCGAGTGGAGCTGCTGCCAGAAGGCCTTTTCCCCGGGGAACAAATCCATGAAGGTCCCGTATAAAGACGCCGCGGCTTCTTCCACCGCTATGCAGCCGTTTATGAGATTTTGCTGGTTCATTTCTTTTCATGCACCATGACGACCATGTCCTTCTTTCCGGAAACACCGCAGGCCGCGTCAAGGGAGTCATACAATTGTTTCGCGCCTTCCTTCATCACCGTAAAACCCAGTCTGGAGAAATAGGATACCATGTCCGTGACAACATATACCATATCCACCGGCGCGTAATCGAGCAAATGCCGTATAATCGACGCCCCGATCCCCTTCCCTCTCCTTTCTTCAACTACGGCAACGCACCCTATTTCATACATCGCGCCTGTTTTTCTCAGCCTGCCGAACCCTATGAACTCGCCGTCTTCAACTGCAACTACAAACTCCTCATAGCGCAGGTCGGTCGCATCGAGGCGGTATCGCCTGATCTTTTCTTCAATCAACGGCATGTCCATGGAAGTCGCGTGCCTGATCTTGACCATCTTGCCCGTAATGCCGGATATCCCTG
Organism: Nitrospirota bacterium; assembly: GCA_016234115.1. GTDB lineage: Bacteria > Nitrospirota > Thermodesulfovibrionia > UBA6902 > UBA6902 > SURF-23. The sequence goes on from JACRHD010000012.1 coordinate 125,037, forward strand.
TGACTTTTGGTGATTCTTTATGTCTCATCTTTGCCTCCTGTTTTGGCGAAGCGCTCGCGCCCCGACACGCCTGCCCGGCGGACTCCTTTGTCTATATCTATATCATGTTAAACAACGGGCTTCAAGTACCCTGCACAGACGGACGTCCGTTCGCCCCGGCACGTCCCGGAGTTGAGTTTTGACCGGAAACATGGTATTTATCTCTTATCACGTCGCAGGGGCGTTATATGCAGCGCCTGCAAACGATATTCATTATCAGGAGGCTTTTGCGCAATGACCCAGCCCGTTATCCTGCCCGACAGGCTCAGAGGACTGCAGGACCTTGCATACAATCTCTGGTGGAGCTGGCATCCGGCGGCCCGGATGCTGTTTAAAACGCTGGACCGTGTGGCCTGGAAAGAAAGCGGCCATAACCCGGTCAGGATGCTGAGGGACCTTCCCGAAGACATATTAAAATCCGCCGCGCTCAACCAGGAATTCATCCGTCACTACGATGTAGTCCTTGCAAGGTTCCACAAGGAAATGGATTCAAGAGGCGGCTGGTTTTCGGAAAACATCTCTGCTCCCGAATGCATGCCCGTCGCCTATTTCTCGGCGGAATACGGACTGCACCATTCCCTTCCTTTTTACGCGGGCGGGCTGGGCTTTCTTGCCGGCGATTATCTCAAAGAATGCAGCGACCTCGGCGTGCCCCTCGTGGCTGTGGGCTTTATGTACCCCGGGGGATACCTCAGGCAGACGATCCGCGCCGACGGATGGCAGGAAAGCGTGGGTGAAGTCCTCGACAGGGACGCGGCCCCTATCGTAAGGGTGCTGGATGAAAAAGGCGGGCAGCTCGTAGTGAAAGTCCCCTTTATCGACCCGCCGCTTTACATTTCCGTGTGGAAGGTCCAGGTCGGACACATACCCCTGTATCTTATGGACACCGATATAGAGATGAACGACCCCTGGAACAGGGGGATATCCGCGCATCTTTATGCCGGTGACGTCGAACAGAGGCTGCGCCAGGAGATCGTTCTCGGCATAGGGGGAAGCGAAGTGCTGAATATGCTTGGCGTAAAATGCTCAATGCTCCACCTCAATGAAGGCCATCCCGCCTTCGCTATTTTTGAAAAGATACGCGAAAGAGTGGAAACCGGCGCGTCTTACGACGACGCCGTCAGGCAGGTGCGCGACACGACCATTTTCACGACCCATACTCCCGTGCCGGCCGGGCATGACGTCTTTCCGTTTCATCTGATGGACAAGTATTTCGGAAATTATTGCCCCCTGATCGGTCTCAGCCGCGAGGCCTTCCTGCAAATGGGAATAAACCCGGATGACCCGTCGGGGTTCAATATGACCTCCTTTGCCCTTAAGATGTCCGCGTATCACAACGGCGTGAGCAAAAAACACGGCGCGGTCTCCCGCAGTATGTGGCGCAGCATGTGGCCGGGCGTAAAGGAAGACGACGTCCCGATTGATCACATAACCAACGGCGTCCATGTGCCTACATGGATAGAGCCCAAGATGGAGCTCCTCTTCAATAAATATCTCGGCCCGCAGTGGCTGGAAGACCATGACAACCCGTTAGTATGGGAGCTCGTGGACGACATCAGCGACCGTGAGCTCTGGCAGGGCCACTACTGGGTGAAAATGAAACTCATAAATTTCATCCATGAAAGGGCTCGCCGGAGGTTCGTGCAAAACCGCGTCAATCCCGTCAATGTGGTAGTGGGAGGAACGCTCCTGGACCCGATGGCCCTTACAGTGGGTTTCGCGCGGCGTTTCGCGACTTATAAAAGGGCGGACCTTATATTTCATGACATTGAACGCCTGAAGAAGCTGTTGAATAACCGCTGGAGGCCGCTGCAGATCATATTCGCGGGCAAGGCCCACCCAACGGATGAGGATGGGAAAAGGGTCCTCCAGAGGATATTCAATTTTGCCAAAGACTCCGCCCTCGGCGGCAGGATCGCCCTTGTGGAGGACTATGATGAACAACTGGCCCAGTACCTTACGCACGGCGTGGATGTCTGGCTCAATAACCCCATTCCGCCTCTCGAAGCGAGCGGGACAAGCGGTATGAAGGCCTCTCTCAACGGCGTCCCGCACCTGAGCATTCTCGACGGCTGGTGGGCGGAAGGATATAATGGTAAAAACGGCTGGGCGTTCGGCGCTGATGAAATAACCGGCGACAGGACGGGACCCGACGCGGACGCCATATACGACATCCTGGAAAAGGACATTGTCCCTCTCTTTTACAGGCTGGATGAAGACGGCGTACCCTGCGACTGGGTAAAGGTCATGAAGGAGTCCATAAAAAGCGCGGCCCCCTTTTTCAGCGCGAGGAGAATGGTAAAGGAGTACGTGAGAAAGTTTTATGAAAACGCCCTGAAAGCGCCCGCCGGGTCCGTTGCAGTCAACGTCCTTGATTGACTTGCTTGACCAGGATTATTCATAAACTCCGGGAGGGGACTTTGTTTTTCATGCAGACACTACCTGACCGGGGTCAATTCCTCCCAGTGCAGATTGGAGCCGATATTCGGATTATAGCTCGGGATGTCTGTAACTACATACTCGCCGAGGTTGTTGGCAAAGGCGCGGCCGCGGACGGGGAAAGAAGGAAGAGGGTCAGACTTAAGAGCGAAAGAAGGAAGAGGGTCAGACTTAAAAATTGAGTTTCTTAATTGATCTGCCCACCCATTCCATATCAGCTTCAAATATTTCTTTATCTTTAAGCGTCATCGATATTATAGCAGGATCTCTTCCCAGATATTCCGCTATCTCTTTTCCTTTATAGCCATATTCCACGGCCAATAGAATAAATATCTTCCTGCTTAATGATATGCCGGCAAGTTTACTCTTTCCACGTATTTGTTTGAGAGTCGTTCCCTTTGAATCCTCCACACATTTCGCTATTTCTGCCAAAGTATATTCCCCCGCCCTCTTCTCCTTCTTTAATTCTCCATCATACCTTTCTATTACATTGTCCAGAAATTCTTCGCTTCCAAGCACTCTCTGGTCGATTGTTCTGTAAATATCATCTCTTGTTATGGCAAGTCCATCTCCCATAAACTCTCTATACAGCCTTCTCGATGTCGGTTTGTCTTCAGAGAAGAGCCTCAAAACACGATCCGTGTCAACTATACTGTTCTCTTTCTCTCTGCCTGCATAAAAGTTATGACTGCTCCAATTATAATCCTGTAATTCCCTGACCATTTTTGCCCTTAGAGGATTCATGTGAATGTATTTAATAAGTGAAAGCAGATAAACATCCCTGTCACACAGGATCGCCTTATATCTCCCTTGAAAGTGATGCCCGACTGTTTTATGCCTCCTGTTAAAATACATCGTATAACTCTGGTTTATTCCTTGCTGTATTTTTGACAAAGGCGTCCTGCCGACTTCCATTAACAGATGCACATGATTACTCATCAATACGTAGCTGTATAAATAGAATTGATACCGTTTCTTGTAATTGGATAGGATTTCAAGATATTTCAGAATGTCTTTTCTGTCTCCGAATATCTTTTCTCTCCGGTTGCCCCGGATTATTACGTGATAGAACGCCCCTTCGTACTCTATCCTCGGTTTCCTCGCCATGTCCCCACGTCCCTGATGATGAATAAATCTGTAACAGCTTACACTCAGTAATGCAATTATTTCAAGCTGATTAATATCTCAATTTTTAAGTCTGACCCTGCCCGACACATCTTAAATCTCATTCATAAAGAAATTCTCCACCCTCTCTCTCCCGATTGTCGTATCCGGGCCGTGGCCTGAAAAGACCTTGGTGTCCTCCGGCAAATCAATCAGGCGTCTGAACGACTTCCTGAGCTCTTCGATGCTCCCGCCGGGGAAATCCGTCCTGCCGACGGAGCCCTCGAAAATAGTATCGCCGGAGAACACCACGCCTTCCCCATAAAGGCATATAGCGCCCTGGCTGTGGCCCGGGGTGTGCATGACCTTAAAACTCAGACCGCCCGCCTCTATCGCGTCTCCCTCATCGACAAACCTGTCGATCTGCGGCAGGTCATCGACACTGTAACCCCAGAAAGCGGCCTGGTCCCTTGCCAGGGCGTAAGCCTCCACGTCGTCCTTATGCATGAGTATCTTCGCGCCAGTGGCCCTCTTGATGTCCCCTGCGGCCCCGATATGGTCAAAATGGGCGTGAGTCAATACCACGGCGCTTACTTCAAGGCCGTGTTCCTTTATTTCATCGAGGACCCTGTCGGACTCGTCGCCCGGATCAATTACAATCGCCTGTTTCGTCTTCTTGTCACCGACGATATAACAGTTCTCCTGAAGCGGCCCGACTACTAATTTTTTGATGATCATGATATTTTCTCCTTCTTTATTTTTTCCTCTTCTCCTTATACATCTTCACAAGATACGTCAACTCTTCACTCTTGAGCATGCGCATAATCAGGACATACACCGCGAGATAAAATAAAACCGCTGCGATCATGATGCCGGTCTTTTCGACGGTCCTCCCTCCATGCATCCATATATCTCCCCTGACTATGAGCCAGCCGGCAATCCCCGTTACCGCGGAGGCGGCGGATATCTTCATGAAAGACGCTGCTATCTTCCTTCCGTCGACATTGCCCAGCTTTTTTCTCAACATGAAAAAAAGGACGCAGAAATTCGCCGATGCCGCTACGGAATTGGCGAGAGCGAGCCCGCTGTGCCTGAGCGGCTTCAGCAGAAGCAGGCTGAGAATGATATTGGTTATTACGGCAAAGACCGCTATCTTTACCGGCGTCTTTGTGTCCTGCATGGAATAAAAGCATGCCGTTACGATACGCACACCGACAATGGCCCATATCCCAAGGGAATAGAAAAGCAGGGCCTCTGACGTGCCGAGGGTCGCGGCGTATTGAAATTTGCCTCTCTGAAAAAGTATGTTCACTATCGGCCCTCTCAGCGCTATCAGTCCCGCCATCGCCGGGATGGTGATAAAGAACAGCATCCTCAGGGCGAATGAAAAATCGCTCCTCAGATGACCGAACTCCCCTTTCGCGGCATGCGCGGACAGCGCCGGAAGCACCGCCATCCCCATGGCGACGCCGAATATCCCAACGGGAAACTGGATGAGTCTCATCGAGTAGTAAAGATATGTAATGCTTCCCTCCGGCAGATAGGACGCGAGGATTGTGCTGACAAATATATTGATCTGCACAACGGCCATCCCCATTGTTGCCGGAAGTATCAGGACGGACATCCTCTTCAACCCGGGATGCCCGAAATTCAATTCAGGCGTTAATGAATAACCGTTCTTATAAAAAGAAGGCAGTTGAAAGGCAAGCTGAACCAACCCCCCTGACACTACGCCTATCGCGACCGATACGATCGGCTGTTGAAGCGCCTGAGACAATAAGAGCACCGCCGCGATCGTAACGACATTCAGCACGGCGGGGGCCAGTGCGGGCATGAAAAAGACCCGTTTCGTATTAAGCGCCCCCATTACAAGAGATGCAAGGCTCATAAAAAGCAGGAACGGGAACATCACCCTCGTAAGAATTACCGTCAGCTTGAACTTTTCCGGCTGGACCAGGAAACCGGGCGCTATCGCGGCAACGAGCGCGGGGGCGAAAATGACGCCGGCGACGCAGACCAGACCTACAACGATCAGGATGGCCGTGAAAGTAATTCTCACGAGCCTCCGGGCTTCTTCTTCCCCCTGCCTTGTCCGGTATTCCGTCAGGACCGGCACGAACGCAGAGGACATGGACCCTTCCGCAAAAAGCTCCCGCAGGAGATTAGGGACCCTGAACGCTACAAAGAACGTGTCCGAAAGGCCGCTCGCCCCGAAAAAGACCGCCAGTATCATGTCCTTGATATACCCGAGTATCCTGCTGATGAAGGTCGCCACCGACATCAGACCGGCCGCCTTTGTTATGTTCTTTTTCTCATCCATAAAATATTGTTATTCGTTACATGTTGAGATCACATGTTATTTACATCTGCTTCAGTTCGTCATTCCCGAGGTATTTATCGGGAATCCAGTATTCTTAATACCAAGTGCTTCTGGATTCCCGCTTAAGGATTGCCAACAGTAGGTGCTTTAGGCACGGGAATGACGGCGATCGTCTTATCCACATAATTCCCAATGGAATATTACATCTAATTAAATAACAGTCTTCTCTCTCAACGGTTGACTTTACCATACAGTTAATGTTAAAAAATATAACATTTTTTCCGGATAAATTTTAAACTTTTCATAAAGGAGGGCAATCAATTGCCAGCAAAAGCAGCGCCCAAAAGAAGCAAGTCGGTCCTTAAGAGGGCCCGGCAGGCGGAAGCCTTGACTCTCAAGAACAGGTCCATAAAGAGCACGTTGAAGACCCTTGCTAAAAATGTTGAAGCCGAAGTCGCGGGCAAGAATACCGAGGCCGCGAAGGCAGCCCTGAACAAGGCTGTTTCCGCTCTCGATACGGCGGCAAGGAAAAAGATCATCCACAGAAATACGGCGGCAAGGAGGGTCTCGCAGCTCACAAAGCTCGTCAAGTAGTTGACCTCTTTTGCAGCAGCTTAATCAGCAAAACCTCAAGTACAAGCTCCGGTCTCCCTGACCTCTTTAATCCCAGGTCCGCTTCATGCAGGTCCCGGAAGATGCGGAAGAAATCCTCTTCCTGAAATGACGGCAGGTATTTTACCAGCACCCTGTACGTCGTCTCCTTCATCTTCATGGGTCTTTTGCCCTTGTTCATCCACAGTAAATAGAATTGCCTGTAGTGCCAGTTCAGGGTCCCCATGATAAGGGGCAGTTCATGGCTGCTCATATTTGAAATCAGGTTCTTCATTATCATGAAGGCCCTTGAGCTTTTCCCGGATGTCAGAGAGTCTACAAGCTCGAAGGCCGTAAATTCCCTGACCCTGCCGGCGGAAGAGACGACGTCGCCGCCGCTGACGGTCCTGCTGCCAGACGAAGCCAATTTCTCAAGCTCCATAGTAAGAAGGCCGACCTCATACCCCACATATTCTATCAGGGAATCCACCGCTTCATCGGTCAGCCGGAGCCCCCTCTGCGCCCCGGCCTGCTTCAGCCATGCCGGTATGTCGCTGTCCCTTATGATCAGAGAATAGACCTTCGCAATGTCCAGAGAGGCCGCGGGGGCCTTCCGGGAAAGCACAACCACACAGGCGGTCTCTGCGGGGTTTGCAAAATACGGCACAAGGGCCTTGACCGCAGGGGCCGGAAACGCGTGAAAGTCCTTCAACACCACAAGCCGTCTCGAAGACATAAACGGCAAGGTCGAAGCGGCGTTTACAATCTCCTGCGGCGATGAGGCGGGATAGAAGACGTCATAATTAAACTCCTCCGGGCCCCCGGCAATGACTGCGCCGACGATCCTCGGGAGCGCTTCCTCAAGAAATAAGCTTTCTTCACTCCATATAAAATATAGGGCGGCCGGAAGACCGTTTTCGATTTCCCTGAGAAGCGCCTTATTTTGCATAGGTAATGATGATGCGTCCTACAAGCTCTTTTGCGATCTCGCTGCAGGCCTTGTCGGTCGCCAGTTCCTTGAAGGCGACGCTTTCACTCACTGTGCCGGTAGTCTGGAAGGTAATTTTTATGGGCGACTCCAGGGAACTGAATTCAGTGACCCTTCCAGCGTCCGTCAATTTGATGTCCACCCGAAGCAGGATGGACTGCTCCTTTATCCTGTCGTCAACCGCCGCGATGGCGCCTAACTGAAAAGAAGTGACCGTAGCTTCGAGCTCAACTTCCCCGCCTGTGCCCGCGACCTCGATCCCCTGGCTGATAAACTCCCTTGAGAGGGCGATATGCATCCGCTCTTCAAGTCTCGGCTCGTATGTCCTGTTCCGGACCTGTTTAATCGTGACTGAATGAAACGGCAGGGACGTCGAACCGATCATGCGATAACCGCAGGAGGAAACAAGTAACAAGTAACAAGTGACAAGTGACAGGGAAAGAATAAGAAATATTATGCGCGCCGCCGCGCTTCTGCCGTTTTTTTTACTTCTGCACTTCTGCACTTCTGCGCTTCCTCCCTTTCTAAATTACGATATTCACCAGCTTCCCTTTTACCACCACGACCTTCTTCAACGTCTTGTCTTTAATATGGTCCTGCACTTTCGGATCGGAGAAGGCCTGTTCCTTAAGCGCTTCATCGTCAAGACCGGCAGCGACCATGATCCTGCCCCTGACCTTCCCGTTTATCTGGATTACGAGCTCAACTTCTTCTTCCCTCGCTATTTCCTCATTCCACGCGGGCCACGACTGTCTCAGGAGGCTTTCCTTTTCGGCGGTCTGCTGCCATAGTTCTTCCGCAATATGCGGGGCAAAAGGAGAAAGCAGAATGATCAACTGTCTCATGCTGAAGCTTAGGACCATGAAATCTTCATCGTCCGACGGATTAAACGCCGATATTTCATTGATCAGCTCCATCAGGGCGGCTATGGCCGTATTGAAATGGTAGTCCCTCTCGATGCTGCCCGTGACTTTCCTGATCGTCTGATGGGTCTTTCGCAATAGTGACGAGTGACGAGTGACGAGTGACGGGTTTGGAGTAGAGTTCAACACCCTCGGGTCAGAGGCTTCTTCATCTTTTACCCTGTTACTTGCAACTTGTAACTTGTCACTGTATTTGTACACCAGGCCCCACACCCGGTTTAAAAACCTGTATGCGCCTTCCACGCCCTGGTCGGACCATTCGAGGTCCCTCTCCGGAGGGGCGGCGAACATGCAGAACACCCTGACAGTGTCTGCGCCGTATTTGTTTATCAGGAAATCCGGGTCCACGACATTGCCCTTTGATTTGGACATCTTGGCGCCGTCCTTGATCACCATTCCCTGTGTAAGGAGGCTTGTAAACGGTTCATCGACTTTTATAAGCCCGATGTCCCTCATGACTTTTGTAAAAAAGCGAGAGTAAAGCAGGTGGAGCACGGCGTGCTCGATCCCCCCGATATACTGATCAACCGGCATCCAATAAGAGAGTTTAGAGTCAAGAGTCGAGAGTTCGGAAGAGAAATCAACTTCAGCGTTTCCGCCGAGGCAGTAAGCGATGAAATACCATGAAGAGTCCACAAAGGTGTCCATGGTGTCCGTCTCCCTCCTGGCCTCTTTGCCGCATCCCGGACATTTCGTATTTATGAAATCCTTCACCTCCAGCAGCGGCGAAGCCCCTTTGCCGGTAAACACGACGTCCTGCGGAAGGATGACGGGAAGTTCGTCATCAGGAACAGGCACAATACCGCATGAAGAACAGTATATTACCGGGATCGGCGTCCCCCAATATCTCTGGCGGGATATGCCCCAGTCCCTAAGCTTGTAGTTTACGACCCTTTTACCGAGACCTTTCTGCTGGAGATGATCCGCGATCTTTGCCTTTGCATCACCGGAGGAAAGGCCGGAGAATTGCGCTGAATCGACGAGGACACCGTCTTCTTCAAAAGCCCGTGAAATTTCAGAAGCCGGATTTTCCGACTCTTGACCCTTGCCCCTTGACCCTTGACCCTCGATTACCACCTTGACCGGCAAGCCATACTTCTGCGCGAATTCAAAGTCCCTCTGGTCGTGCGCGGGCACTGCCATGATCGCGCCGGTGCCGTATTCCATAAGAACGAAGTTTGCGACCCAGATTGGAATCATATCTCCTGTCAGGGGATTTTCAGCATAATGGCCCGTAAAAACCCCTTCCTTCTTTTCGGGGTCATCTGAAAGGGCAGTTATCTCCTTCAACTTATTCTCATCTCTTACCAGCCCAGCGACAAGTGGGTGTTTTTTCGCGATGCTCATGAAGGTCGCGCCGTAAAGCGTGTCCTGCCTTGTGGTGAATATCCTTACGGTTTTCTCCGTGCCGGAGACCCTGAAATCGACCTCGACCCCTTCGCTGCGCCCGATCCAGTTGCGCTGCATCGTGACGACCTTTTCCGGCCAGCCGCCCAGGGTATCGGCGTCTCTTAAAAGCTCTTCCGCATATTCCGTGATTTTAAAAAACCACTGCTCAAGCTCTTTCTGCACAACAACGCTGTCGCACCTCCAGCACTTCTCATCGATCACCTGTTCATTGGCAAGCACGGTCCCACAGGAGGGGCACCAGTTGACCGAAGAGGATTTCTTGTAAGCGAGGCCGCGTTCGAGCATCCTGAGAAAGAACCACTGGTTCCACCTGTAATATTCCGGCTTGCACGTCGTTACTTCCCTTGACCAATCGTAGCTCAGCCCTATTTTATTCAACTGGCCCTTCATATAGTCGATATTTTCAAAGGTCCATTTCGCAGGGTGTACGCCGTGTTTGATGGCGGCGTTTTCAGCGGGGAGTCCGAACGAGTCCCATCCCATCGGGTGCAGCACATTATATCCCCGCATCCTTTTGTACCTGGTAATGACGTCGCCGATGACGTAGTTCCTTACATGTCCCATGTGGATCCTGCCGGAGGGATACGGGAACATCTCGAGACAGTAAAATTTCGGGTGGTTGCCGTCTTCTCTTACGGTAAACAGGGCCTCACGCTCCCAATACGCCTGCCATTTTTTTTCCATCTCTCCGGCGCTATATTTCTCTTCCAAAAAAGCCTCCATGGCAACTGATTTCCATAATGTGGTCCGCGGCCCGCCGCTTCCCATAGCAGCAAATCCTTTAAGTTTTATATTCTACCATAACAATTATGAGGCTGCTCGCAAAAAAAAGGGGAGGACCTTCCCGCATCAGAAGGTCCTCCCGTGATACGGACAAACCGTTACGGATTTATTGTTATAGATTTAGCGTAATTGTTGTTTGTCTCGCTCTTTTCAGCTATTATACCCGTCGCATCCGACCTGGCTATGATGTATCGGGCGCCGGCGGCTGTTCCGGCAGGTATGGTCACAGACGCGCTTCCGGTATCTGTCGCACCTGCCGTGAGTGCGGCCACTGCCCTTTCTCCTATTAACGTATCTCCGGCATCGTACGTACTGTTGGTCGAGAGATAGAACCTGGTCGTTGACGCGCCCGCGCCGCCCTGACCGCTGTTTTTTGTCGAATCCGTCACGGTGATCGTCGCCCCTGCCGCTGCGCTTGAAGGCGCCGTAAGGGCCGATACCGTGAGGTCGGGTCCGATGCTGATGGCCTTGCTCAGGTTGTTGTTGGTCTCGAGCAGTTCTACGACGACGCCGGCGGCATCCGCTATCGCTATTATGTAGAATGTACCCGAGGTTGTTCCGACGGGTATGGTTACAGACGCGCTTCCGGTATTTGTCGCCCCCGCCGCGATTGCCGCCACTGCCCGCTCTCCTATTAACGTATCTCCGGCATCGTACGTACTGTTGGTCGACAGATAGAACCTGGTCGTTGACGCGCCCGCGCTGCCCTGACCGATGTTCTTGATCGAATCCGTCACGGTGATCGTCGCCCCCGCTCCCGAGCCTGAAGGAACTGTAAGCGCCGATACCATGAGATCATATCCTATCTTTACAGGCGCGCTTATATAATAATTGTTGGTCTCGCTGAGCTCCACAACAGCGCCGTCCGTATTCGCCTCCGCTATGATGTAGTATGTGCCGGTTGTTGTTTCGGCAGGTATGGTTACAGACGTGCTAACGGTGCTTGAAGCCCCTGCCGCCAGCGCCTCCACGGCCCTTTCCCCGATAGAAGTGTCTCCGGCGTCATATGCCGTGTTGGTCGACAGATAGAACCTGGTCGTTGACTCGCCCGCGCCGCCCTGGCCGATATTCCGTGTGGTGTCCGTTACGGAGATCGTCGCCCCGGCTGCGGCGCTTGAAGGCGCTGTAAGGGCCGATACCGTAATGTCCGTCCCTATTCTGATGAGTGTGCTCACGTAATTATTATTGGTCTGGCTCACTTCTTCGACAACGCCGTCTGCGTTCGCCCTTGCTATGACGTAGTACTCGCCCGCGACTGTGTCGGCAGGAATGGTTACAAGCGTGCTTCCGGTATTCGTCGCGCCTGATGCGAGGACCGGGACCGACCTGCTGCCGATTAACGGATCTCCGGCGTCATAGGTGATGTCCGTCGACAGATAAAAGCTTGTCGTCGACACTCCTGCGTCGCCCTGGCCGATGTTCTTTGTTGTTTCCGTCACGGAGACCGTAGCTCCGGCCCCGGTGCTTGACGGCGCCGTAAGGGCCGTTACTGTAAAATCGGTCCCTATATTGATAGGCTTGGCAAAGTTGTTGTTTGCCGCGTTCAATTCAGCAATGGCGTTGATCGCGTTCGCCTTCGCTATGATGTAATACGGGGCCGCAGATGTTCCGGCAGGTATGGTCACAGATGCGCTTCCCGAGCTTGAGGCCCCTGCCGCAAGGGGCTCGACAGTCCTGCTTCCGATAAGCGTATCTCCTGCGTCATAGGAGCCGTCCGTCGAGAGATAGAAACCGGTCGTTGTCGCCCCTGCGTCATCCGGGCCGAGGTTCTTTGTCGTGTCCGTCACGGAGATCGTTGCTCCTGACGCCGCGCTCACAGGCACTGTAAGGGCGGTCATCATGAGATCGGGTCCTATTTTGATTATTGTGCTTGTGAAGAAATTGTTCGTCCCGTTGAACTCCGCAACGGCACCGTCCGCATTGGCCCTTGCTACGATGTAGTATTCGCCCGCGACTGTGTCGGCAGGAATGGTCAGCGATGCGCTTCCGGTATTTAATGCCCCTGTTGCAAGTTCAGGGACCGATCTTCCGCCGATGTACGTATCTTCCGCATCATAGAAAATGTTAGCGGAGAGATAAAACCCGGTCGTCGTCGTCTCTGCGTTGCCCTGGCCCATGTTCTTTGTAGTATCTGTCGCAGAGATCGTTGCCCCGGCCCTTGCGGTTGCCGGAACCGATACGGCCGTCACCGTGAGATCAGGTCCTACGCTGATTGCTTCACTCACGTAATAATTGTTTGATTCAGACAGCTCCGTAACGACGCCGCCTGCGTCCGCCTTTGCGATGATGAAGTACGTACTGGCGGTTATCCCTGCGGGGATGGTCACGGACGCGCTCCCGATGTTTGTCGCCCCTGTTGCAAGGGCAGGCACGGACCTGCTTCCAATAAGCGTATCCGTCGCGTCAAACGTGATATTCGTCGACAGATAGAACCCTGTCGTTGACGCGGCCACGTCACCCTGGCCGGCATTGACTGTCGTGTCCGTCACTGAGATAGTTGACCCGGCCTCTGCGCCGTCCGGCACTGTAAGGGCCGACACTGTAAGATCAGGTCCTATTTTGATTGATTTGCTGAAGTTGTTATTGGTCTCGCTCAATTCCCCGACGGAGTCGTCCGCGTCGGCCTTTGCTATGATGTAATAAGCGCCGGCGCTTGTTCCAGCGGGAATGGTTACGGACGCGCTTCCCGTATTTGACGCCCCGGCCGCGATGACCGGCACAACCCTGTCGCCGATAAGCGCGTCTCCCGGGTCATAAGCGGCGTCCGCCGACAGATAGAACCCGGTTGTCGACGCCCCTGCATCCCCCTGACCGACATTATTGGTAAGGTCTGTCACGGAGATTGTTGCTCCGGCAGCCGCGTTTGCCGGTACTGTAAGGTTAGATACTGTGAGATCAGGTCCTATTTTGATTATTGTGCTTATGTAGAAATTATTAGTCTCGCTCAACTCCACGACAGCGCCGTCAGCATCCGCCTTTGCGATGATGTAGTACTCGCCGGCGGCTGTTCCCGCAGGAATGGTCACGGTCGCGCTTCCGGAATTTGACGAGCCTGACGTCATGGCCGCCACGGCCCTGTCGCCGATAGACGTATCTCCCGCTCCATACGTGGAGTCCGCCGAGAGATAGAATCTGGTCGTTGATGCGCCGACATCCCCGTATCCGACGTTCCTTGTCGTATCTGTCACAGAGACCGCTGAGCCTGCCGCCGCACTTGCCGGCACTGTAAGGGCCGTTACTGCAAGATCAGGCCCTATATTGATTATTGAGCTTACATAATAATTGTTCGTTTCGCTCAACTCCGCTACAGCGCCGCCTGCATCCGCCTTTGCAATAATGCGGTACGCCCCGGCAGATGTCCCGGCAGGGATGGTCACAGTCGCGCTTCCGGTGCTTGCCGTCGCTGACGGGAGAGCAGAAACAGACCTGCTTCCGACGGAGAGGTCTCCAGCGTCATATGAGGCGTCCGCCGACAGATAGTAAGCGGTCGTCGATCCCCCGGCATTCCCCGCGCTGACGTTGTTCGTAGTGTCCGTCACAGAGATCGTCGCTCCCGCTCCGGAGCTGGCCGGAACCGTCAAGGCAGAGATTATGAGATCAGGCCCTATATTGACGGACCTGCTCAGGTAGTTGTTGGTCCCGCTGAGCTCCCCGGCAGCGCCATCCGCGTTCGCCATCGCTATAATGTAATATGTGCCCGCGCCTGTTTCCGCAGGAATGGTTAATGTCGCGCTTCCCGCGCTTGTCGACCCTGCCGCAATAGCCGCCACAGCTCTCTCTCCGATCTTCGTATCCGCCGCGTCAAATGTATAGTCCGCCGACAAATAGTACCAGGTCGTCGACGCCCCCGCTTCACCAGCACCGATGTTGCCGGTCACATCCGAAACGGAGATCGTTGCTCCGGCCCCCGCGCTTGCCGGTACTGTAAGCGCCGATACTATAAGATCAGGTCCTATATTGATTTGTCTGCTGAAGTAATTGTTGGTCCCGCTGAGTTCCGCGACAAGGCCGTCCGCATTCGCCATCGCTATAATGAAATACGCGCCCGCGCCTGTTCCGGCAGGAATGGTTACAGACGCGCTACCCGAATCCGAGGCCCCCGACGCCACAGGCTGCACTGTCCTGCTTCCAATGAAGGTATCCGTAGCTTCGTCATACTCGTTGTCGGTTGACAGATAAAACCCGGTCGTTGAGGCCTCTGCATCTCCGTCGCCGACGTTATTTGTCGTGTCCGTCACGGAAATAATGTCCCCTTCCGCCGCGATTGCCGGCGCTGTAAGGGCCGACACAATGAGATCAGGTCCTACGTTTATTTGTCTGCTGAAGTAATTGTTGGTCCCGCTAAGCTCCCCGACAGCTCCATCTGCATTCGCCCTTGCTATTATATAGTAAGCGCCGCCGGGTGTATCGGCAGGAACAATAACGTCCGTACTTCCGGCATCGAACGCCCCTGCCGCAAGCGCCGCCACAGCCCTGCTTCCTAAAGGTGTATCTCCGGCGTCATACGCAAGGTCCGGCGACAGATAGAACCCGGTCGTAGAAGTCCCGGCATCACCCTGGCCGGTGTTATGCGTCGTGTCTGTAACAGTGATTGTTTCTCCGGCTGATGCGCTTGCCGGGGCTGTAAAGTCTGAAACCATTAAATCAGGTCCGATGCTTATGGATTCAATATAGTAATTGTTTGTCTCGTTCAGCTCCGCCACAATACCCTCCGCATCCGCCTTTGCTATGATGAAATACGCGCCCGCAAATGTTCCATCGGGTATGGTTAAAACGGCGCTCCCGGTATCCGATGCCCCTGATGCGAGAGTCAGCGCCGCCCTGCCTCCAAGCTCGGTGTCACCCGCGTCCCACGTGCTGTCCTCTGAAAGATATATCTTCGTTGCCGCAGCCGCGGGGCATCCCCCGACGTTCCGGGTCGTGTCCGTAACTGTTATGGTCTTGCCTGCTCCCGACACAGTCGGCGCGGAAATATCCGATACAGTGAGGTCAGGGCCCGTGCTGATGGGTTTACTGTTGTAATTATTTGTTTCGCTCATCTCAGCAATAATACCGTCGGCGTCCGCTGCCGCGATAATGTAGAATGTGCCTGAACACGCGCCTGCCGGAACGTTAATAGTCACTATGCCGGAACTACCGGCTCCCGGTTCAAGCGCCTGCGCTGCCATGGTCCCGAGATATGTGTCTCCGGCGTCCCATGAGCTGTCCGTTGACCAGTATAATTTTGTTGCCGATGCCACCGCCGGGTCTGTGCCCTGGTTCTTTGTTGTGCCGCTTACAGATATGTTTGTCCCGGGGAATGCCGTTGATGGGACATATAATGAGATTACTGTAAGATCGATATTCGAGGTCTGGCAGTTGGGGTCCATGGCATCTGTTAATCCGTCACAGTCATTGTCATTTCCGTCGGAACAAATCTCTGTTGAGGGCGCGCCCGGATTGCAGTTATTGCTTCCCCAGTTGCCCGTGGTGCAGGTCTCTGTCCCCGTTGAAGCGCATGACCCTACTCCGCAGCTTGTAGGCTGTGTAAGGTTTTCATCTGCTGCGCCGTCACAATCATCGTCTGCGTTATTGCATATCTCCGCGGAGGGCGTTCCTGCCGAGCATGTGTCACCGCCGAATACTCCGTTCGTGCAGGTCTCTATTCCCGTGCTTGCGCATGCCCCTACTCCGCAGCTTGTCGGCTGTGTAAGGTTTTCATCTGTTGATCCGTCACAGTCATCGTCTATATTGTTGCATATCTCCGTGGAAGGCGTTCCTGCCGTGCATATGTAGCCACCGAATACTCCGTTAGTGCAGGTCTCTATTCCAGTGCGTGCGCATGCCCCTACTCCGCAGCTTGCAGGCTGTGTAAGATTCTCATCCGTCGAGCCGTCACAGTCGTCGTCTATTCCATTACACGTCTCTGCGGAAGGTGTTCCCGCTACGCATGAATCCACTACCGCTCCGGCTTCGCATGACGTTGAGCCTGCTGATGCGCAAGACCCAACTCCACAGCTCGTTGCTGCAGGTGCATAGTTCTCATCCGCTGTTCCATTGCAGTTCTCGTCAGCACCATTACAGTTATCGTCTGCGCCAGTCGGGCTTCCCGCTACGCATGAATCCACAACAGCTCCGGCATCGCATGACGTTGAGCCCGTTGATGCGCACGCCCCAACTCCGCAGCTCGTTGCTGCAGGTGCATAGTTCTCATCCGCTGTTCCATTACAGTTCTCGTCAGTACCATTACAGTTATCGTCTGCGCCAGTCGGGCTTCCCGCTACGCATGAATCCACAACAGCTCCGGCATCGCATGACGTCGAGCCCGTTGATGCGCACGCCCCAACTCCGCAGCTCGTTGCTGCAGGTGCATAGTTCTCATCCGCTGTTCCATTTCAGTTCTCGTCAGTACCATTACAGTTATCGTCTGCGCCAGTCGGGCTTCCCGCTACGCATGAATCCACAACAGCTCCGGCATCGCATGACGTCGAGCCCGTTGATGCGCACGCCCCAAC
>JACRHD010000009.1 GCA_016234115.1 Nitrospirota bacterium
ACGTAAACGGAGACGGAGTGGTTAACCTGATGGACAAGCTTCTGGTGCGGCAGCACTTCGGCCAGTCAGTAGGGGACCCGAACTGGGACGTCAGGGCCGACGCAACGTGTGACGGGGTGGTGAACCTGATGGACAAACTCAGGGTCAGGCAGCAATTCGGCCAGACCGGCGGGTGCGCGTGCCAGTGAAGGCAGAGTCAAGAGTCAAGAGTCAAGAGTCAAGAGTTAAGAGTCAAGAGTCAAGAGTTAAGAGTTAAGAGTTAAGAGTTAAGAGTTAAGAGTTAAGAGTCAAGAGTTAAGAGTCAAGAGTTAAGAGTCAAGTAGGGGCTGACCGGAGTGTCTGCCCGCCGTAGGGGCGATCCGGCGGATCGCCCGGCTGTTTTTCGCCATAGATCTTGCCTGTTTGCGCAATCGCGCAAGTAACGAATTTTCTTGACAGAAGCCACAGCCGGTATGGTTTAATTAAGGGCATCTTAACGGCACGTATTTTCCTTTAAAACAGCAGTAACATTTGGTTTGTTCCCGACGTAGCGTTGGGGGACTACGATATGAGTTTCAGACGCTTATCAGCGCTGAGGCGTCGGCGAGGTCGGCAGCGGATTCGACGTTGATGAACACTATTAGCGAACAGGATGTGAAAATTACCTTGAGATTACGAGGATAGCAGAGTAGAGTCTTAATACTATAACTAAAAAAACTCAGCCCATGGGGCTCGAGTAAAGATGGAGGCGCTTATGGAAAGGAAGAAGATGTTGACGTTGATCCTGTGTGTGCTGCTGCTTGCTTTCGCTGCCGGGCCGCCTGCTGTACACGCGGGGGATTTTGACGGTTGCACCGATGACGCGTGTCCGAATACCCGGCTCTTCGGCCAGTGTAACAACAGTAACGGTGCTCCCGTCCGGGAGGCAATAGTAAGGGTTTATGATGCTGACCCCGTGGACCATGATTACATCGGTCAGGCATGGACCGGAGACACCGGAAGCTGGGAATTGACCTTTGAGAACTTTACCGACTGCGAAGGCACGCTCTTTCACAACCACTGTCCTTATCCGGATGACACGCTGTGGGAGAACAGGCGCGCGGACGCCTATATGATTTTGTATGCCAGAAACGATGCCATTGCCGATGTCTTCTGCCCGGCTCTGGTCTGCCCCCCTGCCGGAGGGACATGGACCTTTCCTCATTCCGCCGGCCCCTTTGTCATCCGTCAGGACATCGGGGATGGAGACCAGGACTATGGCACAACCAGCGTGATTGATCTTGACGGCGATCCGAATACTCCCGGGGAAGATGAGGCTTTTACTGTCTTTGAGAACTTGAGACGGGCATGGCGTTATATTGAGGGACAAACCGGTGGTGTGTGGGTCCCCCAAATTGGAGTTGAGTTTCCATGTCAGGGGGGACTTTTCGGTCTTCCCTGCCCGGGGAGACCCTATTTCGACCCGTACTTTACCCATAATATCTTCCTCCTTAGAGGAGCGGGCCAAAATACCCATGTGCATGAATATGGCCACTTTGTCATGTTCCAGGCCTACGATCAGTCCTGGCCGCCGACCCCCGCAGATCAATTCGGGAGTATATCCGGCGGCGACTTCTTTAATTCGGATTGTATGTACCATAGAGAGCCCTTATCTGAAGAATGTGCCTGGACCGAGGGATGGGCGGGTTTCCTGCCGTTGGCTGTTTTTGATGATAGTTCATCAGAAAATACATCCGGTGAGCAGATCAGTTCTTCAGCAGAACGTTACGAGGGTCTTGTAACGGGCGCTCTGTGGGACGCCCTGGATGCTTCGGATGACGGCTTTGACAAATTCAGCAGCAGCTTCGAGGCAATCTTTGATACTCTCCAGGCGGGATGGCCGGGGTCTTGTGCTACCTATGTTGATCCGCCGGTCGGTCTGCAGTGCATCTCCAGCCAGAGGAATTTCCGGGACTTTTACAGAGATTGGCGCCTTCGCGGACATGACCCGATCGTACTTAACGCCGCGGCCTTCCAGAACCGCATCAATGTAAACAACGCTCCCCGCATGGCTTCGCTCAATGCGCCTTCCGGCACAGTCTACAGAGGTTCGTCAATTACCATCACTGCAACAGGCGCAGACGACAGTGGAGGATTTATTGACGGCCTTCTGTCTTCGGCAACCTTTGAATACAGTCTGAATGGAACGACATGGCAACCTATAGTTGACGTGTCGTCAACCGGTTCAGACACTTTCTCTCTTTATTGGGTCATCGGCTTCACAGCGCCGTCTGTAACTGTTCGCGCCAGGGTCACTGACAATCTGGACACGGTCTCAGGCTGGATGCAAAGCGCTCCCTTCGCCGTTGAAGCGCCGCAGCCGGACCTTATCGTCGAGGGCATCACAACCAATCCCGTAAGCCCTGTTCCCGGCCAGAGTATTTCTGTGACCGTTACAGTAAAAAACCAGGGGGATGCTGATGCAGGCAGCTTTATTACGGCATTCTACAAAAATGAAGGCACGATTTGTGAGGAGATATGTTCGGACTTTGGATGTTTACTTTATTGCGGCCTTCCTAAGCCGCCGTATGGAGCGGATTTTACCTGCTCTTTGGGCGGTCTGGATGCCGGCTTAACAACAACTTGCACCGGCACAGTTATCTATTCCTCGGCCGGAACATACAATATGCACGCGATAGTGGATAAAGTCATTTCAGTGACGGAGTCGGATGAGACCAATAACGCGTTCGGGCCACAGAGTATTACTGTACAACAGCCATGCACCGACGCTGACGGCGATGGATACGGCAGTCCTGGTCACGCTTCCTGTCCTGAGGGCAACGCGACAGACTGTGATGACAGTGATCCGTCAGTCAATCCTGAAGCAGCAGAAATCGTCTGCGATTACCGGGACAATAATTGTGACGGTCTGTCGGATGAAGGCTTCCCGGTAGGGCAGGGGTGTTATACCGGCACAGGCGCCTGTCAGGCGTCAGGCACATTTATATGTATGGGCGCTTATGAGCTTGAGTGCGATGCGGTCCCCGGAAATCCATCACCTGAGATATGCAACAACCTTGATGATGACTGTAACGGGCAGATTGACGACGGCGTCTTAAACATCTATTATCAGGATTCTGATGATGACGGGTATGGTAATCCTGCTTTTTTTGTATATGCATGTTCGCTGCCCCCGGGCGGTCACATCGTGGACAACTACGCGGACTGCAATGACTTTGACGAGTCAATTAATCCCTCAGCATCAGACGTCTGCGACGGGATAGACAATGACTGTGACGGCCGGATTGATAATCCCGGGGCTTCTGTAATAGCAGGACCTTTCCTTAATCCATCTAACGGACATACCTATTACGCGGTTGCCAATAATACCTGGACAGACGCGGAAGCTCAGGCGCAGTTGTTCGGCGGACATCTCGTGACGATCAATGACGACGCGGAGAACAGTTGGGTATGGGAAACGTTTGCTTCACAGGTCGGAGGCCGTCTGTGGATCGGACTGACTGACGCGGCACAGGAGGGCACATTCGTATGGGCCAGTGGGGAGACTGCTTCGTACTTCAATTGGTGGTGTCGCTCCCAGACGGATTGCGAACCGAGCAATTCAGGCGGGGCCGAGCATTACGTGGAATTGAATAATTACGTCTGGAATGACAATATCAACGGGCAGTCTTTAATCGGTATCGTGGAAATCGCCGAGATTTGTGACGGAGTGGACAATGACTGTGACGGACAGATCGATGAAGGCTTCGACTCGGACGGTGACGGCATTGCCGATTGCGATGACAACTGTCCTGACCATTGGAATTCCGACCAGGTCGACACAGACGGCGACGGCATCGGCGACGCTTGCGACCAGTGCGACAGCCTGCCTGTTATCAACGGTCTTACAGTTGACGGCTGTCTCTCCGAGCTTTGCAAAAGCGATTTGAGCGCAAGTGCAAGCGACGAGTGCGGAGGCAATCTCACATACACCTGGACGCCGCTGAACGGAGGGGCGATTATCGGCAGCGGGGCAGTTGTACAGTTCGATCCCCCTGACGCAGGACCTCATCCGTGTCCGTATCAGGTGCAGCTTACGGTAACGTCGGACCTATCAGGATTATCATCGAATCAGACTGTGGACATACGCATAAAGCCGGCCGGAGACGTAAACGGAGACGGTGTGGTTAATCTGATGGACAAGCTTCTGGTGCGCCAGCACTTCGGCCAATCCGCAGGAGACCCGAACTGGGACGCGCGCGCCGACGCAACGTGTGACGGTGTGGTGAACCTGATGGACAAGCTCAAGGTCAGGCAGCAGTTCGGGCAGACCGGAGGGTGCGGGTGCCAGTGAAGGCAGAGTTAAGAGTCAAGAGTTAAGAGTTAAGCAGGGGCTGACCTGTGTGTCTGCCCGCACGTAGGGGCGATCCGATGGATTGCCCCTATAATTGAGGTGGACCAAAAGACTTCGATGTGCAAATCAGGGGGGGAATTCATTACCGGGAGTCCGGTAAATGGAAAGCAGTGTTCCACAGTATATAAGATTTTATAATAATTAAATTGCTTTCTTGACAGGCTTAGTATATTATTCCTGCTTAATCGTATCCAACCCTTTCGAAGTCTTGACGCCGGATTGCGTAATTTTACTTAGTGGGTCTTCATCAGGGGCTTATTGTCTCAATAAATATTTTATTCTGAAGAAGGTGCTTCATGATTAATAAACTGAGAGGAAGATTATCACAGGGCATTTTACTCCTTGCACTGATGCTGAAGATTTCATATGCCTTTGCGGCAGTCCCGCAGACCATCGACTATCAGGGTTATCTGACGGATTCGGAGCGCAATCCGGTAAACGGGTCAGTGTCGCTGACGTTCAGAATTTACAACAGCCCAAACGGTGACGCGACTACGGCCTTATGGACGGAGACACAGGAAGGCGTGCTGGTAATCAATGGGATTTATAACGTAATAATCGGGTCGGTCAATCCGGTCGCGCTTTCATTTAATGAGCAGTATTATCTCAGTATCGAAGTAGGGACGGACGGCGAGATGTCTCCAAGGTTGCAATTGACGGGCGCGCCGTATGCGATAAGGGCGACAGAGGCCGATAATGCGGACAGGGTGGGCGGCCTGCCTGCGGGCGACTACCAGTTACGCGTCAGCGGCGCGTGCGCTGCGGGACAAGCGGTCCGGACCATCAATACGGACGGGACGGTTGAATGTGAAGCGGATGATGACTCGGGCGGCGATATTACGGCGGTAGCGGCAGGCGCAGGGTTGGAAGGCGGCGGAATGAGCGGCGACGTCACGCTGAATGCCGACACAACCTATCTGCAGAGGCGGGTAAACGCCTCATGCGCGCCGGGAAGCAGTATCAAGAGTGTAAATGCCGACGGGACTGTTCTGTGCGAAAGCAATGCTGACACCGTGGACGGCATGCATTCGACCGATTTTTGCAACAGCGCATCGGCGGATATACAGCAATCCAATCTGCTGGCCCTGATCGCATCGCTTCAGGCGCAGATCAATTCCCTGGCCAATCCCGCGTCCTCTGCGCCGCAGCCGGCAATCCTGATAGAGACAGACAATGCCGGGAATGCGTCCAGCGCCCAGGTGGTAATGGATGCGCAGGGAAACGCGCTTGCAGTGTGGAGGCAGTCTGACGGCGCACGCAATAACATTTGGGCCAACAGGTACTCGGCAAGGGCGGGCTGGGGAGCGGCGGTGTTGATAGAGACGGACAATGCAGGGGATGCATTGGGTCCCCAGGTGGCAATGGACGCGCAGGGAAACGCGATGGCCGTGTGGTATCAGCATGACGGCACACGTTTTAACATATGGGCCGTTAGGTACACGGCAGGCTCGGGCTGGGGAGCAGCGGGATTGATAGAGACGGAAGACGCGGGGAGTGCGTCCGGCGCCCAGGTGGCGATGGACGCCCAGGGAAACGCGACAGCCGTGTGGCATCAGCATGACGGCGTGCGCACTAATGTATGGGCCAACAGACACACGGCAGGGACGGGGTGGGGAGAGGCGGTATTGATAGAAACAGACAATACGGGGAGCGCGTCCGGCGTCCAGGTCGCAATGGATGCTCAGGGAAACGCGACAGCCGTGTGGCAACAGTCTGCCGGCGCGCGCACTAACGTATGGGCAAACAGGTACACGGCAGGGACCGGCTGGGCAGAGGCGGCATTGATAGAGACGGACAATACAGGGGACGCGTCAATTCCCCAGGTCGCAATGGATGCGCAGGGAAATGCGACAGCCGTGTGGAGGCAGGCTGACGGCGCGCGTACTAACATTTGGGCCAACAGGTACACGGCAGGGACGGGCTGGGGAACTGCGGTATTGGTAGAGACTGACAATACAGGGAGCGCTTATTCTCCCCAGGTGGCAATGGATGCGCAGGGAAACGCGACAGTCGTGTGGCATCAGTATGACGGCGCGCGTTACAGCATTTATTCCAACAGGTACACAGCAGGGGCGGGCTGGGAAGGAGCGGAACCGATAGAGGCTGACAACTCCGGGGACGCAGTGGGTCCCCAGGCGGCCATGGATGCGAGGGGAAACGCGATAGCCGTGTGGCAACAGTCTGACGGCACGCGTAATAACATTTGGACAAGCAGGCACACGGCTGAGACGGGCTGGGGAGAGGCGGTATTGATAGAGACGGACAATGCAGGGGATGCGTTGGGTCCCCAGGTTGCAATGGATGCGCAGGGAAACGCCATAGCCGTGTGGGAGCAGTATGACGGAACGCGTTTTAATATTTATTCATTGTACATGCCCGGGACCGGCTGGGGAGCGGCGGTATTGATAGAGACGGACAATACAGGGAGCGCGTCAGATCCCCAGGTGGCAATGGACGCTCAGGGAAACGCGACAGCCGTGTGGTATCAGCATGACGGCGAGCGTTTTAATGTATGGGCCGGCAGGTACGCTGCGGGAACGGGCTGGGGAGAGGCGGTCTTGATAGAGACGGACAATGCAGGGGATGCGTCCGGTCCCCAGGTGGCAACGGATGCGCAGGGAAACGCGACAGCCGTGTGGTATCAGTATGACGGCGCGCGCACTAACGTATGGGCCAACAGGTACACGGCGGGAACAGGCTGGGGAGAGGCGGTCTTGATAGAGACGGACGATACAGGAGATGCTTATACTCCAAAGGTGGCAATGGACGCGCAGGGAAACGCGACAGTCGTGTGGTATCAGTATGACGGATCAGTTTATAACGTATGGGCAAACAGGTACTCGGCGGGAACAGGGTGGGCAGAGGCGGTATTGATAGAGGAGGACGACGCGGGAAGCGCTAATGATCCCCGGGTGGCGATGGACTCGCAGGGAAACGCGACAGCCGTGTGGTATCAGTATGACGGGACGCGTTATAACATTCTGGCTAAGAGGTACACGGCGGGGACGGGCTGGGGGGCGGCGGCATTGATAGAGACGGACAATGCAGGAAATGCATATTACCCCCAGGTGGCAATGGACGCGCAGGGAAAC
Organism: Nitrospirota bacterium; assembly: GCA_016234115.1. Taxonomy (GTDB): domain Bacteria; phylum Nitrospirota; class Thermodesulfovibrionia; order UBA6902; family UBA6902; genus SURF-23. The sequence continues at coordinate 7,465 of JACRHD010000009.1, forward strand.
GCGACAGCAGTGTGGTATCAGTATGACGGGACGCGTTTTAACATATGGGCCGGCAGGTACACGGCGGGAACAGGCTGGGGGGCGGCGGTATTGATAGAGACGGACAATGCAGGAAATGCATATTACCCCCAGGTGGCAATGGACGCGCGGGGAAACGCGACAGCCGTGTGGCAGCAGTCTTCCGGCGCGCGCACTGACATATGGGCCAACAGTTACATGTCGGGAACAGGTTGGGGAGCGGCGGTATTGATAGAGACGGACAATGCAGGCAGCGCTGAGTATCCCCAGGTAGCAATGGACGCGCAGGGAAACGCGACAGCCGTGTGGCAGCAGTCTGTCGGCGCGCGCACTGACGCATGGGCAAACAGGTACAAGGCAGGAACAGGCTGGGGAGCGGCGGTATTGATAGAGACGGGCAATGCAGGCAGCGCTGAGTATCCCCAGGTAGCAATGGACACGCAGGGAAACGCGATGGCAGTGTGGAGGCAGTATGACGGCGCGCGTGATAACGTATGGGCCAACAGGTACAGGAAATAGCAGGTAAATTGATCACAATCTGCTTACACCTTACTTTCCTTGTAATGTGACATTGCACAAAGCGGCCCGCTTCATTTGTGTGTCATGGCACACTCGGGACATACTCTTCAAATCTTTTCACCTGATCTAACATTCTGAAAACAAAACAAAATCCGGAAAAAATATTTGTTCTCTTTGCGGGCATGCTTCTTGATAATGATATCGTATCTGAAAAATTCATTTCAATCTAATTAAAAGGGAGGCTGTGCTATGTTTGTCAAAAGAATTGTTGTGTCCGTGCTTCTGTTATCGTTTCTTGTGTTGGGAGGTAATGCTTTCGCGTCCTATAACCTTTCACTGGTGAATCTGCCTTCGGCGGTGCAGCCGGGCGGCGGCTCATTTGCTTTCGACGTTTATCTGACTGATCCGACGGAGCCTTATATGGGCTGGTCTTTTTCTCTTCTCATTTCAGGCCAGGGCGCCCAGGACGGAGTAAATTTCAACCTCACGACGCCGGTAAATTCAAAGAATGATCCCGCTTATGTATTCAGCGGAAACAGCTACGATTATCAGTGCGGGTCTATTGGAGGCAATTCAAATTCAATCATGTGCGCGGACCTGACAAACGACCTCAGCACGGTCAGCACAGGCGGACTGCTTGCTCATCTTACAGTTGATTATGACGCCTCCGCAGGCGGGATTTACGACATAAGCGTCGGCTCTCCTACATTTAATTTCGTAGTAGACGGCAACTTTAATAACCAGCCGACCGGACAGCAGGAGACAGTATTAGGATCGACAGCGGTTGCTCCCGAGCCGGTCAGCGCAGTGCTTTTTATCGTGGGAGTGGCAACGCTCGGCGTGAGAGGTTACTACAGAAACAGAAAATAAGTCTTTAACGAGGGGGGCGTCGCCCCCCTCATCTCTATCATATCCTCGCTTCTTTCAACGCCTCACCGCAGGGGCATTCCCTTTTTTCAGGCATAACTGAAAATGTCTCTTTAAGCAGGAGCTTGATCTTCCCGGTCGAGGACTTCATCGCATTCATTACCTCGGAAACGGTAAGCTTTTTCCTGCTGATACCGGCGGCATAATTTGCAACGACAGACACGCCGGCGTAGCATATTTCCAGCTCCCTCGCGAGGGAGGCCTCGGGCATGCCGGTCATTCCCACTACGGCGCCGCCGAGGATGCCGAAGCCCCTGATTTCAGATGCGGTCTCAAGACGGGGACCTTCGACGGCGACATATGTCCCGCCGTTTTTCAGAGATACCCCGACGCGCTTCCCGGCCTCCATGAGGACCCGGCGGAGCTGCGGGCAATAAGGCTCTGTGAAATCAATGTGCACGACCCCGTCCTTTCCGTCATAAAACGTCGATTTCCTGTTTCTTGTCATGTCCAGCACCTGGTCTGTAATTACAATATCTCCGGGCCGCAGACCTTTTTTGATGCCACCTGCGGCGTTTATCGATATGACCCTGTCAACGCCCAATTTCCTGAAGCCCCACATGTTGGCCCTGTAGTTGATCATATGAGGAGGGATATCATGGCGCTTTCCGTGGCGCGGCAGAAAAATTATTTCCGCATCCCCCATTTTCCCTATGAGATATGGTCCGGACGGTTTACCGAAAGGTGTGGGGACGCTTTTCCTGCTTATTAAGACGAGACCCTGGATATCATAGAGACCGCTTCCGCCGATCACGCCTGTTTTTGACATATTATCCTCCTTTATAGCATTATGTATTTGTTGTGCTTGCAGGGCTTCCTTTCAGGACTTCCTGAAGCAGGCTGGAGCCTTGCCCTACATGTTACAACATTATAATACGTTTGTAGTAATAACGAATAAATATGATTAATATACCCGGGGAACTTTTAACGAAAATTATCAAACGGGCCCTCGCAAGGGGCGGCGATTACGCTGACGTTTACGTCGAACATGAAAGTCCTCTCTCCATTCAGCTTGAAGACGACAGGCTTGAAAAGATCGTAACAGGCACGGAGTCCGGAATTGGAGTCAGGGTCCTTTTCAGGGGAAAGTCCGCCTACGCGTACAGCAATGATTTTTCGGAGGCCTCGCTCCTGCAGATTGCGGACGCGGTAAGCGCCGCCGTCAGGGAGGAGAGCGCAAAGGACACTGTGCTGGATTTAAGACAGATAAGGCCCTCGGTTGATTTCGTTATAATGCACAGGCCGTCTGATGTGCCGATGGAAAGGAAGATCGCGCTCGTTGAAAACGCCAACAGGGCGGCAAAAGGGGTCAGCAGCAAGATAAAGCAGGTGTCCGTAATTTACAGGGATTCAGCGCAGCGCGTGAAGATAGCGACGTCCGATGGAAACGTTGCAGAGGACGAGCGTATTTACACCCTTGCCCTCGTTCAGGTCGTTGCCTCTGACGGCGATGCGCTTCAGACCGGGTATGAACCCCTTGGGGGGCTCACCGGATTTGAGCTCTTTGAAGAAAATCCCTTTGAGGAAACGGCAGTAAAGGCGGCGCGCAAGGCGGTGGCGATGTTGAGCGCAAGAAAGGCCCCGGGGGGCAGGATGCCGGTCGTCATTTCGTCTGAAGCGGGCGGCACAATGATACACGAGGCAGTAGGACACGGACTGGAAGCCGATCTTGCGCAGCAGGGGTTGTCGGTCTACACGAATAAAGCCGGACAGCAGATCGCGTCGCCTCTCGTCACAATTATCGACGATGCCACCCTGCCGAATAAAAGGGGTTCCTTCCGGTTTGACGACGAGGGCACTCCTTCTCAAAGGACTGTGCTGGTCGACAAGGGGGTCCTGAAGTGTTACATGTACGACAGGCTTACGTCGATGAAGGAGGGGAGGGCGTCCACGGGAAACGGCAGGCGGCAATCGTACAAAGAAAGGCCGATTCCGAGAATGACAAATACATTTATTGCGCCGCACAAGGGTGATCCGCTTGAGATAATCGGATCCGTCGAGAAGGGATTTTTTGTGAAGAAAATGGGAGGCGGACAGGTCAACACCGTGACCGGGGAGTTTGTTTTTGAGGTATCGGAAGGTTACATTATAGAAAAGGGACAGGTCGGCGAGCCCGTCAGAGGCGCCACCCTTGTAGGAAACGGTCCTGATGTCCTCAAATCAATTGATATGGTAGGCGGTGATCTGGGTTTTGCAATCGGGACATGCGGAAAAGACTCGCAAGGGGTGCCTGTTTCCGATGCCATGCCTACCCTCAGAATACCTGAAATGGTTGTCGGGGGGGAGGTCTGATTGTGCTAAATACAAACACATTAGATGTATTTATGATACATGCCTTTCGGTAAAGCCTTTGTTTTTTCAATAAAGTAGCATTGGTATCTAATTTGCTTATAATTCCATGATAAATTTTAAGAAACAATGCATGCCACTTGGAATTTCGTAATTTTTCAACTGGTTTTAAAAAAATGAGACTTCAAAACACAATAAAGAAAGAAATAGTCGTGACCGGGAAGGGCCTTCACACGGGAATGGTCATAAATATGAGGATTAATCCTGCTCCCAGGGACACGGGGGTCATTTTTATAAGGGTCGATAAAGGGAACGTCAGAATAAAGGCCGGCGTCAGCTCGGTTGTTGATACGACTTTTGCCACTACCATTGCTTCAAAAGGCATTAAGGTCGGGACGGTCGAACACCTTCTCGCTGCGTTTTCAGGATTAAATATAGATAATGTATACGTCGAACTGGATGGGCCCGAGGTGCCGATAATGGATGGGAGCGCGTTGCCGTTTGTCAATAAGATGATAGAGGCCGGCATAGCAAAACAGGCGAAGTCCATATCTTATATAAGGATACTCGAACCCGTTGTGGTTTCAAAGGGCCAGAGCCAGATCGCCGTTACGCCGTATGACGGCACAAGGATAACGTACCGTCTTTTCTATACGCATCCCGCCTTCGGAGAACAGAAACTGGCGTTGGACATTGCGGCCCTGAAATTTGCCCAGGAGGTTGCGCCTGCGCGGACTTTCGGGTTTCTGAGAGACGTTGAAATGCTGCGGTCCAGGGGGCTGGCGAAAGGCGGTTCACTGGAAAACGCCATCGTGCTTGGCGATAAAGAAGTTATCAACGGGAATAAATTAAGATTCAGGGATGAATTTGTCAGGCATAAAATACTGGACGCCGTCGGCGACATTTCATTAATAGGCTCTCCCATCCGGGGACATATAATCGCCAATAAGTCCGGTCATACGCTCCATATAGAACTCCTCAGAAAGATACTTTCGTGCCGTGATTCATGGGAGTATGTCTCCGAATCAGCCGTGCTTCCTTTTGCTTCGCAGATGGTGGCACAGGCTTAAGGTCTTTCCTTCTTACAGTGCCACGCGAAAATTCCGGCCAAGGGATTGCAGCAACATGTTATTGAATCATACCTCCCGGAGTTTATGAATAATCAGGGCCGGCCGGATAAAAAGATAAAAAAAAGCTGTCCCATCACATAGTGACGGGACAGCTTAGCTCCTTAAGAGCGTTTAACTGCGTTATTTCTTTTTCTTGGCTGGAGCTTTCTTAGCTGGAGCTTTCTTTGTTGCCTTTTTCTTCGTTGCAGCGGCTTTCTTAGTGGCGGCCATTCGTCTTCACCCCCTTTCCTCTCCCGTTTGCGGGAGTAAGTTCATAATCTTCCCATAAGTAATATCTTCTTTGAAGCCAACAGCTTTTTGAGATTGCGGTCTCCGCTCTTTTTCATTGCCTTATAATCCGACTGGTTCATTACCGTGTAACGGATTTCCCTCCCGAACCTTTTTTCGATGTCGCTTACAATCTTATCGATATTTCCCGAATCGGAAACTACAAACAGATCAAGACCGGGCAGGTTCGTATCGTCTACATAGGGTCCGTATATAAAAGCGGCTTTTGTGTCACATGCGTTCAGTATGGATTTGAGGGCGCCGGGAAGTCCGAGTGATTTGGCGATCAGCCCTTTAAGTTCAGGGAAGAGAGAGGAGTTTCTGTTGACCCTGAAATATTTGAGATTGCCTTCTCTTTCACTCGTGACGAGTTCCATCTGCGCCAGTTTGTCGAGTTCCCTCTTTATCCCGGAGGCATTTTTGTTGGTCAGCCGGGCGATCTCTCTGACGTAAAACTTTTCCTCGGGATTGTTGAAAAGCAGAGACATGATGTCGGCCCTGATTCCCGATGTGAAGAGTTTTTCCAACATATTGAAATATAATTTATACGATAAAAAAATATTTGTCAAGAAAAAAATACAAAAAAGAAACATAAAGATACTTTTTGTATACAAGTTAATTGTTGCGGAGAATAATTCTTTTGTTGACGATTATCAAACAAGCCAATTACGGTATCAGAAATGTTAATGGAGGAAGACGGCTGCAAGTCTCCGGCTGCCGGTCTTCAATCCGTTGCCGGCGACTAATTGCGGTCTGTGCTGTGATATAATTTACCGATGAAGCAGGGACGCTTCACGGCCGGCTTTGGAAGAGGGCCGCGAGTGCGGAGAGCTTTTGAAGGGGCGTCTCGGTTATCATATAACCGGATACAGGATGCGGCAAGGTTGCTGCTTTGAGCGGGCGTTAAAATTCGGGAGGATTACGGGGGTAAAAGGGAATTATGGAAAACAACAAACTTCGCGACGAGATACTTGAGCTTGTGTGGTCCCTGAGGGAAAGAGGGACGAAAAGTCTGGGCGCGCTTATTGAAGGCGTCCGGGACAGCGAGGCTTCCGATGTTATAAGGAAGATGGAGAAGTCCGGGCTGGTTGTAATACGGAACGATGAAGTGGAATTGACTGAAAAAGGAGAAGCCCGATCGAGGGACCTGACGCGGCGTCACCGTCTTGCGGAGAGACTGTTTCACGACGTCCTTGAAGTAGGCATGCAGGAAAGCGAGGAAACGGCGTGCGAGGTCGAGCATTTCCTGTCCCCTTCGGTCACCGACAGTGTGTGCTCTTTTTTGGGGCATCCTCCTACGTGTCCCCACGGCAAACCCATTCCCCGCGGTCAATGCTGCTCGAAATACAGGAATGAAGTCAAGCCGCTCGTCATGCAGTTAAAGGAATTCGACGTGGGCGCGAGGGGGAGGATCGTGTTTATCGCACCTTCGGAGAATTCAAGGCTTGAGAGGCTTGCGTCCATGGGTATCGTTCCGGGAAGCGTTATACGCCTGAAGCAGAAAAGACCTTCATTTGTGCTGGAGATCGACGAGACGACGCTTGCCATCGACGGCCTGATCGCGGAAGAGATTTATGTGAAGGAGAAAAGGTAGAGGCACGCGTTAAGAGTCAAGAGTTAAGAGTCAAGAGTTAAGAGTCAAGAGTTAAGAGTCAAGAGTTAAGAAACCCAATCCATGCTTTGCGCTTGTGTTTATTTCATTGAAGGCGCGAGGGCGGTCAGGCGTTTTCGGGCGTGTCTTCCCAGCTCGGTGTCGGGCGCGACTTTTAACTGGTTGTTATATTCGATGACGGCCGACCGGAGATCGCCTGTCTTTTCATAGCATATTCCAAGGAGTCCGTGAATCTCAGGGTGCCGGGGCGCCGCCTCCGCAAAATTTCTGAGGTAGGGGACCGCCTCCGGGTAGTTCCGCAGATTGAAATAGCTCTTACCGAGGCCGAAATGGGTTTGAGCATGGCCCGGATACAGGTCAAGGCTCTTTTTGAATTCACGGACCGCCTGCCTGTAGTCCTCCTGAAAAAAACGGACGAGCCCTGATCCGTACCAGGAAGGCTGATAACCGTTATCGAGGGAAAGCGCTTTCCGGAACGCGCCTTCGGCATCGGAGTACCTTTTCTGCTGCAGCTCGACGAAGCCCAGCAGATTGTGAAATGACGCCTGTGAGGAATCCGCCTCGAGGGCCTTGCGGACGCTTTTTTCAGCGGCGCTGAAATTTTCTTTCCGGTAGTGGTTTTCCGCCTCGTCATAGATGAAATATATCTTGTTTATTTCTCTGAGCTTTTTTGTCTCCGCCTGGAAACGCTCGGCGGACCTGCCGTCCCCGCGGACCGTGTGAGGGGGCAGTTCATTTATCATTGCCTGGATTTCGCTTATCCTGACGTCCGTCCGGGGATGGGTCGAGAGCATCTCGGAGACGAAGCTGTCTTCATCTTTCGATTTGCCCATCCTTCTTAAATAGTCGTTCACCGCCTTCTCAAGAACATTGTGGGCATATATCGCCTGAAGCGGGTCGTATCCCAGCATGGCCATGTATTTCACGCCGAGTCTGTCCGCCTGGATCTCCTGGCCTCTGTCATACTTGAGCAGCAGAAGGCTGCTGCCGACGGCCCCTACCTGCAGCAGCGCATCGCCGCCGCTCCTGCCCTCGAACGCCGCCGCCCCGACCGCAAGCCCTAATTGCTGAAGTGTCATGCGGGACAGTCTCTGCGCGGAATGCCTTGCCATAACATGCCCGGCCTCATGGCCGATGACCGCGGCGAACTGCGCTTCATTCTGCATCTCGGCCAGCAGCCCCCGGGTGATCGCCACATACCCGGGAAGCGCGAACGCGTTGGGGACGGATGTATTCTGAACGTGGAACTTCATGGGCAGATGCGGCCGCTCCGAACGCTGCCATATCTGTCTTGTGATCGACTCAAGGTATGCCTCGATCTGCCGGTCATGATACGGTCCTCCGAATTCCCACATCAAAGACGGCGCAGACTCCTTTCCGATGCCGATCTCCTGTTCTTCGCTTACAAGCATGAGCTCATGCTGTCCTGTGACCGGATTGACGGCGCATGAAAAAGGCAGCAACGGCATGAGGAGAAAAAGCATATAGAGGAAGAACTGCCGCGGGAATAATACGCGGTCTAAAGGGGATCCCGCATTCAGACTATAGTATTGCACAGGCAAGATAATATTATAAATTGAATTTAGTTCGTAACTCGTTACATTAATATCACTTCAGAGACCTGTAACTGATTTTATAGTATTTACATCAATGCTTCAACTTTCATATACGCGGTCCTCGGGCGCACGGTCCATCGCGCTCCATACCTCGAAATATCTACAATTATATGGTATAGTAATTTTGCCGGCGTTATCCGGCCAAGGCGCTGAATTTATTATATATTGATGAAGCTCCGAAAATGTTTACATGGATTAGACAGCCATTGAAATGGGTCATAGCCGACTGTTAACGGTTTTTTCATTAACGGCACAGAAAAGGAATAGCATGAAAAGACATTATATTATTCTGATTATTATCAGCCTGCTTGTTACTGTTACGTTTTCATTCGCACAGGAGGAGCAATCTCCGGAGCCGCCTCCGGTCCCTCCTGTAAATGCCCCGCCTGAAGCCGCGCCCCCGGCCCCTGCCGACATTGTGCAGCCTGCTGTCCCGAACCAGCAGCCGGGCGCTCCGCGACATATGCCGCGCCGTGTTCAACCCGGCGAGCCCGAGGATGGGGCCGAACAGTTAAGAAGTTCAGCGGCTGCTCCGAAAGAGGAAAATTACATAATCCTGAACTTCGATAATGCCGACCTGCGAGACGTCATTAATACGGTAGGGACCATTACAAAAGAGAACTTCATTATCAGCCCAGGGGTCGATGCAAGGATAACAATTCATTCCGCGAAGAAGATACCTGTCAGCGAGGTTATGAACGTATTTGAATCCGTCCTTGAAGTCAACGGCATATCTATTGTAAGGTCCGGGGAATTCTTCAAGGTGGTCCCGGGGGCCTCGGCCAAACAGAAGCCGCTTGAAATAAAAAAAGGGAATAAGGCTGAAGACGTCGCGGCCGTAGACAGGATGATTACCCAGATCGTCCCGGTCGAATTTGTGCCCGTAAATGAAATCAACACCGTTATCACGCCGCTGCTTTCCCAGTTCGGCAGCGTCATACCCAATTCGAGGAACAACATCCTCATCATCAGCGATCTGTCGTCAAATATCAAGCGCCTTCTCGTTATCCTTGAGGAGATAGACGTAAACGCGTTTGAAAATACAAGGATGCTTTTTTTCAGGCCGCAGTTCTCCGATGTCTCGGCGCTTTCGGAAGAATTGACGGAAGTGCTGAATGCCCTGAATATTACAAAGGAAGGGCTTTCCATAATGTTGATAGAGCGGATCAACAGCCTTGTGATTTTTTCTTCAAGTCCTTCTCTTCTGGAGGCCGTCGAAGGGTGGCTGAAAAAGCTGGACGAGGAGATAGTAAGCGGACAGAATGTATTTATCTATCATGTGCAGAATGTAAAGGCTGAAAACATCGCGGACATCCTGGACACCCTTTACGGTGAAGGCGCAACCAAGAAAGTCGCCGTCCGCCGGGACCAGCCGAAGGCCGCTGCTCCGGCTGCTGGACAGGCCGCTGCACCCGCCGCAGCGCATGCCCAGCCCGCCCGTCAGCAGGCCGCAAAGGAAGGGGGGGGCGCTAAAGTAGAGATTATCACGTTTGAACCGACGAATTCTCTTATAATCCTCGCGCCTCCCGGGCTGTACAGGGAGATGGCGGAGACGATCAGGAGAATCGATACATATCCGAGGGAAGTGCTCATCGAGGGCGTCGTAGCGCAGGTGACCCTCACCGACAAGGACGAATACGGAGTTCAATGGTCTACCCTGCAGAATATAAACATCGAGGGCAATAAATATAACGGCCTGGTCCGCAACAGCCTCGGCGATCTTTTAACGGAAGCTCCCGGATTTAATGACGGCCTGGCAGGGGGTCTGTCGGTTGTCTTGTTCAGGCCCGATAAACTGACGACCATACTTAACGCCCTTGCCAGCAGGTCGAAGGTGAATATTTTGCAGAGTCCGCGCCTGCTTGTGAGGGACCAGGAGGAAGCGACTATCGAAGTGGGACAGGAGATACCGACCGCAACGAGCACCACTTCATCGACGTCGACGGACACATTGACGCAGAGCATCCAGTATAAGACGGTCGGCATTAAATTAAAAATCAAACCTACCATCAACGAGGAAAAGACGGTGGTGCTCGATATCGAGCAGGAGGTGTCTTCACAGGGGGACAACGTAAGAATAGGGGCGGAAGGCAATGTATTCCCCGCTTTCAATACGACGAAGACCAAGACATCTATTGTAGTGCCGAATGAGCATGGAATAATTATCGGCGGTATCATGGATGAAACTAAAAACAAATCTTATAACGGGATACCTTTCCTGAGTTCCATTCCCATTATCGGCGGGCTTTTCCGCTACCAGGTGGACCTGATTACAAAAAAAGAGCTGGTCATAATCATTACCCCTCATGTCGTGGTCACCAAAATCGAAGGGGACGACGTAACAAGCGAATTTATCGGGAAACTGAAAGAGGCGAAGAAATATCTCGAAGAAAAAGACATCCGGTACTCAAGACCTCCGGAGGGGAAGCAGCCGGCCCTGAAACAATGAACCGCGAAGCAGTAAAAATCACAAAGTCGGATTTGTTCGGCAAGATATTGCTCGACCTGAATCTGATAAATTCCGAGAAGCTCGAGATAGCGTTAAAAGAGCAGTCTTCCCAGGACAAAGACAACCGGCGAAGGCTGGGTGAAACACTGGTGGAGCTGGGTTTCGTATCGGAAGAGGACATGCTCGGCGCCCTCGCCCGGCAGCTCGGACTGACGTATGTGAAATTCTCCGAATATCCCAAGCTGATTCCCGCTGCTTCATACCCTACGGTCAAATTCATGAAGCAGTACAAATTCGCGCCCATCGGGGTAAGTGACAGCGTCATGAAGATTACAATGGCCGACCCCCTCGACGAATATGTGCTCGAGGCGCTGCACAGTTTTACGGACAGGTCTCTGGAGATTTATCTGAGCAGTGAAAAGGACATCATGGAGGCGATCGAACAGTATTTCGGCAGCAACGTGCAGATGACGAGCATTATGGAGGGCATGAGGGAGGAAGACGCCGCGGAAGAGGGCATAGAGCTTCATGAGGACGTCCATCATCTCAGGGACATGGCGTTTGAGGCGCCTATCGTGAAATTAGTGAACATGCTCATCACCCGCGCTGTGGAGAGCAGGACCAGCGATATCCATATCGAGCCGTTTGAAAACAATGTGAAGGTGAGATACAGGATCGACGGCGCCCTCACGGACGTCGAATCTCTACCCAGACGCATACAGCCCGCGGTCATATCAAGGGTAAAAATCATGTCGCGGCTGAACATAGCTGAAAGAAGATTGCCCCAGGACGGAAGAATAAAACTGCGTGTCTCCGGAAGGGACATCGATCTCAGGGTTTCGAGCATCCCCACGATCTACGGCGAAAGCATAGTCATGAGGATCCTCGACAGCGGCACCGCCCTTGTGGTCCTGGAGCAGTTGGGCTTTCCCGAAGACACGGTGGAAAAATACAGAAAGGTGATCACGACCCCTTACGGGATGTTTCTCGTGACGGGGCCGACGGGAAGCGGAAAGACGACCACCCTTTACGCGTCCCTTAACCAGTTGAATTCCCCGGACAAGAAAATAATCACGATCGAAGACCCGATAGAATACCAGATTGAAGGCATCAACCAGATACAGGTGAAGCCCCAGATCGGTCTCACATTTGCGAACGGGCTCAGGCATATCGTCCGTCAGGACCCGGATATCATCATGGTCGGCGAGATCAGGGACGTCGAGACCGCGGAGATAGCCATTCATTCCGCCCTTACGGGGCATCTCGTCTTCAGCACCCTTCATACAAATGACGCTCCCGGGGCGGTGACGAGGCTCCTGGACATGGGGATAGAGGGGTTTCTCGTATCGTCCTCTTTAATCGGCGTCCTCGCGCAAAGGCTTGTAAGAGTAATTTGCCCCAAATGCAAAGAACTCCTCCCCCCGGACAGGCAGGTCGAATTGCCGGGGCTGGACATAACCGCTTATCACGGGGCCGGGTGCGAAGACTGCAGATATACGGGGTATCGTGGAAGGACCGGAATTTTCGAGATGATGGCGGTTGACGGCGAGATGAGGCAGCTCATACTCGACAGGGTGAATGCGGATGTTATCAGGCAAAAGGCGGTCCGGAAAGGGATGCAGGTTTTAAGGGACTCCGGATGGCAGAAGGTCAAAGAGGGTGTGACGACCGTTGAGGAAGTATTAAGGGTCACGCAGGAAGGGTGATGAAAAAATATCCACAGATTACGCAGATTGCACAGCTTAATAAAATTGGTTCTTCCGGGAATTGTGCGGGTAAGCACCGTCATTCCCGTGCCTAAAGCACCTACTGTTGGCAGTCAGTAAGCGGGAATCCAGTGGATATAAATGATTTTCTTTTAAAAGAGTAGATGATAATAAAGTTTGTTCAATGAAGATGGGGCTTAAAGAGCGGGAAAGGCGGAAGCAATTGCTTCTTTAAGAGCTGGATTACCGATTAAAAACTTCGGGAATGACGGTTAATATATGCTTTTTCACAGGAAAGCCAGAAGAACCATAAAATTAAGGGTTATTCCTGATATGGGTAAAAGAAACATATTAACACTAAGACGCTGAGGAACGAAAAAAAGTCTCTATGTTTAAATTAAGAAATCTGTGTGATCTGCGTGATCTGCGGATTTATTCAATGGATTAATATGGAAACGTATTACTACGAGGCGACGACGCGGGACGGCAATATCGTAACCGGCACCCTTGAGGTGGCGAGTGAGCGTCTTGCCGTGGACCGCATTCAGGACATGGGATATTTCCCCCTGAAGATCAGCAAGTCCGTCAGGCGTGAAAATTACTTCAGCCTCTTATTGTCGTCCGTAAAAAACAGGATAACTACAAAGGACGTGGCCATTTTTACTTACCAGACGGGCGTGCTGCTTGAGGCCGGTTTTACGCTCGATAAATCGCTTTCCATACTGACCGAGCTGACGGAAAAAGACAGCATGAAGGAGCTTATCCGGGACATCCTTTCGCAGATAAAGGGGGGCAGGTCTTTTTCGGATTCATTACTGAAATATCCTTCCGTGTTTCCCCTGTTTTACGTGAATATGATTAAGGCCGGTGAAGCAGGCGGATTTCTCGAAAGCACGATCTCCCGTATGACGGATTACCTTGAGAATTCCGAGAAGCTGAGGGAGGAGGTCCGCTCGGCCCTCATTTATCCGCTTATCCTTTCTTTCGTCGGAGGGGCCGCCGTAGTGGTGCTCCTGACATTCGTGGTCCCGCAGTTTTCAAAGATATTTACCGACATGGGGCGCGACCTTCCGCTGCCTACCGTCATATTGCTGGCCGTAAGCGGGGCGCTGGTAAAGTACTGGTGGGCGCTGGTCCTTTTGACCGGCGTCGGAGTCTTTACGATAAAAAGATATGTAGACAGCGAGGAGGGCAGACGCAAATGGGACGGGATGAAATTCAGCCTCCCCATATTCGGAAAACTGTTCAGGGAGACCGCGGTTTCGCGGTTTGCCAGGACATTAGGGACCCTCCTTGGAAGCGGGGTGCCCATATTGAACGCGCTGCAGATAGTGAAGGGGACCCTTGGAAGCGACAAAATATCCGAGATAATATCGAGCGTAAGAGAGTCCGTCAGGAAAGGGCGTGGACTTTCGGAGCCGTTGAGGAACAGCAATATAATTCCGCCGCTCGCCGTCCATATGGTGACCGTCGGCGAAGAGACCGGAAAGCTGGACGAGATGCTTATCAAGATCGCCGACCGGTTCGACCTGGAAGTGAGGACTACCGTCAAGCGCCTTCTTTCCATGCTGGAGCCCGCGCTGATTCTGATTATGGGGCTTATGGTCGGTTTTATCGTCGTTGCGATGCTTACGGCCATATTCAGCATTAATGAATTGCCGTTTTAAAAATACAGGGTCCAGGGGCCGGGGACCGGGAAAGTCGTGGATCCCGGACCCTTGACCCCGGACCCTTTAAAAGATGATATGGAGGATACAATGAACACTGAAAACAGAATGAAGATGTTAAGATGTCGCCGGGGCTTCACGCTCATCGAGCTCATGGTCGTTATGATAATTCTCGGGATGTTGGCCGCGCTCGTGGTCCCGAGGATGTTCGGCAGGATAGGACAGGCCAAGCAGAAGGCGGCCTATGCCCAGATAGAGCTTTTCGGGACTGCCCTCGATTCCTTCCGTCTCGACGTCGGCCGTTATCCTACGTCTGCCGAAGGCCTCGACGCCCTTATCAGCCAGGTTTCAGGCGCCGACGACTGGAACGGCCCGTATCTGAAGAAGAACGAGATCCCCCCCGATCCATGGAACAATCCGTACCATTATGAATCTCCCGGCAGAAACGGAGATTATGACCTGTATTCCTATGGGGCCGACAACGCGGAGGGCGGTGATGGAGAAGATGAAGATATCGTCAGTTGGAAGTCGTCAAGATAAGATTCAAGATTCAACATTCAACATTCAGGATGCGGGATCAATGGTGAATTCCCGCAAAGCGGGAGCGGGCTTCACCCTTATTGAGCTTATTATCGTCCTGATTATAATAGGACTCGCGTCCGGGGTCGTCGGCCTTGTCATCAGCAGGAGCTCGGGCAATTTTGAGTTAAAGAGCATTTCCAAGGAACTGTCGGCGGTCATGAGGCTTGCCCGAAACCGGGCGATTACAGAAAAGAGGACCTACTGCTTCGTCATAGATATAAATGAGAGAATGTATAATCTTTCTACGGATAAAAGAGAAGATGATAAAGATAAAGAGGATACGGACGATAATGAAAAAATCATACGGGTGGTGAATAAGCCTTTTCCTAAAGACCTGCAGATGTCGGTAATGGGCGGCGATTCGGATTCTCAGATTATAGAATTCTTTGCCGACGGCAGCTCGACAGGGGGGGTAATAGAGGTCTCCGGCGAGAAAGGAGCGGTATATCATATAACCGTAAACCGGATTACCGGAAGGGTCGATGTGGAGCGGGGGGAGAGTTAATGATTCAAAATTCAAGATTCAAGATTCAAGATTCAAGAGCTAAAAAATCCTCAGTTTTGAATTTTGAATCTTCAATGTTGAATTGCCGCGAAGCGGGAGGCTTCACCCTGATCGAGGTGATCGTTGCGATTGTTATTCTGAGCATCAGCCTCGTGCTGGTCATGCAGTTGTTTGCGGGGGGGCTGAGGGCGGCAAGGACGTCCGGCGATTATTCGCGCGCGGTCCTTCATGCCAAGGACAAGATGGGCGAGCTGCTTGAAAATCCCGTCAGTGAAACGGGCTCCTTCGACGACGGCTATGAATGGGAGACGGAGGTGCAGAATTATAAGGAGTTCGAGGATGTGAAAATGACGTTAATGGAATTGAAAGTGAGAGTCAAATGGGACGACGCCCTGAAAAACCCCCGTACCGTGGAGCTCGTCGGCCTGAAGGCGGTTTCAGATGAAGAAGAAAACTTATAACATAATTCAAGATTCCGGATTCAAGATTCAAGACGCGGGATTGAAAAAGTTCTCGATATTGAATTTTGAATATTCAATTTTGAAGTCCCGCGAGGCGGGAGGATTCACCCTCCTTGAGCTCATAATCGCGATAACGATTCTGACCATGATCACCTTGATCATCGGCAGCGGCTTCCGGTTAGGCATTCAGGCCTGGGAAAAGGGGGAGAAGGCGACGGGCGAGGCGCAGAGGCTGAGGGTCCTGTCGAGCCTGTTTTCCCAGCAGATCGCGTCTATCTATCCGTATAGAATGAAGCTCGAAGACGAGGACGAGCCTGTAGTGGTGTTCAAGGGGGAGCCGGATTCAATGGTCTTTGTCACTACGCTTGCCAACTCCTCATTCGGGGGGTTCAAGTGGGTTAAATACATATACAGGGACGGAGATCTTTTATATAAGGAAGGATTGCTTCCGGACAAGAAACTGGAAGAGCATATCAAGAAAGATGAAGAAATAATTGATCCCGGTATCGGAGAGGTCACGTTCGCTTATCGCGACGTTGAGGGGGACTGGGAGGATGAGTGGGATTACGGTAAAGAGCTTCCCGCGGCAGTGAGGGTGGAATTGCCGGACCGGCAGCCGTTCGTTATCGCGGTCCCCATGGGAAAGGAAAAGAAAGAGGAACTCGAGCCGAATGAGCCCGTCGGGAAGGTCCTGTAATTTAATGAGAAAGGTCTTTCATAAAAATCAGGACGGCGGGGTCGCGCTCGTGCTTGTCATCTGGATTATCGTCGTCCTCATTGCGATAGTGGGGGAGTTTTCATATTCCATGAGGACTGAGATCAATATTGCAAGGAACTTCAAGGAAGAAGAAGAGGCGTATAATCTGGCCCTTTCCGGGATTGAGCAGGCCAGGGCGGAGGTCCTTACCGCCAAAGACCTTTCAAGAATGTTCATGAACGAGGAAGATGTTCTTGTGCTCGATCCTGACGCCGCGGAACCGCCGGCAAGGAATACCGAGCTGGGCAGGGGGAGATTCGAATATGTCATTACGGACGAAGAAGGCAAGATGAATATCAATAAGGTTTCACGGGACCAGATAAGGGCCCTGTTTAATGAAACAGTCGGTGAGATCGAGGACATCGACACGGTCCTTGATTCAATTGAGGACTGGATAGACGACGATGTGCTCGACGGCCCCGACCTCCACCGCGCAAGCGGCGCCGAAGATGATTATTACGAAGAGCTGGACAGGCCTTACAGCGCAAAGGACGGCCCGTTCGATTCCCCGGAAGAGCTGCTTCTTGTCAAAGGCATGACCCCGGAGTTTTTCCAGGGGTCTCGGGAGGTCGGCGAGGAAGGGGAGTATGAAGGAGTCGGGAAATACCTGACCGTCTACGGCACGGGCGCCGTAAATACAAGGACCGCCCCGAAGACCGTCCTTGAAATCATGTATCCGGGTCAGGCGGACAGTATTATGGAACAACGGAAATCAGGCGCCCCGACAGCCGGCGGCGGGGCCGTGTCGAAATTTTTCAGGATCGTCTCTACCGGCTACAGCGCGGACGGAGAGATCAGGAGGACCATCAGGACGATATTTAAAAAAAATATGGACAAACTGGAGACTGTGTACTGGAATGACAACACCGTTTGAGAAAATGTTCGGGACCTTTTTAGGCGTCGAGTTCAGGGAGGACTCCCTCGTCGTTTCATTTATGAAAAACGGCATCGCGGGGATGCGTATGCTTTCATCGTCGACGTTCCCTTTGAAGACCGATGATATCAGTCTTGCCGAGATCAGGGGATACATCAACCGGCTGGGTATAAAACCCGCAAGGGTGTTTGTAAGCATACCGGACAAATGGGCGATTACCCAGTTCGCCGGGATACCTTCGATAAAAGGAAAAGGCAAAGACACCCTGTCAAACCTTATGCGGTTTGAGATAGAGCGGCACATCCCTTTCAATATCGAGGAGGTCAACTGCGATTTTCTCGTGCTCGATGAAAAAGACAAGGCGTATTCCGTCGCCTTTGTCGCCGTTCAGAAAGAGAAAATGGACTACGTTTCGGAATATCTTGAAAAGCTCTCCCTGCGGCCGGACACGGTCATGCCCTCATCATTTGCGGTCCTGAATGCCGTTGAGCTGTGCGGCGTCACGGCAGGCGGGCTGCCGGAGGTCCTGGGGATAGGACGGAAATCCGGCGTCCTCGGGAAGAAAGGCCTGATAAATATCTCCGTATACCTCAGCGGAATGCATGCTTGCATGTCGGTGCTGAAAGACGGCCTTTACGCGTATCACAGGTCTTTTGCCTACAGTCCGGACCAGGGGCCTGAGGCGTTTATCAGCGACCTCTCCGGTTATACGGCCGACATCAGGTCGAGATATTCTTCAGAGCGGCTGAATGCGCTGATACTGTCGGGCGACCTGTCTTTTCTTGAGGACCGTATCGACGAATTGAAGGAGAAGACCGGCTCGAATATTATTACTCCCGCCCGCGTCGCCGGATTTTTCAGGGGTGCCGGGAAGAAAGACGTAAACATGCTTCCGGCTTCGATAGGGGCCTGTCTCGGAGGGCTCGGGCTTGCGACATACACCGTCAATCTGCTGCCGCACAAAATGGAATATGAGGAGACAAGAGCCGTTCCGGTGAGCACCGGAATATTGCTGGCGCTGGCGCTTGTATTCGTTTCAGGGATATTTGCCGTCGATGCCGTTAAAAGGAAAAGACATCTCGAGAAAATAGAAGCGGAGCTTACAAAGAACGCGCCCGTCATAACCGGGATTGAACAGCTTTCCTCCGATATAAAGGGCATTCAGGGACAGCTTGAGGCGCTGGGTAATTTAAAAGAGAGGGAGATTGCGCTCGAACTTCTGAAGGAGATTTCCGGGCTCCTGCCGAAGGAGGCGTGGATAACAAATTTCGAGTATAAGGTTTTTGAGCTTAAGGACAATAAGAAAGAGATCGGGGAACTCGTCCTGAGCGGCTACGCGTCTTCCTCCGCCGCTCTCATACCTCTTCTGGAAGATTCCCCTTATCTTGAAAAAGTGGCCTTTGTAGGACCCGTCAAAAAGACCGGCGACAAGGAGCAGTTTAAATTAAACGCCCAGATAGTCCTGCCTGCCCGGCCTGGAAAGAAGGCGGAAGAGGGGAAAGCCCCCGCCGGCACTGATACGAAGCCGGCTGTTGAGGAATTACAACATGAAAATAAGTGACAGGGAAAAGAAATTTTTATTGATCGGCGGCTTCGCGGTGTTTGCCGTTTTAATTTATTACGCTTATTCCATGTATGCGGACTATAAGAAGCGCACCGCCGATTTCTCCGATGCCAGGCTGGTGATGCTTGAAAAGCAGTTGAAGCGTATATCCGGAAAAGATGACGTCGAAAAGAATCTCGAGGAAATCAGGAAGGCGCTTGAGGTAAAGGAAAAGGCGGTCCTCCAGGGCGACAAGCCGCCTGTCGCCGCGGCGGAGCTTTCAAGGCTGCTCAGGGAGGCGGCGTCCGCACAGGGCGTCAATATAGCATTGGAGCGCACACTGAACCCTTCGGACTTCAGTTATTATATTGCCGTTCCCGTGGAGATAGGGTTTACCGCGACGACGGAAAAATTGAAAGGGATACTGTACAGCCTGAAGATATCGCCCTTTCTGCTGACGGTCCCGGAGATCAAGATCAGGGTCACCAACGTCACAAAGCCCGTCGATATTTACACTACTCTGGTCGTTACGGGATATATCAAGAGGCCTTCCGAGATGGCGACGGAAGATGCTGAAAAAGAAACAGGCGCCGATAAGAGTAAAGGTAAAGTAAAAGAGAAGACGGAAGAGAAAGAAATTTAATATGAGGAAGAGAATACTCCGCAATTATTTCCTGATAAATCTTGTATTGCTGGTGGGTATTGTTTTTTTAGGCGTTGAGTTCTACGAGATTTATTTCCGGAAAATGGACATTCCGCTTGAGGCCCCTGCCGGCCCGGCCGGGAAAGAAGTGAAGGCCGTTGAGGATGGACCCCTGCCCCTCGACCCTGCGCCGTTTCAGGTAATATCGGAGCTGGACATCTTCAGGCCTACGCGGTCTCCGTACAAGGAAGAAGCCGCCCAGCAGGCCGTACCGAAGATACCTCCGAGACTTTTCGGTACGATCATCCTCGGAAGCGAGAAGACGGCGATCCTTGAAGACCCGAATTCCAAATCAACCCGGATTTATCGCATCAACGAAAAAATAGGGGGTTTTCTCGTCTCCGAAATACTGGAGGACAAGGTCGTCCTGACGTGGGACGGCGAGAAATCCGAAGTCAGATTAAGAGAGGAAAAGAAGGGGTTGCCGCCGGTTAAACCTGTGGCTGCGCAGCCGCCCGCTGCGCCGCAGCCGCCTGCAGCGCAGCAGCCGCCCGCTGCGCCGCAGCCTCAGGTCCAGACCCAGCCGGGGCAGAGAAATGTTCCGCAGAGGCCTGTGCCGCAGAGGCGGGTGCCGCAGAGGACGCTCCGGACCGCGCCCGATGACCAGTAAAATGAAAAAAACCGTATTAATATTCATGTTGCTGAGCTGTCTGTTCCTTTTGGCGCTGCCCCGCGCTTATGCTCAAGTCGGCAAGGTTGCGGGCGAAGTCGCTGCCGACTTCACGCTGAAGGACCTGTCCGGCAGGGAAGTGACGCTCTCATCCTTCAGGGGAAGGCCCGTTATCCTGAATTTCTGGGCCACGTGGTGCCCTTACTGCAGACAGGAGAGGGCGTCTCTCAAGTCTCTTTATCAGGAATACAGAGAGAAGGACCTGGTCATTGTATCCGTCTCAATCGACAGTTCTCTGAAAGCCGTGAAGAAGTATATGGAGCAGAATACGGCGCCTTATATTGTCCTGACCGACACTGAAGGGACGGCCGCGGGCCGGTATAATGTCATGAGCCTTCCTACTACATACCTCATAAGCCGTGACGGAAAAATCATCCGCAAATTTATGGGCATGGTAAACTGGACTGACGCAAATATCAGGGAATATGTCGATAAACTGACCGAACGGAAATAGACCTCTTTTCCTTGACAAAACATTGTGCTATGATTAGAATTTCACACGCTCGGGAAACTTATAAATTTTGGTTCTTCCGGGAATTGTGCGGGTAAGCACCGTCATTCCCGCAGTCAGTAAGCGGGAATCCAGTGGATATAAATGATTTTCTTTTAAAAGAGTAGATGATAATAAAGTTTGTTCAAGAAGATGGGCGCTTAAAGAGTGGAAAGGCGGAAGCAATTGCTTCTTAAGGAGCTGGATTCCCGATTAAAAACTTCGGGAATGACGGTTAATATATGCTTTTTCACAGGAAAGCCTGAAGAACCTAAATTTTAAAGGAGGGAAAAATGTATCCTGAAGATTTGAAGTATCATAAAGAACATACGTGGGTGAAGGTTTCGGGTAAAAAGGCGACGGTGGGAATTTCTTTTTACGCGCAGGAATCACTTGGCGACATCGTATATATCGATGCTCCGGAAATAGACGCTTCCATCGAAGCGGGCATGGAGTTGACCCAGATCGAATCTACCAAGGCGACTTCTTCCGTTATAAGCCCTGTGAGCGGGACCATCCTCGAGTTCAATGAAGAGTTGACGGAGACCCCCGAGATAATAAATGAAGACCCTTACCATAAAGGATGGATAGCCGTTCTCGAGATTGAAGACGAGTCCGAGCTCGATGATCTCATGGATGCCGCCGAATATGAAAAATATCTTGAAGAAGAGGTAAAACTGAAATAATGAAAATTACAATAATCGGGGCCGGCCCCGGCGGCTATGTCGCGGCCATAAGGGCAGCACAATCAGGGGCGGAAGTCACTGTCATTGAGGAAAAGGAAGTAGGCGGCACGTGTCTCAACTGGGGCTGCATCCCGACAAAGACGCTTATCGCGTCCGCGGAGGCCCTTCACAAGGTGAAAAACGCTGAGGACTTCGGGCTTGACTTCAGCGGCAGCGCTGTGCCTAACATTCAGAAGATCGTCGAAAGAAAGAATAAAGTGGTCAGCACCCAGGTAAAAGGCATACGCGGCCTCTTCAAGTCCTGGGGAGTCAATTTAATCGAAGGAAGGGGACACATAGTCGGCCCAAAAAAGATAAGGGTCACCCTGAAGGACGGATCAACAAAGGAAATCGAGACGGACAAAATAATAATCGCTACGGGTTCAAAGCCCGCCCAGATTCCGGTCTTCCCTTTTGACGGGGAAAAAATATTATCGAGTGATCATGCAATCAATCCGACCTCCGTTCCCAAAAAGCTCCTCATCGTCGGCGCAGGAGTGATCGGCTGCGAGTTCGCGTTCATCTATAATGAATTCGGCTCGGAAGTCACAATGGTGGAGATGATGCCCCGGGCGGTCTCCACCGAAGACGAAGAGATCTCCGCGCTGCTGGAAAGAGAGCTGAAGAAAAATAAAATAAAACTCTTAACAAATACAGGCGTTCAAAAAGTCGATGTAAAGGCGGACGGCGTTACCGCCACCCTTACAGACGGCAAGACCATCGAGGCCGAGAAGGTGCTTGTCTCTATCGGCAGGTCGGTGAATTCAAAGGACCTCGGACTCGAAGAGTTAGGAGTCAATATGGGCAAGAGAGGCGAGATACCCGTTGACAGCCGGATGCAGACGAACATCGAAGGCATATACGCGATAGGCGACGTTGTCGGCGGAATAATGCTTGCTCATCTTGCGTCCAAAGAGGGCCTCGTAGCAGCCGAGAATGCGGTCGGGGGAAATGCGGAGATTAAATTGGACGTAATTCCAGCCGCGATATTCACAAGCCCGGAGATTGCTTCAGTCGGACTCAGGGAACATCAGGTCAAAGACAAAGGCATTAACTACAAGGTCGGCAGGTTCCAGTTCCGCGCCCTCGGAAAGGCCCACGCGATGGGCGAGATATCAGGGATGTTCAAGATTATCTCCGACGCAGCGACGGATAAAATATTAGGCGCTCACATCATCGGTCCTCACGCCTCCGATTTAATCCATGAGGTCGCAGTCGCAATGGAAGGCGGGCTCACAGTAAAAGACATCGCCCACACAATCCACGCCCACCCGACCTTGGCCGAAGGCATCATGGAAGCCGCCGAGGATGTGCATGGCATGGCGGTGCATTGTCCTAAGAAGTAGGGAAGCTTGATTCCCCCTTTGAAGAAGGGGGATGAAGGGGGATTTTGTAATTATTGGTTTTTAGTCTAAAGACGATTCAAAGATAAAACCGGTACAGTAAAAACCTGTGCCGGTTTTTTTATTCCATCTTGCACATTGCCGGGGTATAATAGAGCAGTTTGCGAGGCAGGGATCTTCAGGAGGAAGAATTATGAAAAAGACTAATTTCGATCGTTATCTTGAGGAGCAACTAAAGGCAACGGCGTTTGCCGGGCGTTTCAAAAGTGCGGGTGAGGCTTGGGACGCACGTTGCAGCCTCATCTCCGGCAAACTCTCCGTCGAAAACCTCGACATCCAGCTTCCTCCCGGCATGGAGGTGGCGGATGTCTAAAATAACCTTGACTTTCTCCGGAAAGTACGGAATAATCGTACTTGCTGGAGGAAGCTGACATGGAAAAGGCCCATACGCCATATTTAGACTACATCTATCTGATGGACTCACTGCGTGATTATGCATCCCCCAAATCCAAGCTGACGACCATGATCAAGTCAGGAGAGGTGATCAAGCTCAGGCGGGGGCTTTTCCTTGACAGCCGCGCGGAGTATTCAATTAAAACTCTGGCGAACAAGATATACGGCCCGTCATATATCTCATTTGAATACGCTCTTTCATATTATAATCTCATACCTGAGCGTGTGGAGACTGTCACCTGCGCAAGTTACTCTAAAAACAAGAGCAGGAGATTTGATACGCCGGTGGGATCATTTCTCTACAAGAACATACCTCGGGCCGCGTATCCCTACGGCATTGCAAGGCTGGAGGAAGGAAACAATCCCTTTCTCATCGCCACCAGGGAAAAGACCCTCTGCGATACCCTTTCCAAAATCAGCGGGGTCAAAAGTGTTAAGGCGCTCGCAGTCAGCCTTTTTGAAAATCTCCGGATCGACAGGGAAGAACTGTCTGCGATTAATGTGAAGGACGTCGCGTTTCTCGCGCCCCTGTACAGGAAAAAGACCGTTGCCCTGTTCCTGCAATATCTTCAAAAGGAGGCTGCCCGTGCATAGCGCTGTTGAAGATATGCTGAAGAAATATTCCTGTAAAACAGCGGACGATTATAAAAACGCCCTGAAAGAGATATTGCAGGAGATAGCGCTTCTGGGGCTGTTCCGCGCCAACCTGTTTGACACGGCTGCTTTTTACGGCGGGAGCGCGCTTCGGATTTTTTACGGACTTGACCGTTTCTCCGAGGACCTCGATTTTTCGCTGCTTAAGAAGTCGGACAAGTTCGATATTGCGCCCTATTGTGACTTTATCAGGGATGAAATGGCGGCCTTCGGGTTCGAGACGGAGGTGACTAAAAAAGTAAAGTCCGGGAAGTCGAACATTGAATCAGCTTTTATAAAAGCAGGAACGCTTATTCATCTGCTTCAGATCGAATCCATAAAACCTCCGGTTTCAGCAATAGCCGGGAATGAGCTTCTGAAAATTAAAATTGAGATTGACACTAATCCTCCTGCAGGCGCAAAGTATGAAGTGAAATATCTCCTGACCCCGGTCCCCTGCCATGTGCGGATATTCTCTGTTTCGTCCCTGTTTGCCGGGAAGATACATGCCCTTCTGTGCCGTAACTGGAAAAACGGGAGGATGAAGGGAAGGGACCTTTATGATTATGTTTGGTATCTCTCAAGGGCAACTCCGCTCAATATTCTTCACCTCCAGGAAAGGATGAAGCAGACAGGGCATCTGGAAGAGGAGGAAAGGTTAACGACCGCAAGGCTAAGAGAAATGCTTGCGAAGAAGTTTTCAGCCATTGATTACGCACAGGCAAAACAGGATGTCCTGCCGTTTATAAAAGATCCCCGCACGCTTGAGCTC
Organism: Nitrospirota bacterium; assembly: GCA_016234115.1. Taxonomy (GTDB): domain Bacteria; phylum Nitrospirota; class Thermodesulfovibrionia; order UBA6902; family UBA6902; genus SURF-23. The sequence continues at coordinate 32,176 of JACRHD010000009.1, forward strand.
TGGTCTGCTGATTTTTTCCGTTCCATAACACGGGAGAAGCTGGTCCATATTGAGAAAACCGGGAACACAAATGCCTGACTTTATCTCCGGCCCTGGTGCAAAAGCTCCAGCATCTGCACGGATATGACTCGCTTGACTGTCACACGGATGCCCATGAGTTGACCGAATCCGTCCCCCGATCTTTTCTGCCAATAATAATCCACAGGCAATCGCCCCGCTTGCCCTGAGAAAAATCCCATCCTCATGTTTTTAGAAACTTATTGTATAATAGGGCGTTGAAATTTCATCGTATGCAAACCAGAGAAATAAACATAGGCAATGTAAAAGTCGGCGGGCAAAATCCCCTTGCCTTTATCGCGGGGCCGTGCGTAATTGAGAGTGAAGAGATCACTTTAAGAATCGCCGGCAAACTGAAAGAGTATTCGGAAAAGCTGAACATCCCTTTCATTTTTAAAAGCTCCTATGACAAGGCCAACAGGACATCGGTCAACTCGTATAGAGGCCCCGGTTTCGACAAGGGGATAAAGGTACTCCTGAGAGTTAAAGAAGAACTCGGGGTCCCGGTGCTCTCGGACGTTCATTCGGCGGAGGAAGCCGTAAAAGCGGCGGCGACGCTGGATGTCATCCAGATTCCGGCTTTCCTTTGCAGGCAGACGGATATAATCGTAGCAGCCGCAAAGACAGGGAAGCCTGTGAACATCAAGAAAGGTCAGTTCCTCGCTCCTCAGGATGTAAAGAACATAATTGACAAGGCCCTTTCAACCGGCAATCAAAATATAATGATTACTGAAAGGGGCGTGTCATTCGGATATAATAATCTTGTCGTGGATATGCGCTCGATTCCCATAATGCGGTCGTTCGGTTATCCTGTGGTTTATGACGCCACGCACAGTGTGCAGTTGCCCGGTGGAATGGGCAGTTGTTCAGACGGTCAGAGGGAGTATATCGAACCTCTTTCAAGGGCGGCGGTGGCGGCAGGATGCGATGCCGTATTTATGGAAGTACATGAAGACCCCGGCAAGGCGCTTTGCGACGGCCCGAATATGCTGGACCTTGAAGGGTTTTTTGTATTGGCGAAGAAACTTAACGAATTGAATCAATTAGTGAAAGGATGGGAGTAGAGAAGTCTGTCATCGACCAGAAAATACATCGTCATTCCCGAGGTAGTAATCGGGAATCCAATTCCTGTAACAACATGGATACCCGCCTTCGCGGGTATGACTCTTTTACGAATATAACATGAAAGATATTATTCAACACGCAAAAAACATTCTAAAAATCGAATCCGACGCGGTGGGCGCGCTCATCGACCGCATCGATGAGAATTTTGTGCAGGCCATCGAAATATTAAGCTCCTGCGAAAGCAAAGTGGTGGTGACCGGCATGGGCAAGTCGGGCATAATCGGCAGGAAGATAGCGGCGACGCTTGCGTCGACAGGAACTCCGGCGTTCTTTCTGAACCCCGCGGAAGGCAGTCACGGCGACGTGGGCGTTGTTTCCAAGGGGGACGTAGTGCTTGCGATCTCAAACAGCGGAGAGACAGAGGAGATTATACGGCTGCTGCCTACGTTTAAAAGGATGGACATAAGAATTATCGCCATGACGGGAAATCCGAAATCCGCGCTCTCAAAGACAGCGGACGTCTCACTCGACGTGTCCGTGAAGGAAGAGGCATGTCCGATGGGACTTGCGCCGACGGCGTCTACAACAGCGTCTCTTGCTATGGGGGACGCCCTGGCCATCACACTGCTGAGCAGGAAGGGGTTTACTGAAGAGGATTTCGCGTTTTTCCATCCCGGCGGGAACCTCGGCAAGAAGCTGCTTTTGACGGTCGAGGACCTTATGCATACCGGCAGCGCCGTCCCGCTGGCGCATGCGGACACCCTTATGAAAGACGCCATAATGGAAATTTCATCCAAACGTATGGGTATAACCGCGGTTACGGGCGACGACGGGAAATTGCTGGGTGTTATAACGGACGGCGACCTGAGAAGAGGCCTCGAAAAATGGGGCGCGAAATTCTTTTCCCTGAAGGCGCGCGACGTGATGACCCACAGGCCGAAAACAATAACCACCAATGTCCTTGCGGCCAGGGCGGTCGCGATAATGGAGAAATATTCCATTACCGTGCTTATGGCGGTCGATGAGGAGGACAACATTAAGGGCGTTATACATCTGCATGATTTATTGAAGGCGGGGATAGTATGAAAGGCAAGGGTCCAGGGTCCGGGGTCAAGGGTCAAGCTAAAAAAAGCATTGACGAAAGGGCAAAGAACGTTAAGCTCCTGATCCTCGACGTCGACGGGGTGATGACCGACGGGAGCATCATTCTGGACAATGAAGGCAATGAGTTCAAGAGATTTCATGTGCGCGACGGACACGGCATAAAGATGCTGAAGAAGGCGGGCATAATGACGGCGATAATTACGGGCAGGAGCTCGAAGGTCGTGGATATCAGGGCAAAGGAGCTCGGTATCGAGGACGTGTATCAGAAGGTATTCAAAAAAACTGCGGTCTATGAAGAGCTTCTGAAGAAGTACAATTGCAGCGATGAAAACGTGGCGTTCATGGGTGATGATATTGTCGATGTCGGGCTTCTGAAAAGGGCGGGGCTCTCATCCGTTCCTGCCGACGCGGATGAAGACACTAAGAAATATGCGAACCTGGTAATGAAAAAGAACGGGGGCAGGGGCGCTGTCAGGGAGTTCACGGATTTGATATTGAAGGCGTCCGGGCACTGGGAGAAAGTGTCTAAGGAGTATCTTGATTAACGTTCCGACCGTCATTACATTCAGCAGGATATTGATAATCATACCTTTTGTCCTTGTGGCCCCCGGAAATCCCCTGTTGGGCGCAGTGCTCTTTGCCGTTGCTTCACTGACCGACTTTTTAGACGGATACCTCGCAAGAAAATCGCAGCAGGTCACGAAAATGGGCATCCTCCTCGACCCGATAGCGGACAAGCTCCTTGTCATCTCGGCGCTCATAGTGCTTGTGGACATGGCGACCATCCCGGCATGGATAGCTATCGTTATCATCGCGAGGGAATTTCTTGTTACCGGATTAAGGGTCGTTGCCCTTTCAAGGGACATCGTCATACCCGCTGAGATGGGCGGTAAAATAAAGGTGGTTGCCCAGATATCCTCCATTCTGGTCCTGCTGCTGGACCATACCCTTATCTCCATGGATTTATACAGCGCCGGCATTACCCTGTTGTGGATCTCCATGGTCCTCGGCGTAGTGTCCGGGGTCCAGTATTTCATCCTTTTCCGGAAGAGGCTATGACGCCTGAGGCCCTTACGTTTTATCCGCTGATGTATCTTCTTGTGCCCGCCGCGTTCATCATGGGCTCCATACCTTTCGGACTCCTCGTGACGCGTCATAAAGGGGTAGACATCCGCACCATTGGAAGCGGCAATATAGGCGCCACAAATGTACTGAGGAGCGCGGGGAAATGGTCTGCGGTCCTGACATTGCTGGGCGATGCGCTCAAGGGCCTGGCGCCGGTGCTCATGTGCAATTATTTAATTTCCCTGAGAGTCCCCGCTGAAAATGCCGTTTTGTTTTATGGTGCGAGGGATTTCTGGGGCGGGCTAACCGGGCTTTCCGCTGTGGCAGGACACATCTTTTCGGTGTTCCTTTCTTTTAAAGGCGGCAAAGGCGTTGCAACGGGTCTCGGGGTCTTAATCGCGTACAGTCCTGTAACAGCCCTCGCGGCGTCAGTGACGTGGATCGCAGTGGCGGCGATTACAAAATATTCTTCGCTCGCCGCGATCATCGCAGTCGGCTCGGTGCCGGTCACTTTTGCGCTGCTTGAGTTCTCGGCGGTTAAAGTCATTTCCGGAATGTTGATCGCGATACTGATAGTCTTCAGGCATAAGGAAAATATAAAGAGGCTTATCGAAAAAAGAGAATCGAAGATAGGAGAGTTAAGAGTCAAGAGTTAAGAGTTATGTAGGGGCAGCCCCCTGTGTCTGCCCATTTGCAGGGTCGAGGCGGAGACTCGCCTGATATTGACAGCTATCGTCCGGAAATAATTGTATGAAACAGCAAACGAAAAAAGCGGTAGTTCTTTTAAGCGGAGGGGTCGATTCGACGACTGTGCTTGCGATTGCAAAATCTCAGGGGTTTGAGATTTATGTGCTGAGCTTCGACTATGAACAGAGGCACAAGGTAGAGCTTGAGTCGGCGAAAAGAGTCGCCGTCGCATTCGGAGTTGCCAAACATCTTGTAATAAATTTCAACCTCCGGGACATCGGCGGGTCCGCGCTGACTTCAGAGATGGAAGTCCCAAAAGCAGGGGTCAGGGGTCAGGGGTCAGGGGTCAGGGACGACAACCAATCCCCAATCCCTGTCACTTACGTTCCGGCGCGCAATACGATCTTTCTTTCCTTTGCGCTGGGGTGGGCCGAGGTGTTGGGCTCGGCGGATATTTTTATAGGCGCAAATGCTGTGGATTACAGCGGCTATCCCGATTGCAGGCCCGAGTTTATAAGGGCCTTTGAAGATATGGCAAACCTCGCTACGAAGGCGTCCGTAGAAGGTAAATGCAGATTTAAGGTCCATGCCCCTTTGATCAATCTCACAAAGGGAGAGATCATAAAAAAGGGGACCGGGCTTGGCGTGGACTACTCCTTGACATGGAGCTGCTATGACCCTCAAAGAAGTGAAGAGGTAATGGAGGCAGGGAGTGAGGAGGCAACCTCCATCACTCCATCACTCCATCGCTCCATCACTGATTTCAGACCATGCGCAAAGTGCGACAGTTGCATTCTCAGGGCAAAGGGGTTCAGGGAAGCGGGCATACAGGACCCGGTCCTGGAAACTTAAAATTCTGCTTTAGGCGTCATGCCCGCTTACTGACTGCGGGAATGACTTTGCTGTCTGGGCTTCTCAATTGATTGTCCGTCCCCATATCCTGTGATATAATCCCGATATGTATCATTTCCCCTGGAAGCTTCCAACGGAAATTCATGAAAGATTACTGACCCGGCAATACCTAATGCTTAAGATGTGCCTGAATAAAGAAGACATAACTATCTTATAAGTTGAGATAAATATTATAAGGAGGAGCTGGTCAAAATAATTAAAGCAGGTTGGTGAGAGACCTGTGAAACAATCAGGAAGACGATGTTACTTTTTATAGCGGTGCAAGTCCGGCTAATTAATTGACACAAGAGGCGACAGGAGAAATTATGTTCTCAACTTATTTATCGGATTTCTCTGAGAGCTCTGTGGTCAACGAGGGAGGTCGATATGCATGTTAGGAGACATCATTCATCAACACAAAGGAAGAGTATGGACACTTGCGGAGACCCCTACCTTTCACAGGATATGAGATATGAGACTGCTGTCTGCAAAAGGTGCAATGCCGCATATCAAAACAAGAGATGGAGCTTCGATGAAAGTCTTCTGAGGAGGATGAATGAATGGAAGGTCGTCAATAAGGTCCTTTGTCCCGCGTGCCAGAAGATCAAAGACAGGTTTCCGGGCGGGATCGTTACGTTGAAAGGAGAATTTCTCAGGGAGCACAAAGATGAAATCATGAACCTGATCAGGAATGAAGAGGAGAGGGCCATGGGCTTTAATCCCCTTGAGAGAATCATGGGAATAAATGTTGTCAGGGAAGGTATGGAGCTGACTACGACCAATGAAAAGCTTGCCCAGAGGATCGGCAAAAGCATTTACCGCGCTTACCACGGCAAGGTAGGGTATAAATGGTCCCGGGACACAAAGCTCCTCAGGGTCGCATGGGAGAGATAATAGAGTTAAGAGTTAAGAGTTAAGAGTCAAGAGTTAAGAGTCAAGAGTTAAGAGTCAAGAGTTAAGAGTTTTGAAAAAGTAATTATCGCCGAACTCTAAACTCTAAACTCTGTTTTTTGCCTGCTGAGCGCCCTCATGAAGGCCTCGACCACGTCCGGGTCAAATTGCCTGCCCCTGTGCCTGTGCAGCTCGGCCAGGGCAAATTCAATGCCGGGAGCGGCCCTGTAAGGCCTGTCGGAGGTCATGGAGTCATATGAGTCCGCAACGTGAAGTATCCTTGCCCCGACAGGGATTTCATCGCCTTTGAGCCTGTAAGGATATCCGGTGCCGTCAATCTTCTCATGGTGATATTCGATAAAGGGGATGACGTCTTTCAGTTGTTTGATTTCTCTGAGGATGGCGGCCCCCTGGGCGGGATGCCTTTTGACGATTTCGAATTCTTCCGGCGTGAGCCTTCCGGGCTTGTCCAGGAGATAATCAATGGTCCCGATCTTTCCGATGTCATGCAGAAGACCGGCAAGCCTGATATTTTTTATTTCATCACTGTCAATCAGCATTTCCCGCGCTATCTGCTCGGCGTATTGCGAGACCCTCTCCGAATGTCCTTTGGTCCACGGGCTTTTTGCGTCAAGGGAATTTATCATGACGCTGATGAGCTTTATGAACAGCTCCTCCAGTTCTCCATATGATTCATTGAGGTCCTCAAGCATGTTGAAGAAGGCCTCCCGCCCCTTCCTCGCCCTCAGTTCTCTTTCTTTCATTTCGTTGATTGCCTCGGCATAGACGTCAATAAGCGCCTCGTAATCCTCCTCGGTCTTTTTTATCGCGGAAATGTCCGTCACGCAGTGAAGCGCGCCGATAAATTCTCCCTTGTAAATCAGAGCAGAGGCGTCCACGAGGAGGCGCTTTTCAGGCAGGGGCGCATAAATTTCAATATTCCCCTTTTTGCCTTCTTTAAGCATATCTGCAAGGGGGCAGGTCCGGGGCGCCGCGCACGGCGGATGAAACAATTCGCAGCACTTCAATTTCTCCGGATTGTCGAAATTGCTGAAAAGGCGTTTCATCGAGCTGCTGAAGAAAGCGATATTGAACTCGTCGTCGCTTATAAATGAGGGATGGGGGAGGGCGTCGATTATTTCCTTATGGGCCTCTATGTACTCTTTAAGAAGGGCGCGGGAGGCGGATTCATGTTTTAACGAGTTCATTTTCTTTCAATTGCGACAGTTCGGAGTTCAGGCGTCTTATCTCTCTTTTCAGCTCCTTCATTTTAAGCTCTCTTCCCACAGCCATCTCATAGAATTTTTCGAGGTCCTCCACCTGTCTCTTGAGGTCCTGCTCCGATTGTTTCAGCTTCTGCTGCGCGCTCTTGAGGCCGGTGATATCGGTAGCTATGACGACCGTGTGCAGGTAGTTGCCTTTTTTGTCCCGGATGGGCCGCTGGCTCACATAGAACCAGTGATCATCGGCGGTCTTCACTTCTGTCCTCTCCATCGGTTCTTCATTCCGGATGAGGTCTTCGCAATGGCCGCGCTGCGCCGTATCGCTGGTTGAAAGAAACTCATAAAATTTCCTGTTGACCATCCTGTTCGCGGGCACTCCTGCGTACCTGGCGAAGCTGCTGTTGCACCTCTTGATCTTCAGCTCCTTGTCAATAAGGATAATAAAATCAGTGACCGTATCGACCGTGGCCTCCCACTCTATCTTTCCCCTAGTCACCACTTTCAGGAGCTGATTGTGTTCTTCCTCCATCTGTTTTCGCTGCGTTATGTCCCTGGCGATATGAATAATGCCTATCATTTCGTTATTGCCGTCAAGTCTTGGAATCGACCGTATTTCGATAAATTTTTCGAGGTTGGGTTCGAATATTTCATAGGTTGAAGACGTTGTCGTAACGACGCACTGACAGCTCGGACAATCCTGGGGCGGGGAGTCCGTGCCGTGATAATACCGGTAACACTTGTTCACTTTGCCTGGGTAAAGCTCCGGCAGTCTGAGAGTTTCCTGCGCGGTCCTGTTGGCCTGTATAATATTGAAGTCCTTGTCATGTATGGTTATCATGTCGGGTATGGCATTGAATGTGTCTTCCCAGTCCTGTTTGGACTGGAGCACCATCTCCTTCATCCTGGTGCGTTCCGTAATGTCCGTAATGGTCAGAAGGACCGCCGCCTTTTCCTCATTATCGCTCTCCGGCGTCGTGCCGCTTATGCGCGTTATTACGGCGGAAAAGATCAGCCGGATATCGGAAGGCCCGGGGGCGACGACAAAATCTTTTTTCAGGGTCTCGCCTGTTTTCAGGTTCTTTTTGATTTCATCTTCAAGGGGCGTAATAAACCGGTCCAGTGTGAATGACGGAAACTGATCGTGCAGTTTTTCAAAGACCCTGTTAGTGAAAAATATGTTCAACTTGTTGCTTAGAACAATCAGGATTGAAGGGACCGAGACCATGATGTTGTCATTATATTCCTTTGAAGCCTTGAGGTTTTTCAGGGCGTCTTCAATGTGTTCCGCCATAAAATTAAAGCCGTTCGCAAGCTGGCCTACTTCGTCCCGGCTGTCGATCCTGATTCTGGTGTCCCATTTGCCCTGGGCTATTTCGAGCATGCCCGCGGTGAGTTTTTTCAGGGGGCGCGTAATCGTCTCCGACAGGAAAAAGGCGATGCAGAGAATAATAAAAACTCCGGCGATTGTCGTCACAAAGCCGATCACGGCGAAATAACCGCAGATACTCTCAACGACGTCCGGGGCGAGGCCTTCATTGAACAGTGTCTTGCGGATGATATGCTGGAAAATGACGTTCAGGGCGATTCCGCCGATCGTAAGGACAAGAAAAAAAGAAAGAAGAATGCTTTTTCTCAAACTCGACTTTGACGAGACAATGCTATCGGGGCAATTGTTGTCCATAACTTGTTTCAGACCGGGCGGATTGAATTTATCTGAAATAATGAATTTCTTTTACACATATGATTTAATCGGTATGAATACAGAAGAACTTTAATATATTAATTGGTTATGTAAACGCGTTAAAGTCACCTTACCTGCGGGCAGGCGCAATAAACTTGAAAAACTTCTTATATTACCTATAAAATCTTTCCTGATGAGTATTCTGTTTGAGATCCTGAAAAACAAAAAAGAGGAGCTTCAGGCCGTTAAAAGCTCCGTGCGGCTGACCGAGTTGAAGGCACGCGCCAAGGACGCTCCGGCTGTAAAGCCGTTCAGGGCCGCTGTTCAGAGGGAACCGGGCGGCAGCGTAAGGTTTATCGCCGAAATTAAAAAGGCCTCCCCGTCCAGGGGCGTGATAAGAAAGGACTTCAATCTTTCCGAGATAGTGTCCGTCTACAACAGAAAAGACGGTGTTGCCGCCATCTCCGTAATCACGGAGGAGCGCTTCTTTTCCGGCAGGCTCGATTATCTGAACAAGGCGAGGAAGAAGACCGTGAAGCCCCTCCTGAGAAAGGACTTCATTTTCGATGAATATCAGGTCTACGAATCACGCGTCAACCACGCCGATGCGATACTGCTGATAGTGTCCGCCCTGGAGAAATCACAGTTGGGAGACCTCTTCGAACTCGCGAAGTGTCTTTCCCTGGAGTGTCTTGTGGAAGTCCATGACTGGAAAGAGCTCGACATGGCGCTTTACTGCGGGGCCGAGATAATCGGCATAAACAACCGGGACCTTAAGACCCTTAATATAAACCTGAAGACCACCTTTGACCTGTTGAAGGACATACCCGACGACAGGACAGTGGTAAGTGAAAGCGGCATTGAAACAAGGGCCGACGTGCTGGCCCTCGATGCCACACGGGCGGACGCAATGCTGGTAGGCACCACGCTCATGAAAGCCGCCGACATCGGGAAGAAGATTGACGAGCTGACGGGAAAGCAATAGGGTCCAGGATCCAGGGGCCAGGGTCCGGGAAAAACACGGCACTGGCCTCTGGACCCCGGTCCCATCAAAAGGAGAGACTGAATGAAAACAATGATCGAGAAGGCAAATATACTTATCGAATCCCTTCCCTATATAAAAAAGTTCTTCGGCAAGACTTTTGTCATAAAATACGGCGGCGCGGCCATGGTGGATGAGGACCTGAAGCACGCCTTTGCCCAGGACGTCGTGCTCCTGAATTTTATCGGCATCAAACCGGTGATAGTCCACGGCGGAGGGCCGAAGATAAACAAGGTCATGGAACAGATGGGCAAGAAGCCCACCTTTATTCACGGACAGCGGTTTACCGACAGTGAGACCATCGACATCGTAGAAATGGTGCTTGGGGGGCTGATCAACAAGCAGATAGTTTCCCTGATTAACAGCCACGGCGGCCGCTCTATCGGCTTAAGCGGAAAAGACGGCAATCTTATCCGCGCCCGTAAAAAGGTGATCAGGAAGGTGTCCCCGGACACGGGCGCGCCCGAAATAATCGATCTCGGTCTCGTGGGAGAAGTAGAGCAAGTAAACCCGCAGATCCTTTTCTCAATGGAGAGGGACGGCTTCATCCCGGTAATCGCCCCCATAAGCGCCGGCGGTGAAAACGAGACCCTCAACATCAATGCGGACTATGTCGCGGGGGCGATAGCCTCGGCCCTGAAGGCGGAGAAACTGATGCTGCTGACGGATGTGTCGGGGATCAGGGACAAAAACAACAAGCTGCTCCCGACATTGAGCATAAAGAAAATCAAACCACTCGTGACAAACGGCACTATATCCGGCGGCATGCTGCCGAAGGTCCAGGCGTGCCAGAGCGCCCTTGCTGACGACGTGCAGAAGGCCCACATCATCGACGGCCGGGTCCCGCACGCGCTCCTCCTTGAGATATTCACGGAAAAGGGCATCGGGACGGAGATAGTGAAGTAGGCGACGCGCAAAGGGGAGCCTGCTACGGAATTTCTCTAATCGACAAACACCATTTTTACATTTTTGCTTCAGTGCCTTATGTATCTTCAATAATTAAGAATTTATTTGTCCTGTAAAAGTTTTTTTAAAAAAGGTGTCGTATAGAAATTCCTCCGCAGACTCCCCTTTGCGCTTTTACGGTCAGTACGACATGGACACAAGACCCCTGCCCCTTGCCCTTACATTAATACAGCCGGAAATAAACTGGAATGATATTGTGGCGGTGCAGTTCTTCTATAAGCGCGATCAGCCCTACCAGCCACATGAACCAGAGAGAGTCGATGAATCTCCTGCGGAGAGATCCCGGTATGATGGAATATTCTTCTGGCTCTTCAAGCAATGAAAATGACGGTATGAACGCCGGGACCCTTCTGCGGTATTCCCTGAATGCCTCGCCGTGACGCTCGACCAGGTCGCTTTCCTCCCGCCTGATCACGAGGGGATAATAAACCGCGAACAGGATGAATATCGTAAGGGGGATGGAAAGTGTCTTGGTGACAAGCCCGACCCCGACGGCGCCGAGGAGGCTGAAGAGGTATAAGGGATTTCTGCACATTGAATAAGGTCCGGTTGTCACCAGCGACTTCCTCTTGTACCCTGAAATGTATACGGAACACCACATTCGTCCGACTGCGGCGATACCTGCCAGGACCGTCCCGAGCATAAACAGTATGCCCCCGATGAAACCGTTTTCTTCCCAGCAACTGCCCGAAAACAGGACCATGGCTCCCACCCCGGCCATGAAGAACTTTGACAGGAGCATGCGGTTGTCTAAAAATAAATACTTGATTGAAGACATGATCAGAGATATTAGTGGCGACTGCTGCATTTTGTCAATATGCAGTTAGCGGTCAGCAGTCAGCAATCAGCCTTCAGCTTCGGAAAAAAAGTCGTCGATATTTTGGCTGATCGCTGATTGCTGACTGCTGACCGCTGATTTGATATAATTGACACATGAATTTGACCGAAAACGCCTTGACGGTTTTGCGGACGCGCTACCTGCTCAGGGACGAGCAGGGGAATATCAGGGAAACGCCTGAGGAATTGTTTCACAGGGTAGCGAGGGCCGTGGCGTCCGCGGAGGCCCTTTACGGGGGCGACCCGGATGAATGGGAAGAGAAATTTTTCGGGGCGATGAGCGGGCTGCTTTTTCTTCCCAATACCCCTACGCTGATTAATGCCGGGAAGGAACACGGACAGCTTGCCGCCTGCTTCGTCCTTCCTGTCGATGATTCGATGACAAGCATCTTTGATTCCCTCAAGAACGCGGCCCTTATCCTTCAGAGCGGCGGCGGCACCGGCTTCTCATTTTCAAAACTGAGACCGAGGGCCGACATCGTGAAATCGACAGGCGGCATCGCCAGCGGTCCCGTATCGTTCATGAGGATTTACAATACGGCAACGGAGGTCATTAAACAGGGCGGGGCCAGGAGGGGAGCGAACATGGGGATACTGAGGGTGGACCATCCCGATGTCATCGAATTCATCAAAATAAAGCGTCACGCCGAAGAGCTCAGGAATTTCAATATCTCCATTTCGGTAACGGACGCGTTCATGGAGGCCCTTAAGAACGGCTCCGAATATGACCTGGTCAACCCGCGCAGTAAAAAGGTGACCGGACGGGTGAAGGCAAAGGATGTGTTTCACGAACTGGTCGAGAGCGCGTGGGAGACCGGGGACCCCGGACTCGTGTTTATCGACAGGATCAACAGGGACAACCCGACTCCCCATATAGGTGAGATTGAGAGTACGAACCCGTGCGGAGAACAACCCCTTTTGCCGTATGAGGCGTGCGTGTTGGGATCGATAGATTTATCGAAGGTGGTGAAGGAAGGCAAGGGGCAAGGGGCAAGGGGCAAGGGGCAAGAAATAGACTGGGACCGGATTGCATATCTTGTGAGACTCGGGGTTCGCTTCCTGGACAACGCCATTGATGTAAACATATATCCTGTTCCGGAGATAGAGCGGATGCATAAAGGAAACAGAAAGATAGGCCTCGGGATCATGGGATGGGCCGACTTGCTGATAAGGCTCGGAATCAGGTACAACACCCCGAGGGCTTATAAACTGGCCCGAGAGGTCATGAGCTTTATCAGGGGCCATGCGCGCGAAATGTCATCGGAGCTGGCGCGGCAGAGGGGGGCCTTTCCGAATTTCAGGGGCTCCATCTACAATACGCCCGGGTTTGCGTCGAAGGGCGGTTTGCGAAACGCGACCACGACCACTATAGCGCCTACAGGGACCCTTTCATTGATCGCGGGGTGTTCAAGCGGCATTGAACCGCTTTTCGCGATAGCCTACAAGCGACTGGTCCTGGATACGGAGCTCCAAGAGATACATCACCTTTTTCTTGAAACCGCGAGACAGAGGGGTTTCTACAGTGAAGGACTGATTGAAACGGTCAGTAAGAAAGGAGACCTGAGGGGGCTTAAGGAGGTCCCTGCGGATGTAAAAAGAATTTTTATAACCTCACATGAAATCTCCGCTGAAGACCACATCGAAGTCCAGGCCGCGTTCCAGGAGTTTACCGACAACGCGGTGTCCAAGACCATAAACCTGAAACACCGGGCGACAAGAGATGACATTGAACGCGCTTTTCTGCTGGCCTACGAAAAAGGCTGCAAAGGGATAACAGTATTCAGATACGGGTCGAAATTAGGGACGCTGGTAAAGGCGGATGAAGTCGATTAAGGCCGGTTATTATGAGACCCCTGGCAAATGAGAGCGCAACAGGAGATTTTTTAAAGGGTCTTTTTTATTTTGTCCTCCTTGTTGTTGTTTCATCTGTTTCCGCAGAAGCCGCTGAATCTTCCGACCTTTCAAAGCACCCCATATATTCCGGATACGATTTTGGAAAAAAAGAGAAGGTCATAAATCTCGGCACGCAGCCGTTGTATATACCGTCGGGGGTGATTGGTGAAGTAATGAAAAGGGACAGGACCCTGAAAAACTCCCTGAAGAAAAAGGGGTGGGAGGTCCGGTTTCACTCATTCCTGAAAGGAGAGGACATAAATTATTTCATCAAAAGAGGGGACATAGACGCAGCAATGGCAGGCGATATGCCCACGATCATGATCGCCTCCGCCGGAAAAATCGTTGTCACGGCCCTCGCTCAACAGGGTTTTACGTCTATTATTGCCACCGATTACATGGAGATATCCGAGCTGAAGGGAGCAAGAGTAGGCTATCCCTCGGGGTCCAACGCATATTACGCGTTTCTTGTCGGCCTTTCACTGTCGGGCTTAAAAGAAACGGACGTGAAAATGATTCCTTATGATATAGTCGAACTGCCTGCGGCGCTTTCAGAGGAAAAAATAGACGCGTTCACATCGTGGGAGCCGATCACGACCATTTCACTGCGGAATTATAATAAGTTTATCGTTATTCAAAGATACCTCAGTTCAGGTTATTTCTATATCGCAAGATCGCCGACAGGGCGGCATCCCGATATGGCCGAAGCCCTGACAGCAGCCTTTATGCGCGCCTTGATATGGCTGAGACTCGATAGAAACAATTTGCAAAAGGCCGCCGGGTGGACACTTCAGGCGGGAGAAGAACTTCAGGGAGCGCCCCTGGGCCTTTCAGCACTGCAGATAGCCGAGATGACAAGAAGCGATATCCTGGATATCGTTTCCGTCCCGTTTATTCCCGCGAGGGCCTATGAAGCCGGGGGCTCCATATATTCTGCATTTGAGTTTCTGAAAAAGATCGGCAAGATACCGCCTGAAGCAGCATGGGACAGGGTCTCCGGCAGTTTCGACAACACTATTCTCAGAAAGATTTCACTGGACCCCCGAAGGTATGAAATATACGATTTCAATTATGAAGAATAATAAAATACGGACCAGGATGATGGTATACTTCGGTGCGGCCTTTGTCGTTACCTTCGTCGCCATTGAACTGGCAATGATTTACGGGCTTCCTTTCACCGGCCTCGGCGGGGAGTATAAAGAGAGAAAGACCGAGGTCCTGAAATCGGTTTCCGGGCTTGCCGATATGAAAAAGGAGCAGCTCATAAGCCTGTTCAATGAAAGGAGGGCCGATTCGAAGAGCCTTGCGGAGAGCGAAATTTTCAGGACTGCCGCAGCCGGGAAGGCCCTTGGTCGTATCCATCAAAATCTTGTCACCTTAAAAGAGAACCATGAAGTATATGAAGCGCTGCACCTGATCGATGCGGAGACGGGAAGGATTGTCGCTTCAACTGAGGCGGGCGACGTTGGGATAGATCGATCACGGGACCCTGACTTCCTCGCTGTTTTAAACCCGCTTGCCGGGGACTCCGTTACTATAAAGAAGTCCTTTAAAAGCCCGGGGATATTTTTCTACGTCTATAGTCCGGTCAGGGGGCCTCGGGTGAAAATAGGGCAGGGCGGTCCGGTTGCGGTACTGATAACCCGAAGCAGCGTTGATAAGATGATCAGCTCCATCCTCCATACAGGCAGGGCACTCGGGACCACGGGAGAGGTGATATTCCTGGACCAGGACGCGAGGATACTCGCCCCGCTCAGGCGCCCATTGCCTGACGGGACCCTGGCAAGACCTCTTGAATTTATTGATTCCTCGAAAGCGGCCGGGATGGCCGCCGGCGGCATAGAGGGGATTATTGAGGCCGAAGACTATCGGGGCGTTCCTGTGTTGGCGGTGACCCGTCATATACCGGTCACCTCGGAAATCCGTTGGGGGATTGTCGTAAAGACCGACGTTCAGGAAGTCTTTGCCCCTCTGAGGAAAGATATTATCAACGCCGCCATGATCACGCTGACAGGCTGCATCATGGTCCTGCTTATCACATATTTGATCGCGACGAAACTTTCCGGCCCGATAAAACAATTGAGCAGGGCGGCGCAGCAGGTAGGGGAAGGCAATCTGGACGTACGCGTCCCTGCGGAAGCTCAGGACGAAGTGGGAATGCTGGCTGAGGCCTTCAATTCAATGCTTGAGCGAATACGGAACTACCATCAGGACCTTGAGGACCGGGTCGCAAAACGCACGGCCGAACTCAATTCGGTGAATGAGGAATTGCGCGGCGAGATGGCCGGGCGCTTACGCGCTGAAAAGGAAAAAGAAAAACTCGAAGAGCAGCTCCGGCAGGCGCAGAAGATGGAGGCGATAGGGCTATTGGCCGGGGGCGTGGCCCACGACTTCAACAACGTGCTGATGGCTATAATCGGTTATTCGTATTTATTGAAGAACAGGCTTCAGGACGACGCTGGCCTGAGGTCGCATGTCGAACAGATCATCGCCGTCAGCAACAGGGCCGCCAATATGGTCCGGGGACTGCTCGCGTTCAGCAGGAAACAGGTGCTCAAGCCCATGCCTGCCGACCTGAACGACATTGTAAGAAATACGGAAAAATTCCTCAAGATGATCATAGGAGCGGACATTGAATTCACAACTAAATATTCGGAGAAGCTGCTGACTGTAATGGTCGACGCCGGCCAGATGGACCAGGTGTTGACCAACCTCGTTATGAATGCCAGGGATGCGATGCCCCAGGGCGGCGTCCTCAGCATAGAGACCGGCATATTCGACCTGGAAGACGAGTATGTAAAAGCATACCTGCTGGACAACCCCGGAGTTTATGCCTGCATATCGCTTTCAGACACCGGTTCAGGTATGGACGAAGAAACAAGAAAGAAGATCTTCGAGCCTTTCTTTACGACTAAAGGGGTAGGAGAGGGGACCGGACTCGGGCTTTCGACGGTATACGGTATAATCAAACAGCACGACGGGCATATAACCGTCTACAGCGAACCCGGCAGGGGAACGACGTTCCGGATATACCTCCCGCTTATAGAGGCCGTGGCGGAAAAAGAGCAGACCCCGTCAATTGCAAGCTTGAGGGGCGGAGACGAGACCGTCCTTTTGGCCGAGGACAATGAACACGTGAGAACTCTCGGGAGATACGTGCTCGAAAAATACGGATACCGGGTCCTGATCGCGGAAGACGGTGTGGAGGCCGTCAATAAATTCAACGAGCATATAGACGAAATCCGGTTGTGCATCCTCGACGTCATTATGCCGAAGAAGAGCGGGAAGGATGTATATGACGAGATAAAAAGGACGCGGCCTGGCGTGAAAGTGCTTTTTATGAGCGGCTATACGGCCGATGTGCTGCACAGAAAAGATATTCTCGGCGAGGGTCTGAATTTTATTACAAAGCCCGTGACGCCTGAGACGCTTTTAAAGAAGGTGCGGGAGGTGCTGGATGCATAGGCGTTGGTCGCCGTCATTCCCGAGGTCTTTATCGGGAATCTACCCTTCGACAGGCTCAGGGCGACATGGCTTGTCATGGTGAGCCTGTCGAACCATGGATTCCCGCTTAAGGACTGAGGGAATGACGCTTACGAAACCTTAGCAGGATTACACCTTGAACCATTCCGCCATCCCGTTGAGCTCTGCTGCCAGCTTCGACAGGTCTTCCGAAGAGCGTTTTATCTCGGAAACGGACCCGGTCAGGTGTCTTGTTATATTGGCGATGCCTTCCATATTGTTTGATACCGCTTCCGTAGTCGTAGTCTGTTCATCGGTTGCCGCCGCTATTCTCTGCACCATATCGGTGACCCCGCCGACATACGCGACTATTTTGTCTATTGATTGAAGGGTGCTGTTCACACTGGTGAGGACGTTTTCGGCATAGGTCTTTTCTTCCTTCATCGCGTTTACGGAATCCTTTATCTCTTTTTCCATCGTCTTTATCGTCTTCGTGATGCTGTCCGTTGCCTGCGTGGTCCTCTCCGCAAGCTGACGTACGTTGTCCGCTACGACGGCAAAGCCGCGTCCCTGCTCGCCGGCGCGCGCCGCTTCTATGGCCGCGTTTAAGGCAAGGAGGTTGGTCTGGTCGGCTATGTCCTTGATTAGGGTGACGACACTGCTGACCTCTTTGGATTTATGTCCCAGCTCTTCAATCTTGGCGGCAGATGCCTTGACGGTATCGACAAACTTTGTCAGGTAATTCATAGTGACGTCCATTTCTTCTTTGCCGTGGATCGCGGTCTCTTTCATGGCCTGGGCGGTCTTTGAGGTCTCCGCGGCATTTCTTGCGACATCCGTTATAGTCTGCGATATCTGGGTAATGGCTGCGGCCGACTGTTCCACCTGCTGGGACTGCTCTTTTGAGCCGCTGTCGAGCACTGACGCGGTGGCCGACAATTCTTCGGAGCTGCTTGCGAGGCCGCTGGTCGCAACCCTCATTTTCTCGACTATCTCTCTCAGATTAGTGACCATCGACGCCATGGAGGTCTGCACCGTTCCGATCTCGTCATTCGAATTGACATTGAGCTCATCCTTCAGATTGCCGTGCGAGACCTCATCGGAGGCGTGAATCAGCCGGCTTAAGGGATTTGATATGGTACGGTAGACCCACATTCCGAAGATGATGCCGAAAATCACGACGCCGACGCTGATAAAGCCCAGGATCGCCGTGCTGTACCGGACCATTTTATTTACTGCGCCGATCGCCTTTTCCTGTTCACCCTGTGCCAGGATGGCGGTTTCCCTGCCTTTTTCCGCCTGTTTGGAAACCACACCCTTTAATTTCTCTATGGCCTGCGCCGACCTTTCCTGCATGCTTAATTTGTTGTGGAGTTTTGCAATTACCCCGTCATCCGCGAAAAGGTGGCCCTTTACCGAATTCATCGCAACACCCATACTCTGAAGAATCTTCAGCTCCTCTTGTACATTTATCTTTTTTAATGACCTTTCCAGGTTTTTTGTGACTGGCACGATGAATTCAAATACCTTTTCAATTTCATGTTCCGTATTGTCAATATCTTCACTGGTTGAAGCTGTGAAGAGTCTTGTCGTCAGCCCGTCTATCGACATGCTGTTGGACATAAGATCGGCGGTGCCTGACAGGATATTGTTGGCGACATTCACCTGAAAGAGGTGCGACTGCTGTCTTTCAGTCTCTGCCCTGTATTTTTCGTTGGCCGTGGTGACCTCCTGCTCCTTTACAAGGACCACTACGGACAGACTCTCTTTTATTTCTTTCGCGATTTTATCATAGGAGTTTTTTTCTTCCTCGCCCGCCTCTCCGAAAAGGGAGGTCCTGAGCTTTAGGAATTCTTCCAGTTTTTTCGTGATGATCTTTATGTCAGTCGACAGGCCCTTTGAGTTTTTCAGATGTTCATTATGGGATATTTTCTCTAAAAGGACATTGATTTTGCCCTTGGCAATAATGGTGCCTTTCCTGTCCTTTGCAGTCTCTGTCTCCTTGATTACAAACTGGAAGTCCTTCAGCATCGAAAGTAATAATTGCATATTCTTCATATCGCCCGCAATGGACGTAGTTTCATCCATTGATACTATAAAGGCCGCAGAGCGGTTAAGCTGGAGGCTCCTTACCTTCTTGTTCATCTCATTCAACCTGTTTGAGGATTCCTTTAACTTCTGTGTTATAGCATGTTTTGCCGCCTCGGCGTCTTCTTCAGCTTCGAGCCTCGCCTCTGTCGTTTCAAAAAATTCCGACGCTATTTCCTTCATCTCATCATAAGTCGTCATCGCCTTGTCTCCTGCCATCGACTCAAGAGAAGACTGAGCGTTTTTTACACCAGCCAAAGAGGTCTCGGCGTCTTTGCGATGGGCGTCATATTCCTCTGTGTTTTTCGAAACGCTTACTTTAATCAGATCGGCGATGACTTCCTGTATCGTTTTCTGGAATTCAATCGATTTCATCTGATAAGGGGTGCTCCGCTCGGTAAGGTAAAAGAGCTTGCTCTTGACGAAGCTCATGCCGATTATGCTTGTGGCGGTCACGGCGGCCACAATAATGAGGACGATTACGACATTTAAAGTTAATTTGGTTTTTATAGTCATTATTTTAAAATCCGGGATTTGGGCGGTTCATTCAACATCGCCCGAATCCCGGGCATCCTTAGTTGTTTCCCTGGTCGTCATGCCCGAAGTCTTTGAATCGGGCATCCAGTTCCTTAGCTGTCCGGATTCCCGCTGACTGACTGCCAACAGTAGGTGCTTTAGGCACGGGAATGACAACGGATGTGCTTTATAAAAGCATCTTCTTACTCCGTCGGATATCCTTTGCTCTTCCAGTCAGGCATACCTTCCCTGTACCAGTAGACCTTCTTGAAGCCAAGGTGCTTCATCATGATGGCCGCCCTGGGGGAGCGCGGACACTTGACGCCGTTGCAGTACACTACGTAGTCCTTGTCCTTGTCGAGACCGTTGGCAAGCGAAGGGTCTTTAATGAGATCATCGGCAGGCAGGTGCGTCGCGCCTTCGATCCTTTCAGTGTCATACTGGGTCTTGTTCCGGGTGTCGACGATGGCGGTCTTGTTCGATTTCCATATCTTGTGGACCTCTTCTCCGCTGATAACAGACACATTCAGGCCATCCAGAATCGTTACCGGCAACTCTTTCTTTTCTTTTTCGATCTCGGTGATCGCGTCGATTTTCTTTACGACGTCTTCCGGCCACATGTCGGCAAAGCAAATGCCTGACATCACGAATATCGCAGACAATGCGATCAGTAAACATCTCTTCATTTTATATCTCCTTTTTTTGAGGTTTAAACACACCTTATGGTGTTTTTATTGTTTAATGTAACCCCGCCCCTCTCCCTTTATAAAGTCGAAGAGTTTCTGTACATCGGGAGACGGCCGGCCCTTTGTGACTGCTATGATCGGCCTCGATATCTCCGGGATATTGGGGACGCTGACCGTCGCGTCGGAGAGGCCGAGCGGGTCGATGCCGATGGCCTCTGCATTTGCGGCCACGGTCTCTTTTATATTCACGTAGTCCGTGGCGTCAAGGACATCCTTTGTCACTGCCTCGCCGTCTAATATCTCCTGTGTGAATACGGCGTTTTGTCCGGGAGATGCTTTACCCCAGATAACAATGATGGGTAAATCATTTCCTCCGAGCCCCGCCCAGTTCGTTATCTTGCCTGTAAATATCCCTTTCAACTCTTCCCTGGACAGTTTTTTGACAGGATTGTCCTTGTGGAGAAAGACGACCGTCCTGTTTTTTGCTATCTCCGTCTGCTGAAGGCTTGCTGGATCAACAGTTATCCCATCCTTTTCAGCGCCCTTTATCATGTTTTCAAGCGTTACGGCGGCAGTGGCTATATCCGCCTTCCCCTCGATCAGGTCTATAAGACCGTTTTTCGGCGTGCTCTGCAGGACATTGAGCGTATTGCCGGTCGCTTTTTCATAGGGAGAGGCCAGCGGCCTGAATACGGTATTTATCGCCGCGCCGCCGCCGTTGACCTTGATTTCAGCTCCCAGGGCGATGGCGCCGCTCATTAGAAAAAGGACAAGGCCGGCAATAAAAAAAGTTTTGTACTTTGACATACGTTACACCTCCTTGCGGTATCTCAGACTGACAAATGACAGGCAGATATTTATTTCTTTATATGTTTCTGGCCTTCACCCTTTATGAAGTCAATAAGCTTTTGCAGGTCAGGCGATATTTTGCCCTTTGCAAATACGTTGATGGGTTTTGTCTTCACCACCGTGGACTCTGGAGATTTGACAGAGGCGTCAATCAGGCTTGACGGCAGGTAACCCACTGCTTCTGGAAGGGTCGCCACGGACTGTTTCACATCCTCAGCGGTTTTTACTTCGAGGTGGTCCTTTGTCAGCGGTTCCTTTTCAAGTATCTGGTCGGAAAAGGTCTTATTGCTCGCCTCAAGGAGCGAGCCCCAGATTACAATTACAGGCGCGTCTTTTCCTCCCACATCTTTCCAGTTTTCAATCTTGCCTGCAAAGAGCTCTTTTATCTGCGCGGCAGTAAGCGCTGATACGGGATTGTCCTTATGGATGACAATCTTATAACTCTTCGGCTCTTCAATTGTCACCTCCTGATATGCTGCATCGCCGCTGACTTCATAGCCGTCCTTTTTCAGCAGGTCGATAAGCTCATCCATTGTATGGGCCGCCATTGCGGCGTCGATTGTCCCGGCATCCAGGGCCTTGATTGCGGCCTTGCTGCCGTACGTGAATGTCGTCAGGTCAATCCCGGTGGCTTTTTCAAAAGGTTCTTCAACAGGCTTCAGGACCGAGTTTGAAGCTGTTGTACCTGCCCCGATCCTGAGTTCGGACGCAAAGACCCCGCTACTGCATACGGAAACAGCGAGGATTACAGCGACTGCGAAAATATTCCTTTTCATTTCTTTCCTCCTCCTGTAATTAGCGACGTGCTCCTCCATATTATTTTTTTATATACTTACGGCCGTCACCTTTTATAAATTCAATAAGCGCCTGGATATCAGCCGAGGGTTTGCCCTTTGCAAATATATTCATGGGTTTTGTTATCAACGCAGGGGCCGCGGGGGCCTTGACAGAGGCGTCAAGCAGAGCTGCCGGCAGATAACCTATTGCTTCGGGACGGGAGGCGACGTTGTACGTCACGTCATTAACTGAAAGGAGATGCCCCGCCCACGGCTCGTTGTTGAGAATTTGGTCTTCAAATGCCTTATTACAACTCTCGGATCTCTTACCCCGGACTACTGTTACCGGTAAATCCGCCCCTCCCACTTCCTTCCAGTTATTTATCCTGCCGGTAAACAATCCTCTCAACTGTTCAATAGTGAGCGAGTTGACAGGGTTGTTCCTGTGGACAATTACGACATTGTGTTTTGGCTCGTCGATTTTTATCTCCTGAAATGCAGCGGGCTCTTTAATTTCATAGCCGTCTTTCTTCAGAATGTCGATGATTTCTTCTTTAGTATGAGCTCCCATTACGGCGTCGACATCTCCCTGATCCAGGGCCTTGAAGGCGGCCGTACTTCCGTAGGTCGTGACGGTCAGATTTATCCCTGTGGCTTTTTCAAAAGGGTCTTCCACGGGTCTAAGTACCGAGGCGGAGGCGGTTGTCCCCGCCCCGACCCTGATTTCAGACGCGAACGCGAATGCGCTGCTTATAAAGAGAGAGACGATAATGATAAAAATATAACCGCATTTCTTCATGGTCGGTCTCCTTACTTATTCACCTTTTGATTGTGTCTCCCTAATCAGGTAAGTATTGATTCGGAAATTTGTTAAGAAAACTTTAGACGAGGAGAAAAGAGGGGGTCATGGGGCAAGGGTCAAGGGGCATGGCAAAGGTTTTTCTCCTGACCCTTGCCCCCTGACCCTTATTTGAATTCTTCTTTCAAAGCGGCTTTCTCCTGATCGGCGACTACGACGAGGACAAAGTTATCGGGATCGAGGTGTTTTTTCGCCGCCTGGAGGACATCTTCCTTTGTTACACTCCTGATGTAGTCGGGATACCTGTCGATGTAATCGAGGCCGAGCCCGTAATATTCGACCGCAAGGAGAAAACCCGCTATGCGCTGGCCGGTCTCAAACCTCAGGGGAAAGCTCCCCGTAAGAAAGGATTTTGCGTCGGCCAATTCCGGATCGGACACCGGGGTATTTCTGATTTCAGCGAGCTCCTTCAAAATCTCCTCTATCGCCTTATTGGCTGATTCGTTCTTCGTCTGGACCCCAACCTGGAACGAGCCTCCATACTTGTTCGCCGCGAAAAAACTGTGCACATCATAGGCGAGACCTTTCTGCTCCCTGATATTCTGCATGAGTCTGGATTCAAAGCCTCCGCCCCCGAGGATATGGTTCATAATAAGTACGGCATAATAATCAGGGTCGTCCCTCCTGATGCCTGAATGGCCGAGTATTATGTTCGCCTGAGTCAGGTCTTTATCGATAATGACGGTCTTTCTTTCCGGGGCCTTTTCCGGTCTCCGGGGACTAACAGCCTGATGTTGCCCGGCAGCCCACCCGGAGAAATAACGCTTCAGGAGATCATCGACTTCATCAGGAGTGACGTCCCCCACAACGGACATGATTGCGTTGCCGGGGACATAATAGTCGGAATGAAAACGAACGACGTCTTCCCTTGTAATTCCGTCAAGTGTCTCCGGCGTGCCCTGGAACAGCCTTCCGTAGGGATGGGGGCCGTACACGTTCTTTATGAATTCTTTTGACGCGACAAAACCGGGGTCCTCTTCCTGCGCCTTTAAGGCGCCCTTGATCCTTTCCCTCTTCTTGTCCAGCTCATCAGCAGGGAAAGAAGGATTGAGAATTATATCCGAGAGCAGGTCGCAACCGAGGTCCAAATCCTTCTTGAGCACGGACAGTCCTACTGTAATGAAGTCGTCACCTCCCCCTGCGCTCAGTGAAGCGCCGACGAAATCCGTTTCCTCGCTGATCATGGAAGCGGTCCTTTTCCCGGTCCCGGAGGTTAGGAGCTCGGCGGTAAGATTGGCGAGGCCGGCCTTCTCATCAGGTTCGGTTATGCTGCCGGCCTTAACGCCTACAGTGACCTTGACGATGGGAAGATTATGCCTTTCAACTATCAGGAGCGTCATTCCGTTATCAAGGACGCTTCTTCTTACGTCGAGGGCATGGGCGTCGGTGAACAGTGAACAGTGAACAGTGAACATAATAAAAACAGTAACGAGCACCGGGACGAGTTTCATTCCGCACTTCTCACTTCTCACTTCTCACTTCCCCCTTTCTTAAGCGGTATTAACACGCCCACCGTTCTTTTGTCTTCAACGAGGTATTTCTGCGCGACCCGCTGGACGTCCTGCGGGGTGACTTTTCTTATCCCCTCAAAATATTTGTCTTTCAGCCTCCAGTCGCCCAACATCTCAAACATCGCGATAAGCCGCGCCTGGAAAAAAATTGAATCCTGGGCCATGAGAAATCCCGCTTCAATCTGGTTCTTTGCCTTCCGGACTTCCTTCTCGTCCGGCGGCTCGTTCTTTATCCTCTCTATCTCTTCATAAAGGGCCTTTTCCACTTCGTCAATCGCTTTGCCGGGCAGGGCGGTTGCGTCGAGGTAAAACAGGGTAGGATATTTCTCGAGACTGCTGTACGACGCGTCCGCAGACAGCGCGACCCTCTTTTGATCAATGAGGCCCTTGTATATCCTCGAACTTTTCCCCCCGGAAAGGACAGAAGCCAGCACTTCAAGCGCATAACTGTCTTCATCGTATATGTTCGGGGCCTTGTACGCGGCAAGTATGTAAGGCAGCTCCGCCTCTTTTTTCACGTACACCCTTCTTTCTCCGGTCTGTTCAGGCTCGCCGAGGTCGGGATTTCGTATGTCCTCTCCGCGTGGTATGCCTCCGAATTCGTCCCTGATCTTTTTCAGCACGGCATCCATGTCGATATTACCCGCGACAATGACTATCGCATTATTTGGGACATAGTGCTTCCTGTAATATGAATAGAGATCGTCCCTCGTTATCCTCTTAATGTCCTCCATCCACCCGATGGTCGGCCACCTGTACGGGATATTCCTGAACGCCGCGGACATGACCTCTTCGTATACAAGGCTCTGAGGGTCGTCGTCGTAGCGCATCCTTCGCTCTTCCATTACGACTGCCGTTTCCGCGAGGGTCTCCCCGGGGTCCATTATTAAATTCCGCATCCTGTCGGCCTCGAGCTCTATGGAAAGATAGAGTTTATCCGGGGCAAGTTTCTGGTGATAAAAAACATAATCCTTGCTGGTCCCGGCATTATCAACGCCTCCGGCCCGGCTGATGATCTTTGAAAACACCTTGGGTCCGTATTCAGGCGTGCCTTTAAACATCAGGTGCTCAAGGAGATGGCTGAGCCCGGTCTTGCCTGTCTGTTCGTGGATTGAGCCCGCATTGTACCATATCTGAAATACAGACAAAGGCGCGTTGGTGTCCCTGAGCGCAAATACCTTAAGGCCGTTTGGAAGAGTCTCTTCATACAGCGCGTCCTGCCGGATGGTTTGCGCTCCTTTTTTCAGCCCTTGCGCGTCATGCGCGCAGCCGGATGAAAACAAGATAAGAAGAAGCATTACGGAAGCGATTCTTTTAGTCATAACGTAAATACTAACAAAGATGGAATGTCAGGTCAAATGCTATATAACGTTCCAACCGTTTCAACCGCTTGAGCCGTTTGAACCGTTCAAGCGGTTCAAGCCGTTCAGCCGTTTGAAAGTGAAAAAAATATGCAGGCCGGTTACGGCCTGCATTCGAGCTGTATAAGGAGAAAGCAATGAAAAGCTTTAGCGGCAATTACAACCTGCACAGTTGCCGCGCGCGTCCTGCGGCAGTTTTACGGAAATCTGCTCACGAAGGTCCGCCATGTCTTTTTCCAGTTTAGTCAGATATTCCTGAGAGGTTTCCGGATTGCGGACCGCCTCGGAATATTCAAACCTCTTGTCGTGAAGGCCCTTTCTCAGTTCCCTGGTCTCGTCAAGGAATTTCGGGTCGGACGTCTGGCCGCACATTCCCGTCATGGGTCCCGTCATATGTCCTCCGCACCCCTGCATCATCATATGCCCGCCTTTTACGTCGCCATGATCATGGGCTGCAACTGCCAGCGCGGCAACCGCAAGAACAATTGCCGCTGCGATACCTATTAATACTTTTTTCATATAACCTCCTTTCCGGTTTTTAATTTATTATCTTTGAGACAGGTTAACTGAAAAGGTTGAAGAAAGAATGAAAACTTTATGAATACTTTGTGAAGATATCAATCGCAGGAGGGAAATGGTATACTAACCGTCAGGCAACCGATTAAACCGGTCAAACTGTTAAATCGTTTAAACCCTTTATCGACATGACGATTGTTCTGAAAAACATTTTCATTATTATTGCGCTGGTTCTGTTCCCTTTCCTGGGCGGCTGCACGGAAGACAAGGCCCCGGAATTATCAGGGAACAAAATGTCGGTTGCAGAGCTGTTGGCCTCTATGGACATGAGGCATATGGCCCAGCCGGTAAAGGCGCCTGATTTTGAGCTGCCTTCCGTAGGAGGGGGAACAGTGGGCATCTCTCAGCACCGGGGGAAGGTGGTCCTCCTGAGTTTCTGGACGACATGGTGACCGTGGTGCAGGAAGGAGTTGCCTTCCCTGGAGAACCTTAACCGGCATTTTAAAGGCAAGGATTTTGTCATTATAGCAATAGACTTACGGGAAGACAGGGACAGTGTAATGAGTGTTGTCAGGGAGCACGGTTTATCTTATTATAACCTCATCGACGAAACCGGGGAAGTCAGCGCTCAATACGGCGTCCGCTCCACGCCCATGAAATTCGTTATCGACACCGAGGGCAACCTGGTCGGCGGCTCGCTTGGTTTCAGGGAATGGGACAGCGATCAGATGAAGGCGCTCATCCGGGCTTTAATGCAAAAAAGATAATTTCAGCCACGAATTTCAATTTTCACGAATAAAAAACGCAATGACTGTGAAGTCCCTTATTCCTCAAGGGCTTATTTAACGGTGTAATTTGTGTTGATTCGTGTTAATTCGTGGCTAATACTGATGCTAATAGATCGACCTTATTCTCCCGGTGCCGCGGTCGAAGATAATAACGTCGACAACCCCGTCCTTATCGACTATTCTGGCCTTTATAAACCTTCCTCCCGGCTTCTCGATCTTTACGTCTAACCCCTTTTTCTCGTAATAATCTTTCAGGGCGCTCTCGGAGTCATAACTTGTCATAATCGAGCTGCATATGCCGTATCTGCTGCACTTGGGGCAAAAGTCGCCATAAGGAGTAACAGGTCTTTCATTTTGCCAGCTAAAGCCGTCTGAGGCCGGCAGGACCAACAGGGGAAAAGCCAATGTCAGGAGAATCAATAACTTCATTTGCTGACCTTCATAAAGTTATTATAACTTATCAAAACAAATTGAAGAAATTGTGAAGGGGACGTAAGAGTTAAGAGTCAAGAGTTAAGAGTAGGGGGGACCCGGTGGGTTGCCCTTTCATCGTCAGAGCCCATAGTTCGACGGGCTCACTATGATATGCTTGTCACCCTATCTTGACGAAGGGTGTGCATTTTTTAAAATATTACCGTAAACTTCGACCCCTTGCCCGGGGCGCTGTCCACTTCTACGCGGCCCCCCATTACTTCGACAAGTTCTTTTACGATGGCGAGTCCAAGTCCTTTTCCGCCGGATTCCTCATCCTTGTAAAATCTCTCGAAGATCTTTGAAAGCCTTCCTTCTTCGATGCCGCTTCCCGTGTCTTCAACGGAGATGAGGAACCCCTGGGCATGGTCCTGAACATGTTTGTCCCATTTGACGGCGATCCCGCCTGAGCCTGTATGCCTGAACGCGTTGGTGAGAAGGTTCTTCAGTATGATATGGAGCTTCTCCGGATACGTCTTTACAATAAGAGGCGGGCCTTCGGTCGTTAAATAAAGCCCCTTTTCCTCGATGAGTTTCTTCATGACCCCGGCAGTCGATTCGACAAAATCCCTGAGATTGATCTCCTCGATGTCCCCTTTCCTGAAAAAACTCGCCTCGGCCCTGGTGATGTCTTCAATCCCCTCGACAAGCGAGATCATCCTCCGCACCTCTGAATTAATGTTCCTGAATACCTCGCCAGGATCGGACAGCACCCCGTCTTCAACAGCTTCGAGGTTCCCCTTGATGATAGTCAGCGGCGTTCTTAATTCGTGCGTAATATTGGAGGTAAGGTGCTTTCTCAACAGGTCCTCTCTCTTGAGCGCCTCAGCCATATAAAAAAAGGTCTCGGTCAGCATGTCGAGCTCGTCCGTGTATCCCCGGCGCGGTTTCGGTCTGAGGACTGCGAATTCCCCTCGCGCAATTTTACCCGCGGCCTCCGTCAGTTTCATCACGGGTTTGGAAAGGAGCGAGGTGAACAGGACCGACAGCAATAAGGCGCCTGCGCCGGCTATCATAAAGGAGATAACAAGAAACTCTCTGCCCCGCTTTCTGAATATCTCCTCCTTCAGCGGCAGCGCGCCGAACCTTTCGAGGGGCCTTACATACAGCTTACCGATCTCCCTGCCTTCAATATAGAGGGGGTACCACGTAAAATCGCCTTTCCCGGACGGGAGGTTGAGATATGATCTCATCCTGTGCAGCATGTATGAATCCATTGAAAAGAGCACGTCGGCGGAGGACATAATCCTGCGGCCCGCGCTGTCTTCGAGATATGTTTCGAACCCGAGCATAAGGCCCCAGTGAAGCGTTTCATGGAGCGACCCATGGTCCCATGTATCGTTTTTGTAGCTCCCTTCGATAGAGGCGAGGACCCAGTATAACTGGTCCTCTTTCGTGCCCTTGAGGAAATCGTCGAAGTCCTTCATGATGAGTCGCTCAAAGGCAATGTTCGACAGCAGGGCGAGAAGGATGACGAATATGAATGCTGAAAATAATTTAGTCCTCATCAGGGCGGCCGATAAATCTGTATCCTATCCCGTAGACCGTCTTGATGTATGACGGGTTTTTGGGGTCTTCCTCGATCTTGTGGCGGATGTTTTTGATGTGGGCGTCTATTGTCCTGTCGTATCCCTCGAAATCATAACCGAGGATGACATTTACAAGCTGCAGTCTTGAGAAGACCTGTTCCGGATGTTCGGCGAGACACTGCAGCAGCTTGAATTCAGTGGGCGTAAGCACCACGGGCGAGCCGTTTCTGCGTATCTCGAAACGGAAAGAATCGATCACAAGGTCGCCCTTGTTGAAACTGACGCTCTGTTTCGTCCCTTTCGCCCGCCGGAGCAGGGCCTTTACCCTTGCCGCTAATTCTCTCGGGCTGAAGGGCTTCACGACATAATCATCAGCCCCTATGCCGAGCCCCTTAATGCGGTCCTCTTCGTCGCTCTTTGCGGTCAGCATGATGATGGGCACATCCGAATCAGCCCGAACGGTCCGGCATATGTCTTCCCCGTCCATGTCGGGGAGCATGAGGTCCAGGACAATCAGGTCGAACCTTTCTTTCAGCAGGGAAACGGCGAGGCGCCCTGTCTGCGCCACGGTCACGACAAAGCCGTCTTTTTCGAGGTATGCCTTTACGATGTCCGATATCTGCTTTTCATCTTCGACAACGAGTATCCTGCCTCTGTTCATGGTAAAATGATAACAAAAAGACAGGGTCAAGGGTCAAGGGGCAAGGGGGCAAAGGGAGAAAAGCCCGGTCTTTACTTGACCCTTGACCCCTGACCCTTGACCCTGTTTTTTCCTCTTGCCAACAAAAAAGCAAAAATGTTAGGCTTCTATGCAATGACGATTCCGGAAAATCTTGCTGCGGTCCTCGAAAGGATACGCAGCTCCGCCGTCAGGGCTGGAAGGGACCCCCGGGGAATCAAACTTGTCGCAGTCACAAAGACAGTCGGCCTGCCCGACATCGTCGAGGCGATAAACAGGGGAGCGACGATCCTTGGAGAAAGCAGGGTGCAGGAAGCGCAGAAAAAGATTTCAAATTTCAAATTTCAAATTTCAAATCCTGAAATTGAGTGGCATTTGATCGGGCATTTGCAGAAGAACAAGGCCAGGCATGCGGTCGGTCTGTTCGACCTTATTCATACTGTAGACTCTGTAGGCCTTGCGGAGGAAATCGGTCGGCAGGCGGCAAAGGCAGGCAAGTCGCAGAGGGTCCTCGTACAGGTAAAGCTTTCAGGGGAAGAGGCCAAACACGGGGCGGCGGAGAGGGATTTGATGGAGACTCTCGGGAAAATTTCGGTAATGAAGGACCTTAAACTGGAGGGCCTCATGACAATTCCTCCTTATTTTGAAGATCCCGGTTTGGTAAGGCCTTATTTCAGGAGGTTGAGAGAATTGAGGGATGAAGGGTCCAGGCAAGGCTTTGATTTGCCGGAGTTGTCAATGGGAATGTCCAATGACTTTGAGGTTGCGGTCGAAGAAGGCGCGACCATGGTAAGGATCGGGAGCGCGATCTTCGGATAGAGACAGAGTAACGCGTTATGAGTTAAGAGTTAAGTGAGCGGTATCCAATCTTTTTTCTTGACTCTTAACTCTTAACTCCAATCCGTATTTATCGGGTTAATAGAATTTGGGCTCATCGTGGAAGAGTGTGGGTGATTTCAATTAACAAACGCGTCATTCCCGCAGTCAGTTGAGCGGGAATCCAGTGAATATAAATAATTTCTTTTTAAGAGAGTAGATGATAATAAAGCTTGTTCAAGAAGATGGGGCTTAAAGAGTGGAAAGCCGAAAGCAATTGCTTCTTAAGGCGATGGATCCCGATTAAAAACTTCGGGAATGACGTTGCTTGCAAGCTGTTTTAACCCACACTCTTACGCGATGAGACAGAATTTGTCTGGGAAAAGCATGTAAGGGAGCGATATAATGACGATTGGTTTTATTGGCGGCGGTAATATGGCGGAAGCGTTAATTAAAGGGGCAAGGGTCAAGGGTCAAGGGTCAGCGGTGGAAATCCTTGTCTCCGAGCCCCGTCAAGACAGAAGGCAATATTTAGAACAAACATACGGCGTCAGGACCACAGCGTCCAACAAAGAAGCCGTCTCTTCATGCAGGATTATCATCCTTGCGGTAAAGCCCCAGAATATGGAGGCGGTGCTTGAGGAAATCTCGCCGGCTGTTACGGAAGACAAGACAGTGGTCTCGATTGCGGCCGGTATTACGCTTTCGTACCTGGCGTCAAAGCTGAAGACGAAAAGACTCATCCGCGTCATGCCGAATACGCCGGCCCTGGTGCAGAAGGGCATGACGGTCATGTCTTTGTGCGAATGTTTTTCGGATTCGGATATGGCCGCGGTCAGGGAAATCTTCATGTCCATCGGCGAGGTCCTGGTATTGCCTGAAAAATATATGGACGCGGTAACCGCTGTGTCCGGCAGCGGGCCCGCGTTTATCGCCCTCTTTGCCGAAGCGATGATCGAGGCTGGAGTAAAACTGGGACTGAGCGAAGATGACGCGCGTACACTAACGGTGCAGACTGCCGTCGGAACGGCAAGATTATTAGAGACCCGGATGCCGCCCTCGAAGCTGAGGGAAATGGTGACATCGCCCGGGGGGACTACTGCGGCGGGACTGAACGTATTCGCTGAAAAGGGCCTGAAGGAAATTGTAACGGCCGCATTGACGGCCGCAAAAAAGAGGGCGGAGGAA
This sequence comes from Nitrospirota bacterium, assembly GCA_016234115.1. Lineage (GTDB taxonomy): Bacteria > Nitrospirota > Thermodesulfovibrionia > UBA6902 > UBA6902 > SURF-23. Next base: position 63,673 of record JACRHD010000009.1, read on the forward strand.
TTAGGGAGGAGGGATTGATATGTTTATATTCGGAAACTTTTTTACTGCGATAGGTTATATACTGAATACGGTGTTGACCGTCTACATGTGGGCAATCATCATCTCGGCCCTCCTGTCCTGGGTAAACCCGGACCCTTACAACCCGATTGTCAGGTTCCTATATTCAATTACAGAGCCGGTCCTCGGACCGATACGGCGCAGGATAGGGTTTTCAATCGGCATGGATATTTCGCCCATGATCGTGATCCTTATCATCCTGTTCATTAAACATTTCATCGTTGCGTCCCTGCTTGACATGGGAGCGAGGATGAGGTGACATAAGAGTTCGGAGTTTAGAGTTTAGAGTTTCGTAGGGGGCGAGGCGGCGACTCGCCCTTTGATTTTTTCCTGCTTACGGATTATAGTAATTTCTGCCATTATAAACTTTAATAATTTATGGGGGTAGTATGCGAATAACGCCGCTTGATATTCAGCAAAAACAGTTCAAGACGCGGTTCAGGGGTTTTGACATGGAAGACGTTGATTCTTTTCTCGAACTCATCAGGGAAGAGATGGAAGAGCTCCTCAGGGAAAACGCAAACCTGAGGGAAGAGTCCAAGAGATACGAGAAGCAGTTAAAGGAGTATAAGAATATCGAGACCACTCTGAAGGACACCCTTATAAGCACCCAGCAGATGGTCGACGAATACAGAAACACGGCAAAGAAGGAGGCCGAGCTCATTGTCAAGGAAGCGGAATTGAAGACTGATGAAATGATCAGCGCGGCGCAGGAGAAGATCGTGAAGATACATGAGGATATCACCGACCTCAAGGGCATAAGGAGGCATTTCAAGGAGGAATTGAAAAGGCTGATAGAGAGCCACATGAGGATGCTCGAGTTCGACAAGGAACGCGAGGCGGAAGCGTCGAATGAAATATAAGACGCTCAAGGGACTTCAGGACATCCTTGCTCCGGACATCCCGGTCTGGCAGCACATAGAAGCGGTCGCCCGGGACATCTTCAGGACGTACGGCTATCAGGAGATCAGATTGCCCATACTCGAGTCTACTGAAATTTTTACGCGAAGCATCGGCGAGACGTCCGATATCGTGGAAAAAGAGATGTATACCTTTCAGGACAAGGGCGGCAGGAGCGTGACTTTACGTCCCGAAGGCACGGCGTCCTTCGTCAGGGCATATGTCGAGCATCACCTGTATAACAATCCCGCCCCGCAGAAATTTTACTACATGGGGCCCATGTTCCGGTATGAAAGGCCCCAGGCCTACAGGTACAGGCAGTTTTATCAGATCGGCGCGGAGGCCATGGGCATAGAAGACCCGAATCTCGACGCGGAGATCATTTCGCTGCTTTCAGCTATACTCAGGCGCATCGGACTTGAAGGACTGAATTTCGAGATAACGTCCATCGGCTGCAAGGCCTGCAGGCCCGGTTACCGCGAGGCGCTGAAAAATTATTTGCGCGATAAGTTAGACGGCTTCTGCGGCGACTGCCGGAGGCGCTATGATCTTAATCCCCTGAGGATACTGGACTGCAAGGTCCCGGAGTGCATAAGCTCCAGACAGGGATCGCCTCCCGTGCTCGATTATCTTTGCGCCGGCTGCAGGGAACATTTTGACGGATTAAAATACAATCTGGATCTTCTGAAAGTGCCGCACACAATCAATCCCAATCTGGTCAGGGGACTTGACTACTACACGAAGACCGCCTTTGAAGTCACCAGTGAATCGCTGGGAAGTCAGAAGGCCGTTGCTGCCGGGGGACGGTACGACGGTCTCGTGGATGAGTTCGGGGGCCCGCCGACGCCAGGAATCGGCTTTGCCCTCGGAATGGAGAGGATCGTCCCTCTCATAAAGGGTTCCGTGAAAACATCCGAAGGACCGGACCTTTTTATTTGTCCCCTGGGCGACGAAGCGTCCGTAAAGGCCCTCGTGCTTGCTGAACAGTTGAGGACGCACGGAGTCAGGATCGAGGCGAATCTCGAGAGTTCTTCCATCAGGAGCCAGATGCGGAAGGCGGACCGCATCGGGGCAAGGAATGTTTTGGTCCTCGGAGAAGATGAGATCCGGAAAGGCGAAGTGGTGGTCAAGGACATGACGACCGGTACGGAGACCAGGACCCCTATCGATATACAGGAGCTGGCCCGATTGATCCGTGAAAAAAAGTGACCTCATAGAAGACTGCTCAGGCGTAATCCTCGCCGGAGGGGAAAACAGGAGGATGCCCGTCCTGAAGGGATTTATCGAGGTCGGGGGGAAGAAGATCATCGAGCGGAACCTGAAAATATTGCGCCGGCTTTTTCCCAGGGTGACGATCGTCACCAACCAGCCTGAGCGCTATGTCCATCTCGGCGCGCCCATGCTTGGCGATGTTTATGACGTCAGGGGACCTATGACGGGTGTTTTGACCGCCCTGATGAATTCGCCGGAAGAATGGGTCTTTGTGTCGGCGTGCGACATGCCTTTTATAAATCCCGGCCTGATCAGGTTGATGGCCGGTGAGCGGTATAATCCGTCATGCCTCTCCATTATCGGAGAAGAAATGAAAAAGGACATCGCCCTCAGTCCCAAACCTGATGTTTACGATATTGTAGTGCCGGTAAACAATCACAGGGCGGAGCCGCTGTTTGCGTTTTATTCAAAGCGGGTGCTTGAGTCCCTGGAGCGTTTTATCCTTGCGGGCCAAAAGGGGATAAAATATTTTTTACTTAATCAAAATAATAGGGTAAAATATATATCATCGGACCAGATAAAAGATACGGACCCCGGGGCCCGGTCTTTTATCAACCTGAATACTCCGGAGGATATTGAACTTTATCTGGGCCCCGGAGACAAATTAAAATTTAAACGTTCCGTTAATGAGCTGAAGCGGACGTCATCCTGAGCGTCGTGGGCTCAGTCAGGGGTGACAGGACCAGCGAGGAGGAAAAATGTTCGGACTTGGAGCATCGGAATTAATAATAATCCTTGTTATAGTTGTGATTCTTTTCGGGGCCACGAGGCTGCCTCAGATCGGAAAGGGCATAGGAGAAGCGATAAAGAATTTCAAGAAGGCTTCTTCAGAGCCTGACGAGATCGACGTCACGCCGAAAAAGGACAAAGTGGAAGGCCCCGGGACGGACAAAGAAGGCAAATCCTAAGCTGCATGCAGAAGACCTTTGCCGAGATCGACCTCAATGCCCTCGCTCATAATCTCGGCGTCGTTAAAAAGAAGACGGGAAACATAAATATCCTTGCCGTTGTAAAGGCAAACGCTTACGGACACGGCGCCGTGGAGATATCGCAGCGTCTTGTCCGGGAGGGCGTCTCTTATCTCGGCACGGCCTTCACCGGGGAGGCCGTCGCGCTCAGAGACGAGGGAATAAAGGCCCCGATACTCGTCTTTTTTGACAGGGACCATACGGAAGAATGTCTTCATTACGGCCTTACGCCCCTGATATTCGATTTCAGCTCCGCGAAGAAGTTCTCCGCCGCCGCAGGCAAGCTCAAACGCAGGCTTTCAGTTCATATCAAAGTGGACACCGGCATGGGACGGCTCGGACTGACACTGAGCGAGGCCCGGAAGGAAATCCCCCGGATCGCCGCCCTCAAAAATATTGTCGTCGAAGGACTCATGAGTCACTTCTCCGAGGCCGACCTCCGGGACAAGACCTTTGCGGACGAGCAGTTGAATGCCTTTCTGTCATTAAGGAAAGAGCTGAGGCGGAAGGGTGTCACAGTGAAATACTCCCACATTGCCAACAGCGCGGCGGTCCTCAGTATGCCTTCGGCCCATCTCGACATGGTAAGGCCGGGCATCATGCTGTACGGTTACGGCGATGACGGTCTTAAGCCGGTATTAAGCCTCAAGAGCAGGATACTTATGATGAAGAAAGTCCCTGCCGGAACGTTCATCGGTTACGGCAGGACCTTTGTCACAAAGAGGAAAAGCATTATCGCGACGGTCCCCGCCGGTTACGCGGACGGCTACAGCAGGAGGCTCTCAAATAAAGGAGAAGTGCTGATCAAAGGGAAACGCGCCCCGGTCATTGGCAGGGTCTGCATGGACACCATTATGGTCGATGTTACGGACATTCCCGGCGTTGACCTGGATTCGGAAGTGGCGCTGATAGGCAGCCAGGGGAAAGAAAAAATCACGGCAGCCGATATCGCGGAAAAGACCGGCACTATCGCTTATGAAGTCCTTACCTCAGTCGGGCCGAGGGTGAGAAGGGTGTATAAGTAGGCCGTGCGCCGACCGCCCGAAGGGGACACAGAGCGAGCATTATCTGATGTAAATATCCCTGCCTGAGTCACCTGTCATTCTTACGTTTTACGTTTTACTTTCAACTACTTGCGCAACTGTGCAAGTAACGATTATTTTTGCCTTTTTCTTTTGCCGTCAGTAAAATTTCATATCACCTTAGGGAGGTAGGGGTCACACATTTTACTAAACCTGTAAATTGTGTAGGCTTGACCCCGTAGAGTAAGACAGAAGGGATGCGGTATTGGTGAAGACTATAGCCTTTCAGTTCTTCCCGTTTCTCTCATTCTTCTTGACAAGGGCTGTTAAAGCTCTGAGCGGGAATTAGGGAATAGGGAAGATAGCGGTAAGATAGGGGACGTTCTTGATTCCGTGAACTTTCTCTGTGATAAAACACAAATAAGCTTGTAAGCTTGGGGACGTTGTTGACTTCTTGAACTTATTGTTCAGTTCAACATAGCGTAAGTTCACGGAGTCAACAACGTCCCCAAAATCCCCCTACGAGGCCGGGACGAAATCTCCGCTGACCTCTTTGAGGAAAGTAATCTTCGTGCAGTCCGAAGAGCCCTCTACGCTTAAATCGTCAAGGTATGCCCCGATCCTGTGACGGTCGTTGTCCGACAGGACAATATTTGCGGACGGGACCGTTATCTCGATCAAAAAGACATTGTCCTTCAATTCAAATTTCAGAGAATAGTTTCCGCCCTCCCTGCAGGAAACGTCTACGACGTTGGCGAACAAATCTGCAAGGGCAAGCTGCAACTGACCTGTAATAGCCGGGGAGATATTAAAGTTCCGGGCAATATGCTCGATCGTTTTCACTGCCACGAATTCAGCTTTTGTCGCAGCAGGCACCGTCAAGGTAAAAGAGGGGGACGCAGCAGTCTTTACGTCTTTACGGTTGTCGCCTGTTATGACCTCCTTTATCCTGCTCCATGGCTCTTTTGCGATTTCCTTCAGATACAGAGCCCTGATAACATCGATCATGATCCGGTCATCGGCAATTCCATACTCGGTGAACCCCGTCTCTACGGCACCCGAGGTCTCGAGAAGATTAATTATTCTTTCCGTCTCCTCACTGCCGGCAGCGGGCGCATCAGGGAAGTTAGGCAGGACGACGGATGAAGTCTCGCTGCAGAGGCCGTACAGGAGCCTGAGAGAAGGCGCTCTTAAATCGGGCCGGGGTATATATGTCTTCAGGAGGGAAGACCAGTATTTAAAAGTCTTTCCTTTTGTGATCTCGCCCAGGTATATCATCCGGAAATTGTCTTCGGTGAGCGTGGCGGAGGACTGGCGGGCGGCCTGCACAAAATTCCTGAGATAATAAGGCGACCCGCCGAACAGATCGAGGAAGTCGCGCAGCTCAAGCCTTACGTCCAGACTGTATGTTCCGGCAAGCATCGTGAAATATTTTACGGAATCCTCGCGCCCCAATCCTGACAGATTGAACAGCTCAAGATACTCGCCGAATAATGTGTCCTGAAAAAACATCCTGTTAAGCTCTGACTGATTGCCGGTGAAGACGTGAGGGGTATGGCGGGACTTGACCGGGACCTCGAAAAGCGTCCAGAAGTCTTTATTGCTCCCGACGGCGTTTATTTCACAGAACCTCTTCATCTTGTGAAAATCATCCAGCAGGACTATCACGGGTACGCCTGTGATCAGATAACTTTGATAAGGGGCTGAAACGGCGAACAGGAACAGGTTCAGGGGGTCGCCGGCCTTTTTTGCCTGTTCATAGTTGTCCACGACGCCGGCGATCCACTTTATTCCGGAATCTCCGGCAAGCCTGATCGCATCCTCAAGAGAATAGACGCATGCGTCGGTCATCGAAATGTTTTTTTTCTCAAAGGCGATGCTTTGCACGATGAAGGAGCACAGGTAGTCCCTCGAAAAATACTCTATGGAAGCCAGGGCCGTTTTGACCGTATAGAAAAAAGGGACGGCCGCGTTCTGGTGATTGAACAGGCGGTGAAAGGCCTGTCTGAGAAGCTCTGTCTTGCCTATCCCGTTTCTGCCTGAAAGGAAAATGCCCGCGGTCCCGGCCTCTGAATAGATGTTCCCCAGGACCTCCAGCTCGCGGTCCCTTCCGATGAAATTATTTGTCATGGAGTTTAACGGCATATTAAAAAAACAAAATTCAAGATTCAAGATTCAAAATTCAACAAATAAAATAATTTATAGATACACTACTTTGTTTCCTCCGCCTTTTTTGGCAAGATAAAGCGCCTGGTCCGTCTTTTCGAGCAACTCCCCTACCGACGTCGCATCATCGGGAAACGTGGTGAGCCCCATGCTTATCGTCACCGGCATTTCAAAGGACTCCTGCCGGACGGCCTTTTCGATTTTCTCCTTCAGCCGGTTCGTAATATGTATGGCGTCGTCTTTCGCGGTCTGGGGGAATATGGCGACAAACTCGTCGCCGCCGAAGCGCGCGGCGATATCGACGTTCCTGAGAGATTTCTCCATGATGACGGCGAGGGCCTTTATCAGCTTGTCTCCTGAAATGTGGCCGAACGTGTCGTTGTACTCCTTGAACTTGTCGAGGTCCATCATCATGAAACTGAAGGGGTGCTTGTACCTGTTGTACCGCGTAATCTCATCGGAAAGCCTGTGGTTCAGATAACGGAGGTTATAGATGCCGGTCAGGGGGTCGGTTATTGAAAGCTGTCTCAGCTCTTCCGCCTGCTTGTATAACAGGCTCCTTTCAATCGCAAGCGCCGCGCTGTTGACGAACGACTGTATTATTCCGAGGTCCTCTTCCGTGAAGACGTCTCCCCTTGCCTTGTCCGATATATTCAGCACCCCGGTGACGCCCCCGTCGATCTTCAGCAGGATGCACATGAAGGACTTTGTCCTGTAGCGGTGTCTGTTTTCCCTCCCGATCCTCGGATCATTGTCGATGTCGCTGACCAGAAGGTCCTCCCCCCTGTCAAGGACCATCCCCGCGATGCACTCTTCCTTTTTTAGGCGCATCATCTCCCGGACGGTGTCATCTACGCTCTTCCTTGCCTCCACAACCAGCTCGGAGGTGTCCCGGTCCCATAGCAGCAGGGAACCCTGCTCGGCCTCCAGCAGCAGCAGAGATTTTTCCAGGAGCACCTGAAAGAGCCTTTCCCTGCTTAAGGTCGAAGTGATGGCATGGGAAAAATCTACAAAGGACGCAAACCGCTCGTCCGCTTTTTTCAGCCTGGACACCTGCCCGCGCAGGCCCCTGTTTTCGAAATTCAGATGCAAATAGTCCGTGAAGGCATTCATTATTTTTACGTCTTCGCGGGTCAACTGCGTGTTGAATATCCCGATTATCGACTGTATCCGTCCTTCGACAAAGACAGGAAAAAGATAAAACGGCGCCGCCTCCTTCAGAAGGCCTTCGGACGCCGGCGCTTTGAGGCCCTGCGAATGCACGAAAGCCCTCGTGTGGTACATCTCATCGATGAGGGGGTCCTTCGCATCGAACTGTAAATTCGAGATGACTTCACCGTACCCGCCGGAGCTGTACGCGCTTTCATACGTGAGGGTCTTGCGGTTGAGCGCCATTATCACCGAGGGAGCGGGGCCGAATATAAATTCAACGGTATCCAGTATATATCTGAACAACAATTCGGCGTTTCTGGACAGGGTCCGGAACGTGCTGCTGTCAAACAGCGAGGTCATGCGGAAGAATCTTTCCTCCGTCCTCTGTTTTTCGTCAAAGCTGCTCAGCAGGCGGTTGAGGGTAATATGAACATACCGTGCCACGTCGGCCGCGTAATCCATGCCGGTGAAGCTCAGGGGCATTTGCGCGGGCAGGGCGGGGAGATTATTTGTCTTGGCGATCCTTAAAACATCGAGCAGGTCCTCATACGAGGCAAATCCGCCTTTGCCTGCAATGAAGATTTTTTCACCGGACCGCTCCAGAGGAAAAGAGAAGACCGTTAACCCCCCCGAGCATTTCTGTACCACAGGCTCACCCGATACTGATGACTTGAAAACCGGTCCCATGCATGACGAGGGGCATTTCAAATTTTCTATTTGTGAGGACTTGATGAAATTGCAGAGAGGAGCTTCTTTTGTCGAGCTTAACAGCGACCCCTCTGAGGTATAAGCCTGAAGTTCGAAGTTTATAGTCCTGGACAGCTTATTAAATACGTCAGACCATTCCCCTGAAGAAAAAAGCTGTGTCAGCGTCGGCATGTCGTAATTCTTTATCATTGTCTTGCCTGATGAATCAATTGTAGATTAGCCCAATAACTACTTGATTAATCTAATTTATTATATATCAGCACCTCACCTGTAATACCGGAACAGCAGACACCCCGATTTATGTAGCAAATAATTAGCCAACGTGTAACATCTTGAAATTATGGAATTCTCGGCTTGCCTCGGGCCCAAGCATGTAAAAATTATCGACACAATAGAATACAATTTAACAAAAAAAGGATAAATCTCCCAAGAATTCAGATAGTTAAGTTTTGTAAAATTAGTTTACACGAGGCTCTAATTTATCACTTTCAGGTCTTATTCTCTCTATCTTTGCAGCTCTGCTTCATTTCTAAGGGAAATTGATGGTGAAAAAATTCGTGAGCCTTAAAGGATCGCTACGCAGTCAAAAGAGTAACATTTTGAAATTAGAAAAATCAACGGAATGTCGGCTCAATGTCAAAGCAAAGCAGAAATGACGGAAATAGAGACGGGTGATGAACCCCCTGATTCACCATCAAGAGTCAAACCACAGAGACCACAGAGGGAAAAAATAAATATTTATCCACAGATTACACTGATTAACACAGATGTATTTAGAAATAATTTTTCAATCTGTGAAATCTGTGTAATCTGCGGATAAATAAATCTTTTCTCTGTGACTCTGTGGTTAGGTGGTGGATTCCGGGAACCCACAAGCAGTTGTTTTTTCTTCCGGCTGTCACCGGTCCTGAGACATGGGCCTCAACTATTTTCCCGTAAGCTTCATGGGGTCGAGTATACGAAGGGCTTCCTTTTTACTTAAGATGCCTCTTTCAACCACGATTTGCCGGACGGACTTTCCTGTCAGATACGCTTCTTTTGAAACTTCAGCGGCAAAAGAATAACCTGTAATCGGATTCAGCGCGGTTGCCATTGCCAGTGTCGCGTCCGCGAACATCCTGCACCTTTCATTGTCAGCTTCGATTCCTTTCACGCATTTTTCGGTAAAGACATCCACGCTGCCTGACAGGATATCGATGGAGAAAAGAAGGTTATATGCGATAAGAGGCATCATTACATTCAGCTCAAGCTGCGAGGCCTGGGTCGCGTAGGCGATGGCCGTATCGTTTCCTATGACCTGAAAGCACGTCATCGTAAGCATCTCAGCCATCACGGGATTGACCTTGCCCGGCATTATCGACGAACCCGGCTGTACCGCCGGAAGCTTTATCTCGGCAAAACCCGTGCGCGGGCCGGAGCTCAACAGTCTTATGTCGTTGGCGATCTTGATAAGCGTTATTGCCGTTCCCCTCAGAGATGCACTGAGCTCAAGAGCGGGGTTGACGTTCTGTATCCCCTCGAAGAGGTTGTCGCATTTTTTGAATTTTGTCCCGGTAATTTTTTTTATTTCCCTGATAACGTTGTCGCGAAATCCAGGTTTGGCATTTATCCCGGTGCCCAGGGCATTGCCTCCTATCGGCAGATTCAGAAGGGACCCGGAAGCGCCGGAGACGCGGGCGATATCACTTTTGACGGCAGCGGCATATCCACCGAACTCCTGACCGAGCCTTACAGGCACGGCATCCTGAAGGTGCGTCCTTCCGGCTTTGACAATTCCGTCGAACTCCTTTGCCCTGGATGAGAGGGCTCCGCTTAATCCTTTAAGGGCGGGGAGCAGGCGCTCCTTCACGCCTTCAAACGCGGAAATATATATTGAAGTGGGTATGGTGTCGTTCGTCGACTGCGCCATATTCACATGATCGTTCGGATTAACGAGCCTGTAATCGCCTCTTTCCCCCTTTAATATTTCAATTGCCCTGTTCGCTATCACTTCATTTGCATTCATGTTCTGGGAAGTGCCCGCGCCCGCCTGGTAAATGTCGACGACAAAATGTTCATCGTGCCTTCCGTCGATGACTTCCCTGGCGGCTTTTTCAATGGCCCTAAGTCTCTTCCCGTCGAGAAGCCCCAGCGCCCCGTTGGCGCGCGCGGCCGCCAATTTGACAATCCCCTGCGCCCTGATAAACCGCCGGGGGAGTTTAATCCCGCTTATGGGAAAATTCTCCACCGCCCTTTGGGTCTGAGCGCCGTAATAAGCGCCGTCGGGAAGTTTGACTTCCCCCATCGTATCTCTCTCGATCCTCATGGTCGTGTCTCCTGTTGCAAATTATTTAACCACAGAGGAGCTCAGACACGGAGAAAGACAATTTGCATCCGCAGATTTCACAGATTCCGCAGATAAGAAAATAAATTTCTGAAAAATCCGTGTCTATCTGTGTAATCCGTGGATGAATCATTTTTTCTCCGTGCCTCCGTGGTTTGTATTTGTTAATATGTAAGGTCCATATTTATCCCGCAGTCGGACCCGATGCTTATCAGTTTCCTGTAATGGATTGAATAAAGGTGCCTCACCTTGTCCGTATTGCCGCATATTGAAACTACGTCGGCAATATAGACTGTATGGTCCCCCGTTTCCACACGATTCACGACCCTGCATTCAAATGAGACCGTTACCCCCCCGATTGTGGGGACTTTGACTACCCTGGAGGGGACCGCCTTGAAGTCCGTATCCTTGAATTTGTCTATTTCCCTCCCGCTCTTTGTCCCGCATGTCCACGCGTCCTTTTCCTGACCTTCCGACGGAAAGCAGAGTACAAATTCCCCGTGATGCTCAAGGCATTCATGAGAATATCTCTCACGACCGACCGAGACGGCCATCATCAGCGGCGACCATGATGTAAACATCCACCATGAGAGGCCGATAATATTGGGTCTGTCCCTCCTGTCCAGTGTTACGGCCAAAACATAAGGGTAGGGCGACGCTAATTCAAACGCTTCCTGCCTGTCAAGTTCCTTCATGAATGCCTCCTGTTTATATTAGTAGTTAGTAGCTGGTAGTTAGTAGTTAGGGGAAACGAATAGAAAGCATTCACTGAACGCTTCCACCCTTAACTACTAACTACTGACTACTCTCTACTATATTTCGATAGCAAGTATTCAACTTCTTCTAACGAAGGTATCCCGTCCCTTCCTCCCGGCTTCCGGCATTTCAGAGCCGCGAAGGCCGATGCAAAGCGCACGATTTTCTTTATGTCCCATTTTTTCAGAATTCCGTAGATATAGCCGCCGTGAAATACATCGCCGGCGCCTGTTGTATCGACGGCGTCTACTTCAAACGCCGGGGAGTGAAATATCTCGTTTTCCGACACGGTCATGCTTCCTTTGTCGCCGAGAGTTATCGTGGCGGCCTTTGCGCCGAAGGATTTCATGTATATAACGGCCTTTCCCGGATCGAACGGACCTCCTCCAGGCATTAATTCCTCTGCGAATTCCCGTGAGCAGACGACATAATCGCACAAGTGAGCGAGCTCGACCATTCCATCGCGCATCCCTCCGGCGTCGAGCATGGAAGGGACGCCTTTTTCGCGGGCCTTTTGGACTGCGTAAACAGACGCCTCGGTCATGAGTCCGTCAAGAAGAAGAAAATCCGCATTGCCCGGAAAATCAGCGGGGAGCTCTTGCGGCGTCAGGGGCCCGGCCGAGGGCCTCTTCCAGAAGATGGTCCTCCTCCCGCTGCCTTTTTCGACAGCGATAAATGCGGCCTGTGATACGGAACCGGGTCTTGTCAGCAGTCCTTTCACATCTAAGATTTCAGACCGAAGAGAGTCTGAAATCTTTTGGCCCGCGTCGTCATCTCCGATGATGCCGTAAAAGCTGCATTCCATCCCGAGCCTCGCGAGGCTGACCAGCGCCGTTGCCACAGGGCCGCCGCCTGCTATGGTCCATTCAATTACCTCCTTTTTCGTATCAGGAGGAGGGTACGAATCTATGATAAACAGATGGTCCAGAGAGCACTGTCCCAGTCCCGCGATTTTCATACGTATAATCATAAGAATGTCGGAGAGAGAATGCAAGGTAGCGCCCTCATTTACTGGGGGCGGCCTTTCGTCGGGGATAAACCCCGACGCTACGATCTGCGTAAAACCGAATAAAAAAAATAATCGCATGGATGACCTTTATGTTATAATTAGTGCAAGCCAGCCGGCTTACGAATCAACCATGCAAGAGTTCACGGGAAGACATAGACCGCGCATCGGAGAAATGCTACTGGACTACGGCTTCATAGACCAGGACCAGCTCGCAAAGGCCCTTGACAGGCAAATCCGGTCCGGAGGGCGTCTGGGATCTGTTCTTGAGGAAATGGGGTACGTCGATGACGATATGCTCCTGAGTGTCCTGGGCAGGCAGCATAATGTTCCGCATGTGAACCTGTTCGACATGCGGGTTTCCCCTGAAATCCTGAACATACTCCCCTTTGAAAAGGTAAGGTCTTTCAGGGTATTGCCCTTCAGAAAAACCGATGACTTCGTATCTCTGGCGATGGTCGACCCATACGACATAAATACGATCGAGAATATTGAAACGGCGGTCAGCGGCGCGGTAAGACCTTTTGTCGCTTCTCATTATCAGATGGACAGGGCCATCAGGAACTTTGAGCAGGAGGGTTACGGCGGCATGCTCTTTGACGGGGATAAACTCCGCTCCGGCGCCGCCATTGCCGGATCAAAGGTCCCGGGCATATCAGCGTTTCTGAAGCTCGTCCCTGATTTTATGGCGTCGGAACTGTATCTCGCCGCCGGGGCCTCGCCGGCCATGAAAGGCAACGCCGGGATGAAAAGGCTCTCCATGCCCAAGCTCACTCCCGCCCAGATGAAGGATTTTATCTATGAAATTTTGAGCAGGGAACAGATGGCGGAATTTGAAAGGCGCAAGGAGCTTGATTTTATATATCCGGTCCCTGACACCGGCCGTTTCAGGATAAGCCTTTTCAGGCAGCGGAATTCCATTTCGCTTTCAGCGCGGTTGATATTGGAAAAAATCCCTTCATTGAATGAACTGGGACTTCCTGAATGGATAACCGGCTATGCCATGAAATCTTACGGGCTGATACTTGTCGCCGGACTTCCGGGAAGCGGTAAATCCTCGACGGTGTCGGCGCTTGTCGACATCATAAATTCAAACAGGAGCCGCAGCATTGTGACTCTCGAAGACCCGGTCGTATATCTGCACAAACATAAAATGAGCAATGTAAACCAGAGGGAGATCGGCATTGATACGGAATCGTTCGCAACCGGGCTCGGCAACGCCCTGATGCACGGGGCCGACGTAATCGTAGTCAGCGAGCTGAGGGACGCCGAGAGTATGTCGCTTGCTTTGAATGCCGCGGAGACGGGGCGTCTGGTCATAAGCGCCATGACTACCATGAATACGCTTACCGCGATCGACAGGATAATCGACGTCTTTCCCGTGAACCGGAAGCCTCAGATAAGGATGCAGCTTGCGGACACCCTCCTGCTTGCGTTTGCCCAGAAACTGGTCCCGTCAAAGGAGGAAGGCCGGAAGGCCCTCGCTTATGAGAAACTGACCGGCTCAGTAAGGGTGAGAAACCTCATAAAGGACGGAAAGACGTCTAATATAAAAGCCCTCATGCAGGTCGTTTCAGAGGACATGTTGTCCGTGGACCGGAGCCTCGCGCGTTTATGTCTTGACGGGAAGATATCCTTTGAGGAAGGCTTTTCGCTCGCCGACAGCCCCGCGTTTTATCAGGACCTCATAAGGACCGGCAGCGCGTAGTAAAGCGACAGCGGCGGCCCGTGGATAAATGCCGGACCCCCCGGAAGCCCTGAGGGCCTTCCTGGAGCTTGCGGCAAATTGCCCGTTTCCTTCCGGACCTTCAAAAAAAACTGCGGGAATTTGTGGTAATATAACTCCTGTTATAAATATCGGTGTGACTGCATGTCGAGGACCATCTTTTTGACTTACTATCAGCATCCAAGGAGGCTTAATGTCAGTGACGCACAATATCGCGGTAATAGCAGGAGACGGAACCGGGCCGGAAGTTATAGCGGAAGGACTTAAGGTATTACAGGCTGCTTCGGCTGAATTCGATTTCAAACTGAATCTGACGCATTTTGATTTCGGCGGAGAGCGGTATTTGAGAACGGGAGAGACACTCCCTGAAGGTTCGATTGAAGAGCTGAAGAAATTCGACGCTATTTACCTGGGCGCCATCGGACACCCCGAAGTCAAGCCGGGGATACTTGAGAAGGGAATTCTCCTGAGACTGAGATTCGAACTTGACCAGTACGTGAATCTTCGGCCGGTAAAACTCTATCCGGGAGTAGAATGTCCCCTTAAAGACAAGGGCCCCGAGCACATCGATTTTGTCGTTGTTCGCGAGAATACAGAAGGCCTCTATGCCGGGGCCGGCGGCGTTTTGAAGAAGGGCACGCCCGATGAAGTCGCTGTGCAGGAATCTATCAACACCAGAAAAGGCGTTGAACGCTGCATCAGGTTTGCATTTGAATATTGCAGGAAGAGAAAAAAGATGAACAAGCTTACCCTTTGTGGAAAGACAAATGTTCTCACCTTTGCCTTCGATCTCTGGGAGAGGACATTTTACGAAGTGGCAAAGGAATATCCCGACGTAAAGCCCGACTATGCGCATGTTGACGCAATTACCATGTGGTTCGTGAAAAATCCTGAATGGTTTGATGTGATCGTGACGGACAATATGTTCGGCGATATTATTACCGACCTCGGCGCCATGATACAGGGCGGCATGGGAATTGCGGCCGGCGGCAATATCAATCCTCTGGGAGTTTCCATGTTTGAGCCGATTGGAGGCTCCGCTCCGAAATATAAAGGGAAGAATATGATTAATCCACTTGCGGCAATTTGCGCCGGCGGCATGATGCTGGAGCATCTCGGAGAAGAAAATGCCGGGAAGGCCGTTGAAGCGGCCGCGATGAAGGTTACGTCAAAGCACCTGAAAAGCCTCGCGGCGGGACAGATGGGGCTTTCCACTACAGAAGCGGGTGATCTCGTCGCCAAGTACCTGACGGAAAAACAGTAAGACAATGAAATGTCCTTTTTGCGGATTCATAGAAGACAAGGTCATCGATTCAAGACAGAGTAAAGACGGTGATATAATAAGACGCCGCCGGGAATGTCTGAAATGTGAAGGACGCTTTACAAGCTATGAGCGGATAGAAAATCTGCTGCCTCATGTTATAAAGAAAGACAGCAGAAGAGAGCCCTTCGACAGACAGAAAATACTGCAGGGACTCGAAAGGGCCTGCGAGAAGAGACCCGTGAGTTTTGAGACGCGGGAAGAGATGGTAAATATAATAGAGAAGAACCTTTTGGCCTCAGGCGAGAAGGAGATACCGAGCGCCCTTATCGGAGAACAGGTAATGAACGGATTAAGGGAAATTGATGAAGTTGCCTATGTAAGATTTGCCTCAGTCTACAGACAGTTTAAAGACATAAAGGCATTTATGCAGGAAATCAACGACATTGTCTATAATAAAAATTATGACAAGAAGAAAAATTAATGTTCTCTTGCCCGGCGCCTCGCAGTTATTTCATCCCTGATTTTATTTATTGATATCTTTCAATCCCCCGCATCCCCTGATTCACCATCAAGAGACGAGCCACAGAGACCATAGAGGAAAAAAATAAATATTAATCCACAGATTATACTGATTAACACAGATGTATGTAGAAATATTTTTTCAATCTGTGAAATCTGTAAAATCTGCGGATAAATAAATCTTTTCTCTGTGCCCTCTGTGGTTAGGCGCTGGATTCCGGGCAGCCTTGTTGCCTTGACAATAACAAGAGGAAAAGATATATTAAATTTAAGGGAGAAAGATGTTCGAAAAATTTACTGAAAGAGGCAGAAAAGTAATAATATATGCCCGTGAAGAAGCCGAAAAACGGCAAAACGACTATCTTGGTACGGAACATCTGCTCCTCGGCCTGCTGAGAGAAGAAGAAAGCCTTCCGATGATTATCCTCAAGAAAATGGGTCTTTCCGCGGAAGAATTGCGCATGGAAGTTGAAAGAAACCTGCCGACCGGATCAAATATACTCACGTTCGGAGACATACCTTTTACGCCGAGGGCCAAGAAGGTGCTTGAGCTCGCGGTCGAAGAAGCAAGACTCCTTGGCCACAGTTATATAGGAAGTGAGCATCTTCTGATAGGGTTAATCAGGGAAGAATCAGGCATAGCCGGCAAAATTCTGAGGAGTCTTGGGGCCAATCTTCTTGCCGTAAGACAGCTTGCGATCAATTTGTCGTCCCGCAAGATTCAGCACTCCGTTAAAGAAAAGAAGACCCATACCCCCGCCCTTGATGAATTCGGCAGGGACATCACGCAGCTTGCACGAGAAGGAAAGCTCGACCCCGTTATAGGCAGAGAGAACGAAATCGAAAGGGTACTGCAGATCCTCGGAAGAAGGGTAAAGAATAATCCTGTAATCATCGGGGAATCCGGTGTCGGAAAAACGGCAATTGTAGAGGGTCTCGCGCAGCGAATCGTAAACGAAGACATCCCTGAAAACCTTATCGATAAAAGGATCGTCAGTCTTGATCTCGGCGCCTTGATTGCCGGCACCAAGTACAGAGGGCAGTTTGAAGAAAGACTCAAACTGGTCATGAAAGAAATTTCCCAGAGCGACAATGTAATACTTTTCATTGATGAACTGCATACACTTATCGGGGCCGGGGCCGCTGAGGGCTCAATCGATGCTTCAAATATGCTGAAGCCGGCCCTCTCAAGAGGCGAGATCCAGTGTATCGGGGCCACAACGCCGGATGAATACAGAAAGTATATTGAAAAAGACGGGGCCTTTGAGAGACGTTTTCAGCCCATCTACCTGCAACCGCCCACTATTGAAGAGAGCTTCGAGATACTGAACGGACTGAAAAACAAGTATGAGATCCACCATAAAATCAAGATCGGCGATGAAGCGGTAAAGGCGTGTGTAAATCTTTCTGATAGATATATTGCGGAGAGATTCCTGCCGGACAAGGCAATTGACGTCATGGACGAGACAGGGGCCAGGATTAAATTAAAGCGTTATACAATGCCGCCTGAACTGAGGGAGATCGAGAAGGAACTGAAGAGGCTCAGTAAAGAGAAAAACCTTTATGTGAAGCTCCACGATTTCGAAAAAGGCGCCTCTGTAAAAAGCGAGGAAGACAGGATAAAAAAATTATACGATAACCTTTACAATAACTGGCGCGATAATCAGCAGAAGGATACCCCCGTCGTTACTGAGGATGATGTCTCATTTACCGTGTCCAAGATAACCGGGATACCTCTTGCAAAGATAGAAGAGAAAGAGTCGGAAAAACTCCTGCGCATGGAAGAGGAACTGCATAAAAGAATCGTTGCTCAGGATGAGGCACTGAAAGCCATTGCAAAAGCCATCAGGCGTTCAAGGGCCGGGCTAAAGGCAAGGAAACGACCTATCGGGTCGTTTTTCTTACTCGGACCGACCGGCGTAGGCAAAACGGAACTCGCGAAGGCGTTGACGGAATTTCTCTTTAATGATGAAAATGCCCTGGTAAAAATAGATATGTCTGAATACATGGAAAGGTTTAATGTATCCAGACTGACAGGCGCCCCTCCGGGATACGTAGGATACGAAGAAGGCGGTCAGTTGACGGAAACTGTTCGCAGGAGGCCTTATTCAGTCGTGCTTTTTGATGAAATAGAGAAGGCGCACCCCGACGTATTCAATGTCCTGCTTCAGGTGCTTGACGAAGGAGTGCTTACCGACAACCTGGGCCGAAAGGTCGATTTTAAAAACACGGTCATTATTATGACGTCCAACGTCGGCACCAGGTTTATCCAGAATGCTACGCCCCTGGGTTTCCAGCAGCCTACCTCGAAAAATACTTATAAAAAGATAAAAGATGCAGTGCTTAATGAATTGAAAAACAAATTTAACCCCGAGTTCCTGAACCGGATCGATGATATTGTGGTGTTCCATCAGTTGGAGAAAGCTCACCTGATAAAAATTGTTCATTTACTCGTCTTCGAGCTGAACAAACAGCTTTTGGACCAGGATCTCGCCGTAGAACTTTCCTCGGAAATAGTTGAGTGGCTGATTGAGAAAAATTACCAGCCGTCCTATGGAGCAAGGCCGATGAGAAGGGCAATTCAGAAGTATATCGAGGACCCTCTCTCGGAAGAAATTCTAAAAGGCAAGTTCAAGGATGTGAAGAAGATCAAGGTGGTCCTTGAAAACGACACGCCGGTCTTTGTCGAAAGCGATGTCGAAGCCCTGGTTTCGTCGCATAACTAATCTGCGCCCGCCGAACTTCCGGTTTTATTATATTATCCTTTCGTTTTGAATTATTATTTCTAAATACATCTGTGTTAATCAGTGTAATCTGCGGATTAATATTTAGTTTTTTCCTCTGTGGTCTCTGTGGTTTGTCTTTTGATGGCGAATCCGGGGCTGCCCCGCCTGTTTGCTTTTCTTTTTGATTTTTATATAATGTCTACTTCCGGATATCAACCGAATATGGAATTGACCGCAGAAAATGTCCCGGACTCGGTGTTTTCTGTGGACTTATTATTGTTTTCAGACAAAAGTTGAGCGGGAGACACATGAAGAGATTGTGGGCGCCGTGGAGAATAGATTACATTCTTGACAAGAATAAAAATATAAGCTGTTTGTTCTGCGATGTTTCCC
Source organism: Nitrospirota bacterium (assembly GCA_016234115.1). Classification (GTDB taxonomy): domain Bacteria; phylum Nitrospirota; class Thermodesulfovibrionia; order UBA6902; family UBA6902; genus SURF-23. Next base: position 82,631 of record JACRHD010000009.1, read on the forward strand.
AAAAAAATAAAAGCAGGACCCGTGACAAGGAAAATTTAATACTTTTCAGGGGGGATCATTGCTTTGTCCTGCTGAATAAATACCCCTATAACAACGGACATCTCATGGTCGTGCCTTATATGCACACGTCCACGTTTGAAGGGCTGTCCGATGATATGCTTTTTGAGTTTATAAGAATACAGAGGATGTCGGTCGATATATTAAAAAAAGCATTAAACCCCGACGGTTTTAATATCGGACTTAATTTTGGAAAGGTCGCCGGAGCAGGAATGGAGTCACATATGCATTTGCACATTGTGCCGCGCTGGACAGGGGACACCGACAGCATGCCTATTATTGCGGAAGTCAGAGTAATGCCTGAACATTTACAGAAGACATATAAGAAGCTTCTCAAATTTTTTGGGAAAAGACAATTAAAAGAGTCTTTATCGTAAAAGTCGCTGAAGCATCCTCATCGTCACTTTCTTCAGAGCGGAGAGACGAAGGGAAGAGTGTAGAATTTAACATGTTTTTGTGTTATAGTTACAAGTTGAGAATATTGAAGGAGATTTATGAAGGAAAAAGACATATTTGATGAAATTATCGAAGTAGGAAAGCGCAGAGGCGTTCTTACTTACGACGAAATAAATGAAGCGCTACCATCAGAATTTTTTACGCCCGATGAAATAGAAGACCTCATGGACCTTCTGAATGATATGGGGGTCCGCATAGTCGATGAAGAACAGGCGCTGCCGTTGGAAGAAGCAGAGGCCCAGGAGTATGAGAAGACCGAGGATCTGGTCCAGGCCTATTTTCATTCAATGGGCGATATATCGATACTTACCAAGGACGAAGAGGTAGAACTCGCAAAGAAACTGGAAGAGGGCAAAGGTATAATCGCAGAAATCATCCAGCCCCTTCCGATCACCAGAAAAATCGAGGAGAATTTCGTAAGCAGCGAAGAAGAAGTACTCGAAGAAGACGAGCGCATGTCCCAGATAATGGATTTAACGCTTATAAGGCTCGAAATGCTGCTCAGAAAGGCAAAGGCCCTGACAGAGGATTTGGCCCCTTACGGCAGCTCTTTAAGGTCTCTCAGAACCCTGATAAAAAATGAACAGAGCAAGAAAAAAACAAAGAGCACGCGATTGAGTTTAATGGAAGACATTTACAACCGCGCGCAAGTTGCCTTTAAGAAAATAGAAGGTGAAGTCGGAATCAAGGTTGAAGATCTCTTGATTAAATGGGAAAGGATCAGCAAGGCCCAGGCCTATGTGCTTGAAGCAAAAAATGAATTGATAACAAGAAACCTGAGGCTTGTCGTCAATATCGCGAAAAATTATGTGGGCAGGGGGTTGCCGCTTCTCGACCTGATTCAGGAAGGCAATATCGGTTTGATGAAGGCTGTCGACAAATTTAAATATGAGAAAGGCTTTAAATTCAGCACGTATGCTACGTGGTGGATCAGGCAGGCAATAACAAGGGCGCTTATTGACCAGACCAAGACAATCCGCGTGCCTGTTCATATGATGGAGTTTTATAACAGAGTCACGAAGGCCTCGCGGGAGCTTACTCAGGAGCTGGGAAGGGAGCCGACCGATGAGGAGATAGCGAAACGGCTTTCCGTCCCGACGAGAAAGGTCGAAGAGGTCTTCAGGGCCATACAGGACCCTATAGCCTTGCAGACGCCTGTGGGTGATGAAGATACGGAGTTGGAAGACTTCATCGGAGACAAGAACAGCCCGTCTCCTTACACGGACGCGGAGAGCAAGGAAATATCCGGCTATATCAAGAAGGTCCTCGGGACCCTGACGCCGAAAGAGGAAAAAGTCATAAGGATGCGATTCGGCATCGGCGTCGACAGGGACCATACTCTTGAAGAAGTCGGAAGACATCTCACAATAACGAGGGAGCGGGTCAGGCAGATTGAAGCAAAGGCCTTAAGAAAGTTGAAACATCCCAGCAGGTTGAAAGCGCTTAAGGCCCTCGTAAGCTCATAGGCTCCTGCAACCATCACTTTAAAATATCATTTCAGCAGGCACGTGATTATACACGGCGCAGGGCATTTTTACAGGGGCCTGCTTAATGCGTGTTTCACGTATATTCCTTTAGAAGAGGGAGGGGTAAATGAGTATTCCCGAACTTAAATATGACGAGAAGGGCCTGATACCGGCAATAATACAGGATGAAAAAAATAATGAAGTCCTGATGATGGCATACATGAACAGGACTTCACTCGAAAAGACCGTCGAATCCGGCCGGACCCATTTCTGGAGCAGGTCAAGACAGAAATACTGGATGAAGGGCGAGACTTCCGGGAATGTTCAGCTTGTGAAAGAAATACTCTATGATTGTGACGAAGACACCCTCCTCGTAAAAGTCGAGCAGGTCGGAGCGGGAGCATGCCATACCGGAAACAGGACGTGTTTCTATAGACGAATAGCGGACAACAGGTAAGAGATTTTCATGGGGGGACGTTATGAAGTTGGGGCAAAAAGGCGAGGGCATTGCGTTATCATTTCTGAAAACCAGGGGCTATGCGATCATAGAAAGAAACTATAAAACACCCCTGGGAGAAATCGACATCATAGCGAGGGACAACGAGACGCTCGTTTTTGTCGAGGTGAAGACAAGGGAAAGCATTGAATTCGGGCTGCCGTTTGAATCCGTAGACAGGAGAAAGAGACGCAAAATCGCCGGGGTCGCCTTATCGTATCTCAAGAGGTTTGACGAACTGCCGATGTGCAGGTTTGATGTGTTAAGTATTTACTACCGGAATGGGAATCCCGAGTTTGAACTGATTCAGGACGCCTTTGAAGTTTAATTCCGGTCCGCTTTTGTATTTCTCTCTTGCGGACGTTCATTGTGAGTTTCTTATTATTTCATTTGCCTGTTTGAGGTTGCTCATTATAATATTAAGCATTTGTCGACCTTTTTCAGCCTCTTTATCGAAGATATTATTTAATTCATCAGGGTCCTGCTTTATATTGAAAAGCAGAGATTCGTCCTTTTCAAGATAGTGGATCAGCTTATAATCTCCGCTCCACAAGGCGATGCTTCCCTTGGTGATTTGATGCCCGCGGCTTCTGTTCATCTCGAAATTCATGGAAAAAGCGGGCCGCTGCAAGAGAGTGTCCCCTCGCATGACGGGCACGAGTGACCGCCCTTCCATCCAGGACGGTACGGAGATATCCGCCAACTCTAAAATAGTTGCCGGAATATCAATCTGTTCCACCAGGGGAGTTATTTTTTGTCCGGTCATCTGTCCGGGCTCTTTTATAATTAACGGGATATGAGTTACCTGCTCATACATAAAAGGGCCTCCGTGCGTCAGGTAATCATGTTCAAAACTGTCTCCATGGTCCGCAGTCAGCACGATTATGGTATTTTCAATTTTTCTTTTATTCAATTCCCGGATAAAGTCCTCGAATTCTTTGTCCGCATATGCAATAAACTCATCATAATAATCCCTCATCAGATCAACTGAAGGCCTCATTCCCGCGGGCAGGCGCTGGTGCTGGAACAGATATTTATACGATTCTTCTATTAATTTCTCCTGGTTTTTATATGTCCTCAATTTCGAGGAAGGATTGTACTTTCCCCGAAAAGGATCGGGAGGCAGATATGGATCGTGAGGCGGGAAGATGTGTATCCACGCAAAAAAGGGGGTCGGAAGATTATCATCGACGAGATTTAAAAAACTGTTGAATGCCTTCGAAGGAGGGACTTCCGTCTGTGATACATTTCGTGATATTAAATTAAGAAAACCGCTGAAAATAAATTCATTTTTCAGAATCCAGTTGTGCAGTCTGATCCTGTCGCCGAACGCCCGGTAAAGCATCACATCAATAACTCCGAATTTCCATCCGAATAAAGATGCAGGCTCGCCGAATTCGCTTGTAAGAGGGGCCGTATCAAAACTGTCGGACATACCTAATACTCTGACTGAAGCAAAAGGATTGACGACAAAGGCCGTATTGAAATAACCATTGTTTTTTAATATGGAAGGAAGGCTCTCAATATTACTTCTCACCGGTTTCATTCCCTCTATATGGTACGTCTGGTGGGTCCAGAGTCTTTTACCGGTCATAAGGCTTGCTGCTGAAGGAGTAGTAAAATTGCTTGCCGCTTCGGCCCTATTAAACACTGTGGCATTTTCAGACCACCTGCTGATAAACGGCGTCGTGTCTCTGCGATACCCGTATACCGACATATTGCGGGCCGTCAGCGCGTCAAAAGTCACAAGGATGATATTCGGCCGTTTTTGCCCTGATGAAAGATTGCGCTGATTTGCCGGTGACGCGTCCCTGGATGGCGCTTTAAACCACGCATTGTATGCGACTACCGGAACGGCAATTACAAGGCATATACCGAATATCCATACTATGGGTGCTATCCTCTCATTCACAATGCCGAGCCAGCGTCCTGCCTTGCCGCGAAACAGCCATGTCGTGATTGCCGACGCGCCGGACACAAGTATGAAAATTGCAAGTTTTACGGGAATTGTCGTCTGGACATAAGGCCATATCAGTTTTTTGATTTTCCAGACCAGCGCCCCGCAAACAAGAAAGAAAAAGGCATAAAACAATAAATGCTCCGTTTCGATTTCCATGCCTGCAAGCCTGCAAATCCGTTCAGCCGACCTGAACAGCGCCCACAAGAGCGCGGCGGCAAATACCGATACAATACTCCACAGGATCGCAGCAAGGGCAGCGGAGGGCAGAAACTCCGCAAAGGAAGCATAATAACCGGCCCCGTCCCACCGGGCAAATATATCGCCGAGGAGATATAAGGAAAATACCACAAAAATTAAACGGCAAAATTGCCCGAAAGAGACTTTCATATCGTATTCATGCCCATAAACCCGGCCCCGTCGTTTCCTTCAACTGTTCCATGTCCGGCATTTCATTTCCCTTGTAATTATACCAATTATCATGCGCCTGTTGTTCACAGCGCATAATTCCGTCCGAATCCTGCTTTACTCCCAATGCCATGGATACCACACAGCCCGGATTATCATAAACTCCGGGAGGCATGATTCAAGAACATGTTGCTGCAATCCCTTAGCCGGAATTTTCGCGTGGTGTAAAAAGTAGACTCCGTAAAAGCAACAATATAAAGAGTGAATATTCCTGACAAATAATCTCATTGCTTTCAAGATGTTTTTGAATCATGCCTCCCGGAGTACGATATTGTGAATAATCCGGGATAGGCTGTCCGCTACGCCTTTTTGACTGCGCGGCAAAGTCTCCTATATAATAAAGCTTGCCTGACAACTGACATGAAACTTCTTCTTGTCTCTTTACAATCAAACGCCTCTCTGATAGGGTTGAAATATGTCGCCGCCGGCGCCCGCGCGCACGGACATGACGCGCGTATTTTGTTTCTCCCCGGCTATCTGGAAAACGGGCTCCATCCGGAGATTGAGAAATTTGTCCGCGACTACGGCCCCGACCTTATCGGCGTGGGCCTGATGTCGATTGAATTTTATCCCGCCAAAAAACTCACATCTCTGCTGAAGAAGAAATTTGATGTCCCGGTCATATGGGGCGGGGTGCACGCGATTATCAGACCGGAGGAGTGCGTGAAATGCTCTGATTACGTGTGCATCGGGGAAGGGGAGCGCGTGATCGTCTCGCTGCTTGAGCATCTGAAAATCAGGGGGAGAAACGTCCCTCCGGAGATCCCGGGGATATGGACAAACCATAACGGCGCCATAATAAAACAGCCTGTCGCCCAGCCTGAGAAGGACCTCGACAGCCTGCCCATTCAGGAGTATCTGCCCGGCTATTTATACGGCTTTCATAATAACGCGATCTACGATTTTTCCCGCAACCAGGGCCTCTTCCGCCGGTACGCCCTGTACGGCGGGACCTGTCACATGATGATTACCACCCGGGGCTGCCCATTCCAATGCTCATACTGCGGGAACTCCGCCTTTATGAGCGTATACGGCAAAAAAGTCAGGGAGAGGTCCGTAAGCAGCGTCATGGATGAAATCAGAGAGGTCATAAAGGACCCGTTTGTGCTTTACATAAACTTCCAGGACGACTGTTTCTTTACGCACAGTGAAGAGTGGGTGGCTGACTTCTGCGCCCAATATAAGAAACACGTCGGGCTGCCGTTTATTGCAAGGGTAATCCCGACCATGATGAGCAGGGAGAAATTATTGATGCTCAGGGACGCGGGACTATGCTGGGTAGTCATGGGGATACAGTCCGGAAGCGACCGCGTCAACTTCGAGGTATACCACCGCAGAGTGCGCTTCTCAGCGGTAAAGAAAGCGGCGGACATCATCTCCGAGACAGGGGCGGCCGCGTTTTATGAGATGATTGTCGACAATCCCTACGAGACTGAGGAAGAGAAAGTGGAAACCGTCAGGGCGCTGGCAACGCTGAAAAAACCGTATATCGTCTCGCTTGCCCACCTCACCTTTTTCCCCGGGACCCCGCTTGCGGACAAGGCGGTAAAAGACAACATCGTCACCCCCGAGGCGTATCTCTTCAGGTATCTCCTCAACATTGACGACACGTATCCGAATAAACTCCTTGCGGTGACGCCGTGCGTTCCACGGCTTCTTGTCGGGTATCTGAACAGGCCCGAAAGTATGAGGACCGGCCTGCGGGCGCTTATTCTCAATACCGTGCATTTCACGGTAAAAAGGTTTATCGAACCCTCGGTCTTTCTGTTTATCACGACGAGGTCGCTGCATTACAGGATGGACCGGGTAGCCCGGACTGTCCTCGGAAACTGGAGGTCTACGCTGTCAAGGCTTGCCTCAAAGTATTTAGGCAAAGGCGACCTCGAATTCGGCCGCAGGCTTGAGGCGGCGAGGAAGAGCATGCCGGAGCTGTTTGACGATCGGGGATAGTCTATTTTTCGTAAAGGCCTTTAATCCTTGAGTAAGAACGCTAATTTAAACTCAAACAGTCAGGAGATAATTAAAAAAGAAATCGTTCGAATAGACCGGATTAGCCATCTCATGAAATTCAGCCCTGTCCTGCTCATCCTCAAAAATACTCGACCTGTTGATTCCACGCACCATTATGTGATGCAGTGCCCCAGGTATAGCCAATCGAGCTTGACGCGGCATGAATCATTCTATTGATATCTCTTCTGCCTGTCAAGTTTATATCATAATTAGAAACAACGTCCCCTATGTATCCCCTATGTATATGTGTTTCCGCCGCCCGAGAATGCAACTATCATCGTAGAGTAAGTGTGCCTCCATCGAGGGCCGAATCCCCTCACTGTTGTCTCTGCTTCCGCGCTGTCGTAATACCTTGTGAAGGTTATGGGCATAACACCCTTGACGACAAAATCCGTCTCGCTTGTATAGACAGTCCCGCTTGCCACGTTGACAGGATGGCCGGGATTCATATTCGGACAGTCGCCAGGGGGCTTATCTTCAGGCTCTACGTAGACGAATTTCTCTGTATGACTGCACCAATTTTGACGGCATGCATCCGCTTTTATTAATTGAAAACCTTTTTTGTTTGTAAAATCAAAAGTAGTTGAAAACGTCCCTGACTGACCGGCAGGACTTATGCTGTCCGTATAAGTGAACGCATGGGGTCAAACCTTCAAAATTCATTTATCATCCTCTCTGACAGAAAGGTTCAATGTTTTTTCCTAATCACTGCCTTTAACCCGCAATTCAAAATGACATTTGAAGGTTTGATAATCATATAAAGGCACCCCCTATAG
>JACRHD010000013.1 GCA_016234115.1 Nitrospirota bacterium
AGCGGAAGTTCTTCTCCGCGACCTGAAGGAGCTTCCAGATCATTGCCGTGGCACTCTGAACCTTCTTGAACCGCTTCGCTGCATCAGTCCTCAGCCTTACCGAGCTGAACGGAGACTCCACTACATTTGTTGTCCGAAGGTCGCGCCCCGCGCGGGGCGCGTGGATTGAAACAGGCGATTTTCCGAATCCCGTTTTGCGGCTGTCATAGTTGGTCGCGCCCCGCAGGAGTTTGTCCCTTTGCCGGAAATTCGGCTTTTCTGCCGCTGCTCATTAATAATATTAATCCGGTCATAGCGCTGTACCTAACCCCGCGTTTCATGAATTATAATGGAAATCACAACAAATAATTATTCTCTTGTAAAGTTGAAACAAGATACGGATGGTATCCGGCTCATATGACGGATACCGGACAAAGCTGTCAATTAAAAAAGATACACCACCGAAGGGGTAAAGCCCGGGCAACCGGGCGACACAAAGTTTCCTGTCCTGAGGTCTCGGGATAGAGGGACTGCCGAAGTGGCAATTGGTCAGGAAAGCCCACCCTTTCGCGGGTGGGTTTTATTTTGGGGATCACCATGCAGACTGCCGCAAGGAAGAAGGTAAACAACAAGCTGTATTATTTTCCGGTCCTGTTGTTCTGTCTTTTATGCTTCCCGTCTCCCGTTTATACGCAGTCATCGGGATCCGGCGGCGCGGCAGATGAGTCAATCCTTTTCCTGGAGATACCTTCGGTATACAGCGCCTCCAAATACGAGCAGAAAATCACCGAGGCCCCGTCATCGGTGAGCATCATTACGGCGGATGAAATCAGGAAATACGGATATCGCAATTTCGCTGAAATTCTCCGCAGCATAAGAGGGTTCTTCATTTCCAACGACAGAAATTACAGTTATCTCGGCATCAGGGGGTTCAGCCTGCCGTCGGATTATAACGACCGTGTCCTCATCCTTGTCGACGGAATAAGGGTGAATGACAACATTTATGACTCCGTATTGCTCGGGAACGACTTTCCGCTTGAGACCGACCTCATCGACCGTATTGAGGTCGTCAGGGGCCCGGGGTCCTCATTGTACGGCAGCAATGCGTTTTTTGCCGTGATCAATGTACTGACGAGGCCGGGCCGTGACTTGAAGGGGTTTGAGATTTCCGGCGAGGCGGGGACCAATAATACATACAAGACCCGGCTCAGCTTCGGCGACAGGTTGCAGCAGAGGCGGGAGCTGCTCCTTTCAGCCTCCTATTTCGACAGTGACGGAAACGAGCGCCTGTTTTATGAGGAATTTGACGCCCCGGAGACGAACAACGGCGTTGCGACCGGTTCGGATTCCGAGAAATACAAAAATCTCTTCGCAAAATTTACTGTTAACGACTTCACATTGCAGGGCGATTACCACCACAGAAAAAAATGGATACCCACCTCTCCCTGGGAAACCATATTCAACCATGACAATACTCACACTATCGATGAAAGCTACTGGATAGACCTGAAATATGAACATGCGTATCCGAAGCGGTTAAATGTCCTGGCCCGCATCAATTACAATTACTACAAATATTACGGGTGGTATCCCTATGCCTGCGAAACAGGCGATGACACTTGCGTCCCGCCGGTTGTTGTAAACAAAGACTCCGCATACGGGAAATGGCTGTACGGCGAGCTGCAGGCAAACGCCTTACTCACGGAAAGACACAGGGTGACGGCCGGCGCGGATTACCACAATAATATACGGCAGCATCAGAAGACTTTTTATTCCGACGCCGATCCTGAAGTGTGGGGCCGGCTTGACGACAGGCGTGATCTGGACAACTGGGCTTTATTCATTCAGGATGAAATCAGCGTCACAGACGGCCTGTTGTTGCATGCCGGGGTGCGCAATGACCAATATCAATCATTCGGCAATGCCGTGAGTCCCCGCGCGGCCATAATTTATGATCCTTTTAAAGGGACTACATTCAAGGCGGTTTACAGCCGGGCCTTCCGCGCTCCAAGTGTTTATGAGCTCTATTATAATGATGTAGGAGTCTCGGCAAAGGCCAACCCGGACCTCAAGCCTGAAACCATTAATACTTATGAGCTGATATATGAACAGTACCTCGGAAAATATCTTCGCGGGACTGTGGCCGGCTTTCATTACAAAATTGAAGACCTCATAAGGCAGTATCCCGATCCTGCGGATGGACTCCTCGTATTCAATAATGTCGACACCGTCACGGCAAACGGCATGGAGCTGGAGGTGGGAGGGAAGAGCGAGAGCGGATTTGAGGGATGGGTGAGCTACACGTATCAAAAAACAGAAAACAGGGAAACGGGAGACGTCCTTACAAATTCTCCCGAACACCTTGCAAAGGCAAACCTGATTGTCCCGCTCATAAGAGACAGGCTTTTCCTCGGGATGGAAGAGCAGTACACGGGCAGGAGAAGGACCCTTCACCGGGAAAAGCAGGAAGCCCTTCCCGAAGGGCTTAGGGAAGAAGTCTTCCCTTCCGACCATTATGCGGGGTCCTATTTCATTACCAACGCTACTCTTTACGCCAAAAACATAAACAATCTGCAGGTCTCCGCCGGAGTATATAACCTTTTTGACAGGAAATATGCCGACCCCGGAGCCGGGGAGCACCTTCAGGACACTATTGAACAGGACGGCAGGACATTCCGCCTGAAACTGACTTATAGCTTTTGATATCGCGGGCAGGACAAGATGTTTAATTCATATTTGAATAAGTCCATATTGATCGTCACGACGCTCCTGTTATTTTCCGTTTACCGTGAAACCTGCGCTTATGCCGCGTCCGGCAGCAGGGTCGCGGTCCTATTAAGTCAAGCCTCAGCTCCTTATCAGGACGCCCTTGAGGGCTTCAGACGCTATCTTGACGAAAAAGGCTCCGGGGCCTCATTCGACATTTATCACTTGAGCGGCAATAAGACTACGGATGAACAGATCGTCAGGAAGATCATCGGGGAAAGGGCCGCCCTGATTTACTGTCTGGGAACGCCCGCCGCGGAAGCGGCACTCGAACAGATCACCGACATCCCGGTCATCGCGGGCCTTGTCCTGAAAACGGACAAATTTCATAACAGGAAGAATGTCGCCGGCGTGTCGCTTGAAATCCCACTGACGACGCAGTTTGAAATGATGAGGCGCATACTCCCGGAAGCGAGGACGATCGGGGTCCTGTATAACCCTGATCAGAACAAACAGCTCGTGGCCTCCGCAGCGGAGATTTCCGGCAAATTCAATTTGAGCCTGAAGGCCTATCAGGTATATTCGCCGAAAGACCTGCCTGACGCCCTTAAACACATGTCGGGGACAGTAGACGCCCTGTGGGGGATAAACGATAACGTTGTGTATACACCTGAGACGGCAAAACAGATCCTGCTTTTTTCTTTCCGGAACTATATCCCATTCATAGGTCTGTCCTCCGAATGGGTAAAGGCTGGAGCGCTTTATGCCCCGGGCAGGGATTACAGAAGTATCGGCGCCCAGTGCGGCGAAATGGGACTGAAGGTCCTGCGGGGCGCTCACGCGGATTCCATACCCGACGCTTCGCCGCGCAGGGTGGTTTATTCACTGAACTTAAAGACCGCCGCACATATGAAGATATCCTTCCCGGAGACCATAATCCGGGAGGCGAATAAAATTTATTAGGCGGCCGGGATGAGACTGAAGACATTGAAAAACAAGATGAGCATTTCATCCAAATTTATCCTGTTGACCGGTTCGTTGATTTTACTGACCTCGTCGGTTGTCGCAATATTTATGATAAGAGCTGAAGCATGGCATTCTTACAGAGAGCTTGCGGAAAAAGGGAATTCCCTGGCCCTTATCATGGCTGAAAATGCCGATTACGGTATTTATACGGAAAACCTGGAAAACCTTAAAGCCGTAGCGGAAAGCCTGGAAAATGACAGCGACATAATATATGTGAGAATCTACAACGCGGACAAAAAAGTTTTAGTATACAGCTCAAAAAAAACATCTCTGCTCCGGCCCCGGCCCGGCGACAGGGTCTTTCCGTTTCCTGTCAATATGAGACAGCCCGTCACTACCCACTTTGATAATTTCATCGATATAATCGCGCCTGTCACATCTGTTCAGGGAAGATTCACTGACACTCTCTTTCCCGGAGAAGTTCAACCGGGAAGGCGGAAAATTATAGGCTACCTGGAGATCGGCCTGACACTTGAATGGGTAAGCGCCAAGGTAAACAGCTTCATTGTGTCGGCCGTCATATCCACGTTTTTATGCGTGCTGCTGGGCATAGCGCTGGCAATACTGCTTTCAAAAAGGATAACGTCGCCGCTCGGGAAATTAAACCTCGCGACCCGGGAGATCGCCGCCGGAAGATTTGATCACCTGGTCGATATCAGGACAGGAGACGAAATCTCCGACCTTGCCGGGGCCTTCAATCACATGCTGGGCCGTTTAAAAGATTTCCGCAGTCAGGTTGAGGCCCGCACCAATGAGCTGTCCATGAGCAATCAAAAATTAATTGAAGAAATACGGTCGCGTACGGAGACGGAAATCTCGCTTGCCGCAACAAAGATACGCCTTCAGCACCTGCTCACCAATACCCCTGCCGTAATTTACAGTTGCAAGCCGTGCAGGGAATTCGAGGTCGCCTTTATCAGTGAAAACATCAAGTCACTGATCGGGTTCTGTAACCATGAATTCCTGAAAGACCCGCAGAAATGGGCGCTCTGTGTCCACAGGGACGATGCATGGCGGTTCATGAAGGAGCGGGAGCGGGTATTCTCTGCCGGACACAATTCCATAGAATACCGTTTCATGCATAAGGACGGGCAATTCATCTGGATTTATGACGAGCTGAAACTGATCCGCAACGCCGACGGGGTCCCGGTCGAAGTCGTCGGATACATGATAGACGTAACAAAGCGCAGGACGCTGGAAGACCAATTGATCAAGGACGCCCTGCATGACCCCCTGACGGGGCTGCCGAACCGCGCCCTGTTTCTGGACCGTCTTGAAAAAGCCATAGCGACCGCGAAACGGCTGAAAGACTGCGTATTCTGCGTATTGTTTCTCGACCTGGACCGTTTCAAGAAAGTCAACGACGGCCTCGGACACGTTACCGGCGACAAGTTACTGATCGCCGCAGCCGGGAGATTGAGCAACTGCATACACGAAAACGATACCGTCGCCCGCCTCAGCGGTGATGAATTCGCCATTATCCTCGCTGATATGAAGGGCTATTATGGGGCGGAAAATATTTCGGCCCGCATCCATAAGGAGCTGACGACCCCGTTCAACATCGACGGGCAGGAGATATATCTGAGCGTCAGCATCGGGATCGTCATGAACGACAAAAAGTATGAGCGGGCCGAGCAGTTTTTACGCGACGCCGATACGGCGATGTATCACGCGAAAGGGCGAGGGGGGGGCTGTCATGTCCTGTTCGACACGCATATGCACGAGCTCGCGCTCAGGTCCCTGCGCCTGGAGACGGGCCTTCGGCATGCTGTCGAACGCGGGGAACTGTTTCTTGAATACCAGCCGATCGTGTCGGCAAATACGGGAAGGGTCAAAGGGTTTGAGGCCCTGCTGCGGTGGAGTCATCCTGAACATGGCCTGCTTCTTCCGAAGGATTTTATTCACGTGGCCGAGGTGACCGGCCTCATCGTCCCTATCGGCAACTGGGTGATTCACGAGGCATGCCGCCAGATGAAGATATGGCATAACGAATTCCCTTCTTATTTCCCCCTCGCAATAAGCATAAACATCTCCAGCAGGCAGTTCACCCCCCAGTTGATACAATATATCAAACGCGTTCTCGGGGAAACAGGCTTTGATCCGGGCAGCCTTATTCTGGAGATTACGGAAAGCGTCATTATGGAAGACCCTGAAGCCACCGCCAGGATACTTATGACGCTGAAGGGAATGGACGTACGACTGCAGATCGATGATTTCGGCATGGGGTATTCGTCATTGAATTATCTTCACCATTTTCCTGTCGATGCGTTAAAGATCGACCAGTCGTTTATCCGGCGCATGAATGATAACGAGGACAGGATGGAGATTGTAAAGCTGATCATTACGCTGGCCCACAACCTCTACATGAACGTGATCGCCGAGGGGGTTGAAACGGTCGCCCAGCACAATCTGCTGCGCGATATGGAATGTGAATACGTCCAGGGGTTTTTGTTCTCCAGCGCCCTGGGCGTAAAAGAAGCCGGGGACTTTTTACAGCGGGACCACATAGCGCGCTGAGGCCGGGAGATCAGACTATCTTCGAGAAGTCCCCGAGCGCGCCGAAGACGCTTTTTACGGAGGAAAGCAGGGCGAGCCTGTTGTTTTTTATCCTCTCGTCTTTGTCCATCACGAGGACGCCGTCGAAGAACGCGTTGATCGGTCTTTCAAGCTCAAACAGTGCCCTGAAATTCCTGTTTGTCATTTCATTGCCGGTCCGCACGGCCGCGCTGTACAGTTCCTTTTCCACCGGCTCCGTGAGCAGAGATACATCCACTTTGTCCGCCTGGACTTTGGCCAAAATATTGTAGACCCTCTTTGCCGCCAAAAGCAGAGACGGGAACCCGGCGTCCTTCCTCAAATCCGAGAGGGCGTCGATCCGTGACTTTAAATCATTCATGTTCAGATTTCTTACCGCGAGGGCCGCGTCGACGAGGTCATAGCCGTATCCCTGCGCCGATAAGGACCCTTCGAGACGCTGATTGAAAAACTTCAATACCTGTTCAAGAAGCGCTCCTTTATTTCCAGGAGAGACCGGCAAACCCTCTATCGCTTTCTCCGCAAGCATGTCGATTGAGAGAGGATATTCCCTGTTCTGCAGGATAGTTATTAAGCCGGCGGCCTGGCGTCTGAGCGCGAACGGGTCTTCCGAGCCGGAAGGTATTAAACCGAGATGAAAAAATGAGGCAATATTGTCCATTTTATCAGCGAGGGAGATGATCGTGCCCATTTCCCCGGCCGGCAGCGCATCGCCCGCGGATTTCGGCAGATAGTGCTCGCAGACCGCATTCGCCGTTTCTTTGTCTTCACCCGAATTCAGGGCGTATATCATGCCCATATACCCCTGCAGCTCAGGGAATTCTCTCACAATCCCCGTTACGAGGTCAGCCTTGGAAAGCATGGCGGCCCTGAGGAGTTTTTCCACGGGCCGGAAATTCAGTCTGCCGGCAATAAAAGAGCACAGGGATTTTGTCCTCTCAGCCTTGTCATGGAGGGTGCCGAGTCTTTCCTGAAAGGTCACCTTCCTCAATCTTTCAACATAATCCCATAAAGGCCTCTTACGGTCTTCGGAAAAGTAAAATACCGCGTCCTCAAGGCGGGCCCTCAGCACGCGCCCGGCCCCCTTCCTGACGATATCGCTGTTTTCAGAGGTCGTGTTGCTTACAACGATATAATGAGGAAGGATGTTCCCCTGCATGTCCTCCGTAGAAAAATATTTCTGGTGGGTCCTCATGACCGTTATGAGGAGGTCTCTGGGCAGTTCAAGATATTTGTCCTCAAAGCTCCCTGAAACCAGGACCGGATACTCCACTAAAAAAGTCACCAGGTCCAGCAGCTCCTCATCCTCATGCACCCTGATATTCCGATCGGCTTCAATCTTCCTGAGCCCGTCAGAAATAATTTTCTTCCTCTCCGCGTAATCCGCGACAACATAATTCCTCGCCAGAAGGGAAAGATATGCGGAGGGGTCTTTTATCCTGATCGCCGACGGAGAAAGAAACCTGTGCCCGAGCGACACGTCGCTGCTCTTTATTCCGTCGAGCTCGAACGATATTACTTCGCTGCCGAACAGGGCGGCTATCCAGCGCACGGGCCTCAAAAATCTGAGAGCGCCGTCGCCCCACCTCATTGTCTTGGGAAGCTGAAGGGACGAGATGGTCCCGGGCAGCCCTTCACTCAGCACGTCCTTCGTCTCCCTGCCCTTGACCTCGACGGTGACCGCAACGTACTCTCCGCGGTCTGTCCGGACAAGCCTGAGCTTGTCGACGTCCACATTCAGTGATTTCGCGAAACCGGCGGCCGCTTTCGTGGGCTTGCCTTCGTTGTCGAAAGCGACTTTTTTCGGGGGCCCGAGTGTTTCGACCGTCCTGTCTTTCTGGATACCGGACACTCCGTCGATCAATATAGTCAGCCTCCGGGGCGTGGCGTATCCGGAAACGCTCCCGTATTCTACCGACTCCCTGTCAAGAAACCGGACAAGCCCTTCCCTCAATATCTCCAGCCCCCTGAGAACAAACCGGCCAGGTATCTCTTCGCAGCCTATTTCAAGTAAAAAAGATTTCATTTTTTAAATTAAAAATAAAAAATCAAAATGCAAAATGACAAATCAAAAACTAAAAATAACGGCATGACGTCATTTTTGCATTTTAATATGTCATTTTGATCTTTGATATTTCATTTTTGACTTTTCAGTAACGGGAACCCCATCTCCTCCCTCAATCTAAGATAGCCTTCGGCGCATTTCCGGGCGAGATTTCTCACCCTCGCTATATAAGCCGTCCTTTCCGTCACGCTTATCGCGCCCCGGGCATCCAGCATATTGAAGCTGTGAGAGCACTTCAGGCAGAAATCATAAGCCGGCAGCACGAGCCCTTTCCCCAGAAGCGCCAGCGCTTCCGCTTCGAATTTATCAAAAAGCGTGAAATGCAGCGACGCATCGGACTCGTCAAAATTATACCTCGAAAATTCGACCTCTGTTTCATGATGTATGTCGCCGTAGGTGACGTGCCTGTTCCATTTGATGTCAAAGACGCTGTCTACCCCCTGTATGTACATGGCGATACGTTCGAGTCCGTATGTAAGCTCCACGGACACCGGTTTCAGCTCAATGCCCCCGACCTGCTGGAAATAGGTAAACTGCGTTATCTCCATGCCGTCGAGCCATACCTCCCAGCCTAATCCCCAGGCCCCGAGCGTGGGGGACTCCCAGTCGTCTTCGACAAAACGGATATCGTGTCTGTGCAGATCGATGCCTATTGCCGAAAGACTTTTCAGATAAAGCTCCTGCGTATCGTCAGGAGAAGGTTTTAATATCACCTGGTACTGGTAATAATGCTGGAGCCTGTTGGGATTTTTCCCGTACCTTCCGTCGGTCGGCCTTCTTGAAGGTTCGACATACGCGGCCTTCCAGGGCTCGGGTCCGAGCACCCTGAAGAATGTCGCGGGGTTAAAGGTGCCTGCCCCGACCTCGATATCATAAGGTTGGTGTATGACGCAGCCTTCTCCGCCCCAGAATTCATGCAATTTTAAGATCAGGTCCTGTAAATACATTTTTTTCTTTAAGGCCGTCATTCCGGCAAGTCTCAAGCCGGAATCCAGTTCTTTAATGAAGAATGTCTGGATTCCCGCTCAACAGACTGCGGGCTTGACAAGCAAGGGGCTTTTTCCTTCCCATTACGAACATAAATTTTAAAAGGAAGCGCAGGGGTTTGTCAAACTTGCGGAAAGAGAATTCATTATGATGAAATTTCTGCTATCCTATATCGAACACTGACATGAGCCATCCCGGAAACAAAACCGTCATCATAATCCTCGGTCCCACCGCGGTCGGCAAGACCGGTGTTTCTCTGCTTCTTGCCGAGGCGCTGAATACGGAAATCATAAGCGCCGACTCCATGCAGGTTTACCGGAATATGGACATCGGCACCGCGAAGCCTTCTCCCGCCGAGCTCAAAAGGGTCCCTCATCACCTTATCGATATGCTGTCGCCGGGCGAATCTTTCAGCGCGGGGATGTTTAAAGAGGCCGCCGTGGCCGTTATCGACGGCCTGCACGCTAAGGGAAAGGTCCCGGTCATGGCAGGGGGCACAGGACTTTATATCAGGTCGCTGACAAGGGGGCTCTTTGAGGGCCCGCCCGCGGACAGGGCCGTAAGAGACCGGTTAAATGAAGAAGAGAGGGTCCGCGGCAAAGGACATCTTTACGGATACCTTTGTTCCCTCGATCCCGAGGCAGCGGCGAAGATAAGCCCCAATGATTTAAGAAGGACCATCCGGGCCCTCGAGGTCTCCCTGACGGGCGACAAGACGATTTCCGAATTCCGCGCCGCTTCAACAAGGCCGCAGCCGTACGACTTCATAAAGGTCGGCCTCAGCAGGGACCGGAAAGAGCTTTACGGCCTTATCGAAAGGCGGGTCGATCATATGATTGATAAGGGGCTCCTGCGGGAAACGGAAAGACTCCTTCGAATAAGGCCCGGCAGGACGGCCCTGCAGGCGTTAGGGTACAGGGAGATGGCGGATTATATAATGGGACAGGTTGGATATGAGGACGCCGTGAGACTGATTAAAAAGCGCACGAAGATGTATGCAAAAAGGCAGTATACCTGGTTCAGGAAAGAGCCCGATATAAAATGGGTGGACGTCACCGGCATTACGGAGTCGCAGGAGATTTTCAAAAAAGTATTGAATGAAGTTGAAATTCTCAGGAAATTGATTTACTCTTACTGAGGATGGCTGGTCATGGCCGTCATGCCCGAAATTCTTAATCGGGCATCCAGATTTCATATGCTCATGGTTCGACAAGCTCAACATGACAAGCTTGTCACCCTGAGCCTGTCGAAGGGTGGGTTCCCGCTTACTGATTGCGGGAATGACGACAGTAATGAAAAGATAATGTTAGAAAATTTAAAAAAAAGGAGGGCCCTTAATGAGCAACAATGATCATAAGCTTCAGGACATGTACCTCAATCACGTAAGGAAAGAAAAGATGCCCGTCACCGTTTATCTCGTCAACGGCGCCCGCTTGCGAGGCGTTATAAAAGGTTTTGACAAGTTTGTCATCCTGCTCAAAAACGATGTCCAGCAGATTGTTTACAAACATGCCGTTTCCACTATCTCTCCCGACAGAGACGTTAATATGAAACTTGAGGAGCAGGCGGAATAAGTGAGGAGAAACCCCCTTCTTACCGTAGACGCGATCATAGAGACCGGAGGCGGCATTGTCCTGATCAACAGGAAGAACCCCCCTGCCGGCTGGGCCATTCCAGGGGGCTTTGTCGATTACGGCGAAACACTTGAAGAAGCCGCAGTCCGCGAGGCAAAGGAAGAGACCGGGCTTGATATTAATCTCGTACGGCAGTTCCATACTTATTCAGACCCGGAAAGAGACCCCCGGCACCATACGGTATCCACCATCTTCATAGCAACGGCCGCCGGGGCCCCGGTGGCTGCGGACGACGCGAAGGAAGCCGGGATATTTACAAAAGACGGCCTTCCGGACGACATCGCCTTCGACCACAGGCGGATACTTGAAGATTATTTCAGCGGGAAGTATTAATTGAAGGCTCCAGGGGCCGGTAGCCAGGGGCCTACCCCGGACCCTGGACCCCGGACCCCGGATCCTGTATTTTCATCAGTTTCCCGAATGCGTCGGCTATTATCTCGCCTTCTTCCGTCACAATCTTTGCATACGCTTCCATAAGCTTTCGGGAACCTTTTACAATCTCCGCCTCTACGACGATCTTCTGTCCGGGCCTGAGGACCTTCCTTAAACGGACATCCAGACGGGCGGTCACCGCGGGCGTACCGGTCTCTATCGAGAGCTTTCCCATGGCTTCATCGAGAAGGGTCGATATAATCCCGCCGTGGACAATATTTAAAAAGCCCTGATGCTCCCTGCGGGGCACAAATTCAGCCCGCATGGTCCTGCCGTCGAAAACAAAATTCAGCTTCAGCCCGGCAGGGTTCCCGGGGCCGCACGCAAAACAGTAACCGTCGTCGATGAGCTCCATTACTATTTAATCAGGTTCTCCACGCCCAGGCGTATCATCATCACGGCAATGGACGCCAGCAGGATCGCCATCACCTTTGAAAGGGCGATGATGCCGTTTTTACCTATCGCTCTCGTTATGTCGTCCGCCTTTACAAATGAAATCCACACGATACCGAGATTCAGAATGAGCGATATGACAGTCGGAAAAATTCCATGATGGTCGATCAGCACCATCAGGGTGGTGAGCACCGCCGGCCCGACTATCAAAGGCACTCCTATAGGGACCACCCCGATCGCCTCTTCGATCTTTCTCCTTTCGCCGCCGTAGCGCAAGAGGTCCAGCACGGCGATCACAAGCAGGACCAGCCCGCCGGCTATCTTGAAATCATCGACGGTGATGCCGAGGATCCGGAAGACCACTTCGCCGATCGCGACAAAGACGAGGCTT
This sequence comes from Nitrospirota bacterium, assembly GCA_016234115.1. Lineage (GTDB taxonomy): Bacteria > Nitrospirota > Thermodesulfovibrionia > UBA6902 > UBA6902 > SURF-23. The sequence continues at coordinate 12,149 of JACRHD010000013.1, forward strand.
ACCGCCAGGGCCGTAATGATCGAATGCCTGACAACGGTCTTCCTGCTTTCTTCGTCTATTTCACCGGTCACTGAAAGGAACACGGGCAGGACCGCGAACACATCCATTGCCACAAAGAGCGGAATGAACGTCATCGGCAGACTTTTCAGGACCTCGAGCATAGATAGATTATAGACACAAATTCCAGGTTCGTCAAAGAACAGGGTCCGAGAGTTTTTTCCCCCGGCCCCTTAAACCCTTGACCCCTTGGACCCTGTCTTATTACGGTGTCGGGAACCCGGACGATAAGAGTTTCCTGCTGAGCAAAAAGGTAATATGCCTGTCAATCAGCGCCGACAACTCGGTGAGCACCTCCGGGCGAGGTTTGAGGCGGTTTGAGATGTGAACGGGCCATTCGATGCTGTGCGCGTAGAAGCGTATGGTATTGTCGTGGATCCGCATGAACGGTTTTCCCTCTCCGGCCTGAGCGCCGGCGCATTTGCCGCAAAGTGTCGTACCAGCGTCGGGATAGAAATCCAGGCTGCGTTCACCGCACCTTCCACACCCTTTCAGCCGGGGGGCGTACCCTATCACCGCAAGCAGGCGGACCTGCGTGATGATATGCAGCGCGTCCTTCGGTTTCTCCTCCGATGCCGTTACGGCCCGGAGCACATTGATAAAAAAGGAGAACAGCCTTTTATTGGGAATTCCCTCGGGGATAAGGCAAAGCAGCATCTCGGTAAGCTTCGACATGCCGACAAAATCCTGAAGATCTTCTCTTATCCGGTGAAAGGAGCTTATGATGTCGGACTGGGTCAATTTAGGCAGCGCAGCCTGCTCCTTGCCCCACAGGGATATCCTGGCGTGCGTCAGCGGTTCAAGGCTGCTGCCGAACCTGCTTTTGGTCTTTCGGGGGCTTTTTGCGAAGGCCCTGATTATTCCCCTGTCTGAAGTCAGGTAGGTTGCGATAAGGTCGGCTTCGCCGTATTTTTGTGTCTTGAGGACTACGCCTTCCGTTCTCGTCAGCATAAAAAAAGAGTCAAGAGTTATGAGTTAAGAGTTAAGTAAAAAAATCCCGGGAAGTATTTATGGCTTGACTCTTGACGCTTAACCTCTACATTATGTTGCCGAAATCCTCGGGCTTCAATTTTTCCAGCCAGTCTTCGAGCTCGTCGTTGTTCCTGTGCTCGATGACGTGCTCGTCCACGAATATGGGGGCATTTATGCGTATTGCCACTGCTATGGCGTCGCTGGGTCTTGAATCAATGGAGATTTCAGTCCCGTCACCCTTGTCTACATAAATCCCGGCATAGTATGTATTGTCGACAATCTCGGTGATGACGATCTTCGTTACAGTCATCTTCATCCCCAGTATGACATTTTTTATAAGATCGTGAGTAAGGGGGCGGGGCGTAACTATTTTCCCTAACGCGAGGGCGATGGAATCCGCCTCGGGCTTTCCTATCCATATCGGTAATGTATTGTTGCCGTCGGTCTCCTTCAGAAGCAGGATATACATGTTGCTTCTCGGGTCGAACAGCAGTCCCTCGATTTTCATTTGCCGTACCACAGAATACCTCGCAGGTTTAGAAATTTATAAATATGATACCTTAAAAACGATATTTTTTCTATCGAGGGAGGGATCGGTATTCGTGTCCGTTGTCCGTGTCCGTTTTTCTTTTTACGCGCACGAATTACGGACACGGTTCATGATTAAGACCGTAGCGCCCTCGTTTACCGGGGGCGGCTTCACCATCGGGGGTAAATATTATAGTGGGTAAACATCGTCGGGGGTAAACCCCGACGCTACGTCAGCTTCGATAAGGCCTCTTCGAGCCTGTCAAGGCCTTTTTTGATGTTCTCCAGGGACGTTGCGTAAGAAAGCCTTATAAACCTGTCATCGCCGAATGCCATACCGGGGACGAGCGCGGTCTTTGCCTGTTCAAGGAGATACGCGGAAAGGTCCAGGGAAGTGTCTATTGTCGTGCCGTTAAACTTCTTGCCGTAACAGGATGAGACATCAGGAAACGCATAGAACGCGCCGACCGGCGTCACGCATGAAACGCCTTTTATACTGTTCAGCCGCCCGATCATGTATTTTCTTCTCCTGTCGAATTCGGAGACCATTCCCGGGATAAAATCCTGCGGCCCCCTCAGCGCCTCCACAGCGGCCTTCTGGGATATGGACGCGGGGTTCGAGGTGGACTGGCTCTGGATATTGGTCATGGCCTTGATGATGTCCTTCGGCCCGGCGGTAAACCCGATTCTCCAGCCTGTCATTGCATGGGACTTGGAAAGCCCGTTTACGACGATGGTCCTCTTCTTTACCTCTTCACCTAAAGAGGCTATGCTGATATGCCTGAAGCCGTCGTACGTGAGTTTTTCATATATCTCGTCGGAGATAATGTAGAAGTCGTGCCGTACAGCCATCTCCGCTATCGCCTCAAGGCTCTTCCTGTCGTAGGCAAGCCCGGTCGGGTTGGAGGGTGTGTTCAGTATCAACGCCTTTGTCCTGCCTGAAATTTTCTCTTTAAGCGCATCATGCTCGAGCCTGAAAGAATTCTTTTCATCCGTCCCGGCGATAACAGGCGTCGCGTCGTTCAGGATGACCTGGTCAGGGTACGTGACCCAGTAGGGCGAAGGGATAATTACTTCATCGCCGGGACCGAAAAGCGCCTCAGCGATGTTGTACAGGCTGTGCTTGGCCCCGCACGATACTATTATTTCATCCTTTTCATAATTGAGGTGATTGTCATTTCTGAACTTATCAACGACGGCGGCCTTGAGTTCATCAATGCCGCCTACAGGGGTATATTTTGTAAAACCGTCTCTGATCGCCCTGATGGCGGCTTCCTTGATATTTTCAGGGGTATCGAAGTCAGGCTCGCCCACGCCGAAATTAACAATGTCTTCTCCTGCGGCCTTGAGCGCCTTTGCCTTTGCGTCCATCGCAAGCGTCGGTGACGGTTTGATCGCCTTTGCCCTGTCGGATAATCTCATTTCCCACCTCGTTTATTATTTTTTACTAAACCACGGAGACACGGAGAAAAACAACTTTCATCCACAGATTTCGCAGATTAATCATTCCTCCATGTCCTCTGCGGCTGATTATTCTGTTTCCCCGGTTTGTCCGGACATATCTTCATGCTTTCCAGGACCTCTTTCGGGGTGACGACAGCGGTCCCCACCTTGCCGACTACGACCCCGGCAGCGTGATTGGCGATGATTGCGGCTTCCTTCAGGGACGCGCCCGCGGAATGAGCGAGTGTCAGCGCCGCTATTACTGTATCTCCGGCCCCGCTTACATCATATACTTCCCTTGCGCAAGTCGGGATATGAGTAATCCTCCCGCCCCGTTCAAAAAGGGTCATCCCTTCGTCGCCCCTCGTTATTACAAGTGAGCCGCAATTGATCTTTTTCAGGAGTATCTTCCCCGCGGCGATCAGGGTCTTTTCATCGGAAATATCAATGCCCGAACCGAAGGAGGCTTCCGCAATGTTTGGGGTAATAAGGCTTACTCCCCTGTAATATTCAAAATGCCCGACCTTGGGATCGACCGCGACAAATACCCGGGGACCGCAAAGGCGAAGGACCTTCGCGATCAGGGCCTTTGTAATCATCCCTTTTGAATAGTCGGAGATAATGATGCCCTTTATGGCGGGAATACACGCCCTTACATAATCGAGAACCAGCGATAACGTTGCAAGGCCGATATCGGATTTTATCTCTTTATCAAACCGGACCACCTGCTGGCTGTGCGCGATGACCCTTGTCTTCACCGTTGTCGGCCTGTCCCTGTCTACAACTATTCCGTCGGCGCCGATGCCGCTCTCCCTGAATTTATTGACGACTATTTTGCCGATGTCGTCGCTGCCGACCGTCCCCGCAACATAGACCTTCCCGCCTAACGACAGGATATTATGCGCGACGTTCGCCGCGCCGCCGAGCAGCAGGTTTTCATCCGTCACCTCCACCACGGGGACAGGGGCCTCAGGGGATATCCTTTTTACTTTGCCCCAGACATACTGGTCCACCATCAGGTCGCCGATGACGAGGATGCCCGTATTCTTGAATTTCTTAAAGAGACCTGTCATAGTTGTTCGTAAATCTGTTGACCATAAATTTAGCATGCGGGCTTTGTGTTTGGCAACCGGCCTGCCTTTCCCTGATTCACCATCAAGAGACAAGCCACAGAGATCACAGAGTTTTTTCTCCCGGATATCAGGGGCGTATTGCGAAGAGCAAGTTTTTTTATAAATGCCGGGGTGTGCAGAGTTAAAGCAGCTATTATGGTATTTTTTCCTGAATAACAATGACCTTCTCTGTGACCTCTGTGGTCAGGTGGTGGATTTTGAAATTATTTGAATACTTTTAAAATAAAATGTTAAATTATAACAGTTAATCAGCTCCGATAATCTATGAAGAAAATAGTCATTGCCTTTTTCATATACCTGGCTGTCCTGAGCGGCTGCGATAAAAAAGAGACGCCGCCTTCCGTCCGGACCTCCGAAAAAGAGACCTTCGTCATCGGTCTTATACCCGAGCAGAATATTTTCAGGCAGATTGAACGATATGAGCCTCTTGCCGCTTATCTTTCCGAAAAGGTCGGCCTGCGGGTAAAACTGAAGGTCCTTCCCCGCTATGGAAATATTATCGATAATTTCGTCTCCGAAGGCATGGACGGCGCATTTTTCGGGAGCTTCACCTATGTGCTGGCGCATTCAAAACTGGGTCTGGAAGTGCTTGCGAGGCCGGTGGCCGACGACGGCCAGTCCACATATCACGGCCTGATCTTTGTCAGAAAGGACAGCGGCATCAAGAACGCAAAAGACATGAAAGGGAAAATATTTGCCTTTGTGGACAAGGCCACGACCGCCGGATTCATACTTCCTCTCGCCTACTTCAAAAAGAACGATATTGAAAGCTACAAGACCTATCTGAAAGAGGGTTATTTCTCGGGGACCCACGAAGACGTCATCTATGATGTCCTGAACAGGAAAGCCGATATAGGCGCCGCGAAGAATACCGTGTATGCAAGACTCGCAGGCAGCGACGTAAGAATACAAAATGAGCTGACCGTACTTGAAAAGTCGCCCGATGTGCCGGAAAACGGGCTGGCGGTGAAAAAGAGTATCGACAGCTCCGTTAAGAACAGGATTACGGAAGTCCTGCTGAATATGCACAATGACACGGCCGGCAGGAGGGTATTGGAGAAATTCGGCGCCCTGAAATTCATAGAGACCTCCAATGACGACTATGCCCCGGTATTCAAATACGCGGACCAGATCGGCCTGGACCTTTCCAGCTATGACTACATCAACTATTGATGACGAATGAAAGATGAAGAAAAAAATAATCATCGTCGTAAGCATCTTTTCCCTGCTTTTCTCCCTTGGCGGCGTATATATAATCGTCTCTATTGAGAAAACGACCTCGGACCTTGAAAAACTAATCATGCTCCATCAGGTGGAAATACTGAGGGAGCACCTGCTGATACAGATCAAGCGAGTACAGTCCGACCTCAGCATCAGGCACACACGCTACGCAAAGGGGTTCAACACGGTTGTGACCGATGTAACAATCATGAAGAGGGCGGCCGAATCCTGTTTTAGCTGCCATCATGCCGACGGCACAAGGGAAAGGCTCAAAGACCTGGAAGACCAGATCCACAATTACAGAGACGCCCTGAGCAGGGTGACGACCATAAGGGCCAACGCCGAGAGACTGAAGTCGGAAGAAGACAACGCCTACATCATGGGAGAGAAGCTGATTGAGAGCGTAAAGGACATGATGGCCATGGCGGGCAGCAGGCTCGAGGAAAAGACCCAGCATGCCCTGACCGAAATAAACGCGACAAAAAGGATACTTTTCGTGCTCATTATATCCGGGCCCTTCATCGCGACAATACTGATGGTGATTTTTGTAAAGGGTTTCACGAAACCGATACAACTTCTTCTGGACGCGACAAAAACGCTGAAGGAAGGCGATATGGATTACAGGATCGTGGGGCTGAAAGATGAATTCGGGGTCCTGGCTTCATCCTTTAATGAGATGGCGGGGTCCCTGAAAGAACAGATGTACAGGGTGGAGGAAAGTGAAAAGAGGTACAGGATGCTCTTTGAGAGCGCCAGAGACGCCATATTCATCATGGAGGCCGAGGGCAGAAACGCCGGAAAGATCGTGGCGGCCAATGAGGCGGCGGCGGCGATGCACGGATACACAGTGGATGAATTATTGACGATGCATATAGGAGACCTCGACACGCCGGACATCGCCAAAGACATCCCTGACAGGATAAGAAGGATCGTTAACGGGGAATGGATCAAGGATGAAATCACGCACCTCAGGAAAGACGGGACTATTTTCCCGGTTGAAATAAGCGCGGGCCTCCTTGAGCTGTCGGACCATAAATATGTCCTCGCTATCGACAGGGACGTTACCGAACGCAAGCAGGCGGAGGAGCAGTTGCTCCGCACTGAACAGATGGTAGTATGCGGAGAGGTGGCGACCGGCCTGGCCCATGAAATCAAGAACCCCCTCGCGGGCATCAAGGCGTCTATAGAATTGTTCTCCGGGATATCCACGCTTCCTGAAGACGACAGGAACATCCTGCAGAAGGTCATTGGTGAAATAAAGCGTATCGAATTATTGCTCAAGGGCATCCTTAATTACGCCAAACCGCCCAAGCCCGACTTCAGCTCGGTAGATATAAACAGTCTCCTGGATACGGCCCTCACCTTCTCTCTTAACCCTTCGTTCGCGGCCCGCAATTCAAGGGCGGCGATACAGGTCGTGAAGGACTTTGATGATCTCCTGCCGCAGATCATAGCCGACCCCATGCAATTGAGCCAGGTATTTCTAAACCTGTTTCTGAACGCGGTCGAGTCCATGAACAACGGCGGCACATTGACTGTAAAAACATCGTATAATACAACAAGGAATTCGATATGGATAAACATATCCGATACAGGCAAGGGTATAGAAAGTGAATTGATGAACCAGATATTCAATCCTTTCTTCACCACCAAATCCAAAGGGACCGGGCTCGGACTGCCTATCACCAAACGGCTGATAGAACAGCACGGCGGCGTTCTGGCCTGTGAAAACAATCCGTCCGGAGGAGCAACATTTACGATCAGTCTTCCGGTCAAACAAAAGGAAAAGGCGTTATCGGCATGACCGGCAAAAAGAAAATTTTTCTTATAGACGATGATGAGCTGATTGTCACCGTACTGAGCAAGGCATTGCAGGGCGAAGGATACGAAGTGCAGTCCGAGACCACCTCCTTCAAAAATATTACCGACAAAATCGGGGCCTATTTCCCTGACGCGGTGCTGCTCGACAACAAACTCTCCGGCATGAGCGGTCTGGACATCCTCAAAGAGGTAAAGCAGAGCGGGATAGACTCGCCGGTAATAATGCTGACCGCCGACGACACGGCGGAGACGGCCGTGAAGGCGATGAAATTAGGGGCCGCGGACTATCTTACCAAGCCCTTCAATATAGAGGAGATGAAGATCGTCATAAGCAATATCATCGAGAAAAAAGCGCTCCGGCAGGAAGTCGATCTCCTGCGCAGGATCAGCAGCGAGCTCTTTGACGAAAATATCATAGGGGAATCCGGCGTCGTAATGGAGTTGAAAAACAAGATAAAGAAGATAGCCGAGGCGCAGGTATCAAGCATATTAATCACGGGGGAAAGCGGCACCGGCAAAGAACTCTTTTCAAGGTACATCCACCGCCTGATGTACGGAGACGGCAAGTCCAGGAGCAAACCCTTTGTCGCCATCAATTGCGCGGCGCTGCCGGAGCATCTGATGGAGAGCGAGCTGTTCGGACATGAAAAGGGCGCATTCACCGACGCCAGGACTGAAAAGAAAGGGGTCTTCGAACTGGCAAACGGAGGCACCATCCTCCTTGACGAGATAGGGGAAATGAAACCCGCTCTTCAGAGCAAATTATTGAGGGTCCTCGAGGAAAGGTCCATAAGGCGCATCGGCGGCAAATGGGACATGCAGGTGGACGTTACCGTCATAGCCACCACGAACAGGAACCTCTCCGAGGCCGTCAAAACAGGCGAATTCAGGACGGACCTCTTTTTCAGGCTGAGCACTTTTTATCTCCATATTCCCCCGCTCAGAGAGAGGAAAGACGACATACCGTTGCTGGCCCGCCACTTTCTCTCGCATTACACCACGCGGTACAACAAAAAGGCGATCAAGGCCTTTGATTCGCAGGCTGAAAGGCTTCTGGTTTCCTATAACTGGCCGGGCAACATCAGGGAGCTTAAAAACCTCGTTGAAAGGCTTGTCGTGCTCGAGAATTCCGAAGAGCTCCTCCCGGAACACCTGCCGAACTGGCTGACGGGCGCATCCGCGGGCCGGACCGCTCCGGCCGCTGATAGAGGGTTTGTCCTCCCTGAAGAAGGCATTTCTCTGGATGATGTGGAAAAAGACCTTTTTATACAGGCCCTGAAAAAGGCGGATTATAACAAGGTGACGGCTGCGAAGCTCCTCGGCATCAGCTATGACTCATTCAGATACGGCATCAAGAAGTACGGTTTAAAGTAGGGGCGACCCCTACACAAACTCGATCCCTGCCCTGTAGGTATTGTAGTCGACCATTGAAATCCATTTGACGATGCCTGCCTTCCGGTCCAGTCCTTCGATAGCGATCTTCTGGCCGGCATGAAGTGAATAGTCCGTCATGATGCCCATTCCCCCGTCGCTGATGTCGACCATATCTCCCTGCAGGTTCATTATCTTCGCATCGTGTTCCGCGGCTTTTATGGAATACTCAAAGCCCCCTTTGAGCAGACGCCTCTCGTGCCTTCTTTTGGACCGCCGCCTGTCCATATTCGCAGAAATTCCGGACGGGGCGTCTTTCTCCAGGACATGCTTCAGAATGAACTTTACCTGGTAAAAATCGAAAGGCTTGGATATGAACTGGTAGGCCAACTCCTCCACTTTTTTCTTGCACTCGTCATTAAGCTCATCGGCCGTCATGATTATGACCTCGGTGTCCGGCGAAATCTCTTTTATTTTTTTCATGACCTCCAGGCCGTTGGTGTCAGGCAGATTTACATCGAGGAAACAGACGTCGTAAAAATTTGAGGACACCTCATGGGCGACGTCAGTGCCGTTATCGAGGCTCTTGATCTCCACGGGACAATTACAGATAGCGGGAATATGTTTTGACAGCCCCCATCGGACCAGACTGTCGTCATCAACTATCATTATACGTTTCATCTCGTACAAACAAAAGCAATTTTTGTACCATTTAATTCTTAAGGGCGTTGTAACCACGCAATTATCATAGAGATATGAGAGGAGATCAGAACAAATCCCTGTCCCGAATTTATCCTAACTCCTCTTTTTCATGGAGAGGAATCGTTCAGGGCAATCAGTTATTGCGGCGTTGTTTTCAACGGGCGACACTAAGGACAACGGTTTCACAGGTCCTGAAACTGCCTCGGGGGAAATTCGGTTTCCGGTAAAATAACCAGAGGGAAATGGTGGTTTTCCCAAAACGTTTTATGGATAGCTCTCGTTGACGTGTGTCCTGCCGTGGCAGACAAGGGTGCAGCTTCCTGAAAAAGCGCCCGTATCGGTGAAGATGGGAAATTGGTTCCCGGGCGCAGGGAAGACTGTCCTCGTGTCGAAGTTCATCAGGTTCGTGTGGCTTCCTGAAACTCCATCGTCCCGGATGCCGTGGGGGTCATGGCACACGGAACACGGGGCGGTCCTGTCCACAATATGCTCCAGATGCCTGTTAAAGCTCTGGTCCCCTAAAATGCTCGTCCTGTCGTGGCAAGTGTAGCACAGGGCATAATTCTGAAAGCTCTCAGGAGTATTGTCCGTAGTCAGATATTGCGCCCTTAATATCGGGGCATAATTGGAACCGTGAGGGCCTCCCGATACGCCTCCGTCGTCTCTGTGACAGGCCGTGCAATAGATAATGCTCGACTCCGAAAGGCCGGGTTCATAGGTGGAAGGGATGCTCGGCACATCGGGATTGCGTCCCATCCCGATCACAGGGTGATATGAGGGGTTTGACAGGGCGAAGTCCACGCGGGTATTCGTGCTGTCGACGACCCTCGGGATGAAGAATATCTCGGGCGCAAGGTCGGCGTGGCACTTGAAGCATACCTCATATTCATGCAAAGCCGGGTTCGCTTCCGCACGGTTCGCATCAACGCCGCTGACATTTTCGAGTCTCCCCGATATATGGGGCGCGGCAGCGGACCTGTTATTTGCCGCATGAGGGTTGTGGCAATCAGCGCACTCGACGTGCCTGTCGGAGATGAAGGCCGGCTCTTCAGTAGGATCATGGTATTGGGCCGTCATTCCGATCATTGTCGCCTCTACGGGATGGCGCGAGATCTTCTGAAACTGGGCCTTTATGTTCTTTGACGCTACGGCCCCGTCATGACACAGATAACAATTTCTTTCTTCTTCCTGGTAGTTGAGGAGCCTCAGGGGCCCGCCCGCGAAGTGCGGTAAATGGCAGCTCTCGCACCCCCATTCGGACACCGAAGTCCACGTGGGCCACGTCCTGGGAGGCATGGGCAGGAGGCCGTTGACCGCAGCCTGCGACGCAGCGTGGGCGGAGAATGTCCATCCGCTCTTCTGGTGACACGCGATGCAGAGGGCCGAATACCGGTTATTCATATTGAGAAATTTCCCATAGCTGTCGTTATGAGGGTCATGACACGTGGTGCAGTGCATCTCGGCGTCGAGGCCGCCGAAGACGAGCTCGGGCGGCGGCGTGGGATAAAGCTCCGCATTGGGAAGCGCGCTGTAGTACGAAAACGACACAGGGTGATGGACGGAGAGATTTAGCCCCAGGTTGGAAAGTGTCCCGGCCGGCATAGTCGTGATCCCGCCCTGCATTGCGATTACTCCTCCGGATACCGCGACCGCAGGATTTACGACCGCCCCGAGGGCGAGGGTGCCGTCATGACAACTCAGACAGAGCTTGGTGGGACCGGTCGGCTGGATCGGTACGGGCGACTTTAATGACGGGCTCGTGTAAAAAGAATAACTCTGGGGTTCAAGCTCTTTGTTCCACAGGGGAGAGCTGGGCGTAGCATTGTGCGGCGTATGGCAGAAGACGCAAATGCGGCTTTCCGAAAAGGCCTTTATCGGTCCCGGCCCCGAGGCGGACAGGTCGTGCTTGGTGTTGATGATATTTGTTTGCGCGAGGCCGGATGAAGGAGGCATAAACAGGCACACGCCCAGGAAGAGCGCCATGGCAAAGCGTATGACAGGTCCTATGCGGTCCCGGCTGAATTCAGAATTTCCCATCATCATACTGTTCGGTAATCCGGTAAACCTGCACTCTCCGGTTATAAGTGTCGGCTACATATAATATATCAGTGTCGTCGATAAATATGCCAGAAGGAAGCCAGAATTCGGCGAAATCGCCCCCCCTTTTTCCTACAGTGAGGAGAAAATCCCCCTGTCGGCTGAAGAGTTGAATATTGTCGAAGAAGCTGTCGACGACATAGATAGCGCCGTCCTTGTCCACTGCCACGCCTTTAGGCATCGCAAAATCTCCGGAGCCGTCTCCATGCCTTCCGAATGAGTTTATAAAGCCGCCGTTCTCGTTGAAGGCCGCTATCCTGAAATTCATTGTGTCCGTCACATACAGCACGCCCGTCCGGGACCAGAAGATATGGGTGGGGAGGTTCAATTGCCCTTCAAGGTCTCCTCTCTGCCCGAAGGACAAAACAGCCTCGCCCTTTTTGTTGAAGGCATATATCCTGTTTTCGGGGGTGTCCGCAACGTAGAGGATTTCTTTGCGGCTGTTATACGCAAGACCCGTGGGTCTCTTCAGTCTGCCCGAGCCTGTTTCGAAAATGGAAAACAGAAACTCGCCCTGACTGTCGAAGACAGCCACCTTGCCGGCCGTCGAGTCCGACACGTAGAGCCTGAGGTCCTCATCGAACGCCGCGCCCACCGGCGACCTCAATGGTTCGGGTCCGGCATCGAAGATCCTGACATATTTTTGCTCTTCCGGAATAAACAGGTGAACGCACTTGCAGCCTATGTCAGCAACCGCGAGGCGGCCGTCCGGTCCGGTCGTAACGGCAATCGGCAGGATGAAAGAGTCGTCGTCGCCCCCGCCTTTGCCGTAAACAGCGATGCTTAACACGTCCCCGGCAGAGCTGCTGCGCGCAAAACCCTTCACGGTCATGAGATATGTTACCTTCGCCTCGTTGGGCTGGTACGGCCACTGAAGGTTTATATCAGGGCCCTCCGTACGGAGCGCCCATTTTGAGGCGCAGCCCGTACTCAGGAAAATAATAAGCGCAGCCATTATCAAGGGCCGGCAGCGTATCCCCTTATATAATCTTTTGTCTTTCATATGTCACTTTACAGATAGTCCATAGTAGTCACTTTCCCTCAACTACTTACTGCTGACTACTTAATCTTTTCCGCCTCTATTATCTCTATCTTCGCATCTTTTCTCAATGCGTCCTCCCACTCGCGCAGTCTCTTCTTACGGGCCTCGGTCCGGAGCTTGTTTAAGATCACTCCCCTGACTTCCTCGAAAGCAAACTGCTTCTCCGGCGTGTACTCCTTCAGTTTGATGATGTGAAGGCTGTCGCCAGTCTTGATTACCCCGGAGATGTCTCCCGGTTTCATTTTTCTCGCCTCCTCGCAAAGCTCGGCGTCTCTGTCTTTCCTGAGCTCCGCGTCGTGCGCGATAAACGTGCCGTCAGTCGCTATCTTAAAGGGGTCCCGGTCACCTTCTTCAAGCAATTTTTTTAAAATTTCCCCGGCCTTCGCAACCGAACCGGCGTCTTCGGGCTCCAGAAAAAAGACGACGTCGGTGACCGTTATTTTTTCCTGCCTGAGGAATTTCTCTTTTTCGTAAACGCTCCTTATCTCGTCTTCGGATACGACGACTTTATCGACTACCTCCTTCATAAAGACCCTGTTCAGGATGATGCCCCTTTCCGTTTCAGCGCGAAAATCTTCTTCAGTCGTCGCCTCTTTTTCGAGCAACTTCCTGAAGATGAAGTCGCCTCCCATTCTCTCCTTCAATCTCTCAACCCGTTTGTCCACTTCGGAAGGGTCGATCTTCATACCGCCGGCCCGGGCGCTCTGGTAAGCCAGTTCCTCTGTCACGACCCTGTCGAGGGCCTCTTTTCTAACGGCCTCCGCGCTCTCCACGACATCAGGCCCCTTCGAGGCCCTGACACGGTCCATCATCTCAAGGACGGCCTTGAGCGTAATATCTCTTCCGTTTACCCTCGCTGCAACGGTCTTTCCGGCGTCCTGACCAGGTCCTTCGGCAACACCTTGCCCGGCCTGCTCCTGTGACGGTCCCCCGCCGCTCTCACCGGCCATCGCCGGACATGACAGGCATATCCCTATCAATGAAAGCATAATGCAAACTGCTTTTATCATCTCTCCTCCTATCGAGAGTATACAAGAAGACAACTCCTCATCTTCTTTCTCTGTGTTACCTGTGGTTTATTTTTATAGTAAGAAATCTGTCCGCGAAGGGACTAAAATAATTGCCTCTTTACGTTTAAATAATAATACTGATGTATCTTTTTTGTTTCTCCGGCCTGGGAGGCTGCCGTCGATTTGCTCTGAGAGCTGGATGCGCTCGCTCCCAGGCTCACTATCAGCTTGCCGACCCTCCAGACGAGGTTCGAATTGAGTGAGTATATTGAAGCCTCTACCAGACCCCTTGTATCGGCATAAGCCGCGCCCGCGGAGAGCAGGAGGCTCTTTTCAGGTATCCTCTTCTGGACGGCGGCGGAAAGGGTAGAGGTCTTGACTGAATACCCCTGTCCGTTTACTTCGGACGTGCCCTCGGGATAAGTTGTGATCACATACGATGCCGCCGCATTGCCCGTGGCGGTCTCACTGAAACTGTGAACGTATTCCACCTCGTTTCTCCACGCCCAGTACGGCGAAACGTTTGAGCTGACTTTCTGATACTCTGTAAGAACAGTGACAGGCTCTTTCTCGACAACCACGCCTACGGTATGCGACTTGGAATCGATAGGCTCCCCCGGGAAGGTCCCTGAGAGCACCGAGGATTTCATCCTTACAAACCTGTAATAGGGATTTACCATGTTATTCATCAGATTTGACCCGAGATTGTATCCGGCAGAGTCCGTCCGGAGTCTGAGTTTCTCCGAAATCAGGGAATAGGTGACGAGGAACTCGAAGGTCCCGTCTGTGGCGGAGCCGGCCGGAAGGACGTCGGCGATAATGATGTCCGTGATCTGGAAGGTATTGCCGAAAGGCGCTACCCGGAAGTTTATGCCCTCCACGAGGGGAATGAGCTCCGACGGCGGCAGCGGCGACCGCAGAAAGACCCTGATGGTGGCCTGGTCCGCGCCCTGAGAATTGAGGAGGAAGGCGCCGGGCACCGGGAGCTCCACGGGGTGGGGCTCATTGACGATGTCCGTCGCTCCCGAGGTATCCATTACAGTCCTGCTGAGGCTGACCCCGGCCGTCAATTTACCGCTGGGAATCAGCTTTGTATAGTTTGTCGCAATTGAATGAGTTGCGCCGTCGGAATCGCTGCCCGAAGATTCGGTCATAATGCGCTTATACGAGTACGAGTTGTTCAGACTCCGGTAGAGCCTGTGCAGGAGGCCCGCCTCGAACGTGTTGGTAGTGCTTAAAAACGTGGTCCCGACGGCCCCGGGGGCGCCGGACGTGAACGTATTTTCGAGATAAGAATATGAGCTCCCCACGTCGAAGTTCAGCGGAAGCGAGACGTCAACGCGTTCGGACCACGAAAACTGTTCACTTTCAAGGGAGGCGGAAGGACTTTTCTGGCTGAACGTGTTCTGGGACAAACGGAGGCCCGTGCTTGCATTATGCGTTTTGACCAGGGTCCCTAAAGAATATACATCCGAGTCGCCGTCAAGCGATAACGATGAGTTGAAATCCGAATGGTTATACATCATGTCCGTTGAAAACAGGTTTCCCACGCTGTCCTGTTCGTAGTAGGTGCCGCTTACTATGAAATTCGTCACCTCGGAAGTGCTCCCTGTGGACTCAAGGGTGTTTTCCGTATAACTCGAACTGAAAAAGACCGGCCTCTTCCGGTAACGGAACAGCGCCCCTTCGGTGGTAGATTCGCTGCGGGAGCGCCCCTGTTTCAGCAGGGGTTCGGAGCGGCGGGCGAACAGTTCAAGATTATAGGGATGCTCGGGCAGCAGAATCATGGTGCCGGAATACATGATAGTGCCGATGTTCTTCCAGCCGTCGTCGGCCCTGGAGGAGGTGCTTATACTTTCATGCCTGAGGCCGCTTGAAATTGAAAGTGTATACATAATAAACCTGGGGTGATAGACGAACCCCTCCGAAATAAGGGTCAATCTCTCCCTCAGAATGGTGTCCGTCAGCTCCAAATCGTTTGCGCCCCCCTTTCCACTCTCTTTCTCAACAGAGGTGAACAGTTCCAGGTCCCCCCTGTTTTCAACCGGCCTCGGGATGAACCTCTTCCAGTCGGCAGATGCGGAAACAGGGATTGCCGTCAGGGTCGCGGTCAGGATGATGATTATAGCAATATGTTTCATAATGGAATAAAGGAGTCGGAATACGGTTTGAATACGCTGTTTCCATTCCACATTCTGACACCTGAATTATGTATTCTGTCTTCACTTAAGCAAGTATCTTCTGTCGGACATATGCGCATTGTGACAGGAGGTGCAATCCGTGTCAACGTCTTTATGCGCTTCATTACGGGCTATGGCCTTCTCATCGTGGCAATGGAGGCAAAATTCTTCCGACTTTGAGACAAGGAGATATCGCTGCCTGGAACTGTGCGGGTCATGGCATACCCTGCACCCGCCCGAGGCAAGGGGACCATGTATCCATTGCTTGTCCATGCGGAATTCGTGGCACCTGACGCAGAGCTCCTCGATTGAGGCGACGAACCTGTTGGTGCCCTGTATATGGCACCCGTTGCACATTTTTGCGGCATATGGACCGTGCTGATAACTGGTCCTCTTTTTTACGCCTGCCTCCCCGGCGTCCCCCTTTTGTACCTTCGCGACCCTTTCTTCCTCAGGGTCGGGCACGCCGTCGAAGAAGAAACTGAGGACCCTGTATCGTGTCGTTGCCTCGCAGCCGTACAGCAGCGCCGCCGTCAAAATGATGGTCAGGAATATTGTAGACTTCTTCATTGCTTCCCTTGCGCCCATCTTTGAAAAAAGAGGTGTCAGGGGAGAGGAAGCTTCCCGCTCACTTCTCTTCCGGCTTCCCTGTATTCCCGGCGGCGTCGCCTGTTTCACCGGGCGCTCCGGGCTCTTCCTTTGTTCCGGACTTTTTCTGCATTTCATCCCATTCCCTCTGCCGTTTTTCCTCGAGCTCGTTCAGGAGCACATCTTCAGAGGGATACGTCTTCCCTTTTTCCTTCCCGAAGCCGAGGACGTTCACCAGGCGTTCCCCGAACTGGCTCGTTACCAGGACCAGGTATTCGAGCTCGAAGTCGGGCTTCGCATACTTCTGAAAGTACTCCAGATTGTCATAGTCAATGGTGACCTTTGCCGGGAGGAGGAAATCGCCGGGATTGCGCCCGCCCTGTCCGAAAAAGAGGAGTATCCTGCCGTGCTTGCTGAATATCTGCACGTTCTGAAAACCGGCGTCAACCGCATAAAGCCGGCTTTCCCTGTCAAGGGCGACGCCTCTGGGCCTCGAAAAATGTCCCAGGTTATTCCCCAGCTTTCCGTACACGGCGATAAAGTGTCCGTCCCTGTCGAACTTTACGACCTGGACCCTCCCCGCGTCGGCGACATAGACATATCCGTCACGGTCAACAGCCACATTGGTGGGCATGGAAAGCAGCGCCATGGGGTCTTCCCCGGAATTTCCGATACTCTTGACCATCTTGCCCGATTTTTTTTCAAAGATCCTGACCGCGCCGTTCATAATGTCGGCGACATAGACCCTGTCTTCGAATGCCGCGGCGTCTACCGGCTTCCAGACCCCGGGGCTCCCGTATGCCGTCAGGTACTCATCGTTTTTATCAAAGACGACCACCTGTCCCCTGATCGGGTCCGTAACATACTTGGTGCCGTCCTCTTCGATGCTGATGTTAAGCGGCTGAATGAGCTTGCCGGGGCCCCTCACCCCCTTGAGGGTTTCGTATTTCTTTGCCTTCAGATCAAAGACGATCACTGTATCATTGGTGTCGCAGACGTAGATCTTTCCGTCATAAATCCCCACTCCGTAGGGCTTGTCCAGTTTCCTGTGCCGCTTCGCCCCGATTACGAAATCGTCAAAAGCTGAATCTTCCTCGATGTCATGCGAACCTGAAAAGGAAGTGAGATACTGGAGGCGTGGGAGCTCAGGCGGCGAAGGGAAAAATACCGTCTCGTCCTTTTTTGGGGGCGCCGCGCACCCCACGATAATAAGCAGACACATTGCGTATGCAATGTATTTTACTCTCTTCATGCGAACTCTCCTTCTTTGCGTGTCCGTTGATAAAACCCGGCCATGTATCTCACGGAGAAAAACCTGAATTCACAGCCGCTGGTGCGCCCGGACATTCGCTGATTTTCTTTCTGGATATCTGAAAATTATCTGTGTTCATCCGGGGTCGTTTTGTTCACCGCCGTGTCCGCTGCGGCTTTTCTTTCTTCTCCCCGAGAAGAGGCGCGAAAGCTTACATAGTATATCATTTTCCTTTCAACTTTTGGTTCATTCACTCTCGGTCCATTCAGCAGACAGCAGACGGTAAACAGCAGGCAGTAGAGAAGCGCACTGTCTACCGGCTGCCGCCTGCCGTCAACTGCCCAGGCTTATTCATAAACTCCGGGAGGTATGATTCAATAATATGTTGCCGCAATCCCCTGGCCGGAATTATCGCGTGGTATAAAACGGACACTCCGTGCTAAATAAAAGAAGGGGGATGGAATCCATCCCCCTTCAGGTAACTTCAGACTATCCTGCTCATTTTACGGAGTAAAAGAAGTAGGATCGAGGTAATTCGGGTCAAGTGAGCCCTTGTCATGACAGGTCAAACAGAGGGCACTTCTGATGTCACTCCTCCAGAGGAGTCTTTCGCCGGAGTTCCCTTTGTTATGGACTGAATGACAGGTCCCGCACTCGAGCCTGGCATCTTCACCATAAAGGTGGTCGGCTATGGTGGAGCCGTCCGCTGTCATTTCCGTGCCGGAATCCCTGATGTACTTGTCCGAGCCCTGTACTGCTTCATAATCGAAGCCGATCGGGTGGTGGTTGCCGAGATAGCCGTCTTTTCCGATCAGGTAGGTCTCGTCATCGATCTCCAGGTCGCCGTTGCCGATAGAGGAAACAGGCTGCGGAGCGCTGCCGTATGAGTTAACGGCAACAGTGCCGTCATGACAGCTCAGGCAAAGCAGTGAGGTGCTGCCCGGGGTCATGCCGTTGTCGATTGCCTGGGAGCGCAGGTCGCCTGTAGTGGGCTCGCCGGGGCCGTTAACGTACATCTGATAGGAATCCGCCAGGCCTGTAACTTCATGGTTCCACAGAGGCAGATAATTGAACTTGTCGGACGGGGCATTAATGCCTGTTCCGACTGCTACTCCGGTAAGCTTCATGGAGTGGTGCGGGGTATGACAGAAGATACAAATCCTGTCGAGAACGTCCACTGAGCCGGCAGCCCAGTAAGTCATGCCTTTTGCCTGCTGGTTGCTCTTACTCAGATCATGGACTGAGCCGTTAATTCCCGCTCCCGGCACGTAGCCGCCAGTCGTCCATGAATCTTCCGGGGTGTATGTGGCCATAGCGCTGGATACGATAAATAATCCGAGAGCAAGGCACAATAATACTAAAATATGCTTCTTCATACGTTACTTCCTCCTTAATTTTGTTTGTTTTTGTTTCTCCGCGCGTCTCAAGACGCACGCTTTTTTTCGGCGCCTCCGACACCCCCGCATCAAAAGCGCCAATTCTGGCAGACTATCTGACAGTTAGCAGTCGCAATTAGCATGCCAGAATTTTTATGCGGGTCTTACCGTATCTCAAATTTCATTCTCCAGCCCTCTAACCATACAGATTTAAAATCATTTTCCGGATTTCAGCGCTTGCCGCCGGACCCACGGGTGCCGGAATTTCTCCGCACAATTGGTGAAATATCCAAAAGGAACTGGGGAATTTACCATCAGCCCCTCAGCCGGGGAACCGTAATATCTTCCATGTAAAATTTTTCAACTGTATGGGTGGGGGTTTTCGGGAATTTGCAGGAGGTGACGGTAAGAGAATCAGGGTGACGCAAGGGGCGGGTCTGACAACCCGCCCCTTGCGCCGGTTCAAGGGTTTATGGACTTAACGCAATGATATTAATGCCCGCGCCGCTTGGTCCGACTGTAACCGTAGCAGAAGGAGCGGAAAAGACATAGTTGTACTTTGTGACCAGGATATCGTATGTCCCTGGTTTGAGATTGCTGACTGTATAGGTCCCGCTCGAATTAGTAGAGACCGTTATTGTCGAGGAGCCCTTTACCGCCTTCACTGTTGCTGAAGACACGGGGGTCACGCCGTCGGACTTGTATACTTTCCCGGTTATGGTGAAAGTGGCAGGAGTCACTGTCAGCGTCTCAGTGCGGCTCTGTCCGATGGTATCGACCGCCTCGTGAGTGATGGTCTTCAGGCCCGCGGTCGTATACGTGTGCGTAAATACCGTGCCCTGTGGGCCGCTCTGCTGCGGACTGCCGTCGCCCCAGTTCGTAATTTTCACGAGAGATACGCCGTTGTCGTCCGTGGAACTGTCAACAATAGTTGCGACCCAGGTATCGGCATTGAGAACTACAGGGTTTGAGTGGCTCGCCGTCGGCGGCTCATCGGCCTTGTAGACGGTAACTTTCTTACTCGTTGAGGCCGAGGTCGAATTCCCCGCGTCTATTACGGTGAGTGTTACAGTATATGTTCCCGCGGCAAGATATGTATGTGAGGCGGTCGCGACCCCGACAAAGGTGTCTTTTGTGCCGTCTCCCCAATTCCATCTGAATTCACTGCAGGGATTGCTGCTGTAACACAATGAGGCCGAGGCATTGACCACAAGCGTCAGGCTTATGGGAGGGGAAAAGCCGAAGCTCGGCTGCGGCCAGTCCTTATGGATGCCTTTGGCCTCTCTTGCCAGAGTGGCCTTGTTCATAGGACCTGTGCCCCACGGCGGGACCTCTGTATACCCGGACCCGCCGCCGCCGACATGGCACTGCCCGCATACGAGGTCCACGTCCAGCTTGACCTGATAGTGGGGAAGCATGGCGGCCGACAAATCAGCCCCCTCATGGCATTGCGCGCAGGAAGCGTGCTGCGCGGGATCATAGATACATGGCGACATCAGGTGGCACGTTCTGCAGGAATCATCCAGCGTGACTCCGCTGTGCATCGCCATGCCGGATGACAGGTCCGGCGACGCATGGCACTGTTCACAGGCAGGATTGAGGTCCGCATTATTGGGGTCATACGTACAGGCCTGCTCCACGTGGCACTGCCTGCAAGCCAGGTCCCACCAGCCGACTGTATTGGCAGTGCGCTGTCCGGCGTCCCACTGCTCCTGCGTGGGGAATGTACTGTAGTTCGCGTTTGTGCTTATCCTGAAGATATGCGAAGAGGACGTGCTGCGCTGGTTCAGACTGGGCATATGGCAGAGCTTGCATGCGCAGGCTATGTCCTCGACTGCACAGTTGCCGAGGGGGTCTCCGTCACCGGGCGCGTGCGTCATCCTGGTCTGAACAGTGATGACCTTGTCGGCATGACATTCCGGGCAGTCCTTCTTAAAAGGCGCCGTTGCATTGACCGCCTTCACCGTGCTCTGGTGGACGTCATGGCAGGTGGTGCAGCCTGTGCCGACCCCCTCATGCTCAGGGTCTTCATAAGCTGAAAAAGAACTGGTGTATCTCGACGGGTCGCCGATTTGCGCGAAATTTCCGGTAAACCCTCCATGCGCCCCGTTCAAAAACTCGTTACCGGTGGAGTACCCGTAAAACTGGAGGGCATAGCCGCTGTATCCGCCGATCTCGATTGCGGGAAGGGGATAGAGGGGTTCGGATGCCGGCAGGGAGACGTTGTCCGTATACGGAGTAGGCACGATGTTGGCCCCAAGTCCTCCCCCCGTATACGGCAGGGTATGTTCCTGTCTGTGGCAGTTCATGCATAACGCGGTTGCATCGGCGCCCCTTGTAATAGTGGGGCCGCCGTTCATGTGATTTGTGGCGTCATGACACCGTTCACACGTAATCCCGTCCACAGCCCATGAACCTGATATGGCACGACCGTCTCCGTCAGGGTCAAAATCAACTTTTCCGGTGGTATTGGCCGGGGTCCAGGAAATGCGCGGGAAGCCCGCCTCGGGGCTGCGACTGCCGCTGACCGCCTCGTCCATGGTATAACCGGTTGTGTGGCAGCGTCCGCATCCGTATGAAACAGCAGTCTTGTTCGAGCCCTGATCATAACCGTCAAAAACAGCTAATGGAGCAGCCGGTTCAAGCATCCATCCGCCGAGAATATAATAAAGGGACTTCTTGCCTGATATCCATATCCCTCCGCCTGCCGTGCAAACGCTTTGGCTCGCAGTCTCGGAGTTGGAGCAAAAACCGAGAATATCGATTGTATTGTCGGTCCAGTTGATCACGTTGCCGGCTTCATCGGAAATATAGGCCGTCCCCTCGGGCCCCGCGATTTGTATAGGCGGCGTCTGAGCGCTCCTCAACATATTTTTGTGACCGGTCCTGAGATAGGCTGTCATGTCCGGCACGGGACGATTGAACATGCTGGTGACCCCTGAGTTGTGGCATGTTAAACAGGACCCGATCGTGCCTTGCGGGTATATCCACCCTCCGGGCGGCACCGTGGGATTAAGCCTGGAGCCGTCACCCGAGTATATCCGGCCCGCCTGTGACCAGGCATTCTGTGCAGCCGGTATCAGAAGAATTATGAGTACAAAGAAAATAATCGCCGGCAGAATGGCCTTCGCGACGCGTTCATTTTTATTCCTTTTATTGATCATGCGTTGCCTCCGGTATAAATGATTTGTGTTTTTGCAATCACATAATGATTAATTCTGTATGGCATCACCTCCCGTTTCGGAAGTATGTTATGACGGGGGCCGCTCCTCAGCGCCTCCTGAATGCGTGGCTCGTGCCGCAAGCTCGCCATGCAGATGTGTCCGCTCTGCATTTGGCGTATACCCTACAGACGGCAAGTGAGAATGTCAACAATTATTTAACATAATAAACAAAACTTATAGGGAGTAGTAGACAGTATACAGTAAAAACTGCCGACTGTTTATAAGTTAAAAAAAAGGCAGGCGGTTGCCCGCCTGCCTCTTGTATAACCCGGTCAAAGGGTTATGGAGTTACTGCGTTGTAGCTGTTGCCGGAACTGCTCGGTCCGACTGTTTTCGTAGCTACCTGATGCTGAACGCCGACTCCTGAAC
>JACRHD010000002.1 GCA_016234115.1 Nitrospirota bacterium
AAAAGAAATATAACTCCGCTTCCGGGTTCCTTTACCTGTTTTCTGATCGGGATATTTTAATCCGAAGAGATTAACTTTTGGGTTGGCTTATTCTGATTAAATTGCGGTAGGGCGGGTTAGTTTAATTCAAAAGATAACAACGGGGACAGAATATCAAACCATACGGCGTCGGCCACTCAAATGACTTTATCGGGAAGGGGTACAACAATAGGCGAATGGGGGAAAGTAGCCCAGATATCCTCTCTTAGTTTTAAAGGTTCAGGTGGGACAGGATATAACTATACAAACTCTAACGCATATGCCGTTGCCTTACGAGCCTCAATTATAACCGGCCAAACAAGAACGCACTATATCAGAAACATTGGTGGATTGCAGATTCTGCATCAGTATGGTAATTCAGATAGTACCTTAAGTGCCGAGAATCTATATGGTATAATTGTTGGAGATGTTTCTCAAGCTGGAAGTGATGGACTCGGTGCTGTTACTAACGCTGGTGGAATACAGATAAACAAGCAGAGAGATATATTATCTGACGAGGTTACCCCTGGCGGCAGAATAACCAATTTGATGGGGATATGGATGAATGGAGACGGAGAAGGGGCGGATATAGTCTTTGGACCTAACAAGGAAACAAGCATATATTCGGATGCCGGACATCTCTATGCTACGGATTTAAACGGAAACGTGTCAATAATTTCTCCACACGATCCTGAAACCGGAGAGTGGATATTCTATTCAAAGAATACAAAAACAGGCAGAGTTGTGCGTGTAAACATGGAAGAACTGGTCAAGGACATGGAAAAGCTGACCGGCAAGAAGTATCTGCTTGAATCTTTTGTGAATGTTAAGAAAACGTCAGATTAATACTCGACAATTATAAGACATAGTCAAGTTATTAACAGATGGGGGAAAGTGTATGCTTTTCCCCATCTTGCTCTAATCGTCCTGTTTGCTCCCTTTACAGTTTTATGGAGAATGTTTCTTTCCCCGTCGTTTTATCTTAACTACACGAATCCCGGACGTTTGTAAAATCCCATTTGTAGGTTTATACACAAATAATTATGCACTGAAAGTCTGATATACTGTTCTTTCCATCAACCCCCAAAAAGGATATTCACCATCTGCTCTATATATGGAGCAGGTAACTATTTAATCGGAGGTGCATATGTATAACTCAAGAACATTCAAAGAAACGCTCGATATTTTGCATTAATGATGAATTAATTGTTATATTAATATAAGTTATACGTTTAATCTTTTTCTGTAACAGTCGGGGTATTTAATCCGTAACAATAATGAATTTTTTCAATACGCACATTTCTGAAAAATCAATTGAACTGGTAAATGAAGTCTTAAGATCGACGTTTATAAGCGCCGGCAAATTAAGCGACCGGTTTGAAAGGCGGCTTGAGGAAGAAACCGGGATGATAAATCCTGTTACGGTAAACAGCGGCACGTCCGCGCTTTACCTGGCCCTGGCCGTAGCCGGTATAAAACCGGGAGACGAGGTCATCCTCCCGGCGCAGACTTTTATAGCATCGGGGCTTGTCGTATTGATGCATTATGCAAGACCTGTCTTTGCCGACATTCAGTATAAGACCGGGAACATAGACCCCGACGCAATAAGAAATAAAATCACCGGGAAAACAAGGGCCGTTATTCCGGTCCACTGGGGAGGATACCCGTGTGATCTCGATGAAATCAACGCTATAGCAAAGCAGCACAACCTTGCCGTAATTGAAGACGCGGCTCATGCCCTCGGCGCGACCTACAAGGGAAGACCGATAGGCTCCATATCACGGTTTACCGCTTTTTCATTTCAGGCAATCAAACATCTGACCACAGGCGACGGCGGGGCGCTTTGCTGTATTGACGGCAGCGATCATTATCAGGCAAAGAGGCGGCGATGGTTTGATATAGACAGGGACAACTCGGCGGTTTCCGTTTTAGGTGAAAGGGAGTATGACGCCGCCCATGTAGGATACAAGCTCCACATGAATGATCTTTCAGCCGCGATCGGAATCGGAAATCTCGAAGACCTGGGGTCGGACCTCAGAAGGAGAAAAGAAATAGCCTCTTTGTACAGGAGGGAATTGAAAGACGTTGCAGGCCTGCAACTGCTTGAATACAGGGAAGACAGGGAAAGCGCCGACTGGTTTTTTCAAATGCTGGTCGAGCGAAGAATTGATTTTATCAAGAAGCTTAAAGAAAACAATATCCCTGCCTCTGTCGTCCACCTTCGCATAGATACAAATTCTGTCTTCGGCGGGACTACTGCCGGACTGTATGAGCAGGAGAGATTCAACGATAAGCAGATTTCCATTCCGATACACAGAAAATTGACTGATGATGATCTGTATCATATTACACGCTGTATAAAAACAGGCTGGTGACGACAGCGAAAAACACCGGAAAATCAGCGCGCGGGGGTCTTCATTACAGACCGCGACAGGAATAATACCAATGTCTGAAAATATTTTTTTTGATAAAAAAGACCTGAAATATTGCGGCAAAGACGCCATTATCGGCAAGACGGTAAGGATACGCAGACCCGAGCTGGTATCGGTAGGCGACGGCTCCATTATCGATGACTTCACATATATATCCGGTGAAGTTGAAATCGGCAAATATGTTCATATCGCAGCTTCATGTTCGCTTCAGGCAAGCAAATCAAAAATAACCATTAATGATTTTGCCGGGATAGCGTCCGGCTCGAGGATATTTGCTACAAGCGCGGATTTTCTGAATTGCTCGTTCGATTCGGCGACTGTGCCGGGGGACATGGCGTACGGCGGGATTTCAGAAGATATTTTAATTGATGAATTCGTATGGATAGGCGCCAACAGTGTCGTGCTTCCGGGTTGTCGCTTGCCCAGAGGGTTCGCCGCCGGGGCGCTGAGCAAGTTAAAAAGAAAACTTCCGTATAAAAAGTGGCATATGCTGATTAATGATGAAACCGGCGAATGTGTCAGGAGGATCGGTGTGAACAAAATGTTGTCCGCCGCAAGAAAGCTCACGGGAATCGAATATGAGTTATGATAATTTCAATAAAATCCTTGAACTGGTATACGCCAGGTCGCCCCTTCAGAAGAAGAAAATCAAAAAATCCTTGTCGGCGCAGGACGGATCATTTTTTTCTTCCGCAGAAGAATTTTCCGTTAATTATATTAATTACCTGCAAAGTGAACAAATACCTCTTGAATACGCGGTCGATGCATATCTGAAAATGTGCGGCAATATGCTGAAGAGCCAGATATCCTTCATGAAGACGGGAAAGTATCCGGTGGAAATATCCGGGGAAGCTTATGAAAATGTCTACAGCAAGGAAACAGAAATGAAATCGTATATGGTGGGACTGGCGTTGTCGCAGTTCCTGTGGTCGAGTCATTACAGGATTTATTCTTATCTGGTTAATATCTTCAGAAACAACAGCGATACTATTTCATCCTATCTTGAGATCGGACCCGGACACGGCCTTTTTCTTGAAAAAGCGATGACGCATTTAAAGAAGGACGCCGAATTGACGGTCGTCGACATAAGCGCCACTTCAATTGAAATAACACGATCGATTATGAGATTTTTCCATCAGGCGGATTTCGGCAGGATCAAATTCCATAATGTAAACTTCCTGGAATTAACGCTGGATGAACTTTATGATTTTATAATGATGGGTGAAGTGATCGAGCATGTCAACAATCCGGATAAATTTTTGGTAAAGGTGAAAAACCTGCTGAGTGAAAACGGCAGGGCCTTTATTTCAACGTGCGTCAATTGCCCGAGCATAGATCACGTGTATCATTTTAATACCGTTGAAGAAATCAGGGACATGCTGAATGCCTGTGGTTTGCAGATCAGAGATGAACAGGCATTGCCTGTTGAGGACTTACCGATTGAAGAAATAATAGACAGGCGAATAACAATTAATTACTGCGCGCTGGTAGGAAGGGCCTGAACTTTGAACAAATATGATTCCATAGCGGTCGGTGAAAAAGCCGAACTGACGCACGTCATAACACAATCTGATGTAAAGCATTTTGTCGATCTGACCGGCGACGACAATAAGCTTCATGTCGACAGGGAGTTTGCAAGCAAGACATCTTTCAAAAAGCCCGTTGCCCATGGAATGCTGGGAGCGTCTTTCATATCCACGGTCATAGGCACAAAGCTTCCGGGCGACGGCGCGCTCTGGTATTCCCAAAACCTGGAGTTCCTGCTCCCTGTACGGGTCGGTGACACGATTACCGTAAGGGCCGAGGTAATTAAAAAAATCGACCGCATGCAGGCGATAGAACTTTCGACCGACATCTACAACCAGAACAAGCAAAAAGTCGTCACCGGCACTGCAAGGGTCAAGATAGTCGACCAGGTTGAGCCCCAAAAAACAGAAGAGCGGAAGAATAAAAAAAGGATTGCCGTCGTCATAGGAGGCAGCGGAGGCATAGGTCAGGCCGCCTGTTTGCGGTTGGCGCGTGACGGGTTTGATATTGCCGTTCATTATCTCGGCAACAAGGAAAAGGCCGATGAACTGGCCGGGAAGATCACGACGATGGGCAGGAGAGCGATATCCGTCAGGGCCGACATCACTGATTATGAAGACGTCAAATCGATGGTCGACCTTATTTGCAGAAAACTCGGGCCGGTCACCGTGCTGGTCAACAGCTCGCTGAGCGGCCTTCCGAACATAAAATTCTCGGACCTGGACTGGGAATCCATACAGCATCAGATCGACGTTAACGTCAAGGGCCTGCATAACCTGGCCAAATGCATAGTGCCGGTCATGGAAAAAGAAAAGTACGGCAAAGTCATCAACCTGACTACCCAGGACATTGATGAGCCGAAGACCGAGCTGATCCATTATATTGCCGCAAAATCGGCGCTTCAGGGTTACAGCAGGGCGTTGGCAGTGGAATTGGGACCGAAGGGAATCAGGGTAAATCTTGTTTCCCCGGGAATGACTGAGACCGGGCTCGTGGCAAATTTTCCGGAAAAGGTCAGGCTTTTGACCGCCGCGCGCGCGCCCTTGAGAAGGATTGCTCAGCCTGAAGACGTGGCAAATGCCGTCAGTTTCCTCGCCTCCGAAGATTCAGACTACCTGACAGGTGAAACAATAAGGGTCAACGGAGGTCAGGTAATGAAATGATGGAGTTGAAGTACTCGGAAATACTTAAGCTGAACAAAGAATTAATGCCTGCCCCTGACTCGGCCATATATAATGTTTCAATTCTGTCCAATATTACCGTCAGCGCGGCAAAAGATATCATCGAATATTCATTAAGGGCCGAAGGAATTAATGCCTGCGTATCAGTCGGAGATTACGATAATATAGTCCAGGACAGTGAGAAATATAACGGATCAAACCTGGTCATAGTGTTCTTTGAACTGGCGAATATTACCGATGGGCTCCATTACAGGGCCGACCTGATGGACAGTGAAGCCATCACCGGCATCCTGGAGAAAACAAAGTCGGAAATCGCCCTCATCTTCAGGAACCTAAAAAAGACATCTCTGGTTGTTTTTAATACCTTCTCGGCAATGCACTTTTGCTCCTCTTCTATAGTCAACTGCAATCTCTCCGCATTGGCGTCCGGCTTAAATGCTTATTTGAGCTCGGTCCTGCCTGTAAACGTAAAGCTGATTGATCTGGACAAGGTCCTTTGCCGGGTCGGGGTCAGGAATGCGCTGGACTTACGGTATTACTATTTATCAAAGGCATTATATTCAATTGAGTTTTATAAGGCCTATGCCGACTTTGTGAGGCCCATTATACTCTCTGCGAACGGTAAGACCAGAAAGTGCATCATTTTCGACTGCGACAATACTCTCTGGAAAGGGATTCTCGGTGAAGACGGATTTGATAATATCGAGTTGTCTCCAGGCACGGCATACGGGTCGATATTTGCGGAGGTCCAGGGCATCGCGCTGGCGCTTAATAAACGGGGAATATTGATCGGGATATGCAGCAAGAACAATCCCGGGGACGTTGACGCCGTGATTAAGAACCACCCGGACATGCAACTGCGGGACGAACATATCACGATCAGGAAAATCAACTGGTCCGATAAGGTGACCAATCTTCGGGAAATCGCCGCAGAACTCAACATTGGCCTGGACAGCCTGGTATTTGTGGATGATTCATCTTTTGAAGCCAATCTCGTCAGGGAGCATCTGCCTGAGGTTGCCGTTTTGCAGGTGCCCGGGAGATTACAGGACTATCCGGGAATCCTCAGAGACAATATGGGCCTGTTTTATAATTTATCTTCCTCAGTAGAAGACAAACTTAAAGCTAATATGTATAATATAAACGTAAAACGGGAAAATGCCAAATCAGATTTCCTGACTATTGAAGACTATCTGGCTTCCCTTAAATTAAAACTTACGCTTTATGAGGACGATTCTTCCATTATTCCCCGTATATCACAAATGAGTCAGAAAACAAACCAGTTCAATCTGACGACAATCAGATATACTGAAAATGATATTAATGCCTTCATTGCCGACGGAAACTCAAAGGTCTATGCATATTCTGTTTCCGACAAGTTTGGAGACAGCGGCATCACGGGTCTGTGCATTATCAACATTAACAGAGAGAGCGGGACTGCCGACATAAATACTTTCCTGATGAGCTGCAGGATCATCGGGCGCAATATAGAATATGCGTTCATGGATTATCTGATAAACGCCGTCAGAAATCTCGGCGGCCGTACCGTTACGGCGAAATATATTAAGACCCCAAAAAACGATCAGGTCGGCAATTTTTATGACAGGTGCTCCTTTGCCCTGACGGACTCAAACGAAAAAAACAAGACCTATGTTCTGGCAATTGATGATTATAAGCCCCATAATTTGACTTATATTGAAATTGTAAATGGAAGAACGAATTAAAAAAGTACTTTCGGCGGTTTTTGAGATACCGGCCGACAGTGTCAACGATCAGTCATCGCCTGATACCATTCAGCAGTGGGATTCGATTAAACATATGCAGATGGTTATTGCGCTGGAAGAAGAATTCGGGTTTCAGTTCACGGATGAGGAAATCATAGAACTGCTGAATTATTCCTTAATAAGGGAAATCATCAGCAGCAAGATATAAATCATTAAATCAGGATTGACTATTTTTTATTTTATAATTCAATGCGCCCCGGTCTTTGCCGCAAGTCCTGCAGCCTCGTGCGGCAGGCCTTATTACCGTGGAATTCTCTCATACCGTGAATAAACCTCAAATACTGAAAAGACATACGGACGTTTCCATCCCCTGGTTTGAGCGGATTGAAAAAACCGTTCAGACGGCTGAAAGATCATTGGAGGTGTATTATTCCATTAAACCTCCTGATTACGTGACTGCGCTTACGCGCACAGTGGAAAACAAGTTTGTTCTTGTGAGGCAGTTCAGGCCGGCAGTCGAGCATTATGTCTTTGAGCTGCCGAGCGGGCATGTGGAAAAGGGGGAGACGCCCGCCCAGGCAATAGCGCGTGAACTCAGAGAGGAGACCGGATGCACGGCGGAGACTGTGACCCTCACGGGAGAACTTATCCCCGACACCGGCAGGCTGGAGAACCGCCTGTGGTCATTTTATGTTGATAACGTAAAATTGGACCTCCTGCCGGACCCGAGGGAAAACGGCGGCATAGAAGTTCATCTGGTTTCCCGCGATGAATTGTTTAAAATGATCAACAGCGGCCGGCTCAACCATGCTCTTGATTTGAGTGTGATTGCCTTGGCCGTCTTCAGGAAATATTTATTACTCCAATAATAAGGAACGGGATTTAAAATGAGAATACTTATTACCGGCAGTGAAGGCTCTCTTGCTCAGATAGTAATACCATACCTTCAGAATGACGGCCATGAAATAATAGGCGTCGATAACTTTGCGCGCTACGGTCACATTGAGCGAAAGAGGACTTATGAATTCATGGCGGGCGATCTCGGAGATACGGCGGTGGTCAGGTCCGTCTTTTCTCAATACGCATTCGACGCGGTGTTTCACTTTGCCGCGCTGATTTACGGCGTGGTCGGCTTTCACAAAAGACCGGCGGATATTATAGCCGACAATAATTTGATGACCATCAACCTGTTGAAGTACGGCCGGGAAAAAATAAAAAGGTTTATTTACCTGTCTTCATCAATGGTATATGAGCGCAGCATGAAATGGCCCCATAAAGAGGAAGACACTGAAGACATAACGGTCATGAGCACCTCATACGGCCTGTCCAAATATATCGGCGAGAGGGTCGTCCAGTCATTTCATGAGCAATACGGCATAGACTACGTTATATGGCGGCCTTTCAATATTATCACCCCTTTTGAGGCCCCGGAGGAAGAGGGTTTCAGCCACGTCTTTGCCGATATGATAGACAAGATACTCGTTCAAAAACAGCAGCCCGTGAACATATTCGGCGACGGCGAACAAATACGCTGCTTCACAAATATTTATGACGTCGGCGATTCGCTTGCGACGTTTTCATTGAGAGACGAAGCAACCAATCAGATCTTCAATATAGGAAATTCCGAACCGACGACCATAAAGGAACTGGCAGCCAGGATAGTAAGTATCGGCAAGAGACATGGTCTGCTGCCGGACGATTACTGCCTGACCTTCAAGCATCAGCCCATTTATGCCGATGATGTTAAAAAAAGGATACCTGATGTGTCAAAGATCAGGAATGTCTTCGGCTGGAAGGCCGGACTTATGATCGACGGGTCGCTTGAGCAGTATATAAGACATAAATTCAATAAATAAAGCGGGGGCAATTGACTACCGACAGGGACAGGATATGTGTTTTGGGAATGGGGTTTATAGGATTGACCCTGGCCACTACTATTTCCGAGGCCGGCTTCGATGTATTGGGCGTTGATGTCTCGCAGAACGTGATCGACTCCCTGCGCCGGAAGGAATGTTATTTCTTTGAACCCGGGTTAAATGAACTCGTGGAAAGATTCGGGGGAAAGAACCTGCAATTTTCTACAGGCATTCCCGACAGGTCCTGCAACTATTATATTATTTGCGTAGGGACCCCCGTCGATCAGGAGACAAAGAGACCCAGACTGGACTACATCCGCAACGCAACTCACAGTATATTGCCTTACCTCAAGAAAGGCGATACGGTAATATTAAGGTCTACCGTACCGATGGGCGTGTCCCGCAACTTTGTCTTGAAAATAATCGAGGGGGAGACGGACTTGAAGGCGGGAAGGGATTTTTATTTCGGTTTTGTCCCAGAAAGGACGGTGGAAGGCAACGCCCTTTATGAGCAGAAGCATATCCCTCAAATAATCGGGGCGCTTGACGACGCAAGCGCGGAAAGGATTGAAACGATCTTCGGAAAGTTCAATGACAAGCGCATACGCGTGCCGGATATCGAGCATGCGGAGATATGCAAAATTATCGACAACACGTACCGCGACGTCACATTCGCCTATGCCAACCAGATGGCCATGATCTGCGAAGAACTCGGTCTGGATTTTCACGCGGTCCGGCAGGCATGCAATAATGATTACGCCAGAAATAAGATACCTGCTCCAAGCCCCGGGGTGGGCGGCGCATGCCTGACAAAGGACCCCTACATCCTTATTGATCTGTGCAGGAAGCTCAACATAAACACCGAGCTGATCAACGCCGCGAGGGGGATCAATGAGGCGATAGTATTCAATCTCGGCAAGAAGATATTGAACAGACTTACGGCGCTGGGAAGAAATATTTATTCCTCGAAAATTTTCATCATGGGTTTCGCGTTCAAGGGGGAGCCTGAAACGAGCGATTGCAGGTTCTCGACGACAATTGATCTCATCAATTATCTGAAGCCGTTCTGTTCGGAGCTTTTCGGATATGACGCAGTGGTAAGTAAACCGGAGATCGAATCGTACGGAGTAATTTATTCCTCTGTTGAAGACGGGTTTGAGGGCGCCGATGTCGTGGTAATTATGAATTCCCACAAGAGTCATAGTAAGCTGGACATAAAGGGGCTTGCCGGAAGATCCAATAATCCTCTGATTTTCATCGATTGCTGGAAGCTATATGATAAGAAAGAAATACAGTCTTACGGAAATATTATTTATAGCAGCGTAGGGTTGTATTAGGTTTCCTGAATTTCCGGACCGTACAATCAAAATCATGTCTGACACGGAAAAAGTATTAACACTGGTAATGCCCGTATATAATGAAGGCGATGCGGTCATTCCTGTAGTTACTACGATGTTTTTTGCCATACGCTATCCCTTTAAGTTTATTGTCGTCTATGACCGGGACACCGATAAAACCATCGCAACGCTCAATAAACTGAAACAGAAATTCGATGACATCTATCTGGTGCAGAACCAATGGAAGCAGGGCGGCGTTGTGAATGCCATACGCACGGGTTTCAACTGCGCGGACACCCCATACGTGGGAATATGGCTGGCTTACCATGTTGACCCGTTCGGCGTTATCAACAGCATGGTAGATAAACTGGAAAGCGGCTGCGACCTTGTATCGGCGTCCAGATTTACGAGTGATACCAGCCGCGCCAGGGGGAATACTCTTAAACGCCTGCTGTCCGCCTGGGGAAATTTAGTTCTCGACATGGTAATAGGGATGCCGATAACCGATGTAACAACGTCCCTGAAGGTATACAGAAAATCCCTGTTAAACTCGCTTCCTATCGAAACAGTCGTCAACGGCGGATGGTCGTTAAGCGCTGAACTGGCCATAAAGGCCGCAATCGGAGGGTACAAACTTGCGGAAGTTCCGCTCGAGAGAAAAAACGTGAACCTGATTCACGGGTTGACGAACTTCAAAGTATTCAGGCAGTTGCCGGAATATTTCCGCTGGTTGTTTCTGGGATGGAAAAACAGGAAGGTGATTAAATCACACCTGGGCAGACGAATATGATGCCGGCGCTGCTTTCAGCCGGGAGATAAGCCGTCCGGACCGGGCCGCCGTGATACGATCAGTTTATGAAAGAGGGAAGAGTATCCATATTAATCAGAACAAAAAATGAGGGGCGCTGTATCGGGCAAACACTGGAGGCGATCTTTTCCCAGACGTACAAGGACGTCGAGGTCCTGATTATCGATTCCGGCTCTGCCGACAATACCTTGGAGACAGCAAGGCGATATCCTGTAAAAATCCATGAAATAAAGCCGGAAGATTTTACCTGGGGATATTCCCTGAATTATGGTTTCCGTAGGGCGGAAGGGGAATTTGTGATCTGCCTGAGCGCGCACGCCCTGCCGCTGTCGGTAAACTGGATTGAAACCTTAATTGCCGATTTTGACGACGATAGAGTCGCTGCCGTTATGTGCAAAGCCGTTCCATGGCCGGACTGTAATCCCTTTGACAGAAGGGGGCTGTTGCGAAAATTCAACATTGAAAAGCAGGAAATAAAGGAAGGCCCGCCGTTTCTTTTCGGCAACACCAGTTGCGCAGTGAGAAAGGCGGCCTGGGAAAAAGTGAACTACGATGAATCATTGAGTTATTGCGAAGACCAGGACTGGCTCGGGAAGGTAAGGAAACTGAATTACACAGCCGTCTATGAACCGGCCGCGGAGGTTTATCATTCACATAATGAAACGCTAAAACAGATTTATAAACGACATTATCAGGAAGCCGGGGCATTAAAGAAACTGGGGCTCAGGGACCATACTTTTCTTGATATCCTTATTGACTCGGTCGCGGGCTCAATTTACGATATGCTTTACGTGCTTATTAAAATGGACGGACCGAAATGGTTTTTTTTTGCTCCGCTGCGAAGATTCACTATCAATTATGCAAGGTTTAAATCATACAGAAACCGGCAGGTTCGGGCCGCGACTTAAAACTGGAAATAAATAAAATTTGCCGCCTTTCCGGAAAAAATTACGATGAACGCGGCCATCAGCGCATAAGAAGCAACCCTGACCACCCAGTGAGTTTTTGTGAAAATCAGCCCTGGAATGTTGCTGTCCCTTACCCTGTAGGCGAAGTAATGCATCACTATCGAGACCGACAACAGCGCGGCGTTGAGCTTCTGAAATTCTGAAACACCCTGAAGCAGGTCTCCGGAACCGATGAAAATCATTTTCTTGAAGATCAGCGCGGCAGAAGTCAGATCGGAAGCCCGAAACAGCACCCATCCGAAGGTAACCAGCAGGAAGGTAAGGAGGATTTTCGGCAAAGCCGGTATAAAGGCCAGACGGGACGTAAATTTCAGATTCGACATCATATGTTCAAACGACACAATAATGCCGTGATACAGGCCCCAGGCGACATAAGTCCATGAAGCCCCATGCCAGAGCCCCATGGCAAACCAGGTGATAAAAAGGTTGATTAACATCCTCGGACGGCTGCACCTGCTTCCTCCGAGCGGGATATAGAGATAATCTCTTATCCAGAACGAGAGCGTCATGTGCCAGCGCCGCCAGAAGTCCCGAACGCTTTCACTCAGATACGGCCAGCGGAAGTTGTGCGGCAATTCAAGACCTATTATCTTTGACAATCCTCTTGCTATATCTATATATCCGCTGAAATCACAATAGAGCTGAACGGCAAAACTTATAGTGGCCAGCCAGCAGGCCGCGCTGCCGAACTGGGACGGATCACCATATACCTTATCGACAAACGGTGAAATATTATCCGCAATAACGGCCTTCTTAAAAAATCCGATCAAAATAAGGCCGAAACCGGTATCCATGTTTTGCCGGTTAAAGGGACGGAAGTCCTTCAATTGGGGCAAGAACTCTTTTGCCCGGACTATCGGACCGGCAACCAGCTTGGGGAAAAAAGAAATAAAACAACT
The DNA here is from genome assembly GCA_016234115.1 of Nitrospirota bacterium. Taxonomy (GTDB): domain Bacteria; phylum Nitrospirota; class Thermodesulfovibrionia; order UBA6902; family UBA6902; genus SURF-23. Next base: position 12,751 of record JACRHD010000002.1, read on the forward strand.
GAAATCAATGATGTTTGTAACCGGTTTGAATTCTCCACGGTAGATATCGATCGAATAACCTAATGATACAAACGTAAAATAGCTGATTCCTATGGGAAGCAGGATATGGGGCTGAGGGAGCGTATATGTCATACCCAGGAGGCTGAACATATTATTGAAATTTGCCGCCAGAAAATCAGCGTATTTGAATGTCGCTAAAAGACCAAGGTTAAAAAGCAGACTCAATGTCAGATAGAGCTTCTTCCTGTTCCGGCTTAATGACGCCGCAATAGCTATTCCGGCATAGAAGTTGACGACTGTCGATATCAGTAATAAAAAAAGGTGAGGAAGAGAGCCGAGGGAATAAAACAGATAACTGGCCAGAGTGATAAATAATATCAGTTGATGACGATTGAGAAAAATGGCGGTCATCAGAAATATTCCGAGAAAGAAAATAAATTCAGAAGAAAGAAAGGACATAATTTATTTACCTATCACTCCGGCAATCCGCCCGGCAAGCCAATCTGAATATTCATTTCGTCCGACCCAGTTGGCGTGAACGTGGTCCCTGAAATTCGACGACTGTTTCTCTATATACTCAGTCTCGGACCTGCCTATAAAAACAGCGCCGTTATTTTCCGCAATCGACCTTACCTTTTCATCAATGACCCTTTCGTCAATGCCGTTTTTCCAGGGATACATTACAGCCATGTCCGGCTCAGGGATAGGCGCCACGATGACTTTAATACCGGCCTGCCTTGCCAGCTCCAGGAACCTGCGCAGTCCCGTATAACCAATTGTTTCATTCTTCAGAAACGAATCAAGGTAAAGACTGCGCATGAAGTCCTCCGAAGGAGCAGGCCCCTGCGCAACGCTGAGATCCTTGATTGTAACGGGCGGGTCTTCCGCAGGATAGTCCCACTCATAAGGGGTCGGCTTTAATCGGTTTGAGATAAATCTGCGAAAACATTCCTCATAAAAATTCGAATAGCGGATTAAAGTAAAGACCTCGGAAAAAATCCCGGAGCTGAAGTGCGTGATTTCGGCCGCGCCGATCCGGCTGTGATTCGCGAGTCTTAAGGCTTCCGATGTATTCCACCTGATACGGATCGCCTGCGGGTGAAAGGTATCTCCAAAAGAGAAGGTGTTGTACAAATAGACCACCCATTCGTTCCTTTGGTCAAGAAGATACTTTTTCAGGAGAGGCAATTCATACGCATACAAACCTATTGCGCCGTAATTGAGCGGTCTGTAATCAATAGATTCGGCAGACAGGATATTCCCGATTCGCCCGACATCCACTCCGTTTACCACAGAGCTGCTTCCCACGAAAATAATTCTTGCCTGACTGTCGGGTTCCCTGAACAGTTTTTCTATATGATATATCTGTTTTTGGACCTGTATTGGCATGTCGATGCCGATAAAGGTGGGGCGGAGCGGGTCAAGGCGGTGAAACACCCAGTCCGATCCGATAAATATTTCGCTTATGATCCAGAAAAAAATTAAAAATCCGAGGAAATATTGTGAAAATATCAATAACCGTTCTCTTATTGTTTTCATAATAAAAATATAATTTATAAGATTTGACCCGCTCTCTGCTACAGAGAAATATCTTATTAATACAAACGCAATAAGTAAAGTTACAAAATCCCCCTTCATCACCCTTTTTCAAAGGGGAGACTAATCCCCCTCTTTGGAAAAGAGGGGTCAGGGGAGATTTCTTAAAATGTAACTATACATTTTGCGTTTGTATTAGTTATATCAGGCTGTGTTTATGCTTTATGCAGTATGCCGTACCCCCGCAACAGGAGCGACAGAATAAGTATGCAATTGATCTTAATACGGGAGTTTTGTTAAAAAAAATCCCTTATTTGTTGAATAATGTAATCAACTTCTTGATCTTTGAGTTCAGCATATATCGGAAGGCTCAAACAGGTTTTTGAATACTCTATCGCATTTGTAAAGAAATCCGGCCGCTTCTGCCCGAAAATCGGCTCGGACGGCAGCGGTATTTTATAGTGCACCTGAGTCTGTATGCCGCTGTGCAAAAGGAATTTCTGTAATTCGTCGCGCCTGGATGTTCTGAGCATAAACTTGTGCCAGCAATGAACCGCCCCGTCTCTTGTTCCGGGGGTCACAATGTCGCCCACTCCATTCAGACCGGTTATATATCTGTCTGCAATCAGCGCCCTCCTCTCCTGCCATTGATACATATGTTTCAAACTGACGTTCAGTTGGGCGGCTTTGTCCGAAGGCAGGACACTGTTATACCCCAGGATTACAGATGACGGGCTTTCGTTTACTTTTCCATGCCTCCTCAGGCTGCTGCATGTGCCGGCGATATCCTTGTCATCCGTTACAATAGCGCCGGCCGTGCCGAAGCAGGGAACGGTTTTCATCGGAGAAAAGCTGAGGGCCGAGGCAAGGCCTAACTTCCCGCTGGGGACGCCCCTGTATTTTGCTCCGAAAGATTGGGCCGCGTCCTCGATTAAAAGTAATTTTTCTTTATTGCAGTATTCTTCAAATGCGGTAAAATCAATACAATCACCCAGTAAATTAACGGCAAGAACGGCCTTTGTCCGGTCTGTTTTCGCCTGTCTGACCTGATCAAGTGTTAAATGATAATGTCCATCGACATCGGCGAAGACCGGGGTCGCTCCGGTCCTCAGGACGGCTGATGCCGTTGCAATAAAGCTGTACGACGTCGTTATTACTTCATCGCCCTTGCCGATTCCACATGACGTTAAGATAAAGAAAAGCGCATCGGTGCAGGAAGTCACCGATACCGCATATTTTCTGTTCGTGATTTCAGCCAGGCTTTTCTCAAATTCATCGATGTGCGGTCCGCCTATGACGGTCCCGGTCCCCAATACTTTTTCGACTGCGTCAAGGTATTCGCTTCGGTGATTGCTGAAAAGCCGGTCCAGGCCGATAAACTTAATGTTGTATTGAGTCATAAAATATTTTCAACCCTTCTTTAATGGAATATTTCGGGGCGTATCCGAGCATTCTTTTGGCTTTTTCTATATTGAGCGCGCCTCTCTTTGGATACAGCGGATCAGCTTCTTCCAACTCGATTTGCACGTTTGGATTCAGCGTCTGAAGGAAATCGGCGATATCCGTCAGTTTGCTGGATACCCCTGAGCCGATATTGAAAGATTCATTATTTGCCTCCGGCATTGTGGCCGCCCTGAAAATGCCCTGGGCCATATCATCCACAAATGTAAAACTGAGCTTGGTGTCCCTCCCCTTGATCTTTATGACGCCTGAGTTTACCGTAGCTTTAATAAATTTAGTAATGACAAATGCGTCGTGGCCCGTCGGACCATAGACCGCAATCGGTCTTACAATAGAGTGCGTCAGATTATATAATCTCGTGTAACTTCTGACCATGTACTCGGCGGTGGCCTTAAAAACGCCGTAAAGTTCTTTTGGTCTTATCTCATGATCTTCCGTAACGCTGTCCGTTTTAAAGTCGCCATAAACCATGCTGGATGAAATATAAACGAACTTCTGCACATTCGTACATCTGGCTGCTTCCAGCAGCGATAGAGTGCCTTCCACTATCTGTTCAACGGCAAAGAACGGCTGTTGAGCCGCTAAAGTAGCAGTAGGAAAATTTGCAAGGTGAACAACCAGATCAGGTCTTTCCTCTTCAAATATCTGCCTCGTAATCCTGTCAAGGCAGATATTTTTTTGCAATATTAAGGCCCCGTTTAAATTCTGGATCCTTTTTTGATACTTGTCCTCAACATCACGGATCAGATACACATTGTAGTTATTCCAGTTGTCTACTATAACAACTTCATAACCGGCCTTCATGAACTCGATCGCCACCTTATGTCCGATAAACCCGCACCCACCTGCAATTAAAACTTTTTTCATTGATAATCCTCTGTCAAATTATATAGTTACACTGCGAAGTCAGGAAAAAGAAGCGTTGCAGATATAAGGACGCCATAATAATAAATTATAATACCACAATGAAATTTAATATATCCACAGCGTTTCGGCTGGACTACCCGGATTATTCATAAACTCCGGGAGGTATGATTCAAAAACATGTTGCCGCAATCCCTTATCCGGAATCTTCGCGTGGTCTAAAAAGTACTCTCTGTAAAAGCAATAAGTTAGAGAGCGAAAAGTCCTTAAAAATAATCTCATTGCTTTCAAGATGTTTTTCAATCATGCCTCCCGGATAAAGATACTTGTGAGGGTAACCAGGCTGAGGGGGCCGCGAGGCAGGTTACCGTGAGACATAATTTCTGTGCCAGTTTAATAGCGAGATCAAGGCCCATATCAGCCTGCTGTTTTCGGCCTTCCCGTTCAGATGATCATCAATTATTCCGGTCACCCGCTCTGCCTTCAAAAATCCCAGGCTTGAAAGGGAAGCCGGCGAAAGTGAAGACAGCATATAATCCTTTAAACCTTTTTTTATCCATACGGCCAGAGGAGGGGTGAACCCCCGTTTCTTGCCGAATGCTATTTCCGGAGGCTGAAATCTGGACAATGCCTTTCTTAGAAGATATTTTGTCTCATAACCTTTTATTTTCATGCAGGGAGGTACTCTTCTGGAAAAGTCTATGACGGCATTGTCCAGGAGCGGCACCCTGACTTCCAGGCTGTTGGCCATACTCATTTTGTCGGTTTTCTGTAAAAAATCATCCTGGAGATGGGTCTTAAAATCCACATACATGAGCTGGTCCGCGATTTCAAAGCCGCTCTTCCGCGCCTTAATGAAATATTGTTCCATAACGTGAAACGATTCCAGCCCGGAAAGGTCCTGCATAATATTGCCGTCCAGGAGCCTTTTCTTGTCCCCGGCGTCAAACAGTACTTTCCATCGATAGTGCGCCTGGTCATAGGGGACTTCCGCGCCGTAAGTAAATCTCTTGAGCTTATACGCTGTACTGAGATAACCGTGAGATTCAGGCAACTTGTCAACTATGCCTCTTATTCCGTTACGAATTATTTGCGGTACTCTTCTATACCGTTCCGCGATCCTGTTGATATAATGGGTCGGATACCCGCCGAAAAGTTCATCTCCTCCGTCGCCGCCAACGACCGTTTTTACATGTTGACGGGCCAATTTCGACACAAAGTACACGGGGATTGCCGAATAGTCAAAAAAAGGTTCATCCAGAAAAGACATTATATGCTCTATTTCCCCGACTACTTCACTTTCCGACAGTATGAATTCATGCAAGGGAAGCCCGATCCTGTTCGCCACGATTCTTGCGTTGGCGAGTTCGTTGTATGATTCTTCCCTGAAGCCTATCGTAAACGCCTTGAGTTTTAAATTGCATTTCTCGGCGGCCACGGACGCGACAAGGGACGAGTCTATCCCGCCGCTCAGGAAAATGCCGACCGGGACGTCGCTCCTGGTCTGTCTGTGAAGGACCGCCTTTAATTCATCAATCAACAGGTCCGTGATCTGCTCTTCTCCGAGATTTTCTCCTGAAAGATCGGACCGCGATAAATCCCAGAATTCCTTTTCCGTATATGCCGGACCGGAACAGATAATCATGTGTCCCGCATTGAGCTTTCTGACAGACTGGAAGCCGGTCAGGGGAGCGGGGACGTAACCGTATGACAAATATTGACTGATGGCCTCGTAGTCGGGACGGTTACTTACTCCTGCCTTTAAAATCGCCTTTATCTCCGAAGCAAACACAAGTCCCTCATCTGTTTCAGCGTAATAAAGAGGTTTGATGCCCGGCCTGTCCCGCGTCAGGAAAAGGGCCCTCTTTTTTTCATCCCAGAGCGCTATGCCGTACATCCCGTTCAAATATGAAGGGAAATCAGTCCCGTGTTCCTCATATAAGTGAACAATGACCTCCGTATCGGTCTTGGTGTAGAAGACATGTCCGTTCTTTATAAGATCTTTTCGCAATTCGACATAATTATAGATTTCGCCGTTAAAGACGACCCATACGGATTTGTCCTCATTATGGATAGGCTGGTTCCCTGTTTTGAGATCAATTATGCTCAATCTTCTGAAGGCAAGAGCAATATTGCCTTTGATGTAATAGCCTTCGTCGTCAGGTCCCCGATGTATCAGCTCATTATTCATCTTTTTTATGATTTCCGGTGAAATCGCGCTGTTTTTTTTATAATTGAAAACGCCTGCGATACCGCACATATCTTCTCCCGTTAAGATGAAAAGTTATACAAAACCCGGAATAAACAGACCGGCCGATAAATCGAACTTGTATATTATCAAGCAAAATTAAGATAATTTAATTATAATTTAAATAATATTTTATGTCATATAAGACCCGCTCAGCTCGTTAACATTACTTGATAACATCGACGGTCCCGGCAAAAGATACTTAATAACGTATGTTGTTCTGATTGAACGAATGATAAAACAAATCAACAAACGAAGAGGTATGAAATGAATCTCCAGGAAGGGTTCAGCGTATTGGTTCCCGCATTCAATGAAGAAGCAACCATAGGAAAATTCTTGAACGATCTGAAACAGGCCCTGTCAAATACAAAGGAAGAGCATGAGATTATCGTAATTGATGATGGTTCAAAAGACCGGACTTATTCCATTGCCGGCGGTTTTCCGGGAATCAAGGTCGTCAGGCACCCATATAACAAAGGATATGGAGCGTCCGTCAAGACCGGCGTTCATGAAGCGGCCCATGAGAAAATTATTACCATTGACGCCGATGGACAGCATGATCCCGTATATATCCCGGAAATGCTGGAAATGATGGGCGAATACGATTTAATAGCGGGAGCAAGACACGGCTACATTTCAGGCAGACGCGGCTTCGGCAATAATTTTTTCTGCTGGCTTGCGAGTTATCTCTCCAACATTAAAATCCCCGACCTTACATGCGGACTCAGGGCATTTACCAAGGACAAGTTTTGCGAGTTCTCCCATATCTTTCCGAATAAATCTTCACTGCCTTCCACAACAATACTCTCTTTTGCAATAAGCGGATACAACATAAAGTTTCTCCCGATAAAGGACCAGCCCCGCGGGGGCGGAGTAAGCAAGGTGACGATTATCAAAGACGGCATGAGATTTACAGGACTTATCTTAAGAATGATCTCTCTTTTTAATCCGCTGAAAATTTTCATGCCGATAAGCATCCTGTTTGTTGTTCTTGGATGTTTATGGCTGCTGAGGACCCTTGCGTCTACGGGCGGATTTTCTCCCGCGGTAGCGATGTTGTTCTTGACCGGCATATTTATATTCCTTATAGGGCTCCTGGTGGACCAGTTGGCGGAGATACGCATGTCCATAGGAAAAATCAATAACATCCTGAGGAAGAGCGTTCGCAACACAGATTGACTTGCTTGTTACCTTTTAAATCATGAGCGACACATTGTCCCAGAAACTGAGCCGGTTTTTTAATTCGGATAAATTCCCATGGTTGATTATTTTTTTGGGTTCGGCGCTTCGCCTTGTCAGATATCTTCACAATCCCTCGTTATGGTTCGACGAAAGCAGAAATGCCATGGGCATTATCAGCCGGTCGCTGTCCGACCTTGTCCCCCCCGCGCCCGACCAGACTTTGTCCATTCCGCTGGGTTTTTACATGCTGGAAAAACTTGCAATTCAAATCCTCGGCTACGGTGAATACGCCTTAAAATTGTTCCCTCTTTTCTTCGGGATAATCTCCCTCTTCCTCTTTTACAAGGTATCAAAACAATATATCCGGCCGAAGGCGGTCCCTGTCGCCCTCGGACTCTTTGCTGTTTTAGACCCGCTTGTTGAACTCTCTTCAACGCTTAAACCCTACACAGGCGACGCGGCCATTGCTCTGTTGTTATATGCGGTGAGTTACGCCAAAGAAAAAAATTTAAATGCCTTTCGGTCCGTTCTTCTCGGCGCGCTTGGGGCGGCGGCAGTATTGTTCTCGCATCCTGCCGTGTTCGTTCTGGCAGGCATAGGAACAACATTAAGCATGTCATACCTGATTAAAAAAGAATGGTCGAAAATGAAAGGGCTGTCAATTACCCTTTTAATGTGGGGAGCAGGCTTCCTCGTTGTTTATATTATCTTTACAAAGCCTTTACTGTATAATTTCACAATAACCAATGATAGTATCTTTTGGATGAAGCAAAAGGCATTTATGCCTTTCCCGCCTATGTCCATGTCGGATATTCAGTGGTTCATTGATTTGCCTCTGAGAATATTTTCTTTTCCTGTAGGCATGACATTTACCGGTCTTGCCGCTCTGACCTTTATCGCCGGCTGCGCCGCTGTTTACTCGGGGAACAGGGAGCGCTTCTTTCTTCTCATATCGCCTTTCATTTTAACTTTGCTGGCGTCTTCCCTTCATAAATTCGTCTTTAGCCAGGCGACCATTTTATTCCTTGTGCCTTCCATAATACTGTTCATTGCGGAAGGGACCGGGTATATCAGGGAAAAAACGGGCAACGGCTCCAACATCATAGGCATTGCGCTGGTATGCCTGATATTTATTCACCCGTTGGCGTGGTCGACTTATCATGCCGTAAAACCTAATTCACGGGAAGAAATAAAGCCCGTCCTGGCCCATATCAAGAAAAACTGGCAGGAAGGTGATGTCCTTTACGTCTATTATATGTCGCAGTTCGCATTTGAATATTACTCCAAATACCATCCGGGAGACTATCACTTTGACGACAGTGATTACGTCATAGGGCAGGCCCCGCAAAACTGGTACGCTACTTACAAGAGAAATGAGTTTAAAGGGTTCTGGGACCCGGCAAAACCATTTTACCAGCCGTTTACGGACGTCCTTAACGGATATACCATGGATTTGAATAAACTCAGGGGCGGTAAAAGAGTATGGATACTTTTTTCTTCCATGGTTTCAAAAGAAGGCATTCACGAAGAGAAATTTTTTATCTACCATCTGAACAGTATTGGAAGACAACTTGATTTTTTTGGACATCCCGGGGTCTCTGCGGTTTATTTATATGATCTTAGCTGATAACGACCATATTTTATTAGTTACCTTTCGCAACCCCAATAATTATTGAGCGCAATCACATCCAATCCGGTTTGTAAAACAAACAGTTACAAGGCTTTTCTCGTACACTAACCCACCTTCCGCAGTTTGAGATCAAAATTCGGCAAGAATAAAATATGTTGTTAAGTAACCCCGCATCAAACCGCGATTTGTAATCGTAACTGTTCTAAAAAGCGCATGTAGTGAAGAAAACCCCCCTTGAAAACAGGGTCATGAATGCTCATAATTTCAGTCATGTATCTTCGGCGTTACAGCAAGAAAGCAGA
>JACRHD010000014.1 GCA_016234115.1 Nitrospirota bacterium
CCCAACAGCAAGTCCTGCATTTGAAATCGACGCATTTGCGCCCGCATTAACTATCTGGTTTGCGTTGACGCTTAGCCCAATACCTTCCCCTATCAGCTTCTGACCGCTCAGAAGGGTAATGCCGTTATTCTGGCCGGTTGCTGTACCGTTTCCAGCAAAGACAAAGATAGTGTCGTTTACGTCAGAGGCTGCGCCGGCTTGTGCAAGAGTGAGAAATGGCGCCTGATCATTCCCCTGGTTTGCGCCTGCGTCATTGTTGCGGACGTACCAGACACGCTCTACAAGGTTTATGGTCACCGTTACAGGCGTGCTGCCAGCAGTGTAAGTGAATGTGTCGGCCTGGTTCTGCGCACCTAACGGCGGATCGTAAGTGAAGGCGCCGGTTGCCGTGTTTACGTTGACAACGCCCCCCAGCGTCGTAGCGGTGTCGGCGGCGCTTATGACGGTGTTTGCCGGGTCATTGGCCAGCACGCCATTAGCGGCTGCTACCGTCATACGCGTGTTGCCGGTCCAGTTGAAGGCGTCGGCCTGAGGCGTAGTCACGGCCTGCTGCCCGCCTCCAGGCGGCGGATTTCCACTGCCCGGCGGGGGCGGATTTCCTCCTCCGTTGCCTCCTCCTCCGCCTCCGCAAGCGTTCAGGGCAAGAAGCCCTAAAATGAGAATACCTGTTAGTGTCTGTCTCTTCAGCAATTGATACATTTTCTTCCTCCTTGTCTATCACGGACAAACCATACTGCAGAGCTGTCCGGAAATGTCTCGTGAGTGATATCGTTAATACCAGAATACCACTCTCAACGAAAGTGTCAACCCTTTACGGCAGGATCTTCTGACGGATTCATTAACTGCGGGAGGGCGGAGGAATTCCTACAGGCCTAAAGCTTCTTATAGGCCAAAAGCTTTTTCTTCTCTTTTTTTGAAAGCCGCCTCGGATTGCCGCTTCGCCGTGAAGTCATAACATCTTCATCGGAAGCCGCGCCTGCTGTATTCGTTCCCTTAAAGGATGGAACGGCATAAAGCCTGCTTTCAAACTCGGCCGATTTAAAAGCCACGAAGTCTTTCTTCTCGGCGAAATCGGATATTTCCCTGTCGGAACTCACGACGATCCATTGCTTTGCGGCAGACGACGCCAATATCTTCTTGATCACGTTATCGGCCTTATCCCCGAGCCTTGAATATATAACGGTCAGGTTTCCAGTGACGGTCTTTGTCTCTTCCCTCTTCCCGCTCTTCCAGCCGTCAAAGACGACGGTGATCCGATGGTCTCTTGAGTTCGCATATTCATATATCGTCCGGACCAGATCTTCCCGCGCCCTTTCGAGGTCCCTGTGGGCTACGCCTATAAGGTTGTAACCGTCTATGAGGATATGAGCCATGAATTATTATACCTTCTTTCAATATCGTACTGCGCCGCGCAATGGACAAATTTGCGTCAATCGAAACGGAGTTCGTCGCACCAAACAAAAAGGCATCCCGGCTGAACGGGATGCCTTTTCAAAAAAGCAGACTGAAGCTTACGGGGTCACAGCGTTGATTATATTGCCGGAGCTGCTCGGTCCCACTGTAATCGAAAATGACTTGTGCGGCACTCCGACTCCTGATCCGAAGTTGTACAGGTGCTTTGACACGAAGAGATCATACGCGCCGGGTTTGAGGTTCCCCGCCGTAAAAGTCCCATCGGCCCGGACGAACACAGTATACACCACGGTCCCTGTTACGGCTTTCCTGATCTGCACCCTAACAGACTGCGCCGGGGTCGTCCCATCGTGTTTATAGACCGCTCCGCTTATGGCGAAAGGCGCGGCAACAACGGTAGCCATCTCGGCCGCGCTGGTCTGGCCGATTGTGTCTACGGCCGTGTGGCTGATCAGCTTGATGCCCGCAGTCGTAAAGGTGTGCGAGGCCGCCGCAAACGGGGCCGCGGCGTCTACATAGTTCGCCGTGCCGTCATTCCACTTGATTATCTCCTTGGCTACACCGTTGTCGTCTGTTGACGCAGGGTCGCAGCTAAAGGTCCAGGTGTTGGCGTTCCATGTGTATTCACCCTCTCCGCAGCCGTCGGCTGACGGCCGGAAGTCGGGAGCGTAGACATTGACATTTACAGACCTGGATGCGGTAGACAAATAGACCGCGTCCTTCACTGTAAGTGTAACTGCGTATGTCCCTGCAGCCGCATAAGTATGAGAGGCGGTGGGACCACCGGAAAAGGGGTCCGTGTCTCCGTCTCCCCAATTCCATTCATACAGGCATGAGCCGCTCACGCAGTAAGAACCGGAGGCGTTGACATTGACAATAAGTGTATTGGGAGAGCCATATGTGAAGCCGAATGAAGGTGACGGGTCCTGGTCCGGGGCCATGAGGAAGGCATGATTTTGACCGTTGATAATTCCCGTGCCGGCTGCCTGGCCGTTGTCCCTCAGATCAGCCGCGTAAATCAATATCCAGCCCGATTCCGGGGACAATAAGCTGTTAAGGTCTGTCATCACTCCAGCCCTCCAAAGAAAGGCGTGCCGGGCCGCGTCTCCTGCTATGTCCGAATAGCCGACCACCTGGCCGGCGTCGTTGATGTCAATCGCATAACTGTTTGTTCCGCCGAGGGTGCCCAGGTCGATCATCACTCCGTCCCTGTAAATAAAAGCATGCCGGGCCGCGTCTCCGGGCATGTCGGAATCACCCACTACCTGACCGGAGTCGTTGATGCCGTTTGCGCTGCTGCTTGTCCCGCCGAGGGTCCCCAGGTCGGTCATTATTCCCCCGCTATAAAGAAAGGCATGTCGGCCCGCATCTTCGGCTATGTCGGAATCGCCCACTACCTGACCGGAGTCGTTGATGCCGTTTGCGCCGCTGTTTGTCCCGCCGAGGGTCCCCAGATCGGTCATTACTCCCCCGCTGTAAATAAAGGCATGTCGGGCAGTGTCTCCGGCTATGTCCGAACCCCCCACTACCTGAGCGGAATCGTTAATGCCGTTTGCGCTGCTGCTTGTCCCGCCGAGGGTCCCCAGATCGGTCATTATTCCCCCGCTGTAAATAAAGGCATGTCGGGCAGTGTCTCCGGCTATGTCCGAATCCCCCGCCACCTGAGCGGAATCGTTGATGGCGCTTGCGCCGCTGTTTGTCCCGCCGAGGGTCCCCAGGTCGGTCATTACTCCCCCGTTGTAAAGAAAGGCATGTTGGGCAGTATCTCCGGCTATATACGAATAGCCGACAACCTGTCCGGAGTCGTTGCCGCCTTCGGCCCCGCTTTCCGAGCCTCCGAGGGCGCCCAGGTCAACAATCTTGTAGTCTTCCGCAAAAGAAGCGCTTGTTAAAAAAAGTACGGCAAAAAGAAAAACGATAAATCCGCCTGCCAACTTCTTCATTTAACTTCCTCCTCACAGTTTAACTGGTTCCCGGTTTCCCGCCGAACAGGGCCGTCTGAAGTCCATTTCCCTGTCCGGGGATTTAAAAGCAGGTTGCGTACTGTTTTTGTGGCTACATTATCACCCTCCCTTTCTTTAGAAAGCCTGAATGCCCTCTGCTGTTGTCGCGAGCCGGAATAAATTTCACACACCATGTTTCCGGCCGCAACAGATTTCATTGAACAAATCCCGTTTTTCATTTTCCTGACACCGATGACCTTTCGGCACACCTATTCCTGCCTTTGCAAGGATATGAAATACCTTTCAAGATGTCTAATTAATTCTTTTTATAAATGTGTTAAGCCGGATTATTAATCCGGCTTATTCATAAACTCCGGGAAGTATGATTCAAAAACATGTTGCCGCAATCCCTTATCCGGAATTTTCGCGAGGTCGAAAAAGTACACTCTGTAAAAGCAATAACTTAAAGAGCGAAAAGTCCTTACAAATAATCTCATTGCTTTCAAGATGTTTTTGAAGCATGCCTCCCGGAGTGCGATATTTATGAATAATCCGGGTTAAAAGAGCATAAGGCATGGCGTTTTGTGTTTCGGGGGTCCTGATTGAAACCGGTCAGGTGAGGCATGCTTGCATCGGAAGCGATCTCGGGAAGGAACCCCGAAATGCATCAAAGAGGCGGATTTATGATGCAGGAATTTTTCATGTCCCCTCTGACAATCACCTTGCGGCCCTCCACGGAAAGCCTTCCTTCGGAGTAAAGCCTGATTGCGTACGGGAAAACCTTATGCTCCTGCAGCAATATTCTCTCCGAGAGCGTTTCTTCCGTGTCGTCGTGATAGGCGGGGACCGCGGCCTGTACGATTATGGGCCCCGTATCCATGCCTTCATCTACGAAATGGACCGTACAGCCTGATATCTTCACCCCGTAATCGACAGCCTGCTTCTGTCCGTGAAGACCGGGGAATGACGGAAGCAGGGCCGGATGGATGTTCATTATTTTGTTCCGGTACTCATCGATGAGCGGCTTGCCGGCCACCCGCATGAAACCGGCCAATATTACTAATTCAACCCCTCTCTTCTTCAGCGCCCCGGCGACCTGAGAATAATACGCATTCCTGTCGGCGAAATCCTTCGGCTTCAGCACGAGCGCTTCGATGTTATGCTTCTTTGCCCTTTCAACGGCATATGCGTCAGACTTATCAGTTATAAGAACGGAGACAGTCGCTTTCAGATAGCCGGATTCAATACTGTCGATGATCGACTGGAAATTGGACCCCCTGCCGGAAGCGAGTACGCCAAGTGTCAACATGTCATTCTCCCGATGCTGTAAGACATGGCATTGATTATAGATTAACGGCATAAATTCGTCCACATAAATAGCTGATAAAAAGTGACGCCGGTGAAGGGCGGGGACCGTCCGATCAGGCGACCGGCAAAAACTGCGACACATCTGGAATCGGGGACGCCGAAGAATTGTTCATTATGTTTAAAACAGCCGCAATAACGTCATGAACATGTTCACAAGAGGCATGACAAAATAATTTGCAAGTCCCGTTGCGATAAGCGCAATCAGTATTATAAATCCGTACGGCTCGATCCTGCTGTATGCAACGGCCTGTTTATGCGGCAGCAGACCCACGAGCACCCTGCCCCCGTCAAGCGGAGGGACCGGTATCAGATTGAATGAAGCAAGGACGACGTTGAATATGATACTCGAGGTAAGCATGAGGGTCAAAGGCGCAAGCAGGGATTTGTAGACAGAGGCCGGAAGGAGCACTGACGCCGGGATTACAATGAATTTGAGAACCAGCAGGCTTATTACGGCAAGACCGAGATTGGTAATAGGCCCCGCCGCGGCAGAGACGGCCATGTCCCTTTTCGGGTTCCTGAAGTTGGCCGGATTAATCGGAACAGGCTTTGCATATCCGAAAATGAACTGACCGTTGGTAAATATAAACAGCATGACCGGCATCAGCACGGTGCCGATAGGGTCTATATGCGCAAGGGGGTTCAATGTGAGCCTTCCCATGAACTTCGCGGTCGGATCTCCGAGTCTGTTTGCCACGAGTCCGTGCGATACCTCATGAAATGTTATCGCGATAAGTATCGGGAGCGCCGATATTATCAACTGTCTGAATATATCCGTATCCATATGGGTCAAGCCTCACTATTGTAACCTACCGATGAGGTCATAAGTAAAGGCACATTGAAAATAAAGACGCCGGCTCCCGGCCCGGTTTATACATGGCCTCAGGAATAATGCCGGTCAGGCTGAAGCGGACCGCTCAACTCGCCGGGCGACTGCGGCTGAGGGAAGGGTAAACGTCAGAGAGATGCCGGCCCATGCCCGGCAGGAGGACCGGAGACTGGTTGCTCCCCGGCAGAATCTTCATCCCCGGGTCCGGGTTCATTGATAATAAGATATATTTCCTTATTTTTCTCCCGGGCCTCATCGGGGGCCGATTGCGGGACCAGTATGAATTCCTTTTCAAACTGCTCCATGATCCTGTCGAGTGAAAGTCTCGCTGCTTCGTCGGCCGTTTTCACGAACAGTCCGGTCAGTTCGGAACCGCCTCTATAATTGTAGTACGCTTTCCACAGGTTATTGGCCTCGCCATCGGTAATAGTTAAAACTGCAGCGCTGTTGTGCCAGGATAACTTGCCGCCGGGTCCGATCTCCGTCCCAGGGGCCTGATAATACTTGGCCGCCCATGGGGCGTCGTCACCTGTATACCATGAGTCGCCGTAGATAATATTCCCGGCATACCCGGCGGTCGAGCCGGACAAACTGTTTTTAGACGCATT
The DNA here is from genome assembly GCA_016234115.1 of Nitrospirota bacterium. Lineage (GTDB taxonomy): Bacteria > Nitrospirota > Thermodesulfovibrionia > UBA6902 > UBA6902 > SURF-23. The sequence continues at coordinate 6,162 of JACRHD010000014.1, forward strand.
GGAAAATACGATTTCCACATACCCGTTGAACGGCCCCTTGTCGCTTATGCGCAGGTATTCTCCGAATTTCTTTGAGGCATAATCATAAATGAGCCTGTCCAGAAAAATATTCCCCGAGCGCACCCTCAACTGATAGGTCTTGTCCGAGGTAATTTCAGAAACGCCGGAAGCCTCTCCGGTCGTGCGTATGGTTGAACAGCCCGCGATGAGCAGGACAAAGATCAGCGAAACCGATAATTTTAGATATTTCATTTGCCTTCCCTTATCTTCTATATACGGCAGAACCCGGAGGAAAATTGATACTGACCGTTTCATGACTCCGTCACCCCGCTTCTTCCAGTTTTATCCTGACTGAGATCCTTTTGTCATTGCGAAGTATTCCCAATGTCACTTCATCGCCGGGAATGGTCGGCGAGAGTCACCTCAACGCGGCCTGCGTCTTCGATGACATGATAATTGGTGACAATCCTCCCCTTTTCGTCCCATATGAATCCCGAGCCGGTGCCCTGGGGTATCTCATAAACATTCAGGCTGAAAAGACTGCGGCGCACTTCAATGCTGGTTATATAGACGACCGATGCGGATATTGCCTCGAACAGTTCGATCGTATTTTTTTCGTCCGCCGCGAGGTCCCCCCTTGCCGTAACGGGTCGGGGCTGAGCGTCCGGTTCATGGGACGGTTTGGGCCGTGAAATATACCACCACATCCCCGCAAGTAAAAACATGAGAAGCAGCCAGGGCAGCAGGGTCGCGCTTCTTTTCCTGTTATTCATGATAGGCCGGCCTCAACCTGTTGAGGGCCTCCTGAATCCAGCCGGAATACATCCTGCAAAATATATTTCAATCAAAAAAATCCCCCCTCGCCCACCATTTTCAAAGGGGGGGATCATTGGTAACATCACCCGTAACTGAAAGCTTACATTATTTTACCCCGGATTCACCATCAAAAGACAAACCACAGAGACCACAGAGAAAGAAATAAATATTAATCCACAGATTACACTGATTAACACAGATGTATTTAGAAATAATTTTTCAATCTGTGAAATCTGTGTAATCTGCGGATAAATTAATCTTTTCTCTGTGCCCTCTGTGGTTAGAGGGTGGATCCTGGTTTACTCTATTATATTGCCTAATTAAAGACGAAACTTTATAATATTCCGTTATTCATTTAACCACGGCAGACACAGAGAAGGAAGATGAGAGATAATATGGAGGCATGATGAAACTGCAAGGTAACAAGGTGTTTATCACAGGCGCGGCGCAGGGAATAGGCAAATCCATTGCTTTAAGCATGGCAAATGAAGGGGCCGACATCGGGATTGCCGACGTAAACCTTGAGAGCGCGGAAAAGACCGCGCAGGAAATCAGGGGGCTCGGCGTAAAAAGCATTGCAGTCAGACTGGACGTCTCAAAGCAGGACCAGGTCGTTCACGCCTTTGAGGTCTTCATGAAGGAACTCGGCGCGCCCGATGTGCTTGTCAACAACGCGGGCATTACAAGAGATACCGTGCTGCTCAGAATGAAAGAGGACGACTGGGACGCGGTGCTGGATATCAACCTGAAAGGTTCTTTCTTATGCTGCAAGGAGGCCGTAAAAATAATGGCAAAACAGCGTTACGGGAAGATAATCAGCATATCGTCCGTGGTGGCCTTCATGGGGAACGCCGGCCAGATAAACTACAGCGCCTCCAAGGCCGGCCTCATCGGCCTCACCAAGACCATCGCAAAGGACTACGCGAGCCGGGGCATACGCGCCAATGCGGTCGCCCCGGGATTTATTCAGACCGCGATGACTGATATACTATCCGATACGGTAAGGGAAGAGATGAAAAGGGCGATCCCTCTCGGCCAGTTCGGGACCCCGGATGATGTTGCGGACGCGGTCTTGTTTCTGGCCTCGAAGGCCTCCGATTATATAACCGGACAGGTCATACATGTAAACGGCGGCATGTATATGTAACGGCTGTCGGGCTTCAGGCCCGGCCTGCGGGTTGCGTAAAGAAATTTTTATTGTAAAAATGTATAATCTATCTTCTGTAATAAGTGGCTGTTTATGGACCGGATTCATTGTCATCCGTACTGCCGCTACGGCGCCGGGATACTTCCGGGAAAAGGCCGGGGGCGGGGGTGACGGGAGAAGCCGCCTCATAAACAGACTTTAGTCGGCATTGAACTGTAAATTATTAAAAAGCGGAGGTGCTTGATGTCAGTTGAAGCAAAGGTAAAGGAAATAATAGCGAAACAGCTTGGCGTTGACATGGAGAAGGTAACTTCCGGGGCGTCGTTTATCGACGATCTCGGCGCAGACTCTCTGGATACCGTTGAGCTGGTAATGGCGTTTGAAGAGGCCTTTAATATCGAGATCCCCGATGAGGATGCGGAAAAAATATTAAAGGTGCAGGACGCCGTCAAGTACATAGAAGATAAATCAGGAAGCTGAAATCATTTAACTCAGAGGCCGCGGAGACTTCCATTGAGAGTCCTGAGTTTAGAGTTTAGAAGACAGGGACATGACTAAACTCCGGACTCTGAACTCTATTCTCCGCACTGCTTCTGTGTTCTCTGTGGTAAAAAAAATCGTCAGGAAAATATGAAAAGAAGAGTCGTGATAACAGGAGTGGGAATGATAACCCCGCTCGGTACGGGAACAGAAAAATCATGGAACGGCCTCATCGAGGGACGCTCCGGCATCAGAAAGATAACACACTTCAATCCCGAAGGTCTTCCCTGTCAGATAGCGGCGGAAGTCCCCGATTTTGAAATAGACCGGTTCATAGAAATAAAAGAGCAGAAGAAAATGGACAGGTTTATTCATTTCGGGCTTGCCGCGGCGACCATGGCAATGGAAGATTCCGGGCTCAAGGTCACGGAAAGCAATGCCGACAGAACAGGCGTTATCGTCGGAGCCGGCATGGGCGGCCTTTCCTCAATTGAACATTATAACCAGGTATTGCTTGAAAAGGGCGCCAAAAGGGTCTCCCCTTTCTTTGTCCCTATGACGATAATCAATCTTGCGGCAGGGCAGATATCCATCCGCTTCGGGGCCAAAGGTCCCAATTTAGCCGTCTCTACAGCCTGCGCTACCGGGACCCATGCAGTAGGCGACGCCTTTAAATTGGTCCGGCACGGGACCGCGGATGCCATGATATGCGGAGGCGCGGAGTCCGTGATATCTCCGCTCGGGATCGCAGGGTTTACTTCCATGAAGGCCCTTTCCACGAGAAACGGGGAGCCTGAAAAGGCGAGCAGGCCGTTTGATAAGGACAGGGACGGATTTGTAATGGGAGAAGGGGCCGGGGTCCTGGTCATCGAAGAACTGGAGCATGCCGTAAACAGGGGCGCAAGGATTTACGCTGAACTGATCGGCTACGGCATGAGCTCGGACGCGTATCATATAACCAGTCCGGCGCCTAACGGCGAGGGCGCGGCCAAATGCATGGGATACGCCCTGAAAGACGCCGGGATCCGCCCGGACGAAGTCGATTACATCAACGCGCACGGGACCTCTACAAAATACGGCGATGAACTGGAGACCATCGCGATCAAGCATGTATACGGTGAGCACGCCTATAAATTATGCGTGAGCTCCACTAAATCAATGATCGGTCATCTCCTCGGCGCTTCAGGCGGCGTGGAGGCCGTCATATGCGCCCTCGGCGTCTATAACGGGATTGTGCCGCCGACAATCAATCTGGACAATCCGGACACGGAATGCGATCTTGATTATGTTCCTCATAAGGCAAGGCCTCTCGATGTAAATATTGCAATGTCCAATTCATTTGGTTTCGGTGGAACGAATGCGTGCATCATCATTAAAAAATTCAGCCGCTATTGAGAGCGCTCTCGGGTACAAGTTCAGAAAGAAATCTCTGCTTAAAGAGGCCCTCACTCACAAATCGTACGCTCACGAAAAGCAGAAAGACCGCGCGTCCTTCAATGAGCGCATGGAATTCCTGGGCGATTCGGTCCTTGAATTGATCGTCAGTGAATATCTCTTTACGACACATCCGGAGTATACTGAAGCGGACCTGTCGAGGGTCAAGGCGTATATGGTGCAGGAGGCGACGCTGGCGGAGACGGCCAGGACCATCGATATAGGACCGCATCTCCTACTCGGCAAAGGCGAAGAATTGACGGGCGGCAGAAAAAAGCCCTCTCTCCTTGCCGACGCCCTTGAGGCGATCATTGCCGCGATTTACCTGGACAGCGGTTATAAAAAGACCAGGGAGTTCATTTACAGGCATCTGACCCATAAGTCGCATGACCTGACGGAAAACAATGTTATTTTCGATTTCAAGACCAAGCTCCAGGAGGTGGCCCAGGCGCAGTTCGGCGTGCTGCCTTCATATGTCATGCATAAAGAGGAAGGGCCCGAACACAAGAAGACCTTTGAAGTGAAGGTCTTCATCAATGAGCGCTCCTTCGGACAGGGAAAGGGAAAGACCAAAAAAGCCGCGGCCCAGAAGGCCGCGGAGGCGGCGTTGAAGAAGATCAGGAAGAACCATGAAATTGACTTATAAAACATCAGGCGTGGATATTGAGAAAGGCGACAGGCTGGTCGATATCATCAGGCCCCTCGCGCGCGCGACTTTTTCAAGAAATGTCGTCAACGAAATCGGGTCCTTCGGCGCCTTCTATAAAATAGACAAGTCCGCTTATCGCGACCCCGTCCTTGTCAGCGGCACGGACGGCGTGGGCACAAAGCTCAGGCTCGCGTTCCTGATGAACAAACACGACACGGTCGGCATAGACCTCGTCGCGATGTCGGTAAACGACATCCTCACAAGCGGCGCGAGGCCGCTTTTTTTTCTCGACTACTTCGCGACAGGAAAGCTGTCGGTAAAGACCGCCGGAGACGTAATCAGGGGCATCGCCGAGGGATGCAGGATGGCCGGCTGCTCACTTATCGGCGGCGAGACGGCTGAGATGCCGGGATTTTACGACGCGGGAGAATACGACCTTGCGGGTTTCGCGGTCGGCATCGTGGACAAGAAGAAGATCATAAACGGCTCGGAGATCAGAAACGGCGACGTCCTGATAGGCCTTTCTTCAAGCGGGCTTCACAGCAATGGATATTCCCTGGCGAGAAAACTCTTCTTTGACATGAAGAGATTCGCCCCCCGGAAAAAGCTGAAAGAGCTGGGCTGCTCTGTCGGAGAAGAGCTCCTGAAACCCACAAGGATTTATGCGGGGAGCGTGTTGAACGTCATGAAGAGTTTTAAGCTTAAAGGGATGGCCCATATAACAGGCGGAGGAATTACAGGAAACCTGCCCCGGATCATCCCGCAAAATAGAAACCTGAAGTTTATTGTCGAGAGGGGAAGCTGGGAGTCCCTTCCGGTATTTGATCTTATCCGGGACCTCGGCAATGTTTCGGAAGACGAGATGTACAGGACGTTCAATATGGGCCTCGGTTTGATAGCGGCCGTCGACGACTCCGACGCCCAAAAAATCGTGAAGAAGTTCAACCGGCTCGGGGAAAAGGCGTTTATCATCGGGCGGGTGGAGAAGGGCAAACAAGGCGTATTGTACATTTAAGGCCGTGAGACAGTACGAAAGAGTGTTCAATGTTTTCGACATATATACTTAATGCAATGCGTTTGGGGTCATTATAACCTCAGGGAGAAACAACTTTGTCTGAACAGCGGGTGTTAAGCGGGATCCAGCCCAGCGGCAGGCTGCATCTGGGCAACCTTGTAGGCGCCCTGCAGAACTGGGTCAGGCTGCAGGAGCAGTATGAATGTTACTATTTCATCGCGGACTGGCATGCGCTGACGTCTCAATACGCCGACACCTCAAATTTAAAGGAATATACCAGGGACGTCCTCGTAAACTGCCTCGCCGCGGGACTCGATCCCGAAAAGGCGACGATCTTTCAGCAGTCCCGGGTTCCCGAACACGCGGAGCTGCACTTGCTGCTTTCGATGATCACCCCGCTGAGCTGGCTCGAACGCGTCCCGACTTACAAGGAGAAACAGGAGCAGGTGACCGACAAAGACCTCGGCACCTACGGCTTTTTAGGCTATCCCCTGCTTCAGACGGCGGACATACTGATTTACAGGGCGCATTATGTCCCGGTGGGCGTCGATCAGGTCCCGCATCTTGAGATTACGCGCGAGATCGGCAGGAGGTTCAACAATTTCTACGGCGAGGTGTTCCCCGAGCCTGAAGCGCTGCTGACTGAATTTCCCAAAGTCGTGGGCACGGACGGCAGGAAGATGAGCAAGACATACAACAACTGTATCTACCTCTCCGATTCTCCGCAGGAAGTCGAGCAGAAGATCAGGACCATGATGACAGACCCGCAGAGGATAAAACGCACCGACAGGGGCGACCCCGAAAAGTCCCCGGTGCACCATCTTCACAGGATTTTTTCATCCACGCAAGAGCAGGAACATACGGCGCAGGGGTGCCGCAGCGCCTCCATAGGGTGCATCGACTGTAAAAAGATTTTGATAAAAAATATCTTTAAAGTCCTGGAGCCTATCTGGGAAAAAAGAAGATACTTCCTTGAAAATCCTTCTCTCCTCGATGACATCCTCGCGTCAGGGTCCGCAAGGGCCGGGAAGGCGGCTTCAGAGACAATGAAGCTTGTCAGAAAATCGATGAACCTTCAGTAGGCGCGTGGACGCAACGCCCCCCACCGTGAAGCGCTTTATTGAAATATTATATTAACTTCTTATAAGATAACAATATGGTTATGGGACCGGCTTTTCTGTTGACCTGCTGTGAGGCAATGCGTATTCGGTTTTCCGTCAGGGGTTCTTACAATCAGGGTATCAGTTACTCCTTTTGCATATGAGTTTTACCGGAACTACCCACTCGTCTCACATCGAAAGAAATGTCAGAGCAATTGGCCATTGAGCAGGAAGCCGCCCCAGGGCAGGATTGAGGTCAAATTTACGCGTGAATTCAAGGAGACATAACATATATGTATACGAAGCATTTCGGCCTTAAGATACTACCCTTTGAAAACGTGCCTGATCCGGTGTTCTTTTTTGATCAGGGCGAACATTCCAGGATCCGCATCCGGATCGTGGAATCTCTGAAATCAGGCAGGGGACTTATGGTAATTACAGGGCCCATAGGGTCGGGCAAGACGACCCTCAGCCAGATGATCAAGTCGGATTTCCCCGATAATATTAAACTCATATGGATGGCTGAGCCCCCCGCGACCGCCCTCGACCTTTTTATGTTTATTGCCCAGGAGCTCGGTATAACGCCGTCTACCGCCGAGAGGGTATTCGTACTGCGCGACATCAAGGAAACTCTTTTAAAGATGACCGCCGAAGGCGGAAGGTGCATGCTTATAATAGACGAGTCGCACCTTATATCGGATGATACTCTCAACGGCATACGCCTGCTGAATAATCTCGAGGAAGGTTCGACCAAACTAATTCAGATCCTGCTTCTCGGGCAGGAGGAGTTATTGACGATAATCAACAGGCCGGAGATGGAGCCCTTCAGGCAGCGCATTGCGACGCTCGATATTTTAGGCAAGATGAATGACGACAGGATACGCGAGTATATATCCCATCGCATTCAGGTGGCCGGGGGCCGGCCTTCAATATTCGAAGACACGGGATGGGAAGCGATACTTCTCGCCTTTGACTCCGGAGGCGCTCCCCGCGTAATCAATTCATTATGCGACAGGACCCTCAACGCTGCCTTTGAAAGAAATAAATCCTGTGTAGACGCCAAGGACGTCTACGAGGCCGCCAAGACCCTGGGGATCGGGCAAAAGGTGTTTCATTACATTATTGCCCTCAATACCATGGAGAGAAAGACCCAGTCGCCCTCCGCCGGGGAGAATGCCGCTGTACAAAAACCCGGATCGGGCGACAACGGGAGCCGGCCCCCTTCAGCCGGGCCCGGTATGACGCATGGAAACAGACTGCCGGCGGTATTTCAACCCGCGAAGAAGACAGCCGCAGCAGGTAAGGCTGATTTTCCACGGGAGGGAAGGACACTGAAAGTCCCTGCGCTGGTCCTTTTATCTTCTTTGGCGGCGCTCATTGCGGGCCTCTTCTTCTATTGCCGCGGCATCGGCTCCGACGGCCTCATGACCTGTATGCTGGAACTAATCGGTCTTTAGCGTCGGCACAGGGGAACATAATTGTTTTTCCCTTTAAGCGACGAAAGATAAGAAGGCCTTATTATCCTTCCCTGTATCATCTCCTCGATCCTGTGCGCGCCCCAGCCGGCGACCCTCGCCATAGCGAATATCGGCGTGAAGAGCTCCTTCGGTATCCCCATGCACTGGTAGACGAAACCGGAATAAAAATCCACATTGGTGCAGACGACCTTGCCCTTCTTGTCTCTGACGAGCTTCGGGGCCATCTTTGCGATTTTCCGGTATAACGCAAACTCCTTCTCTCTGCCGTGCATCCTCGCGAGCTCTTCCCCCCTTGCTTCCAGAAATACCGCCCTCGGGTCCGACAATGTGTAGACCGCGTGCCCCAGGCCGTAAATCTTCCCGCTCTTGTCGCCGGCCTTTTTATCAATCAGCCTCTCAAGACAGGCTTTCACCTCTTCAACGCTTTCCCAGTCTTTGACTCTCTTCTTGATGTCGTCCATCATCCTGACGACGGCCTCGTTCGCCCCTCCGTGAAGGTGGCCTGAAAGAGAAGCTATACCCGCGCATATGGCCATATATGTGTTGGCGCCGGACGAGGAGACGCACCTTGTAGTGAACGTCGAGTTGTTGCCCCCGCCGTGCTCCGCGTGGAATATCAGCATCGTGTCGAACATCTCGGCCGTAAACCTGTCCGGGGCCTTTCCGGACAGCATGTAGAGGAAATTCTCCGAAGCGCTCAGGTCCGTGTCGGGCTCCACCAGTTTTATACGGTTGTTTTTCTTCATCAGCTTCCTGCAATAGTTGTAGGCGATGATCGTCGGCAACTTTGCGATCAGGTCTATGCACTGCCTGGTCACGTCCTTCAGGTCCGTTGAATTGGGGTCCCTGTCAAAAAGGTGCATGGCGGACACAATAGTATGAAGCGAACCCATCTGATCGTCGTGCTGCGGCCTGTTGAGAATTATCTCTTTCGCCTCCCCGGGGAGAGAGCGTCTCCTTGCAAGTTCTTTCGAAAAGCTCTTCAGGTCCCCCTGTGAAGGGAGCTCTCCGGTCAGGAGAAGATAGACCGTCTCTTCAAATCCGAACCTCTTTTCCTTTTCCTTGCCCGCCACCAGGTCCGCGACGTCGTAGCCGCAGTAGTATAGCTTCCCGGGGACCGGACGTAATGTTTCCACGCCTTCGCCGTCTATAATCTTCTCATAACCTATCACCTGCCCCTTGCTTGTAATGCCGACAAACACACCTGAACCGTCTTCATTTCTGAGGCCCAGCTTGATGTTTTTTTCCTTGACCGTTTTAATATCTATCTTGTCATGCAGTAAAGCAAGCTCTTCAACTTTTTTGAGAACACTCTCCATGCCAGTTTGCCTCCGGAGTAATTATTGAATTTTATATTTTATATTTTTATGTAAAACTATTCCACGCCCTCTTCCCCGCCGGGCGCGGGGTCCGTCGGCCGTGAAGGTATTAATTCTTCAATTTTCCCGTGGATCCTGTCCTTTATATGCTCAGGTATGAGAAAGCGAGAGGTTTTCGAGACAATGACCGCATAGGGAAGGAGCCTTGATTCAGTCAAAAGCCTGCTTCCGGCAGGCAGGAAAGCGAGCAGGACGACAGTAACGATCATTACAATCAGGGCGCCCTTTAAAAGGCCCAACGCCCCCCCGCAGGTCCTGTTTATCCAGTTAAGGCGTACGCCCTTCAGCAGACTCTCCATCAACCATCCCGCAATGGTAAACAGCAGGACCACGGAAATAAAAATCGCCGCAAAGCCGGCAATCCTTCTGATGCCGGGGTCGCCGGCGGTAATAAAGCGCGCAAGCCGTTCATAATAATTCGCGGCAATAATATAACCGAGAATTACGCCGCCCAGAGAAACGACCTGTTTTATGAGGCCCTTCCAGACCCCTGCGGCTGTCGCAATACAGAGGATTGCCGTAATTATCATATCGAGGGCATTCATTGCCGTTCTCCCGCAACTGTTATAAGTGATGCGTTATATGTTATACATAAAATCACGGAAAGTCATGCCCCGTTTCTTCCGGACAACTTATAATATCTTCCGTCCGACTTCTTATCGGGGATATCCCTATAGGCCGGAACAAATATATTTATTACAAGATTTTAATTGACAATTTATGTGAAAAGCCTAAAATGTAAGCTAACGATTCACATTCCCTTAGAAAGGAGGTCTACATGCTGTTTCTGCTCGGTTTAATACTGGGAGGAGTCACAGGTATTCTCATAATGGCAATATTGACTGCCGGAAAAATGAGAAGCCAGAGCGAGGAATTGTCGAACCCGCTTCTGAAATTATGAGGCGGGGTTGACGTTCCGGTATCTCTCCACACAAACTATGCCGCTTTATCCGGCATCAATATAGTTATCGCCTCTTCGTCACAAACCTCTTATCCCCTCTCGCATCGTTGCATCCTGTTATGTGAAAATCATAAATACACATGTGGGAAAGCAGTTATATACCTGGTCTTGCATTTTTTTGACAGTGCAATTCCTTTTTTGTCGTCATTCCCGCAGTCCTTAAGCGGGAATCCGGAAACGGTTAACTATCAGAGGATACTGGATTCCCGATAAAGACCTCGGGAATGACATCTTTAGTATAACCGTTGTTCCTTCAATCTGATATTCAATTATGATTATTACAAAATGTCTATATATGATTCTTACGTAACATCGCATCCTTGCGTACTTGTCAACCCATTCAAAAGCAACTATACTTTGATTAACGATCATATGACAAAGGAGACGGGGAACATGAAACACGCAGTCACCAAATTTGCCGTATCAGTCTCACTTGTTATCTCTCTTGCGGGGACCGGCGGGGCAGCCCATGATTTTTTCAGGCAAATGGACGCCGACAGCAACGAAAGCGTTTCACATGAAGAGTTTGAGAGGGACATGGGAAAAGACGCCTTTGACAGACTGGACAGAAATAAAGACGGTATCCTTTCTCCCGACGAGTGGGACACGGTGGACTATTTCGCGGAACACGAAGGGACGCAGGAGGTCTTCAGATATATTGACAGGGACGCGGACAAGAGAATCAGCTTCCCGGAATTTACGGATTACATACATAAATATTCAAATATAGAAGAGGCGTTTATGATAACGGACAAAAACAGGGACGGCAGACTCTCCCCTGATGAGGTCACGGCGCGACCGCTCTTCCGGCTGATCAAGATACGTTTTTGATTACGTGACCGTTGAGGCGGTTCAAGCCGGCTTATTTTTTTTCTTATGCCCTATTTTATTAAGGGCGTATGGAAAGTCGACGACAAACTGCATTTTGCGGATGAAGGCCTCGTCGATGCTTGTACTGTGGCGCGTCGCCAGGATCACGATACCGTTGTACTCCTCTATTTTCCGCAGGAGGAGCTTAAGTTCCATATTGGCATAGCGGGCATCCAAATCATTCGCTTTCGCCCTTTCTCCAAAAAGCGCGTCGGCTTCTTCAAAAAAGAGAATGGCATTCAATGCCGCCGCCGCGTCAAATATCCGGGCCAGGTTCTTTTCCGTTTCTCCGATATATTTACTCACGACTGCGGAAAGGTCGGCCCTGTACAGCTTAAGGCTGAGCTCGGCGGCTATGATGTCCGAGGCAACGGTCCTCCCGGCGCCGTGAGGGTCGGAAAAGAGGACCGGAAAGCTCTTGCCGGTATACGTCTTAAAACGCCTGATCAACTCCTCAAAGCCGTCACTGCCGTAAATTACTATTCTGGGAATTTTATTTACTTTTTCCTCGTCCACCCCGGCCCCCTGCTGAACCTTCATCTCATCTTCCTGATTTCTCGACTTCACATCTCCGGCCCTGTGTGCGCCTGTGAAGATGTGATTATATATCAAAGCCGAACGTTTAATCCATGAAACTGTATACTCCCGGATTCACCATCAAAAGACAAACCACAGAGACCACAGAGGAAAAAAATAAATATTAATCCACAGATTGATACTGATTAACACAGATGTATTTAGAAATAATTTTTCAATCTGTGAAATCTGTTTAATCTGCGGATAAATAAATCTTCTCTCTGTGACCTCTGTGGTTAGGTGGTGGATTCCGGATACTTGTCCCCGCTTGACAGTGTTACGAAAGGTGATAACATGGATGATAAGAAATCGGGAAGTCGGGACGGAGGGACCATGACGATAACGAATTACAGGATCAGCGAGAAGGTCATTTATGACGCAGGCCTTCTGACCGAACACGATATTTATCTCTTCAGGGAGGGAAATTATTTCAGGCTTCATGAAAAGATGGGCGCGCACCTTATGAATGTAAACGGCATAAACGGCGTTCACTTTGCCGTATGGGCGCCCAATGCCGAAAGGGTTTCGGTGACCGGCGACTTCAACAGTTGGGACAGGGAATCACACCGCCTCATGCCGAGATGGGACGGCTCCGGCATATGGGAGGGGTTCATCCCGAATATGAAAAAAGGCGATATTTACAAGTACCATATCATTTCCAAAGTTGACGGCTATAAGGTCGATAAGGGAGACCCCCTCGCCTTTTCCTGGGAATTGCCTCCCCGCACCGCCTCGGTCGTATGGGACCTGGAATATGAATGGAAAGACCGGGAATGGATGGCAGGCAGGCGCAAAATAAATTCCCTGAGCTCGCCGATTTCAATATATGAAGTCCATCCCGGTTCGTGGAGGCGGGTCCCTGAAGAAGGCAACAGGTATCTCACTTACCGCGAACTCGCGCATTACCTTGCGGACTATGTGAAAGAAACGGGGTTCACCCATGTCGAGTTCCTCCCGGTGATGGAGCACCCCTTCTACGGTTCATGGGGATACCAGACCGTGGGGTTCTTCGCCCCCACGAGCAGGTACGGGACCCCGCAGGATTTCATGTACCTGATCGACCATCTCCACCAGAGCGGTATCGGCGTGATTCTTGACTGGGTGCCATCGCACTTTCCCACTGACCAGCACGGACTGTCCTACTTCGACGGCACCCACCTGTACGAGCATCAGGACCCCAGGAAGGGCTATCACCCCGAGTGGAACAGTTCGATATTCAATCACGGGCGCAACGAGGTAAGAAACTTCCTCATCAGCAGCGCGCTGTTCTGGCTGGATTACTATCATATCGACGGCCTCAGGGTGGACGCTGTGGCATCCATGCTCTATCTCGATTACGCGAGAAAAGAAGGCGAGTGGATACCGAACATCCACGGCGGCAAGGAAGACCTCGACGCCATAAGCTTCCTCAGGAGGTTGAACGAAATGGTCTATGACGCCTATCCCGACGTGCAGACCTTTGCGGAGGAATCGACGTCCTGGCCGATGGTATCGCGCCCGGTATACGTCGGCGGACTCGGCTTCGGCATGAAGTGGAACATGGGCTGGATGCACGATACTCTCAAATATATTTCACATGAACCGGTCCACAGGAAATACTGCCACGACCGGCTCACCTTCAGCATCTGGTACGCGTTCTATGAAAATTTCGTCCTCCCTCTTTCTCACGACGAAGTCACGCACGGCAAAGGCTCCCTTATCGGGAAAATGCCGGGCCACGAGTGGCAGAAATGCGCAAACCTCAGGCTCCTCTTCGGATATATGTGGGGGCACCCGGGCAAGAAGCTCCTCTTTATGGGAGGGGAATTCGCACAGTGGAGAGAATGGGTGCATGAAGAGAGCCTTGAGTGGCACGCGCTGCAATACCACTTTCATCAGGGAGTGAAAAAATGGGTCACGGACCTCAACCGGTTCTACAGGAACGAGCCCGCTCTTTACGAGCTCGATTTTGCAAACGGCGGGTTTGAGTGGATAGATTTTCACAACTGGGAAGAGAGCGTGATCAGCTTTATACGGAAAGGGAAAGACACTGAAGATATCATTCTCGTTGTCTGTAATTTTACGCCTGTGCCGAGACTCAATTACAGGCTGGGGGTCCCGCGCGGCGGGTGGTGGAAGGAGGCGCTCAACAGTGACGCCGGCATTTACGGCGGAAGCAACCTGGGCAATTCAGGAGGCGCGACGGCAGAGGAGATACCGTCTCACGGAAGGGGCCATTCGCTTTCGCTCACACTGCCGCCGCTTGGGGTGGTGTTTCTTAAAAGCCCGCGGGGCGGGTTTTAAACCCGCCCCTGCATGAGGAACAATTTAAAATCCGCAGCCCAATCCGCGGGCGATCACAGGATAGATTTAATAATCGTCAAACGCGCCCTGCACACTCTGTTGTTCTTTGGCCGAATCGCTCTGAAAAGTCGCATTGCCCGCGACAGGTCCGCTCGCCCTATCAAAAATAACATCATCAAGACGTCGTTCCCATCCCCGGTTGCCGCCGCCCCGTCTTCCTTTGCCGAATTAGGGAGCTATGAGTATTATATAGAGTATTCATGAAACAGCAGATCGACTCTCTAAGAAGGGAACTAAAGAAAAATGCCGATCCGGAGCGGGCTGTTCAGGAAAAGCGATACCTGAAAAGTCCGTACAAATTCTTCGGCACATCACTGCCGTTAGCGGACCGGATAGCAAAGGAATTCAGGAAGACTCACGACGATGCAAGCCGTGACTGTATATTGGGGCTCGCGCAAAAGTTATGGGCTTCAAAATATCATGACGAAAAAAGGCTCGGACTGAGGTTACTCCAGTTCTACCCGGAGTACCTCGACCTTTCCGTAATGCCTGTGCTCGAAGGGATGCTCTCGCAGTCGCCGACATGGGACCTTGTTGATGATATATCGATCCACCTTGTAAGCGAGGTCCTTGAGAAAGATAAGAAGGCGTTCAGCTATCTGAAGAAGTGGAGCAGGTCTGATAACTTCTGGATGAGGCGGGCGTCGTTGATTTCACAGATACTCCTGTTCAGACAGAACAAGGGCGACAAGAAACTTTTTTTTGAATTTGCGGAGCGCATGATTACGGAGAAGGAGTTCTTCATCAGAAAGGCCATAGGCTGGGGTCTCAGGGAGATGTCGAAGACCGACCCTGAAGGCGCGTTCCGCTTCCTGATAAAGGTCCGCGACAGGGCCTCCGGGCTTACGCTTCGGGAAGGGGCCAAGAGGCTGCCTGAAGATAAAAAGGCGCGTGTAGGGGCGACCCGGCGGGTCGCCCCTACACGGTGTCGTATATGGTCATAAAGGCAATTAAGGGAGATGTGAAAGCAAGGGTATTGCTCGCGCTGCTTGCGGTCTATTTCTCATGGGGTTCGACATATCTGGCGATACGGATAGCGCTGAAGAGTCTTCCGCCTTTCTTCATGATGGGGATACGGTTCTTCGTCGTGGGGGCGGGGCTTTATATCTTCCTGAGGATGAGGGGCGACCGGCCGCCCGACCGTTCACAGTGGATAAACTCCTCTTTGATAGGAGGACTTCTGTTATTAGGCGGTAGCGGCGGAGTCGCGTATGCCGAACAGTGGATTTCATCAGGACTTGCGGCTTTGATGATCGCGACTACCCCGCTGTGGACGGTATTGTTCTCCGGGATATGGAAGCACAGACCCACCCGGCTCGAATGGACAGGGCTTATACTCGGTTTCGCGGGGGTCGCGATATTGAATCTCGAAGCCGATCTTAAAGGCAACCCTGCCGGAGCAATCGCATTGATGCTTGCGGCAATGTCCTGGGCCTTCGGCTCGGCATGGAGCCGTCAGATATCGCTTCCTTCGGGAATGATGGCGAGCGCGGCAGAGATGATTACCGGGGGCGCGCTGGTACTTTTAGTCAGTCTGTTTGCCGGTGAAAGAATAAGCGGGGTCCCGACATGGGATTCAGTCGCCGCCGTGCTTTATCTGGCGATCTTCGGATCGCTGGTGGGGTTTATCGCCTACATGTACCTGCTCGATAAAGTGCGTCCCGCTCTTGCGACGAGTTACGCGTATGTAAACCCGATAATCGCGATCATATTGGGCGTATGGTTTGCCGGAGAAACGATCAATGCGGAAGGTGTCGCCGCGATGGTTGTAATACTCGCCGGCGTCGTCCTGGTGGTAATGGGGCAAAGAGGGCAAAGGTAGATGGAACAATCCGGCGACTGATGTTTTTTTAATACTGGGCGACAGTATTTTTCTTCAATCGGTTCCATTCTAAACAATACGTAACATTCAGCAAGTTAATACATTTCAACGATAGCCAACAATATTGTCATCTCTTCAATTTAAGGTTTCCTTTAAGGAAAATACCAACAAGATCGTTGCCAACATAATTGTTTGCTAATTCTTATCGGCTTTACTTAAAGCCGTTCTATTTTTTAAACTAATACAAGTTTGTTCTTTGCTGTCCGGACCGGCTGAAACGCGTCATAAATGTTATTTAACAGTTATACATACCTTGTTTTCCTCCTCATCGTATATCTCCTTTATCGTATATTAAAGCACCGGCAGCAGAATTATATGCTGCTGATCGCCGGTTATGTCTTTTACGGGTTCTGGTCCGTCAAATTTCTCAGCCTTATCCTGTTTTCAACCATCGTGGACTTTCAATTCGGGAAGCTTATAGCGGAGGCGCGCGGGGTAGACGATACCAGGAAAAGGAGGCTGCTGATCGTCAGCATAGTCATCAACCTCGGCCTGCTCGGGTTCTTCAAGTACTACGATTTCTTCGCCTCTTCTTTAGTCGATCTGGCCGCGGTATTCGGCATGAATCTTTCCCTGCCGTTACTGAAGGTCATCCTCCCCGTGGGCCTCTCTTTTTACACATTTCAATCCATGACATACACAATAGACATCTACAGGGGGAGACTGGAGCCCGCGCGAAATTTTTTCGATTATGCCCTGGTAGTCGCTTTCTTCCCACAGCTCGTGGCCGGACCAATCGAACGCGCCGCCCGCATGTTGCCGCAAATGACGTCCGGGCGCGTAATTGATTGGGACAAAACCAGACTCGGCTTGTGGCTGATAGTCGTCGGCCTTTTCAAGAAGGCTGTTATAGCGGACAACCTTTCGCTTATCGCCAACGACGTCTTCAACAATATCGAGGCGCACAACGGCCTTTATGTCCTGACCGGAATATACGCCTTTGCCTTTCAGATATATTGCGATTTCTCGGGATACTCGGACATCGCCAGGGGCACCGCCAGGCTCCTGGGGTTCGAACTGATGGTGAACTTCAACCAGCCGTACCTGGCGACCAATCCCCAGGACTTCTGGCGTCGCTGGCATATCAGTCTCTCCACATGGCTCCGTGATTACCTGTATATCCCGTTAGGCGGCAAAGAGAACAAAGTATACCGGAACCTGATGATTACGATGCTGCTGGGGGGCCTCTGGCACGGCGCTGCGATGCATTTTGTCGTCTGGGGGGCCTTTCACGGCGCTCTGCTGGCGGCTTACAGGTATCTCAGACCCGTCTGGGGCAAAATGGAAAACCTGTTCGGCGATCACAAGAAACTGTGGCGCGTCGTATGCATCGGTTTCATGTTTCACATTACCTGTATCGGCTGGATTTTTTTCCGCGTCAATACTCTCTCGGACGCCTCACTGATTTTTTCAAAGCTGTTCGAGTTCGCCGTACCGTCGCCGCCTGAAGCAAAAGCGGCCTTACTGCTGATTTTCCTGTCCGTACCGCTTCTTGTGATGCACCTTTTCGATGAATGCAATGATAATTGCTATATCTATAAAAGAGCCCCGTACTGGCTAAAGGCCAATGTCATGGCATTTTTGATGCTCATGATTACGTTCTGGAGCGCCCATGATAATATTCCCTTTATATATTTCCAGTTTTAGGAATAGCAATACATGAGACTGAATTTTATACTCAAGGCGACCGGCTTATTATTATTTTTGACAATTCAATTCTTTGCCCTTGAGCTCTTTGAAAAAGTCTACTACCAGTTTGAAGAAAGATATATGGTGGGAAAGGAGAGGCTGAAGGACAGGTCGTTAATCAACATAGCGAACCCCGCAATATACAGATTGACGTTTCCGGAAAGTGAGGATGAACCACTCTACAGGGAGGACGGGTTCGGCTTCAGACCGTGGAACATCGATTACGAGGTAAAGCGCGGCAAACGCTTTTTATTCGTCGGGTCCGTCTCAATGGGCTTCGGAACTGGCGTGACCGTCGATAAGAATTTCCCTTCGGTATTTTTCAGCGAGCTTAAAAAATTGAGGCCCTCGGCCCCCTTTGAGGTAATCAACGCCAACAGGGGCGAGTTGTCCCTTTCAGCGACTTTCCATGAGCTGCAGGACGTCCTGTTTACAAAGTTCAGGCCCGACGTCGTCGTTCTGGGGACCCACAGGCCTATCGACGGATATCCCCGAAACGAAGGGCGCACTTTAGAGGAAAGGATATTCGGCAACCGTCAGAAAGAAGCCTACCGCCATGAAGTAAAGAAAGGAGACATGTTGTTTACTTACAAACTGGACCATTCGGATTTCTGGAAGGAGCTGCACGTAAAAAGTCTCCTGATGGCGAAGCTGCTTACTTATCTCGATTTAAAGATGTTTGAAACACTCTGCTCCATGAAAGGATGCGACAGTGAGACCGTCGATTATGCAGGCTACCTGTATGACCTGCATGAGTTTCTCGCCCGGCGCGGCATTCCGCTGATCGTTGTGGAGCTCGTCGACCGCCAGATAAATTATGCCCAAAAGGTGAGTGTCGTCAACAGTCACGTAAGAGAATCGTGCGGCGAATTGGGGGTCCCTTATCTTTCAATCGCCGAATTGAGACCCATTTGGTCCTATACGTGGGTGGCCGGACATCACTATTCCGCAAAGTCGAACCGGTTGATAGGGGGCGATATCGCAAAATGGGCGGATGAAATATTAGATGAAAATTTTCAGTTGAAGCGGAGGGGCCTGAAATGAAAGACCGGAGACCGTTCAAGAAGATCCTGCAGGACCTTCTCGTGCTTTTTGTTACGTGTATGCTGCTTCTGGGAGTATCTGAAATCTTCCTGAGGGCTTACAATCCCTTTGAGTTCAGGGTCAAGGGGAACAAAATAATATTGCCGGTCAACAAAAAATATACTTTAACCAATGACAGGACGGACAAGCTCGACGCAACCATAATTCATACCAAGAACTCTTTGGGGTTCAGGGGCGAAAATCCGCCGGCGGACTTCAAAAGTTATCTGTCCGTCATGACTGTCGGGGGCAGCACCACCGAATGTTTTCTTATATCCGACGGAAAGACATGGACCGACATTTTAGGAGAGAAACTCAAAGGCAATTTCGGGCGGACATGGATCAATAACGCGGGACTGGACGGTCAGTCGTCCCTGGGGCACATTGTGTTAATGGAAGATTATCTCGTAAAAATAAGACCCAGGGTCATTTTATTTCTGATCGGTTCAAACGACAGGGAAAACCGGACGGAATTCAATCAATATGAAAAAAGCATGGTGATGCAGGCGAACAAGTCACGCGGCGTTAAAGCGCTCCTCAGTTCGCTTGCGGACCATTCCGAGGTAGTCGGGGCCGCAATTAATTTCTACAGATATATTAAGTCCCGCAATATGGGGTTGACTCACGGGATGGAGGATTACAAAACGCTGCCGGTTATGGAAATGTCCGAAGACATGATGAACGACGCCAGGCAGGAGATGAAGAAGATCAATTATGACCGCCTCAGGGAAAGATTGCTGAAGCTCATCAGGTTATCAAGGGACAATGGGACAGAACCCGTTTTTATAACGCAGCCTACTCTTTTCGGCAATGCCGTAGACGATGTAACCGGCATAGATTTATCAAAAGTCAAATCGTCGGAGGACTCCCCTGGAGTGCTTGTCTGGGAGCGCCTGGAGATGGTCAACGATGTAATCAGACAGGTCGGGGAAAAAGAGAAGGTCCCGGTTATAGACTTATCAATTTTATTGCCCAAAAGCTCAAGATATTACTATGACTTTCTCCATTACTCAAATGAAGGCAATGAAAAGGTGGCGGACATTATATATGAAGAACTCTGCCCTTATTTGACTGAAAAATACGGCGAATATTCAACTAAGGCCTGCAATACTCCGGAAACAAAATAATCGGACGGCGTCAGGCCCTGTTCTTTCGCTGCAAATCGCCTCCTGTTTCACGTTATATGCAGCACCCTTTCAGCGTGTCTTCCAATGCGGCGAGGTCGGCCTTTATCCTGACCGGCTCTGAGGACACCTTCAGGGCAATGTCGGGGTCTTTCAGCCCGTGGCCGGTAAGGGTACAGACTATAGTGTCTCCCGCCCTGAAATAATTCTGCTTCGACAGCTTGATTACACCCGCCAGCGACGCCGCAGAAGCAGGCTCACAGAAGACCCCTTCCTTTGACGCGATATATTTATACGCCTCTATGATTTCATCATCCGTAACGGGACCGATCATACCCCCGGATTCATCTCTTGCGGCCAACGCGCCTTTCCAGCTTGCGGGGTTGCCGATCCTGATGGCCGTGGCGATTGTCTCGGGCCCTGCAACAGGATGTCCCAGCACTATAGGCGCTGCGCCTGCCGCCTGGAAACCTATCATCTTCGGCAGGCCGCTTGTCCTGCCCGCCGCCATATATTCTTTATAACCTTTCCAGCAGGCTGTAATATTCCCTGCGTTGCCGACAGGCAGGGCATGATAAACAGGCGGCCTGCCCAACTGGTCGCAAACCTCAAAGGCCGCAGTCTTCTGACCTTCTATCCTGAAGGGGTTCAGGGAATTCACGAGCACAATGGGGTACTTTGCGACAATCTCCTTCACCATGTTCAGCGCTTCGTCGAAATTGCCGTCGATCTGTATCACCATTGCGCCGTGTATCATCGCCTGGGCGAGCTTGCCCATTGCTATCTTGCCTTCAGGGATGATGACGATGCACGATATGCCGGCCCTTGCCGAATACGCGGACGCGGACGCCGAAGTATTGCCTGTTGACGCGCAGATTACGGCTTTTGCGTTCTCCTCCGCGGCCTTTGATATGGCGAGCGTCATCCCCCGGTCCTTGAATGAGCCGGTGGGATTGGCCCCCTCGAATTTAAAATATACGTCGACTTCTTCTTTAATTATTTCCCTGATATGGGCGGCCCTTAAAAGGGGGGTGTTCCCCTCATTGAGGGTAATGACGGGTGTTTTTTCGTTTACAGGCAGGAACGTCCGGTATTGATTAATCAGACCATGCCAGGGCTGCGTCATTATTCGATTATGTCGCCTTCCACGAGCTCGACGTCTATGCCCCTCATCCTCAGAGACTCTATCCCCTTATCGATGTTTTCCTGTAAACCTTCCAGCTCCAGGATCATCTCGCCGACGGTTTCCGTCACGCGGGCCCTCCTGATATTCGGCATGATGTCGAACTTCTTCGCCATTGTGAATATCACCGGCTCCCTTATGAGATGCGGCGGGAACGTCAGCTTTACTCTCGTCTTCATAATGGTCTCCCCTTTGGACAGCGATCAGCAATCAGCAGTCAGCTTTCAGCGGCTGATCGCTGATTGCTGATCGCTATTTATATTCCTCCGGCAATCGCAGGGACTATGGAAACTTCGTCGCCGTCTTTCACTACGGTTGCTTCGTTTTCAAGGAACCTCACGTCTTCTTCATTAACATATACGTTGACAAACCTTCTGAGTTTTCCGCCTTCCGATATTCTCTCTCCGAGTCCGGGGTACCTGCCGTCAAGGGTATTAATGAGAGATATAATGGTGCCGGCCTCGCCTTCGACTTCATCCTTCCCCTGTGTCAGTCTCTGAAGGGGGACGGGTATTTTCACCTTTACTGCCATTCTCTGTTCCTCCTTATAAAATGTATATTTTAAAAATCTCCCCTTACCGCTGCTTAAGGCACCTACTGTTGGTCTTTGTCAAAGAGGGGACATACCCCTACCCCCTCTCAATAGAGGGGAAATTCCCCCTTTGTAAAAGGGGGATTAAGGGGGATTTTGTAAACAAATTATTTTGCATTTATCTTCTTAAGCACTTCTTCAAATGACTTCATGTTCGACTGAATGTGATGAGGCTCGCCTGTATGGCCCACGATCGCTTCCTTTGTCTTAAGACCGTTGCCGGTAATACAGAGCACCGTCAGGTCGTCCTCTTTTATATGACCGCTCTTTATCAGCTTTATCGCGGAGCCCAGTGTCACACCTCCGGCCGTCTCGGCGAATATCCCCTCGGTTTTAGCGAGAAGCTTGATCGCGTCAATGATCTCCGGGTCGGAGACGTCCTCTCCGGACCCGCCGCTCTCTCTGACGACATTCGTCGCATAAAAACCGTCGGCGGGGTTCCCTATGGCAAGGGACTTCGCGATCGTGTCCGGCTTTACCGGTCTTATAACATCGGTCCCTGCTTTTATTGCAGTAACGATGGGCGAGCAGCCGGTCGCCTGGGCGGAATACACCTTCGTGCGCAAATCTTCTATAAGCCCCAACTGCTTCATCTCCTTGAAGCTTTTCCATATCTTCGTAAGCAACGAGCCGCTCGCGGACGGAACGACTACGGCATCGGGCGCCTTCCAGCCAAGCTGTTCGATGATCTCGTAGCCCTGTGTCTTTGAGCCCTCGGCATAGAAGGGCCTGATGTTGATATTTACAAAGGCCCAGCGGTATTTGTTCGCCACTTCGCTGCACAGCCTGTTGACGTCGTCGTAAGTGCCGTCAACGGCGATAAGATTCGGCTCGTATGCCAGGGTCGCTACTATCTTGCTGCGTTCAAGGGTAGCGGGAATAAATACAAATCTTTTGAACCCCCCGGCCGCGCCGTGGGCCGACACCGAATGGGCCAGGTTGCCGGTGGACGCGCATGCCACTGTGTCAAACCCGAATTCCTTCGCCTTTGAAAGCGCGACCGCGACAACCCTGTCCTTGAAAGAAAGCGTCGGATGGGTCACCGTATCGTCTTTTATATAGAGTTCTTTTACCCCTATGACTTTTGCGAGCTTGTCCGCCCTTACGAGGGGGGTAAACCCTGAATTGAGTCCGCTCGTGGGCTCACCGTCAATCGGGAGCAGCTCTTTGTAGCGCCATAAATTCGGCGGCCTCGAAAGTATATTTTCCTTTGTTAAAACCTTCCTGATCCCTTCGTAGTCGTATATGACTTCAAGCGGGCCGAAGCAGAATTCGCAGACATAAATAGGGTCCACCGCGTATTCTCTTCCGCATTCCCTGCATTTGAGTCCTTTGACAAAACCCATTTTTTCGTTCCTCGTTTCGTTATTTGTTTTCACTTACTAATCAGTTCGTCATGCCCGAAGTTTTTTATCGGGCATCCATGGTTCGACAGGCTCACCATGACAGCCTTGTCACCCTGAGCCTGTCGAAGGGTGGATTCCCGCTTACTGACTGCGGGAATGACAACTGACGAGACTAATTCATGAACGCCCTTATAATTGATCTTAATGATTAGGGATTAACATTTTTATAAAGAACAAAACTGTTCAGGTATATCAGACAGTTCTTTGATCTTCGGGTCCTTGCCGCACATCGGGCAATCGGAATTTTTCGGGATCCTGACCTTCCTGAAGTTGACCCCGAGGGCGTCGTATATCAGCAACTCGCCTTTTAAAGGCTTGCCTTTGCCTAAAATCAATTTAAGGACTTCGGTGGCCTGGAGCGCGCCGATAACTCCCGGAAGCACGCCCAACACCCCGGCCTCCTGGCACGAGGGAACAAGCCCTGCCGGAGGCGGTTCCTCAAACAGACACCGGTAACACGGTCCGTCTCCTGGCATTATGGTGGTTATCTGCCCTTCAAAACGGAGGATCGCCCCGCTTACAAGGGGTTTCTTCAGCATGACGCAGGCGTCATTGATAAGATACCGCGTCGGGAAATTATCGGTCCCGTCCACGATTACGTCATAATCCCTTATGAGGTCAAGGATGTTTTTGCTGTTGATCCTCTCTTTTACAGCGACGACGTTGACGTCCGGGTTAAGGGCCTCGAAGGTCTGCTTTGCGGAATCGGCCTTGTTTACGCCGAGTGTTTTTACGCTGTGCGCGATCTGCCGCTGCAGGTTGCTGAGCTCGACCTCGTCATTGTCCACGAGCGCCAGCGTCCCGATGCCTGCGGCCGCAAGATAATAGCCGACCGGACAGCCGAGCCCTCCCGCGCCCACTATGAGGACCCTGGCGGCGGAGATCTTCTTCTGTCCCTTTCCGCCGACTTCGGGAAGTATGATATGCCTGCTGTATCTCTTTAGTTGTTCCTCTGTGAATTCCATCAGTCTTCTACCTCTTTTCTGACACGGACAATCCATTCTTTCGGATTTATCTTGTCTACGGTTATGACCGAGTGCCCGTAATTATGCATCGCCTTCGGGATACTGTTAGCGGCTTCAGGATAGTCCAGTATGATTTCGAGGATTTGCCCCACCCCGATGTTTTCCAGGGCAAGTTTTGATTTTACCAGAGTATAAGGGCAAACTTCACCCCTTATGTCCAGATATTTGTCGACCTTTATATCTTCCATCCTAATCCTCTCCCCCTTCGACCCTCAAATAAACGGTTTTTCCGGATACTACCGAGAGCCTGTCGATCTCCTTCAATGCCTGCGCCATGTCCTTTTCCCTCGCCTCATGCGTCATCATTACGAGGGGGACCGCTTTTTCTATCTTTCTTCCCTTCTGGATCATGGACTTAATGCTTATATCACGGCCCCCTAATATGCCCGATATCCTGGACAGGACGCCCGGCTTGTCCAGCGCTGAGAAGCGCAAGTAATAACAGGTCCGTATGTCTTCCATCTTTTTGATCTTCAGATCAGGGTTTTCAGGTATATTCACGCCCGTTATACTGCCGGCGGAGGTTTTTATGCTTCTGGCTATATCGGCTATATCGCTGACAACGGCGCTGCCGGTCGGCATCTCTCCGGCGCCTTTGCCGTAATAAAGATGCGGGCCTATTGAGTCGCCTTCAATATATATTGCGTTAAACACACCATTGACGCTCGCGATGAGGTGGTCCTTCGGCAGCATTGTAGGATGCACTCTCATCTCGATGTTGTTCCCGTCCTGTTTGGCAATAGCCAGCAATTTTATCCTGTAACCGAACTCCGAGGCAAACTGTATGTCAAGGGGCGTTATCTTTGTTATGCCTTCAGTGTAAATCTTTTTAAAAGAAAACGGTATGCCGAAGGAAAGCGACGCCAGGATAGTCAGCTTGTGGGCCGAATCGATCCCCTCAATGTCAAAGGTCGGGTCGGCTTCAGCATATCCGAGGGCCTGAGCCTCTTTGAGGGTCGCGCTGAAATCAACGCCCTCTTCGGTCATTTTGGTCAGAATGTAATTTGACGTGCCGTTGATGATTCCGGAAATGCTCCGGATGTTGTTGCCGATGAGGGACTCCCTGACGACCTTTATAATAGGTATGCTTCCCGCAACCGACGCCTCAAACCCGACATCCACTCCGTTCTTTCTCGCCGCCTTGAATATATCGCGTCCTTCAGTTGCAAGCAGCGCCTTGTTCGCGGTCACTACGTGCTTTCCGTTTCCGATGGCCTCAAGGATAAATTCCTTCGCGGGATGAATGCCGCCCATTAACTCCACGACAATATCGATCTCCGGGTCATGAAGCAGCGCCTTCGCGTCATTGATCAAGACCCCGGCAGGGAGTTTAACGCCCCGGTCGCGCTTTGTGTCGAGGTCGGCAATTCTTCTGAGCACGACAGGAAACCCAAGTTTACGCTCAAGGTCCTTCTGTTTTCGCAAAAGGATCTTTGCGGTCCCCGCGCCTACGGTCCCATATCCGACGATGCCGACATTTACACCTTGTTTCTTCAATATCTCTCCATGAAAAATTACTAAAGTTTTTTCCGAAAAAATATTATGCGTTAAATAGTTAGAATTATTCAAGAGTTAAAAATTATAATGTCAAATAAATTCAGAAAATTCACGGGATTTCACCTGTTTTTTTCAGCCGTTTCATGACCTTCCATAGTGAGCACCTCCCCGCTGATTTTGAAAAGAAGGATTTTATGTATTGTCCGGGGCGTCTGAAAATATTTACATGCAATTCCGCGCGACCAAGTCATATCTCCTTGATTTTAATAGTTTATTGCTGACGGCCTTGAAGTAAATCGGAAACAATTACATTTCAGGCTAAATATATTATTATCGAATGCCGTAAAATCAAGTAGGGGCATATAGTTTGCTACATTTATTACAGGAGATTTATATGAATAAATTATCGAAACTATCTATGTTCTTCTTCGCGGTCATGTTGCTTTGTCCAGCAATGCCGTGGTCTATTCCGACCGATGGAGGGCCGCATCTCTGGCTCAGCACTGATCCTGCAAATTTCGACGAGGGCGGCGCGGGATACATTGGGCCTAATGCTGATACGTGGACAACTGACAGTTATATAACTACGAACCATCCATCTGTCCTGTATATTTACAATGCTGACAATAGAGATGCGGCAACGGATATCCGGCTTTTACTCACAGTTCACAATGGAGAAAGCGGCACGATAACTGTCGAGGGAACCGATTACACGTCATTTACCGGGACTTCCCTTCCTTCTCAATACGGCGGCGGAAATCACGGGATTTATGATCCCCACGACGGAAGGTTTGCGATCGCTGACCTGGGTTTTGACCTCGATTCGGAGGAATTCAACAAGGCAGCCATATCCTTTGAGGGATTTTCAGAAGTACATTTTGACGTATTTTCTTCCAACAATTTCTGGAATCCGCCTTCACATGACGCTACAGGGACACATGTTCCGGAACCCGGAACCATACTTCTCATGGGGACAGGTCTTTTAGGCCTTGTCCTTTACGGGAGGAAGAGATTTAAGAAGTAGTCCATATCTCCCGATATTGCCGATTAATAAGGGAAGCTCCCGCGATCTTCTTTTTTGCATTAATCGCCGCCTTCATATTTATCTTCTTTCTCAAATTCCTGTAATATCTTTTTTACCTCACCGTCGGTCGCCTTCAGCTTCGCCTTGCAAAGCCTGATAAGATGGGCCGCCCTCTTTACTTTTTCAGTCAGCACATCGACGTCTACGGTTTCGCCCTCTATTTCTTCGACAATAGCTTCTATCTCTTCAAGCGCCTCTTTGTATGCGGGGGAATCATTCATTATTTCGCCTCCTTTACAATGGCCCTCAGCAGGGTTATTCCCCCTTTGACAAAGGGGGAGAAAGGGGGATTTTTCAAACAAGAGCATTAATCAAAAAATCTCCCCCGGCCCCTCTTTCCAAAAAGGGGTTGCATGCCTATCCTCGCAACTGAGTGCTTATAATCTTTCCTGTTTTTTTCCTCCCAACTATACTCGTCATTTCTCCTTTATGCAATATAGTCCTTACACTGTCTCCTTCTTCAACGTCGGAGGCCGACTTAAGCGGCTTCCCGTTTTTATAGGTAATGCTGTAACCTCTCCCCAAAACATTGACCGGGTCCAGGTGCCTGACGGTGCCTTCCATTGCCTTAAGTTTTTCATGTTCGGTTTTTATAAATTTCAAAGAGTATTTCAGCCCTCTCAGAAGGACGTTCAGTTTATGCCCGTTATCTATCAGGTCCTTCCTGACATAGTTCTCCAGGCTTTTTGACAGGGATGCGATCTTTTCATTCGCGTCCGAGGTCAGCCGGTATACGCCGTGTATTAAATTGTATCTCAAAGTATTTATCCGGTCCTCGAAATCCTTCACCCTTGTGATGATAAGGTCGGCCACCGCCGTCGGCGTCTTGGCCCTCATGCAGGAGACTTCATCGACTACGGTAATGTCCCTTTCATGCCCTATGCCTGAAATGACGGGAACAGGCATGGAAGCTATCGCCTTTGCGATTTCATAACTGTCGAAGCACTGTAAATCCATCTGCCCTCCCCCGCCCCTGACAATTACAAGGACATCCAGGAATGACGCTTCGCTGAAACTTTGCTGAAGGGCGTTTACTACGGAGGCCTCGGCCCTGTCCCCCTGCATTACGGCTTCGTATAATTTGCAGGTGAACCGGTAGCCATATGGATTATGCGTCAGGTGGTTCATCAGGTCTTCATACCCGGCGGCCGTTGCTGAAGAGATAATGCCGATCCTCTGGGGGACCAATGGAAATTCGATTTCCCTGTTCCGGTCTTTCAGTCCCTCCCTGACAAGCCTCTCCAGTATCTCTTTCCTTTTGACGGCAAGCTCGCCGATTGTGTATGAAGGGTCGATGCCGAGAATATTCAGCTTCAGGCCGTAACGCTCGTGGAAACTCACCTCCGCCTCTAAGAGGACCTTTATTCCCTTGCCGAGCTCGATCCCCGTCGCCTTCATGAACTGCCTGGAGATGCTTTTAAAATTACCGGCCCATATGACCGCCTTTATCTCGGCGCGGACGGTCTCCCTGTCCTTGTCGACAAGAGTAAGGTAGCAGTGGTTTTTGACATCGTACGAAGCTATCTCCGCAGTAACGAGAAAGGTCCTGGGAAAGGCCTCTTCGATTGCCGACCTGATCGTCAGGTTAAGTTCGTATAGAGATAAAATTTGCGGCATGCCGGCTGTTTTTCCTGCTGAATTATTTTTCAGATTAGATTATCATATTCAGCGGGAATCTGAAACACGATCATATAAAAACATTCAGCCGCGGATGAACGCAGATATCCACGGATCAAACAAAATCCAATAATGAAAGGGAGACCCATGAAGACGACAAAATTTCTATTCTTAACACTGTCCTTATTTCTGATTTTCAATGTCTGCGCGTATGCCGGAGCAAAACGCTTATATGTTACCAATGCGGGCAATAACACAGTTTCCATTATCGACACCTCAACCAATAAAATTGTAAATACAATAAGGGTCGGGGTGTGGCCCGCCCAAATAAACATTGACCCCATCGGCAAGAAAGCGTATGTTGCCAATACAAACGATGCCGACAGCACGATCTCGGTCATTGATCTCGACAGCAATTCGGTCGTCGCATCTGTAAAAGTCGGCCCCGGCCCTATGGTCATGGTCCCTGATCCGGGTACCGGCATAGGATACGCCGCCGACACAGAGCATATCGTCAACGGTAAAAACGTAAACAAGACCCTCTCAGTGATCGACCTGAAGACGAACAAGGTGACCGGCAAGATCGAGGTCGGAGTAGGTCCGTTCGACCTGATGATTTTCGATAAAAAGATATATACAAGCGACACCGGAGACTGGACTGTTTCGGTTGTAAGTACGGAAACCCACAAAGTGATAAGCTCGATCAAGGTGGCGGACACACCGCTGGGTATTGCTGTTCATCCTGATAAGAAGAAAGTCTATGTGGCTATTCACGGCAAGGGAATGGTTTCCGTGATAGACGCCGCGGCAAACAAGGAAATCGGCACTATAAAGGTAGGCAAAGCCGCCTGGTACGTCGCGGTCGATCCAACAAAAAACAGGGCCTACGTGACAAGCAGGGAAGACAACAAGGTATCGGTAATCGATACCAATACCGATAAAGTGATCGCCACTATCGACACAGGCAAAGAGCCTGTCGGCGTGGCCGTCGATCCTGTGAGCAACAGGCTGTACGTGGCAAACCACGGAGACGTGACCCTTGCGGTTGTGGATACCACGAACAATAAAGTCATAGAAAAAATCAAACTCACACCGTCGACCGAGAGCACATATTCGGGGTCACCGTGGGGGGTCGCGCTTTATTAGGACTCAGGAAAATCAGTAAACCAAAAGTCGCCGGATGAGGCTTCCTCTCATCCGGCGACTTTTGTATTATCATCTCGGCAGGATGCGGTAAATATGATCGTCCCGTTCCCGCCGGCTACCCCTGCCGTCCGTGTTGTTTGTCAGAAAATAGAGCGCACCGTCCGGACCTTCGACCACATCCCTGATCCTTCCGTACCTGCTGTTTTCTTTCTTATCCGTAAACCATCTTTCAATCCCGAGGACCCGATATTTATTATCTCCATGCGTCAGCCTGATCCTGATAAGCGATTCGCTTCGAAGCGAGGCGACAAAGAGGTCCCCCTGCCCGCCCCCCGCGCTACCGACCCCAGCGCTATAGTTTTTGGTGACATGAATCTGTCAAACACACACGACTCCAAGAAGTCTAAAGTACTATTTCTTGTTTTTAATAGGCACAACGTATTATCATTAATAAATTTTTTGACGATATGGGGACCGGGTTGGCCGATGGAGACAATTATAAAGGATTTTAACGAAAGGGTAGCAAAAGCGATTTCTCATTACTGGTTGACCCGTGAGAATCAGGCAAGAAAGCAGGAAGGCGCGGGACGCGCAGACCAAGGGTTAAGAAGCGCGGTAACGGGCGGCGCTCAGATGGATGGCTTTATCGACTTGCTGACTGAACTGATAGTTGACGCCGGAATTGATGAGCGCCATGTATTTCATAACAAGAATCTTGAACTTCCCGGCTTTTTCAGACCCACAAAAGAATGGGACCTCCTGGTAATCAAAGATGGTCAACTGCTTGTAGCGCTTGAAGCAAAATCACAAGTAGGTCCTTCTTTCGGCAACAATTTCAATAACCGCACTGAGGAAGCTATGGGTAGCGCCCTTGACCTCTGGACAGCATTCAGGGAGGGCGCGTTCAACAAAACAATACGGCCATGGCTTGGGTATATCTTCCTGCTTGAAGACTGCAAAGGATCTCAAAGCGCGGTGAGAGTGAAAGAACCCCATTTCAGTGTCTTTGAGGAATTCAGGGGGGCATCCTATGCAAAAAGATATGAGCTTTTCTGCAGGAAGCTCGTAAGGGAGCGCCACTACAACGCCTCGGCCTTTTTCCTCTCCGACAGAAAAACCGGTCAAAAGGGCGCTTTCAGAGAACCCGCCGAAGACCTGACTTTCGAGCTTTACGCGAGGTCGCTTATGGCCCAGGTTGCTGCTTTTTGCAGGAGTTAATGATGAGCGCACTATCACAGTTGGAGAAACAAATTACAACCCATCGACTTATCCATGGCGATAACCGCTCGCTGTCTTTTTTGCCTGACGGGTCTGTGCACCTTGTAATAACTTCCCCTCCGTACTGGTCGTTGAAGAGATATAATGAACATCAGGCGCAGATGGGCCATATCGTTGATTACGAGAAGTTTCTTGCCGAGTTGACAAAGGTATGGAAGGAGGTTTATCGCGTGCTTGTTCCGGGCGGCAGACTCGTCTGTGTAGTCGGGGATGTCTGTTTATCCAGGAAAGAACATGGCAGGCATCTCGTCATGCCCCTGCATGCGGACATAGCGGTCATCTGCCGAAGGCTCGGTTTTGATAACCTTAACCCTATCATCTGGCACAAGATTTCAAATGCAAAATTTGAAGCCAACAACGGCACTAAATTTCTGGGGAAACCCTATGAGCCGAATGCCATCGTGAAGAATGATATCGAGTTTATTTTGATGCAGCGAAAACCCGGTGGCTACCGTAAGCCTACTAAAGAACAGCGCAAGTTAAGCATGATAGCCAAAGACGACTTTTCGCAGTGGTTCCGGCAGTTCTGGACCATCACAGGCGCCTCCACCCGCAACCATCCCGCGCCTTTCCCATATGAACTTGCTTATCGGCTTGTGAAAATGTTTTCCTTTTGGGGCGACACAGTCCTTGACCCCTTTTGCGGGACCGGCACAACAATGCTTGCCGCTATGAAATGCGGAAGACATAGTATCGGCATTGAGATAGATGAAGAATATTGCCGTATGACTCTCGATCGGCTGAAAGCAGAGGCTCGGGGGTTGCCTGCTGAGGTCAGGATTGAGTTTTCAATATTGAACGACAAGGACAAGGCTTTTACGGTCCATGAAGAGCCTGCGGCTTATGGGGGGAAAGAGAGGAAGAAGACGGCGAAGAGGAAGGGGACAAAGTGAGAAATGGGGATGTGTCCCCATCCCTAACATCTTTTAGACGGTAAGGTTGTATGGAAGAATTAAATCAAAACAAAACCGATAATACTAAAACAAGTATCACGGAAAAAACCAATGAACAAATTCCATGTATTTTTTGTGATTCTAATATTTCGAGGCGTGCTAAGGTGTGCGCATCCTGTGGTCGTCATCAGACATGGTATATTAATTACCTCGAACATTTTAGTTTAGTTATTGCTCTCTTAATGGTTCTTTTGGGTTTTCTTCAATTCAAGGAAGCCCGTAAAGACCGTCTTGAGTCAAGGGATGCTTTGGAGCATGCCAAGGATGCAAAAAAGATTGCCGAGGATCTTAAGAAAAAAAATAATTTGGCAGCAGAGAAACTCAAGGAAATAGATAATACATTATTGTTATATATTAAACCCACCCCTCTCCCAGCCTAATATTTACGTGAATAAGCATCAAGTCTTTCTTCTTGATTTTCAAGCCCCTTCAAATTTCATCTCTTCTTTCACCCTGTCCACAACACGGCGGACATCGTTTAAACATCAGCGCCCAAGGAGGTTAGTTTCGGCGCAGTTGCAGGCGCCTTTTTTCTTTTCGGAAAGTATCCGCTCAATGATCAGCGAGCGTCCCTGGTTCTCCCTGACGTCTTTCATGATGTCCGCATCGGTGTAGCCGAAACAGTAACAGATAAGGTTTTTCATACAGATATATTTTACAGGACGGAGGGGACGAGAGTCAGAAATTAGGCAATGACACGAAAGTAAATAAACAAGTCTGCCCCCCCTATTCTGCCGGCAATATATTATCCGGAGCATCATAAGCAGCGGAATTCACTTTCTTAGACACAGAATACCATTCCATTTCATCCGGACTATAGGGTCTCAAAAGAGACATCAGTTTCTCTCTGTCGTATGAATCAGGATCAAGCCAGCAGTCATAGTCATCTCTTGAAATTATGGCGGGCATCCTGTCGTGCATTGATGATACGATCTCATTCGGTTCCGTTGTTATGATCGTGCAGGTGCAGATCTCCTCTCCCTCCGGGGAAGTCCATACGTTGTACAGTCCCGCAAAACCGAATGGCCGGGCCGATTTGAGGCGGATGTAAACAGGTGTTTTTGTTTTCCCCTTCTTCCATTCATAGAACCCGTCTGCGACCACGAGACAACGCTGATTTTTAAATGCGTCTCTGAACGCCGGTTTGTCCGCAACGGTTTCCGCCCGCGCATGAATCATGCTGTTGCCTATGCCGGGGTCCTTTGCCCACGAAGGGACAAAACCCCACCTGCATTGGGTGAGTATCCTTGTCCGGTCCTTTCTGACTATGACAATCTTCCGGGTCGGCGCGATATTGTAACTGGGTATGTATTCCAGATGGGATTTATCAACGCGGAACTCCTCGATGATCGTTTTAGCAGGGCTGCAAAGAACAAAGCGTCCGCACATTGTATTTTCTTTTGAATTATATGCCCCTATTTCGATCCGCTTTTCGGTTGTTTGTCCTTCTTGTCTTTTAGATCTTTTGCGTGTTGGACAGCCTTCTGTTTCCGGTCCTTGTCTTTGTCCTTCTTACCGCCTTTGTCTCCCATTGAATGCCTCCTTTGGTGCAGCGTACATATGATTGTCTTTCGGAAACCTGTATTACTTACGATGAATGCTACCAGAAGCATGAGACGAAGGCAAGGGCTGTGAAGTCGATACCGGCCCGATGTAAGATATAGCATGGATACCGTATTATTGCTCAGGAGTTTAATATCGTAACAGCACCCATAAAGGACTTTGCCCTTTTCACGGATGTCAGCGTAAGTCCCGGCCTCAAACTCGGCGTGGGCGTCTATGTTATGTTGCCCGCTTCATTTTTAGAGTCCTCTCCCGCAGCTATTGGAAGGACCGAAATAATCGGGCTGTTAAAGGTGAAGAGATTCAAAGGCACTTCCTCGACGAGGCTCGAACTTCAGACCGTTTTATGGGCGCTTGCGGAGAACCGGCAGGTCCCGCACGGACGCCTGACGTTATATTCCGATTCCCAATGCGTTACAGGCCTTCTCAGGAGAAAACCCCGCTTGCTGGCAGGAGGGTTCCTTTCGAAAAAGACAAACCGGCAGTTGATCAACGCTTCTCTTTACCGCGCATTTTACGAATTTCACGACGAATCGGGCTTTCAGGTCGTAAAGGTTGCCGGGCATTCCAAATCCCGCAATCACGACCCCGTTCACCGGATTTTCTCAATTGTGGACAGGGAGGCAAGGAAGGCCCTGAAGATATGGCTGAAGGAATCAACGGAAGTGCGGATTGAGACGAACAACGGACACTGGTGCGTCTATGCGCTCAGGTGCCGCAACAATTCTCTATACATCGGGATGACGAATAATCTCGAGAAAAGGATTGAAAAGCACAAGCTCGGGACCGGCAGCAAATTCGTAAGATCGTGGAGGCCGTTCGAGCTGGTCAAGACGATACCGTGCAGGAATGCCGCGGAAGCGAGAAGGCTCGAGTGCGAGTTGAAGGCCCTCACAAGAAAAAAGAAGATCGAAGCGCTTGAGCTTTGAATATATATGCGGCCTTAAACAGTCAGCAGACCTTCCAGCTCTTCCTCAAATTCTTTTGTCCTGTCTTCAGCCTCCGTGCGCAGAAGATCAAGATTTGTAAAGAGAGCGTCGAGTCTTGATTTTGAATCGTGGAGTTTTTGGGTGAGTATTTTAATGGCTTCCCCGTCACTTTTGAGCGAGGCCTCTATAATTTCCCGGTTGTACTGCTCGATCTTTTCTTCCAGCCTTACGATTTCCTTTTCCGCTTCATCCATGCCCTTTTGCAGGGCGCCCATGGTTGATGATTTTCTTTTCAGCAGCTCTGCCCGTTCACGCCGCAACTGTTTTTTATTGATGGAATTATTCCCGGACTTCGGCTTTTTGACGCGGGACACGCCGGAATCAATCTCACTCTTCCAGCCGACGCGGTCCAGGAAGTCCTGGTAAGTTCCTTCAAACAGAGTCACTTTCCCGTCGTCAAAGACAATCAGGCGCGTGGCCAGGGCATGGAGCATCATTTCACTGTGGGTCACTATAATTACAGAGCCGTTGAAATCGGCCAGCGCCTCAACCAGGGAATCGTTGGATTCCATATCGAGATGGTTTGTGGGCTCATCCAACAAAAGCATGTTGGAGGGGCTGACAAGCAGCTTGCCCAACAGCACGCGGCTCTTTTCCCCACCGGAAAGGACGCTGATCTTTTTTAACGCGTTGTCGCCGGGGAACATCATAATGCCGCATATCTTGCGGGCCGCGCCCCGGCTGCCTTCGGGATGCACGTCGATAATTTCTTCCTCAATGGTCTTGTGCAGGCTGAGGCGGTTTATATTGGTCTGGCCGAAATAGGCCATTTGCAACTGATCATGATGACGGACATCGCCGGTCCCGGTCTTCAGTTCCTTTGCAAGCAGATTCAGCAGCGTCGTTTTTCCCTTGCCGTTTTTGCCGATAATGGCTATGCGGTCCTTCTTTCCCACTGAAAAGGTCAGTCCGTCGATCAGGGGCGGACCGTCATTGTCAAAAGAAAAAGATATATCATCGACCTCCATAAGCTTTTTCCCTGTAAAAGACGCTGATCTGAACGCGAAATCGAGGTCCTTTATCTCGGTCAGTTTTTCAAGGCGCTCTTTTTTCTGCAGGGCCTTTACGCGCGACTGAACGGCCCTGGCCTTGCTTGCCTTTGCCCTGAACCTGTTTATGAATTCCTCTGTTTCCCTGCGCTTCTTGTCATCGTTCATCCTGGTCTTTTCGTGTATCTCTTCCTCCATCAGCAACTGCTGGTATACCTTGTCCGTCGGGCCGGCTTCTTTCCGCATCCTGCACCGGTGTATGGCCATGGTGTGTGTAGTCACCCCGTCCATGAAATCACGGTCATGGGTAATAATTATGAGCTCTTTTTTCCAGTTGCGCAAAAACTGCGTAAGCCAGCGAAGAGAGAGAATATCGAGGTAGTTGGTAGGCTCGTCGAGCAGTAGAAGGTCGGGGTCGGAAACAAGCACCTTCGCAAGATTCAGGCGGACCTGGTATCCCCCTGATAGATCCAATGGATTGGTTCCGAAATCTTCCAGTGTGAAACCGAGTCCCATAAGAATGATTTCCGCCTTGTATGTCTCATCGATGCCGTCCTCATTGTCCCGGAGACTCACGCACGCCTCCTTCAGCACAGTGTCCTCAGAGAAGCTGATATGCTGCGACAGATGGCCTATCATATATCCGTTGGGAATACTGATACATCCTGAATCAGGGTGCTCCTGCCCTAATATCATTTTAAAGAGAGTGGTCTTGCCGTGCCCGTTTCTGCCGACAAGGCCTACACGCTCACCCCGATTAAGGGTAAAACCGGCCTTCTCAAAAATGACCTGCCGGCCATAACATTTATCTAAGTTAGACACCTGGATCATAATTATCCCTTCTTTGTTCCGGAACAAAATTGCTATCGGTTTTAAACAGCCCAGGCGGTTGAAACAGACGGAACGGACTTTAATTCACGCTTCTTCCGGACATTCGCGGTTTAATTCAGGCAGCAGGTTAATATAACTTAAATCCGATAAAAAAGAAAATACCGGGCGGCATTCATAAAAAACATCCGGGGCCGGCCCTTGTGGTAAAATGGACCATGCCGGAAGAAAAATCCAAACTGGTCTACTCCACCGACATGCTTGTCCCCCGAAAGGAAAATCGCCGGGGCGATCGGCCGTTTGCACCTACAGCGCCGGATTCTGCCGATCAGAAGGCGACCCATTACAAGGTGATTGTCAGGCTCGACCGGAAGCGGAGGGCCGGGAAGTCCGTCACGGTAATCGAGGGTCTGCATGGCCGGGCAAAAGACAGGGAAGCCCTGCTTAAGGAATTGAAAACCGGGCTGGGGACAGGCGGCACAGTCAAGGACACGTCTCTTGAAATTCAGGGCGATCATTGCGACGCGCTCATTGCCGAGTTGAAAAAATTGGGCTACAGGCCGAAGCGCTCAGGCGGCTGATAATGGGAAAGCAGACTGCTTAACCGCTCTCCGACCATACTTTATCGTCATCTATGTCTTTCTGAAAATTACCGATGTTTTTCCGCGCAAATTTTGAAGTCGTCTTTGCCGCGTTTTCTTTTTTGGCGGCCTGTTCTTCTTTGTGCGATTCCACCTTCTGTTCATAACTCTTCAAACTGTCAGTGAGGCAGCTCAGTATATTGGTCGCGATACTGATTATCTGGTCCTGGGTAAACCCTTTTTTCCTCAACATGCGATAAAAAATCTTCGCAACCACACGCCCCCCCCTCTTTGTATCTTTTGACGCGAGAGTTATGATCCTGTCAAACTGTGCATTGTCCATACTGCGACCTCACTTTCAAGAGAAAATTATTTTCCCGTCGGCCTTCGGATGATCCTTCGGCGCTCTTCTATGTATTATATGCTTTCTTCCGGCTTCGGGATACTGTTGAGACATTCTCTGCTGCATAACCGCTTTTGTAACCTCAGGAAACGACATCCATTTCCTGCTGCTATATAGCTTTTCGGCAACTTCAGTGCGGGAGTTGAGCCGGAAGGGCCTGAACAATTTTTTTTACAGCCCGCCTCTTTTCCCGAACGTATCGGGCAGTAAGCGTGACCTGCTATAATAAGGGCATTCTTGAGCCTTGTGATTACTGATGCGGGGAGGTCTGATTGATTTCAGTATCGGGCATATTTCATCGCAGTACGGCCGGGGTCCTTGTTGTCGTGCTTGCGGGGCTTTTCATTTTCACGGCTTGCAGCCGCCCGGACCCTGACCGGACACAGGGCTATATCGAGGGAGAGTTCGTCTATGTCTCGTCTCCTTTTGGGGGCACTCTGAAGACCCTGCATGTGCGGCAGGGCCAACAGGCGCGGGCTGGCGACATTCTCTTCACGCTCGAAAGCGTTTCGGAAAAGGCAGCGCGGGATGAAGCGCAATGGCGGCTGAAGCAGGCCCGTGAAAATTTAAAAGACGCGCAAAAGGGCAAACGCTCCTCGGAAATCGAGGCCTTCGAGGCTCAATTGAAACAGGCGGAGGCCGCGTTGTCGCTGTCGGAAAAAGAGCTCGGCCGCCAGGAAGGCCTCTTTCTCTCCGGATTGATCGCAGCGCAGGACATTGACCGCGCGCGTTCAGCTTACGACCAGGACCGCCAGCGTGTTGCTCAGTTGAAAGCGGACATCAAAACAGCGCACTTAGGATTGCGCAGCGACCAGATCGCGGCGGCAAAGGCAAACGTACAGGCGCTGGAAGCGGCGCTGGCCGGGGCTGAATGGGACCTGCTGCAAAAGAGGCAGGCCGCGCCCCAATCCGGCCTGGTGTTTGATACCCTTTTCAGGGAGGGGGAATTTGTCCCAGCGGGCCGCCCGGTCGTAACGCTGCTTCCTGCCGGGAATATCAAGGTCAGGGCGTTTGTCCCTCAGACGAGGCTCAGCGCGATTCATACCGGCGACAAGGTGCGGGTCTTTGTGGACGGCTCGCAGGGGCCGTCAATCGGTACAATAAGTTTTATCTCTCCCAGGGCGGAATACACTCCCCCGGTCATTTACAGCAAAGAGGGGCGAAGCAAACTGGTGTTCATGATTGAAGCGGTCTTCGCTCCTGAGACAGCAGTGAACCTGCATCCGGGCCAGCCGGTCGATATTCAATTCGGAGAATAATATATGACTGCCGACCTTGCCATTGATGTGCGGGGAATGACCAAGCGTTTCGGCGACCTCACTGCCATCGACCATGTCGATTTACAGGTGCGCACAGGTGAAATATGCGGCTTCCTGGGCCCCAACGGAAGCGGCAAGACGACGTTTATCCGCATGCTCTGCGGCCTGCTCCGGGCAGACGCGGGGGGCGGCATTTGCCTGGGCCATGATGTGATCAAAGAGAGCGACGCTGTTAAACGCCAGGTCGGCTATATGACGCAGCGCTTCAGTTTTTATGAGGACCTGAGCATTGCCGAGAACCTCGATTTTGTAGCGCGCATGTATTCCCTGAAAGACCGCCGCAGCGCCGTGCGCGAAAGCCTCGTGCGATTAGGGCTTGAGCAGCGCCGGGACCAGCTCGCAGGCCAGCTTTCCGGAGGATGGAAGCAGCGTCTTGCCCTTGCCGCATGCATGATTCATCGGCCCAGGCTGCTGCTTCTGGATGAGCCCACGGCAGGCGTAGACCCGAAGGCCCGCCGCGAATTCTGGGAGGAGATACATGTGCTTGCGGGACAGGGCCTGACATTCCTTATCGCCACTCATTATATGGATGAAGCCGAGCGCTGTCACCGGCTCGCCTTCATCTCCGGCGGCAGCCTGCTCACCCACGGCACGACTGCCGAGGTAATTGATCAGGCGCACCTGACGACATGGTCGGTGAGCGGCCCTGATCTTCTGACGCTCGCCGGGCGGCTCCGCGCACATCCCGGCGTAGGGCAGGCCGTGGCCTTCGGCAGCGCGCTTCATGTAAGCGGAGACGATGCAGCCTCCCTCGAAGAGGCCATCGCCCCGTTTCGGACCGGGCAGTATGAATGGAAACGTATCGACTCCGGGCTTGAGGATGTCTTCATTCAAATGATGGAAAAAGCGCGCAGGGACGTTTCACCATGAGCGGATACGGCTTTTCTCCTTCGCGTTTCTGCGCGATGGTCGTCAAAGAATTCATCCAGATGCGCCGCGACCGTTTGACCTTCGGGATGATGATAGGCATCCCTATCGTCCAGCTTATCTTATTCGGCTTTGCCATTAACGCGGACCCGAGACATCTCCCTGCCGCTGTGCTCCTGGCGGACCGCGGCGCGCAGGGCCGCACGCTGCTGTACGCGGTCCGCAACAGCAGTTACTTTGATTTCGTCCGTGAGGTGAAGACCGAGGCAGAAGGGCAGGACGCGCTCGCCCGCGGCGAAGTGCAGTTCGTCGTCAATATCCCGGAGAATTTCACGCGCGACCTCCTCCGGGGCGACAGGCCCGCTGTTCTCATTGAGGCCGACGCAACCGATCCCTCCGCTACCGGCAACGCTCTCGGGGCCTTGCGCACGCTGTTCAGCACCGCGCTCCAAAACGATCTCAAAGGCCCCCTCTCCTTTTTGGCCGACGCCGAAGGCCCCGTCGAGCTGCGCATCCACGCGCGCTACAACCCTGAAGGGATCACATATTACAACATCGTGCCGGGGCTGATGGGTGTCATCCTGACGATGACGATGGTGATAATAACCGGGCTCGCGATCACCCGCGAGCGCGAGCGCGGCACAATGGAAAATCTTCTCTCCATGCCCACGCGC
Source organism: Nitrospirota bacterium (assembly GCA_016234115.1). GTDB lineage: Bacteria > Nitrospirota > Thermodesulfovibrionia > UBA6902 > UBA6902 > SURF-23. Next base: position 46,182 of record JACRHD010000014.1, read on the forward strand.
CCGGTCGAGGTGCTGATCGGAAAGATAATCCCCTACATCCTCGTGGGCTACATCCAGATCGGGCTGGTCCTCGCGGTCGCTTACTTTCTCTTTCATGTCCCAATGGTGGGGAGTCCCATCCTCCTGTTCGCCGTCGCGCTTGTCTTTATTATCGCAAACCTGTCGATGGGCATAACCTTTTCCACCGTGGCCAAAAACCAGCTCCAGGCCATGCAGATGGCGTTCTTTTTCTTTCTGCCGTCGATAATGCTCTCGGGCTTCATGTTCCCTTTTCGCGGCATGCCCCGGTGGGCACAGGCCATAGGCGAAATATTGCCGCTCACCCATTTTCTCAGGATAGTCCGGGGCATACTTCTCAAAGGCAACGGCGCCGAAGAGGTTGTGCTTCAGCTCTGGCAGATCGCGCTGTTTGCAGCCGTAGTTCTGACCATCGGCGTGAAACGCTACCGGAGAACGCTGGATTAATCATCCTCCGTTAGACGGCATGCCCCGGTCACCGGTAGACAACCGGGGTATTACGTGTTATAAATAGAGTATGTAGTCATCCCAACAAGGCCAAACCCTCCGTCAGAGGTGGGAAGCGGCGGGCGCCTGAAAATGGAAAACCAGAGTAAGTCAAACATCCTCGGGATAGATATCGGTTCAGTGTCTGTTTCAATTGTTGAAATGGACCTGAACAGGGAAATTGTCACAACCGCTTATGAATTCCATCACGGCAACATCATTGAGACCGTCAGAAAGGTCCTGAACGGTTTCGATCTGTCCGGGATACGCGGTATCGCCTCCACATCTTCGACCCCGTCGGTCATTAAAGTAAACGGCCAGTATGATAACCGGGTCGCAATCATCACGGCCGCCCGGCATTTCCATGAAAAGACAGGCGCTATTTTAATTGTAGGGGGCGAAAGGTTCGGGCTGATTAATTTTGACGAGGACGGCAACTACCTTAATTTCAGGTCAAACACTTCATGCGCGGCAGGCACCGGCAGCTTTCTGGACCAGCAGGCCAAAAGGCTGAACCTGAGCGGGATAGAGGAGCTGAGTGAGCTCGCGTTCAACAATAAGGGCGTAATTCCTAAAATCGCTACACGATGCGCGGTATTCGCCAAGACAGACCTTGTCCATGCTCAGCAGGAGGGATACTCATTGGAGGAAATCTGCGACGGCCTGTGCAGGGGGCTGGCAAAGAATATAGTGGATACGCTGTTTAAAGACGCAAAGACCAATCCTCCCATTATATTCACGGGAGGCGTATCGAGAAACAGGGCCGTTGCCCGGCATATCCAGTCGATCATCGGGATGGACATTATTGCGGATGAAATGTCCCGGCTCTACGGCGCTATCGGGGCTGGACTCAATCTTTTGGAAGGGCCGGGCCTGCTCAATAAGGTTGATGTACAGTCCGCGGACGATATCCTGATTCAGGCCCCTCTAAAAAAGAAGCACTACTATGAGCCGCTCAGCCTGAAGCTCTCCGGCTATCCGGATTTCAGCAGTGTTGAAAAGTACGACTATGCCGCATTTGACCCTGAGGACATGTACCCGGTAGAGGTCGATATTTATGAACATCTTGCGCCGTCGAAGAAATATGAAGTTTACCTCGGAATCGATATCGGCTCTACAAGCACGAAGGCGATACTGATGGACAATGACAGGACGGTCCTTTCCGGATTTTATACAAGGACAGCCGGGAGGCCCGTTCATGCGGTACGGAAGTTATTCGCGTCAATTGATGATGTTATTGAAAAAAAGAAACTGGATGTCCGTATCATCGGGTCCGGGACCACGGGAGGCGGAAGGAAATTCTCGGGAAAGATAATCGGGGCCGATATGATAATCGATGAGATCACCGCTCACGCGCGCGCTGCCTGTGAACTTGATCCGGAAGTGGACACCATTATTGAAATCGGCGGCCAGGACTCCAAATTCACCACTTTAAGAAAAGGAATTGTCACCTTCTCCGCAATGAATAATGTATGCGCTGCCGGGACCGGGAGCTTTATCGAAGAGCAGGCCCTGAAACTGCGATGCCCCCTGTCCGATTATTCAGAGAGAACAGAAGGCAGAAGGGCGCCCATTTCAAGCGACAGGTGCACGGTGTTTATGGAGAGGGACATTAATCACTATTTAAACGAAGGGTACACGGTCGATGAGGCACTCGCGTCCGTGCTCCACTCCATACGTGAAAACTACCTGATGAAGGTCGCTATCGAAAGCAGCATCGGAAATAAAATATGCTTTCAGGGGGCGACTGCAAAGAACAAGGCCCTCGTGGCGGCCTTTGAACAGAGACTCCAAAAACCGATCCATGTATCCAGGTATTGTCATCTGACAGGCGCGTTAGGGGTCGCGCTCATGCTCTTGGAGCAAGGGGTGAAAGCAAGCGCCTTCAAGGGACTGAAGCTTTATCAAAAACAGATACCGGTAAGGTCTGAAGTTTGCGAGCTGTGCCCCAACCACTGCAAGATAACCGTTGCGGACGTTGACGGCGAAAGTGTCGCCTACGGGTTCCTGTGCGGCAGGGATTATGATACAAAAAAATATATAAACAATAACCTCTCCGGTTTTGATCTGCTTAAAGAAAGAAAAAAGGCTTTTTCATTCAAGTCGGTCAGGGAACATAAAGAACAATGCACCATCGGCATCCCGGCAGCCCTTCATATGTTGGAAGACCTGCCGTTCTGGAAGACCTTCTTTGAAGAACTGTCCATAAAAACCATTACCAGCGAGTCATATACGGACGCGGTAAAAGAAGGAAAGCGTCTGGCCGGCTCTGAATTCTGCTCGCCCATGACCTCCCTCTACGGGCATGTGAATTATCTGCTGAAGAAGGTGGATTACATCTTCCTGCCCTTCTATCTCGAAAAGCAGTCGAAGGAAAAGGGCGTCAGACGCCAGTATTGTTACTATACCCAGTTCTCTCCTTCACTCGTTTCCCAAACGGCTTCAAAGGTTGACAAAGACCGGTTTCTCATGCCGCTTGTGAACTATTTATATAATGCTCTTTATATGAAGGCTCAGCTTTACAAGACGCTGAGACCTGTTTTAAAAGACAGCATCGGCATCTTTGATGTTTCCAGGGCGTATGACAAGGCGCTTCAGTTCAATGATTCATGCTCGCTGCGATTAAAGGAGATATATAAAAGAGAAACAGCCGGCGCCGATGACATTCACGTCGTATTTTTAGGCAGACCTTATGCGGTCCTTTCCGGGGAGATGAACGGCGGGGTCCCCGGTATCTTTGCATCGTTAGGCATTAAGACCTTTTTTCAGGACATGCTGTCCTATACCCCGGAAGATGTGGAGTCGATAGAGCCGCTTTGCAATGAGCTGCTGTGGTATTACGCCTCGGAGATATTAAGGTCCGCCGAGGTCGTTGCGCGATCCGGGAAGGCATACCCGGTATTTGTGACCTCTTTCAAGTGCTCGCCTGATTCCTTTGCCGTAGAGTATTTCAAGAAGCTCATGGATGCCCATGACAAGCCTTACCTCATTTTACAGCTTGACGAACATTCTTCAAAGGTGGGTTATGAGACGAGGATAGAGGCGGCGGTCCGGTCTTTCAGGAACCATCATCGATCTCTTGTTTCGGCCGGAAAAAAGAAGCCCGCTGCATACGGGTCTTCGCTCGTCCCGGTCAAAGAACATCAGCTTTCCGGAAAAACACTGATCATTCCAAACTGGGACAACCTCAGCATGAACCTGATCGTTGCCAATCTCAGGAGTGAAGGCATCGACGCAAGGCTCCTCGAAGAAACTCATTCAAGCATTCAAAAGAGCCTGCGCTACAACAGCGGTCAGTGTATTCCCCTCAGCATAATCGCCCAGGAGTTTATCGATTATGTTGAAAAGCATGATCTCGATCCCGCAAAGACTGTCTTGTGGATGCTGGATACGACCCTGTCCTGTAATCTCAGGATGTATCCTCATCACATAAAAAACATACTGAACACCCATGGAAACGGCATGTCAAAGGCCGGCGTGTATACGGGTAAATTGTCCTTCATCGATATCTCGCTGAGGCTCCCTGTGGACACGTATTTTGCCTATATGTTCGGAGGGCTTGTCAGGAAAATGGGATGCAGGATACGGCCTTATGAAAAGGTGAAAGGGGAAACTGATAAGGCAATCAAAAAGAGCATCGATATCCTCTCGGCCGCCTTTTTAGGAAAGCGGTCAAAGGAATCCGCTGTCGCCGAAGCCGTATCGTATTTTGAGGCCATTGAGACCCGTTATGAAGAAAGGCCCAAAGTCGCCATCTACGGTGACATGTATGTGCGGGACAATGAAGTGATGAACCAGGGCCTGGTGCATTTCATTGAAGCCAACGGCGGCGAGGTCATTACTACTCCCTTCAGCTCTTATCTCAAGATGATTTCCGGACAGTATTTCAGGAAGTGGTTTATCGAAGGGAAATACCTCGACATACTGTCTACAAAGACACTGATCGCCACGGTGACCATGTTAGAGAAAAATTATTATAAATATTTTGAACGGATATTAAAGGAGCCTGAACTGGAATATAACGAATCGCCGGAGAAGCTCCTTTCGCAATACAACATCAGGCTGGAAAATACCGGCGAATCCATGGACAACATATTGAAGCTCTTCTACATAAAAAAGCACTACCCCGACGTGGCCCTCTTCGTCCAGGCAAACCCGGCCCTGTGCTGCGCGTCGGTGATTACCGAGGCGATGGCGAAGGAGATAGAGAAGAAGACAGGGACGCCGATGGTGTCGGTGACATACGACGGGACTGGGGGGAATAAGAATGATGTTATTATTCCGTATCTCAAGTATTCGGCCTCGACGCATCTTAGCGTGATTTAGAAGGTAATTCAAGATCCGTAGGAGCGTATACGGACTTAAACAGCGTGAACCCTCGTCTTTCAAATCTTGTTTGCATCATGTGTTATAATCCATCAGTCAAAGCGGGGACTATGGCTGTAGGATTCTTAATCATTTCAAAAAATAGAGGGGGGGGCAATATGAATGAAATTATTCCGATTGAGGAAATTCAGCAAAGGATATTCATTATCAGGGACCACAGGGTAATGATAGATGCAGATCTCGCAGTTCTTTACGGTGTAACAACCAAGCGACTCAATGAACAGGTCAGGCGCAACCTGAATAGATTTCCCTCAGATTTCATGTTTCAATTAAATGATGAAGAATTTGAGGTCGCATTTTGCGACCTCAAGATGGGGAGGTCGTCGTTATCTGCCTTATGTCTTTACTGAGTATGGGGCGATCATGCTTGCGAATGTATTAAACAGTCCCGGCGCTGTTCAGGCCGGTATTCAGGTAGTAAGAGCATTTGTAAAACTAAGAGAACTCCTCTCAACCAATAAAGAACTCTCCATTAAATTAAATCAGCTTGAGGGGAAATTTGAAAAGCATGATGAAGAAATACATCTGATATTTAATGCAATACGGCAGTTGATGGCCCCGCCGGAAGAGAAGAAGAGAAAGATTGGATTCAACAGGGAAAAGGAATAATGATGGATTGTTTGAGCGGCTTTTCTCAGGGGCTGGGGGTCAGGCCTACACATTTTACAAATTATCTGCAAATTAAAGACGACAAGGGGTCGGGGCTTGAAAGTGGAATAAAATTAAAGGACATTTTCAAGCCCTGACCCCGAGCCGTATTGCGAGCCGCATAGTTAGATGCGATCCGGGTGGTTATTCTTTCAGCGCCTTGAGAAAATTCTCATACTTCTCTTTATGCCCTTCCTCAAGAGACCATTTCTTTATATCCTTGAGATTGACCTTTTGTGCTTTTGCCACCATAACAGCCTGCCCGAGGGCCTGGGTATAAGAAACATATTTATTCTTCGTATAAATGGATACACATGCCCCGCCGACCAAAACGGCGTCTATGCGTTTTTCATTAAGTTTATGACAGACAAGCGCCGCGAGTTCCTTTATTTTTATTTCTCTCCAGTTAATCTTCGTGCGGGCTTACCCGCCCTTCTCGGTCTCGTGCGCTTACTGTAGAACCTTTCTCGTGCTGAATCGCAGTATGTTATTGAGATCAACGTGTGAAGAAGCTTCGAGGATTTCAATGCCGATGATTTTATCACCTTCTCCGATATCCAGGACAATATCATCGCGACCCGCTGATAACCATATCTTTTATTTCATGCACCACGTTCCGCGGCTCTATCGAGCGTATGTTGATCGATACGGTCACCCATTTCACTTGACACCAACCGGAAATAGAGGTATAGACCTAATATGGCATACAGGGAAACTATAAAGGAGGGAAAATGACATCAGAAATAAAATGGACCGGGATCATGGCGGCTTTTCTAACGTTGAGCCTATTCCTGCTCAATGCCTGTAGCGAAAAGAGCTCACAGGAAAAGATGGTTGAGAGAAGCCTCGAGCATGCCACCGGCAAAGACGTGGACGTAAAAATGCAGGGAGACAAAATTCAAATTGAACAGAATGGTTCTACGACGGAGATAGCGGAAACGACAACCTGGCCTCCGGAGATGTTTAAGGATGTACCGGAATTCACCGCAGGCAAAATCGAGCGCGTAGTCAAATCTCGCGAGGGAGGGGACAAATGGACATTTAATATCTATCTGGTTGATATTAATGGCGATGACATCAAGAACTATGCCGGTTCGCTGAAGGAGAAAGGCTGGCAGACCGATCTCATGCAAATGGGAGATAAGGGTGGGTACCTTAACGCACAGAAGGGAAATATGGGCATGAATTTTGGGTTCAGCCTGGAAAGGAAGGACGGCATGCTGGCGGTTTTCAAGAGATAAGTCGACCGGGGACCCGGATATTAATGTCTTTCTCTGTCCCGGTCGTGGTGCTCTCCACGATCATCGTCCCTGTGCTCTTTACGATCATGGTCGCCGCGCCGGTCGGGTTCATGCACCCAGATACAGCCGGAACACGCGATTAACAGGCCAACAACTAAAATTAATCTTGAAAGTCTGTTCATATTTTCTCCTTTGTTCTGCCTTTATACTCATATGTGTTTCATCTATCAAAATATCCGTCATTTGTCAATTTGTGCGGGTGCGTCGATGTAGAACACGGCCCTGACCGTGCCCTGCAGCATGAGCGTGCCGGCTTCCACAGGTGTTTGGCTTCCGGCATCCAGGGCCTCTTGCGCCGCCATCCCAAAGCGGTAGAGAGGTCTCGGCGTCTCCCCTCCGCATGAAGCGGAAATATCCTTTACACCGGGGGTTGCGAGGTCAGGCTTGAATGGTGCATTTGAATAGAGACATGGGCATCGCGTCTTTTCTTTTTAAGGGCATACTTTACGACAGCGGGGGATAAGCTGAAATTATGCCGGTACTTTAATTCCCTCGTGCTGGATCGGCAGTATTTTATTGAGGTCAACGTGTGAAGAAGCTTCGAGGATTTCAATGCCGATAATTTTATCACATTCTCCGATATCCAGAACAATATCATCGGCGACCCGTTTATTGATCACAACCTGTTTGCTTTCATCTAAACGTATATAAAGCAGATCGGACTTTTTGTCATAGGTAACTTTCATTTTGTCTCCTTCCAGCTACCATAAAAAACATAAACGGTTATGGTTACAATTGTATCATTTTCAACAGTATAAATCACTTCAAGTCTCTTTTGTTTATAGAATGTATTCAGCCGCTTCTGATTATAGTTATAGACTTTTGCCCTGCCTTTTCGATTCCCCTTTACCGGGATATCAACCCCGCTGATAACCACATCTTTTATTTCATCTTCGCTTGCACCACGTTCCGTGGCTCTATCGAGCGTATGTTGATCGATCCGGATTCTCATCAGCCTGTCCCCGTTAAGAACTCAGTGATGATTATAGCATATTGCCCCAGGGGCATTTAGCGGGCGGCATATTCTTTAAGGTCCACACCGGTTTTGTCGATATGTCCATAAGCTGGATACATAGAAGGACATGGTTCAATTTAACTCTTGCCTTAATAATCGGTTCTATTGCACAAGGGACAGGGGCACCCATTTAAATGGGCGCCCCGGGAGCGGTTACTGAGCATCGATGTAGAACACGGCCCTGACCGTGCCCTGCAGCATGAGCGTGCCGGCTTCCACAGGTGTTTGGCTTCCGGCATCCAGGGCCTCTTGCGCAGCCATCCCAAAGCGGTAGAGAGGTCTCGGCGTCTCACCTCCGCATGAAGCGGAAATATCCTTTACGCCGGCGATCCTCGTCCCGAGCGACTGCGCGACGACGTCCGCGTCGGACCTGGCCTGTTCCGTCGCCCGCTGCAGGAGACTCTTGCAGGACCCCTTCGTGTCCGACAAACTGAAACTGATATTATCGACCCTGTTTATGCCCTGCTCTACAGCGCTGTCGATGAATCCGCCCACATTCGATATCTGTTTTGTCCTGACCGTTATCTGGTTTACGGCCCTGTAACCGAGGAATTTATTTTTTCTCGTAACCTGATCATATTCATGAACGGGCTCAAGAGAATATGAAGAAGTCTTGATTTCATCGCCCGCGTCCGGCTTAAGGAGCTTCTTTATCCCGCTGATCACTCTTTCAGATATCACATTATTTTTATGGGTCGCCTGCGATACGGTGGCCGAGGTATTTTCAATTGCGAGAACAAGTACGGCGGTATCAGGAGGATAATTATCAGTTGCCGCGCCTGTTACTGAAACAGTCCCCCTCCTGTCTTCTCCCTGCGTATCCGCCGCAACGGCAGTCCCGGTCAGCATTGTCCCGATAAAAAATAAAAAAATGCATTGCATTATCTTCATATTCTCCCTCCCGGAAAGATTTTTATGATAATACGCTATGCCGCTCTCCCTTATCAAGGTGACCGCTCACACCCGCGTTTTGACCCCCCGCGTTTTGACCGCCGTCAATGTTTTGATATACTAACGGTAGGTAACCGATGAATATACTGAAAAGATGGCTGATATCAGGTCTTTCCCTTTTCGCGGCCGCGTGGCTTGTTCCGGGCATAAGGGCGGAAGGCAATGAGCTTGCCGTCTATTTCGTGATGGCCGTCATCCTGGGGCTTGTCAATCTGACCGTGAAACCGATACTCATCCTGCTCTCCCTGCCGATTACCATTCTCACACTCGGGCTGTTCATGCTTGTCCTTAATGCGCTCATGCTGTGGTTTGCCTCTTCCATAGCGGTCAAACTCTTCAATATAGGGTTCTACGTTGACGGGTTCCCGCCCGCATTCCTGGGCGCCCTTATCGTAAGCGTTGTCTCGCTGCTCCTGTCGTCCCTTATGCGGGACTGACTCCTGCCCGGGGGGATGGGGTCGCCCCCGCAGTCGGCAGACCTCGCCTTCGTATTCTCCATCGATTCTGATCCGTTTGTTATCGGGTCGCGTCCCCGTCCCCGATGGTCCATTACCCGCCAGATGCCGATTGATATTTAATTGCGTAAAACATATAATAGCCTCATCCTGTTCTTATACTATTATGTAGTGATTTTACATGAGAGACCTGTCCCCGGAAGACTGACACGTTAAAGGTAACCGCATTGTGTTTTACCGGCATCCGGCCGTCCTTACCGTAACGTTTTCCACGCGACAGCGAGATAGACAGGATTTTCAATAGCGGAGAAATTACGGGGTCATCAATGGCGACTGATTACAGAGATCTGAAGAAATATTGCTATTTTTCCCATCTTTCGGATTCGGCCCTGAAGGCCGTCGCAGCGCGCCTTCATACTGTTGAATTTCCGGCGGGCACTGAGATCATCAGGGAAGACGCCGCGGCCGACGCCTTTTATCTCGTAAAAGAAGGGGAGGTTGAGATCTTCAAGAAGACGCAATGGGGACAAAAAGCAAAGCTCTCCGTAATCAGTCACGGAAAGGGTTTCGGAGAAATGGCCCTTTTGACATGCTCACCCCGCTGCTGTTCCGTCACCGCAAAGACCGACGTCAGGCTTCTGGCTTTGATGAAAGCGGATTTTGAAGAGATTGTCCGCCTCGATTCAGCTTTTTCGATGCTTGCTGAAAAACGGGTAAAGAGCTATGAACAGTACAACCGGATGAAGACCCTTCAGCCCTTTGCGCTTCTTGAGCCTGAGAAGATGGCGGCCGTCCTGGACAAGCTTGAAGAGCGCAGTTTCCGGGCGGGCGAAGATATCGTCGTTGAGGGCGCTAAAGGCGATCTGTACTTTATTGTCAAATCTGGATGCGTTGAGGTCATCAAGAAAAATCTCGACGGCAAGGCGGAGCGCGTCGCCGTCCTGCGTGAGGGGCAGGGCTTTGGAGAAGAAGCGCTTATTACCGGGGCCCCCCGCAGCGCTACCGTCAGGGCCTCTGACGACGTGATCGTCTGGACCCTGTCTCAGGACGCCTTCCTTGACGTTATGAGGTCCGCCTTTCTGGAAGAGATATCGTCTGAAGACGTCCTGAAAAATGAACACCCCTCGTACCTCGATGTACGCATGCAAATGGAGGTTGCCGAGGAGCGTATCCCCCGCTCGGTACACATACCCCTTGATGAATTGAGGGGCAGATATCAGGAGCTGGACGGCGCGAAAGAATATTACGTATATTGTCTTCTGGGAGCGAGGAGCGCCATAGCGGCTTTTCTTTTGAACAGCCGCGGGATAAAGGCCAGGAGCATAAAAGGAGGACTTCTTAACTGGACCGGACCGGTGGAAGGCAGGTCGGAGGGAGTTCATACGCCTTTTAAGCCGACCTGAGCCTGCGGTTCGCACGAGGCGTGACCTCGGCCGGAGAAAAAAGGAGGAGCGATAGAATGGAAAAACTATCACCGAGTATTCTTAAATTATATTCATATTTCTCACATCTGTCGGACGGCGCGCTGGAGGAGGTCTGCGATAAGCTCGAAGTCGTCGAACTGCCCGCCGGTTCAGGGATTATAGAGGAAGGCGCTGCGGCCGACTCTTTTTTTATGATAAAAAGGGGAGCGGTGGATGTCCTGAAAAAGACCAAATGGGGCCAGGACGCGAAAATTACCTCTCTGAAATGCGGAGAAGGGTTCGGCGAGATGGCGCTTCTTACATGTTCGCACAGGTATTCCACCGTCATTGCAAAGACCGACGTTACTCTCTATAAACTCTACAAAAAAGACTTCGATGAAATCGTCAGGTGGGATTCCGCCATATCCTGCATGATGGGTTCAAAGGCGCATGCCTCTTCCGAATACAACAAGATAAAAACGCTTCAGCCTTTTGCGCTCCTCGACCCTGAGAAGATGTTTGCCCTGTCGGACAAATTTGTCGAGAAAAATTACGCCTTCGGCTCGGACATAATAAAAGAGGGAGAGGTCGGAGACGCGTATTACGTCATTAAATCCGGAAAGGTGGCGGTCATAAAAAAAGAAAACAGGGAGCAACCCGAGCAGGTGGCTGTTCTAAGCGAAGGCGAGGGGTTTGGAGAAGAGGCGCTGATCAGCGGAAAGCGCCGGAGCGCCACCTGCAGGGCGATGGAAGAGACCGTTGTCCTGTCGCTGTCGAAGGCGGATTTTGAAAAGCTGATGAAGGCCTCTTTTCTTGAAATTGTTTATCCCGAAGACATCACGCCGGAGGACATGAAGGACATTGTCTTCATCGACACCAGGTTCCCGAAGCAGTTTGAGGAAGAGCATATCGAAGGGGCGGTCAATATGCCGCTTGAATACCTCCGGACCCGCTACACTGAGCTGGACCCGGCGAAGAAATATTACACATACTGCGGCATGGAGGCATGGGGGATGCCGGCCGCGTTCATCCTGAAGAGCCTCGGACTGGACGCCTCGGGCATAAGGGGAGGTCTGAGCGCGTGGGAAGGCCCGGTCGACGGCACGAAAGACGGCATTCATCTGCCCGAGGCCCCGGCGCCGGACAAATAACGCCCGGCCCGGCGAACAGGGAAGATAATTTAATTTATGAAAAAAGAAATTTGTGTCAGGGGAGACGATAAGGAGCTGATTGAAAAGTTTCTGAAGAGGATATCGCTTTTCAGAAATTTTAATACGCGGAGCCTGCAGTGCGTGCTCGGGGAGTTTAAAGTTATCACCGTCGAAAATAACGAGGACGTTGTCTTTCAGGATGACGAAGGGACCGACCTTTATATCGTGCTCAAAGGCAAAGTGAAAGTAAGTCTCACAGGGCTGGACGGAAATGAATTTATACTGACGGAGCTGAAAGAGGGTGATTTCTTCGGGGAGATGAGCCTGATAGACGGAAAATCACGGTCCGCCAATGTGATAGCCCTTGAAGATACGACCCTGGGAGTGTTGCCGAGAGATATGTTCATATGCACAATGAAGGAGAACAACGCCATTGCCTTCGATCTGCTTGAGGCGCTTATTCAGAGATTAAGGAAATCAAACGATATGATCGAGTCGCTGGCGTTTCTGGATGTTAATGAAAGGCTTGTGAAATTCCTGATTGACGACGCAAGGAAACACCGCGAAACAGTAAAAGGAAGTCATTACATTGCGAGAAAACGGACCCATCAGGAGATGGCCTCGCACATCGGGGTATCGAGAGAGGCAGTGACAAAGGCGCTCAAGGCCCTGTCTTTCAGGAAAACGGTGATTGAGGAAGACGGATATTTCCTGATCTCATCCGACGCAGCAAGTGAATTCTCGGTCGACAAGTAGACAGACCTCATTTATTTCCTCCGCATCTTCTTGTCCCGGGGCGTCCTTGACCCGGAGCATTCACGAATGCCGTACTCCGGCAAGCATGCTTCCTGAGCTATTGTAGTGCGTCTTAAATCCTTTTACATTGAAACTCCTGATAATTGTCATTCCCGAGGTGGTAAGCGGGAATGACGGCTCAGGACACTCGAAGCATATGTAAAGAAGCGTTGGACGCACTACACTATCGGATCGCAAGCGGCGCGGGGTCCGACTGTCCGCTGTAATTTTCTCATGACGCAAGGTCTCTGATTAAAGTCCGTGTCATTCGCCGCTGAAGAGTTGCGGCAGATGTGAAAAATACCTTGATTCCGGAATTAAGTATATGGATAATAAACAATAAGGTCTTTCTCATCTTTTAAGATCTTCATGGGCCCTCAAAATGATTGATGGAATAACAGTCCAGATACTCGGCGATTCAGCTCCCTTTTCAAGAATGGGCAAGAGCATCGGTTATCTGGTGACTATCGGGGAGTCGTCCTATCTTATCGATTGCGGAGCGCCCCTGTTTCAGCAGTTAGGGGGGCATGCCGTCAGAGACTTAAAGGGGATCATCATCACCCACTGCCACGACGACCACAAGAGATGGTTCAGCGATATTGCCATATTTTACAAGTACGCAACGGACATATTCCACAAAATGCCCCTCATTGCGTCGGAAGCTGTGCATAATGAAGTGAAAAAATCCGCGCAGGCCGCTCTGGACAGGAGCCTTTCCGACGACTCTAAAAGGGTCATAGATATTGAATATGATGAATACGTTGACTATAAAATATTGGGGCCCAGGGCAAAATACAGGATAGCCGCCGAGGATGAAAAAGACGGGAATACGTCCCTGCGCGTAGTTGACGGCAGCGGCGTCCCTGTCGGACCGGATACGGCCAAAATCATTATCAGCGGCAAGACCGGAAGGCCGCGCATGCTTTTCAGGGACCCCGATTACAATGAATGGATCGAGCCGGAGAGTTTTTATCCTTTCTCTTCGGACGTATTTTATGAAGAAGAAAAAAACGCGCACAGGAGCTCCGAGGGCTTTTCAATTGAGGCGATCAATGCGCCCATATGGCACGGCATTCCCAACATCGGGATAAAGATCACAACGTCAAAAGAGACCCTGATCTTCAGCTCCGACACGGTCCATGACCTGGACATATGGAAGCAGCTTTACACCAAGAAAAGGCCCCAGCGGCTTTACATGCCGAAAAAAGAATTCGAGGCTATGCCCGTCATTTACGGCGACATCAACGACTACATAGAGAGAACGTGGAGCGAGGAGCGTTACAGGGAGGCCGCCGGCGTCTTTAAGGACGCCGTGGTCATACACGATGTAGCGGTACGGGACCCTGTTGTTCACACCAGCTATTGCAAACTGGATAAAACGAATTTGAAAAAAGACAAGACCATACTGACGCACAGCCCGGACATGATAACGTCGGAATGGGTGTTGTCAAAAACGGACAAAAAAATCAAGATAATCGGAGACGGCTTTTTTGAAATAGTAGGGAACGAATTCATGCCCATGAATGCGGATATTTATCACAAAGAAAACGGCAGATATTATGTGGGCTACAAAAACGAAGACGGAAATTATACGGTATACAGCAATAATGGAATCCTCAGCCTTTCCGCGGGAAACGGCGTCAAAAACGGCCGGGCGCTTTTTAACGTAGACCTGTATGAAGACCTGACAGGCCGGTATTTCCCGAAATCAGAGGAAGCAGGATCGATGTACATGCTGCGTGATGACGGCAAGGTGGAGCTTGTGCGCTTTACTGAAGACGGCAGCAGGGGCTCGGTGGCGCAGTGCTGCAGGAAGAAGTTATTGAGAGACAGGGCGGCCTTAAAGGTCTTCCCATGAAGCCGGACTTTATCACGCCGCTGCCCGACAACGCTCTTTCTCCCTGATCAAAGACCCGCGATCTCCATATTGCTCACCCGGACAAAATCCTGAGAAATAAATTCACCCCCCCCGTGAAGTCGCAGGCAGCGCCCTTACGATGTTGCCCGCGTCAGTCCTTATAATCCCCCGGGAACAGCCGTGCGTCAATCTTGTATCGGTCCCTGTTAGGTGATACAATGACCGAAAGCGGATATCGCGAGGTCAACCATGAAGGTATTGATCATAAGCGCCGGCGGCAATTTAATCACGTCCCGTCAGCCCCGGGACCTCCCGGCTTTTATCAGAAGGCTCATGTAAAAAGCAGCGAAGAAGTAAATCGGCATTACATGAAAATCTACGTCGGCACAAGCGGGTACGGATACAGGGAATGGAAAGGGAGGTTCTATCCTGAAAAGATCTCTCCCAAAGAAATGCTGCGCTTCTACGCTGAACGCTTCAGCGCGGCAGAGATCAATAATACCTTTTACCATATGCCTCAGGAGGGCGTCCTGTCATCCTGGGCGGAACAGGTCCCAGCCGACTTTGTTTTCGCGATCAAGGCGCCCCAGGTCATCACTCATCTGAAGCGGTTGAGAAATGCAGAGGCGGAGGCCGATTATTTCTTCAGGGCGCTTTCGGTCCTCGGCAGGAAACTGGGACCGGTCCTTTTCCAGTTCCCCGGCAGTTTTCACGCGGACTATCCGGGGCTGCGGGATTTTCTCGAACTGGTCCCCGGCCTGTCCTGCGCCTTCGAGTTCCGCCACATCTCCTGGATCGACAATGAAATCCTGGACCTCCTTCGTGAAAGGGGACATAGTTTTTGCGTCGCGGACACTGATGAGGACCCGGCGGACGAGATCATCAGTACGGCAACATGGGGATATTTGCGTCTGCGCCGTTCAGATTATACGGATGCTGACCTGTCGCACTGGATAGAGAAAATTATTTCGCAAAAATGGAAGAAGGCCTTTGTTTTTTTCAAACACGGGGAAGAGGCCAAAGGGCCCGATCTGGCGATGCGTTTTTGCGAGCTCGCCCGTTCTCAATGCGTCCATGCCGGGAGAAAAAGATTAAACTTAGAAAAAGCAGTTAACCACAGAGGCACGGAGGCACAGAGTTAAAAAATAAGAGAAAAGGCCAATATGAATCATTCACCTAAGTGATGAAGCAAAATTATTCGATAACCTCTTGTTTTCTCAGTGTCTCTGTGC